>JBCBBY010000001.1:0-129732 GCA_038531195.1 Pseudomonadota bacterium
TTCTTCTTCGCCGCCTTCCACCGCCAGTTCACCGAGCTTTTGATGCACCGTGGTCAATAAGCTGGGCAAGTCTGACGCGCTGATTGCATTATTGCTCACATAAGCGGCGACAATGTCTGCGGCCTGACTAAGCAAATCTAGTTTCGAAATATTTTCATTCGTGTCCGTACTCATGATTTCGGACTACGGAAGAATATTGTGAGATGTCTAATATTTAGCTGTGTTTTGTATTATGATTTCAGATTTTTCTTGTCCGAAGGCGAGATCGTTTCACAGAAATACATACGAATACGCCAAGTTGATTACGTGTATATATAGTCCGTATGCTGCAGCGCAAGATGCCTATTGGTCAGAGTCTGTCTTTTGACTCCAATTTGCAGGACGTTTGCCCAAAAAGGCTGTAATCGCTTCCTTGTAGTCTGGGTGTTTTACCATCTCGGCGAGCAGATCATTGGCCTCCCGCACGGAAGTACCCACATCACGATGAAAGTCCAAATAGGTTTGGCGTTTCGATTGCCAAAGGGATCCCGGCGAAACACGTATGATTAGGTCCGCAGCATATGCGCGCACCGTCTCAATCAAATCGGCCGGCGGGCATAATTGGTGTACCAGTCCGATTGCATGCGCTTCGTCTGTGAGGAACTTTCGGCTCGAGAGCAACAGTTCCATCGCCCGTGCGCCGCCAATCAAACGCGGCAGCAACCAAGAAAGACCATACTCCGCTGGCATGTTCAGCGGCCCATGTGCCGTAGTCAGTTTTGCGCCGGGCACGGCGAAGCGAATATCAGCGTAGCAAGCGAGGACAAGCCCCACGCCGGCGGCAGCGCCATTTATCGCGGCGATGACCGGTTTCTTTAAAGCAAAGTGATATGAGAAGTCTTCGCGAAATGCTGCCACTTCAGGATCGCCCGGGGTGATAAGATCCGGCGCCGTCCCAGCGTCATAGGATCCAGATTTCGAATGACCATCGAGCGCTTTGGCATCGCCGCCGACGCAAAATCGCTCACCCACCCCGGTGATAATGATGGCGCGAACATCGTCTGATATTTCCGCCTGGTTTAACAGATAGCGATATTCCGTATGCATCCGCCCGGTCCATGCATTGTTGCGATGGGGGCGGTTCAAGCTGATAGTCGCGATCTGGTCTTTTACGTCGTAGAGCGTCGCTTTCAATTCCATGCCGTGACCCTCTTAGCGTTGGGAGAAGTCTAAGCCCTCAAACGCGCCTGATTCTCGCCAAGCCTTGATGTGTGCAAAGAAGGCCCGCGCGCCAGCCGGGTGACCCAGACCGTGACGGTTCTTTTCGGTGATGCCTTCGCCTTCATTATTGTAATAGCCGGGCGTGCATTCGGTATTGCCGATCATCATCCCGGCACCGCTCAGCACCATGTCCACCCACGCGTCTTGGGCCGCCTGGGTCGGCTCGACCGTCGCCGCGTTTTGCTGCTCTGCGTGCGCGACAACCGTGCTGATCGTATTGGCGTGATCGACAATATTGTGCGGCACATTTGAGATCAGCAATGCGGCTTGGTTCGGTTGGACGATAAAGGCGTTCGGGAAACCGTGAACGTGTAAGCCATGGAGCGTCCGCATGCCGTCTTTCCAAGCGTCAGAGAGCGAAACACCATCTTTGCCCACCGGGTCAAACCCAGACCGCTCGGTGTAATCGGTGCCGACTTCAAACCCAGAGGCATAGACGATGCAGTCCACTTCGTATTCCTGGCCGTTGGCAATCAGACCCGTTTCGGTGATCCGTTCCACGCCTTGGCCATCTGTGTGAATCAGTTGTGTGCCTGGCTCGTTGAAGGCCGCTAAATAGTCATCATGAAAGCAAGGGCGTTTACAGAGTTGGCGGTACCACGCTTTGAGATTTTCGGCCGTTCCTGCGTCTTGCACAACGTGATCGCAGCGATCGCGTATTTCTTGCATTTTTTCGAAATCAGCATCTTCGAACGCTTCGAGCATAGATTCCGGCGTCCACTTCTCCGCTGGCATCGCTTGCACTTTTTCGCGAATGCGTCGCGAAATTTCAGTCCACCCGTCCATGACATAGTCTTCTTGAGGAAAGCCCTGGGACTGGTTTTCGACGAAATTGTCGTACCATCTTTGCTGCCAGCCAGGCGTTGCAATCGACTCAAACCAATCGGCTTCAATTGCATGATTGTTGCGCACATCAACCGATGACGGCGTGCGCTGAAAAACCAAGAGCTCTTTTGTGGCTTTTGCGAGATGAGGGACACACTGAACCGACGTCGCACCCGTGCCGATAATCGCAACCCGTTTGTCAGCGAGCTTGTCCATTCCAGCGCCATCCGGGCTGCCACCGGTATAACCATAGTCCCAACGGCTGGTATGAAAGGCTTTGCCCTCAAATGTGTCGATCCCGGGAATACCTGGAAGCTTTGCGACGTGCAGCGGTCCCGTGCCCAGTCCGACATATTTAGCCGTGAAGGCATCTCCGCGTGACGTCTTAATCAGCCAGCAGGCGCGATCGTCCTGCCACTCCAGCGCTTCCACTTCGGTATGGAAAAGCGCTTGATTATAGAGATCAAACTGCTTGCCAATACGGCTGCAATGATCACGGATTTCGGGGGCGTGAACATATTTCTCGCTTGGCATATGCCCTGTCTCTTCGAGCAACGGAAGATAGATCATCGCCGCCGTATCGCACTGCGCGCCAGGATAGCGATTCCAATACCAGGTGCCACCAAAGTCGCCGCCTTTTTCAATAATGCGCACGCTATCAATACCCGCTTCTTTCAAGCGAGCGCCAACCACCAAGCCGGAGAACCCACCGCCGATGAAGGCAAATGTGACGTGGTCTGTCAGCGGTTTGCGTTCGCGAACCGGTGTATAGGGATCCGCCGCCAATTCATCGAAAGAGCCTTCCAGACGCACATACTGGCCGTTTCCATCAGCCCGTAACCGCTTGTCACGTTCTTCCGCATATTTTTGCTTCAGAGCTGTCTTATCGAGTGTCGTCGCCGTCATTTTAATCTCCTGTATTAAACCTGTCCGGTCTGTTCCGGGGGGGAAGCCAAGCCCCGCTACAAAATTTTCCATGCCAGACGGGTGACCCCGAGACAGCCTGTTCGCGAGCGAAGCGATCGGCTAGTTTGCCAAAAAGCGGACGCGCAAAGATCCAAAATGGACACGCTTACGCCAGCGCGCCCGCCTCAGGTCGAGGGAGGCATGACCCATGAGCGCGATAGAGTCCAAACCCAAAGTCCCAAACTCCATTATGGAGATTTCGGCATTCGATCCTGAGGCGCGGGACAATCCGCATCCTCGTTTGAAAGCGCTGCGTGAAGCCTGCCCGGTCTTGCGAGATGAGAGCGTTAAAACGTGGCTGCTCAGCGGCTATGATGACATTCGCGCCACCGTGAATGATCGCACCTTTGTGCGCCATCCGAAGAATGCCGAGGAAGGCTCGATGACCCGCATGATGGTTGATCCGGAGGATCCTGAGGGACGGCGATCGAGCATCTTGTTTCAAGATGATCCTGACCACGCGCGCAATCGCTTGCCACTGGTAAAGGCCTTCTATGCGCGTATCAAAAAGATGGAGCCGGAAATTGAAGCGATGATCGACAAGGTCATCGATGAGGCACCAAGCTCGGGCCGCTTCGATATTATGGAAGAGATTGCCGTGCCGCTGCCGATCATGATCATCGCGCATATCCTTGGCGTGGATGAGTCCCGTTTGGATGAGTTTCGCGATTGGTCAGAGGGGGTCATCCTCAGCCTCAATCCTATGCGCAGCAAAGAAGAGGCCGACTATATGATGGCCAGCGGTGAGAAGCTCGATGCCTATTTCACGGAGCTGATGGAAGCGCGCCGGGCTGAACCGCGAGATGATCTGATTAGCGACATGGTGCGTGCACAAGCTGATGGCGGTGACTTCGATGATGACGAGCTTCGCACCAATTTGCAGGCTTTGCTGGTCGGTGGGAACCTGACCACGACGGATCTGATCGGCAACGGTGTTTGGTTGTTCCTCAACCATAAAGACCAAATGGAGGCGCTGAAAGCTGAGCCGAGCTTGGCGGCGCAAGCGGTGGAAGAAGTTCTGCGTTATGAGGCACCGGTGCAAGCGACGTCTCGCATTGTTTCGGAGGACCGCGAAGTCGCTGGGTGCCCGATGAAGAAGAGCCAGCCGGTTTTCATGTCACTCGCGGCCGCCAATCGGGATCCATCCAAATTCGAGGCACCGGAGGACTTCGACATTACAGTGAAACGGTCATCGCATGTCTCTTTTGGCGGCGGCGCCCACATTTGCATCGGCGCACCCCTCGCGCGGATCGAAGCGCGGCGCGTCTATGAGAAACTATTTGTGAAATATCCGAACATGCGTTTACCTGAGCAAGAGATCGTCTGGCGAGCCTTGCCATTCTTCCGGGGTATTGAGCGCCTAGAGGTGGAAGTTTAAGTCGCGAACAGGTCTCGTTTGAGACGCACGATCGCTTCGGTCATTTCAGTGCGCGTAAAAGCAAACACAACTTTATCGACCCAAACCCCGTCGGCTGTGCGTTCAAAGTTTCGAAACGTGGCCTCGCGCGTGGGCTGAAGCGTCGCCACCATTGATGTCATGAAATCGTTCTCGGGATTAACCTGCCATTCCAGGCGTTTGGCGCGCCAGTCATGCGCCCGCTCGATCATCGCGAGTTGTCCGGCCTGGTAAAGATCCATGGTCGCCATCTCTGGTGGATGCCAAGCCAGAGCATTGCGGACGCGGCGATGAATTTTGTTGATGTCCGTGAAGCCCGTCACCCCGGCGAACGCGTTATCGTCTTGCCTGAAAAGCACAAACGTTGCGGACTGTCCGCACTTTTGCATCGCTATGATCGCGTCAAAGTAGTTCTTGAGACTGGTCCCGCCCTGCAAAGCGGGCATCCATTTCCAAACGGACTTTTCAATTTCGGAGTCGAAAATGTAATCCCGGTGCCGAACATCGATCGGCTCGAACCGCAACATTTGATTGTCAAGTCCGGGGGCAGAAAGGTCCATGTCCTAAACCGACGCAGTGTGAAGGGGCCTGGTACGATAAAATTTTTACAATCGCATCAAGCTGGCGAGATTGTTCTTCTGCATGTCCGAAGACCCGCCAACGATGGGCATGCCGAGCAAGTCGCGGACATGTCTTTCCATATCATAAGCGTCCGATAAAGCGTAGGCCCCCATAACCTGCTGGCAGGTGGTCGCGATCTCTACGGCGGTGTCGGCGACGAAGAGTTTCGCCATCGACGTCTCGATGCTGCAGGGCTGGCCGGTCTGAGCGAGATAAGCGCCGTGATACAGCATGTGCTTCGCGGCTTGTAGTTTGGTCCGCGCGGTGACGAGTTTGTGGCGGATGGCCTGATGCTGCGCGATCGGCTTGCCGAACTGTTCGCGTTCTTGCGCATATTGCCAGGCTTCTTCAACGGCTGCGCGGGCAATGCCGTAAGCCACGGCGGTGATTTCGATTTTTTCAACATCCAGGGCGCGGCCAGCGAGCAATTTCCAACCTTGGTTCCAATTGTTTTCACCGCCAACAATCGCGGATTTTGGTAGCCGGACATTGTCGAAATAGACGTCCATGGATTTGGTGTAGCGCAAATTGGCATGCTCGATCGCTTGCATGCTGACGCCTGGCGCATTGGTTGGGATCAGTAAGAAGGTTAGGTTCTTATAGCGCGCCTCAGGCGGACCCGACCGCGTCAGGCAGTAAATATAGTCAGACCAATCCGCGCCGGTGCACCAGCGTTTGGCGCCGTTGACGACAATCTCGTCGCCGTCCATAGCGCTGCGGGTTTCAACGCTGGCGAGATCGCCGCCGACATTTGGTTCTGACAGGCCATAGCAAAGAAACATCTCGCCGCGCGCGAGCTTGGGTAGGAATTCAGCCTTTTGCTCGTCTGAACCATTTTCCGAGAGGTTCATCCCGCCATAGAAGGCCGCATGAATATAGGGCCCGGCCAGAAAAGCACCGGCTTGGCAAAGCTCGTCAATTACCGCCGTCGCGCCGACAATGTCTTGACCCATGCCGCCATACTCTTCCGGGATGGTCAGGCCGATCAGACCCATTTCCGCAATGCCTTTAAAGACGTCCCGCGGCCAGGTCGCCTCGCGATCCCAAGCAATGCGGTTTTCGCGCGGCGCGTTTTCGGCCACGAAGCGTTGCAGCTGGCGCCGGATTTCAGTGATGTGGTCGGGTTCGTTTGCGAAATAACTCATGCAGCGGTCTTAGTCGCGATGCGGTCGGCGCGAAAGACGTCCCGCAGCGATAGGGCTATTTCACCGCAAAGACGTCTGAAACAGGCCGAATTTTCGCGGGGGGCGTCGAAGGCATAGCGAGTGGACGACCCCACCATTGCGTGTCGCGCCAAGCGCCAAGTTTGAAGCCAACATTGGGATACGTCCCGACCCACTCGAACCCAACAGCTTTGTGTATGCCGATGCTCGCATTGTTGGGCACGACTATACCTGCGAAGGCCATGATGTAATTCTGATCTGTCAGAACACTCAGCAATGCGAGGTAAAGCTGTTTGCTGATTCCTTTGCCGCGCGCGTCTGGCGCGGTGTAGACCGATGTTTCAACAGAGCGCGAATATGCGGCTCGCGAGCGGTGGGCCGAAGCATAAGCAAAGGCAAGCGGCTCATCGTCCCCGGCGATGAGCCATGGATAAAAATCGCCCGCGGCTTCAATGCGCGCCGCAATTTCGGTGGCTCCTGGCGCCGTTTCTTCAAACGATGCCCAATGGCTTTCAACGAAGGGGCGATAGGTCTGTGCGATAAAGTCGGCATCTGCTTTTGTCGCGCGTCGAATCCGGAGCATCTTCGAAGTCTATGTGCCAATCGCATCAGAGTCATAGGGTACGGTTTGATAGACCTGGTTGATCCAATTTCCGAACAAAAGATGAGCATGGCTGCGCCACCGATTTTGCGGCGGGGCGGTCACGTCATCGTGCGGGAAATAGCCGTGCGGTGGTTTGATGGGTTTGCCCGCAGCGACATCACGCTCATACTCTTCTTTGAGCGAGGTTGAATCATACTCAATATGATTGAAGCAATAGAGATTACGCGCCACGGGATCGGACAAAAGACAAGGCCCTGTAAAATCGCTGTCCATCAGGATCTTCAATCCGGACGCTTGCGCGATGTCTGTTGCGCGCATTTCCGTCCACCGGCTGACCGGAATTTGAAAATCATCGCTAAACCCAGACAGGTAAGGCGATGTCGGGTCGAGATTGCGGTGGCGATAGACGCCGAAGGCTTTCTCCCCAAGCACATGTTTTGGCACGCCATGGAAGTGATAGGCCGCCGCCATTGCGCCCCAGCAGATAAAGAAGCTTGAATGCACATGCGTGCGCGTCCACTCAAAGATTTGCGTTAGCTCGTTCCAATAGGTGACATCTTCAAAAGGCAGCGTTTCGATCGGCGCGCCGGTAATGATGAAGCCGTCAAATTTGCGATCCTTCACAGCGTCCCAGTTTTGATAGAAGCTGATCAGGTGCTCTTGGCTGGTATTTTTGGGCGTGTGACCTCCGACCATGACAAGGGTCATCTCGATTTGCAGCGGGCTTGCACCGATGAGGCGCGCGATTTGCGTTTCCGTCCGGATCTTGTTCGGCATCAGGTTGAGGAGGCCGATCTGGAGCGGACGTATATCCTGCCGGATCGCATCCGAGTCCGACATTACCGCCACGCCTTCACCAATAAGCGTTTCGCGCGCAGGCAAAGAATCCGGAATTTTGATCGGCATCGGCCGCTCCCATACTGGTTTCGCTATCGGGAAGGCGGATCGACATCGCGTCTTTTTATTCCGCACGGCCTTTTAGCGACTTGTTTTACGTGGCTGCAAGCCGACCGGCCAAATCACCACGAGGAGCGGGGGAGATAGTCGAGAAACCGGGAAAGGTCAAATCCTGATCAAATCCAAAAAAGCGTCCGCATTTTCGAAAAAGGGCCTGCATTTTCGCGGTTGCAGAGCTTTCGGAGCGGCATTCCGGTTTGTTCGGCTCACAGCCAGCTTGGTTGTGAAGACAAAAAGGATCACAAGATATGCGTACTCCCAAAACACTTTTCGCCGCTCTTATCTGCACCGCCGCGGTCGCCGTTTCCCCTGCTTTCGCCAGCGAAGCCCCAATTGTGGAAATCCAGGTCGATCTCGATGCTTCGGTGGAGGAGATTTATGACAGCATCCGAGAGCAGACTTGGACGGCATGCAAACCCGAAAAGGTCACCAATTATTATGCGTCACGGATGTCGGTCCGCCGGGCGTGCCAAAAAGCGATGATCGCTGATGTTGTCGAGGCGCTCTCGTATCCTGAAGTGATGGCTCTGGCCGTGAAAGACGGCAAATACAAAGACAGCTAAACAAAGCTGCTTTTCCTCCCGAAACAGCGCGCGGTGGCGACACCGCGCGCTAAGTTTTTAGGCGCCGCCAGAGAACGCCCGTCGGCGCTTACTCCCCTGTTAGGTTTGGCGCGCGCTTTTCCCGGAACGCATCGACCGCCTCTTTGCGGTCATCCATGTAATTGGAAACGCTTTCCCAGCCGACGCTGGCATCCATCATTTGGGCGGCGAGCGCGCGGAGCGGAATGTTCGTGACGGTCTTCGTCCAGCGCACTGCCCATTTCGGATTGCCTTGCAGTTTCGTCACCAGTTCGGAGACTTTAGAGTCGAGTTGGTCCGTTGGCACAGCATAATTGATCAGCCCCAGATCCTGCGCCTCTTTTGCTGACAAAAGATCCCCCGTCATCAGCAATTCCTTGGCTTTGGCAAAGCCGACCAATTGCGGCCAAATCACAGCCCCGCCATCGCCAGCCACCAAGCCGACTTTGACGTGTGGATCGCCAATCAGAGCTTTTTCATCCGACACGATCATATCGCAGAGTAGCGCGATGGTTGCGCCGAGACCTGCTGCTGCGCCATTGAGCCGGCAAATCATCGGCTTTTCCATATCGAGAATGGAGGTCACGATCCGCTTGGCTTCCCAAGCAATATCGCGGAATTTTCCCGGGTCCGAGATTTGCTCATCGAACCAATCAAAGTCGCCGCCGGCGCAGAAGGCGCGGCCTTTGCCTGTGAGGATGATAATGTCGCTCTCACTGTCGCGCTGCAGGTCAGTAAACACGCGGCCAAGCTCCTCATGCATCGCCGCATCAACGCCATTGACGGGATGGTCTGACGTGATCGCCGCGGTGAGGACACGGCCGTCTCGTTCGAAAGTGAAGCGGGAGTAGGGAACTGAGGCGATATCAAAGGGTGTGGTCAATTTAGAAAGGTCCTAAGCCGAGCGATAAGAGAAATAAGAGGATAGCAAATGAGGCGAGCGTGGTGATCACGATACCAAGAGACGCGCCGACTTGTTGGCGTCCAAACCCACCGCTTCTGACGGCTCGAACCAATGCAAACGCGGTAAGTCCAAAGCCGATCAAGGCCATCCAGAAGGCCCAGCCTGTTGATGGCAGGACGCCGATGGGCAGGGCGAGCGCATGATTGGTCGCCGTATTTAGAATCTGCGAGATCGCCCAGCCAAGCCCGCCTAGCGATACCAATGCACCGACCCACGCCAATGGCCGTCCGAAATTGAAGCTCTTCGCGTCCGTGCCTTGGATTTTTCGAGCGGTCCAGCCGAGCGGAAACACGATCAGACTAATGACCAGCAAAGCTGCGATGGCTATGACCATATTCGGATAAGTGCCAGCCTGAATGCCGCGTGCGAGCCGGTATGGCGCTTTGGTTTCAATCAGTCGGGTTACAAAGTCGGGTGCCGGAACGCTGGCCGTGCAAGACGTGTCGAGTTCTGCCATGGGATCACTGACAAAAGCGATCCAAAGGTCACCGCCGCAGCCATCCGGATCGCTGTATAGTGCGCCGTGACCTGTATAAGGCATTTCGACATATTGCGCACGGCTGAGGCCCGGCAAAATCGATTGGCCGTAATAGGGTGGTGTGATCGGATCAACCGTGCCCGCCGCAACGAGGATCGGCACATCCGTGACCAAAGTCTTCACAGCTGGATCTGGATTGATGTCGTAGATCTTGCCGCAAAATTCGGTCCAGCTTGTGGTGTCGATCCATTGCGATAATTTTGGCTCAGCGGTGGCCATCTCCGCCGATTGCTCTCCCGTCACAAGGGCAGCGCCGCGGCAATTGGCGACCAATTCCATGCCGTTGCCCCAGTTGTGATCAATGGGAAAAGCGAGCACATCAACATAGGCTCTGAGCGCGACTTCATCGCGGGTTTCGAGGGCGCGCAAAAAGCTCGGGAAATCGGCATAAATCGAATTGACATAAAGCGCTTGGAAAACCGCAGCGCCCACCAGGTCGCCATCCATGACTGCGCGGCCATCTAGGAATCGGCCATGATCAAGGTCTTCAAGGATGAGTGGGTCTTCGTCATAGGATTCGAACGCGGCGATGAACCGATCAGCAAAGCTGCCAACGTCGCGGGCGCAATCGCTATTCTCAGCGCAAGCCGCGTCAAGCGCGGTCAGCGAAGACCGAAATCCGTAGGCGATCGCCCCCCAGCCGCCGGCATCGAGCGGGTTCGCTGGCACAACACTGTCGAGGATCGCGGCGCGGACTCCATCTTCATCGACATTCAAGACAGCTTGTCCAAGTTCGGTACCATATGACACGCCAAACAAGGTCCATTGGTCATAGCCAAGCGCACGGCGAATATCGCGAACATCCAAGGCGTTCTGCCAAGTTGAATAGGCATCCACCGCGATGCCTTCCGCGCGAGCTTCGTCGAGGCATTTTTTCAATGCGGCCGCTCTCAGGACCTGGCCATCTTCGGTGCTGACACCAAGCTGGAATTCGCGCGGCACCGCACGGCAGAAATGGGCTTCCGAATAGCCAATGCCGCGCTGATCGAAGAAAATCAGGTCGGCCACATCACGAAAGCGTTTTGTGTCTGCGCGTTGGTAGGCCGCAATGCGGCCTGCCACCAGGGATGTTCCACCCGGTCCGCCGGTGAGACGGATGACAGCGCGCTTATCCGGGTTCTCTGTGGTGGCGGCGATCTTCAAGACGGAAAGCTTGATCAGACGGCTGTCTGGATTGGTTCGGTCTTCCAGCACCAAGACATAGCCGCAGCGAAATTCTTCCGGATCATATTTCGGCGCTGCGGCATGGAACGGGCAAACATAAGGTGTGAACTCGGGCGTAAATGTCTCCCAGGCGGGATGGACTTGCTCGATCTCAATGATTGGATCTTCGATCGTTTCGACTGGGTCTTGTACAGAGTCTTGGGCGCTTGCGACGCCCAGACCAACTGCCGCACAGATGGCCAATCCGATCCATTGTAAAATCTGTTTCATAACCCTCTCCCTTGCGCGCGATTAGCAAATTAGCGTCCCGCTCGGAATAGCTTATGCTTCGGATCCCACTTGCACAACGCGGCGGCCAAAATTCTCGCCGCGGAAGAGACCGCAAAAGGCGGTCGGCATGTTTTCAATGCCCTCAAACCGTTCTTCTTTGAGTTTCAATTTCCCAGATCCAATCAGCGTGGCCATCTCGTTCAGCGCCACCGGGAACTCGCGCGCAT
Organism: Pseudomonadota bacterium; assembly: GCA_038531195.1. Lineage (GTDB taxonomy): Bacteria > Pseudomonadota > Alphaproteobacteria > Caulobacterales > Hyphomonadaceae > Henriciella. The sequence continues at coordinate 11,537 of JBCBBY010000001.1, forward strand.
AGTCGAACACAACCAAGCCATGCATCAAAACGCGATGTGTAATGAAAGGCTTGGTGTTGACGATGCCCGGCGTCTCTTCTGGCGTCAGATTGTAATCCGCAACCTGACCCGAGACGCAAATTCGTCCGTTCAAACGCATCTTGGGTAAAACGCGATTGATCATCGCATTGCCGACATTGTCGAATAACACGTCCACACCATCTGGCATCGCCTCACTGATCGCGGCGTCGAGATCGGGTGTGGTTTTGTAATTGATCGCGTGATCGAAACCCGCCTCTTCGACCAACCAAGCGCATTTGGCATCGCTACCCGCGACGCCAACCACTTGCGCCGCGCCGCCGGCTTTGGCGAGTTGTCCGGCTGTTGCCCCTACTGGCCCCGCGGCTGACGTGACGAGGACTCGGTCGCCTTCTTTGAATTTAGCGACGGATTTCAATCCGAACCAAGCGGTCAGACCTGGCACACCCAGCACGCCGATCCATAAAGACAGCGGTAATGGCACGGCGTCTGGGACTTTGCCTATAAAGCCTTTGCCAGTCTGGATCGTATGCGTGCGCCATCCTCCGGCGCAGAAGACTTTCGTGTCGACCGGATAGTCAGCGTTTTCAGACGCATCGACAATGCCGACGCTAAATCCATCAATCGGTTTGCCGAGGGGCAACGCGGCGGCATAGCTGTCTCCGCCTGACAATCTCGAGCGTGTCCCGGGGTCGACAGAGTTCCAGATGTGTCGCACCCGAAACTGCCCGTCATTCGGGTTGGGGGCTGCTTTTTCGACAATCTCGAAATCATCGAGTTTTGGCGCGCCGACGCAATATTGCTTCAGGGCGACGAGTTGCATTGTTTCTGACACAGGCATGCTCTCCGAGGTGTTTTCCCCGTTGGATCATTTTCTGTCCGACCTGGCCAGCCGCGACGCGGCGTCAGCATTTGTAATGGAGACTAGCCGGCCAAGGCCTCTTTCTTTTCCTCGATCTCCATCCAGTCCAGTTCGGCTTGTTCGAGCTCACCGCGCGCGGCTTCTAAGCGCGTATTGATCTGATTGAATTCGTCTGGATTTTCATTGAACAGATTGGGATCAGAAAGCTTAGCTTCCAAGTCAGAAATTTCAGCTTCCAAACGCGGCATCGCCGCTTCGACTTCTTGTAAGCGGTGCTGATCTTTGAAGCTCAGTTTCGTTTGCTTCTTCGGCGCGCTTGTCTTGGGCTTTACAGATTTCGGTTTCTTTTCAGCTTTGCTGGCTCTGCCGGGTTTCCCTTTGATCTGGCTCTGAGCATCGCTCCAGCCGCCTGCCGTCTCGACCCATTCGCCGTCGCCGAGCGGGACCAGGCACGAGGTAACGGTCGCATCCAAGAAGGCACGGTCATGGCTGACCAGGATCAGCGTGCCCTCAAAATTGAGCAACATGTCTTCCAAGAGATCTAGAGTTTGCATGTCGAGATCATTGGTCGGCTCGTCGAGCACCAAAACATCGGTCGATTGCGCCAAAGCGATGGCCAGCGTTAAACGATTGCGTTCTCCGCCCGACAGCGCCGCCACCGCTTGGCGTAGTTGATCCGGTTTGAATAAGAAGTCTTTTGCATAAGCGGCGACATGACGCTGTTTGCCTTGCACCATGATGCTGTCACCGCCCTGCGGCGCGAGCGCTTCCCAGAGCGTATCCTTTGGCCGAAGCGTGTCACGCGTTTGATCGAGATAGGTGATCCGTAGAGCCGGGTTGAGTTTAACATTGCCGCGATCGCGCTCGAGTTCACCGAGCAGCAGTTTCAAGAGCGTCGTCTTGCCAACCCCGTTTGGACCAATCAGACCGAGCCGATCGCCGCGCATGATTTTAAAGTCTAAACCTTCGACAATCTTGAGATCGCCATAGGCTTTTGTGAGTCCGAAGGTTTCAATCACCTTGCGCGATTGGTGGCCGGCATCTTCGGCGCTCATCCCAGCATTGGCTTTCTGGGCCACAATCGCGGCTTTGCGGCGCGCCGCTTCTGCCCGCATCGCTTTAAGCTTGTGCAAGCGCCCCATATTGCGGGCCCGCCTGCCCGTCACGCCGCGTTGCAGCCAATGCTCCTCGGCTTTCAATTGGGTTTTCAGTTTCTCCAGTTGGCGGATTTCCGCCTCTTCAATCTCTTCGGCCCAGCGTTCGAAGTCGCCATAGCCTTTCGGGCTTTTGAGCACGACGCCGTCGCGCAGCCAGAGGGTGTTGGTCGTGACGTTTTCCATGAACCGGCGGTCGTGGCTGACGAGCAGGACAGCGCCAGCGTATCCAAGCAGACGGCTCTCCAGCGTCTCGATCATCGGCACGTCGAGATGGTTGGTCGGCTCGTCGAGCAAAAGAATATCAGGCGCCACCGCAAAGGCTTTGGCCAAGGCAGCGCGGCGGATTTGTCCGCCGGACAGGATGCTTGGACTAGCGCTCGGGTCGACGCCGAAATGTCCGAGTTCAGCTTCCGCTTGCCAGGGTTCTGCGCCGCTCGACTGGGCATAGTCTAGCACAGTCTCATAGGCGCTGAGATCTGGTTCTTGATCAACCTTCGTGATCACCGTGCCAGGGTGGATCCACATCTCGCCATCGTCCGGCTCGTGGCGGCCCGTGATCAGGCGCATGAGCGTCGACTTGCCCGCGCCATTGCGTCCGACCAACGCCGCGCGTTCGCCCTTGGCCAAGGTAAACGTCACGCCTTCAAAGAGCGGCTTACCGCCAAAAGCGAGCCGGACGTCGGTCATGGTGAGAATGGGCAGCGACATGGGATCGGTGTTTGGAACGGCGCGGCGCTCAGGTCAATTGGCAGCCTCATCCCGAGCGAAGTCGAAGGATAAAGGGCCGGAGGAGAGCCTATGCCTTAAGCTTATAGCCCGACCGCAACATCCACCAGACGCCAGCAGACGCGGCAAAGGCGACGGCCCCGCTCACCACCATGCCGGTCATAATGTTGGAATTGGCGGCGCCTAAGAAACCGTATCGGAAGCCATCGATCAAAAAGAAGATGGGGTCAAAATAGGCCAGCGACCGGAAGGGGTCGACCAGAACATTGATGTCGTAAAACGTGCCCGACAAAAAGGTTAGCGGAACGATCACGAAGTTTGAGACAGCGGCCAAATGGTCGAACTTGTCGGCCCAAATGCCGCCCATGGCGCCAATCGCGGCGAGGAAGATGGTCGCCATCAGTCCGAACCAAATGACGGGCCAAATATGGACCACTGAGAGATTGGCAAGCCCGCTAAAGTGAATGCCGACGGCGGCAATCAATCCGACAATAATACCGCGAGTGGCGGCGCCGAATATGAAGCCGACGGTGAGCTCAACTGGCGACAAAGGCGGCATCAAAAAGTCGACCTGACTGCCTTGGACTTTGGCAATGGTCAGGGAGCTCGATGAGTTCTGAAATGCATTTTGCAGCATCGCCATGACAATTAGGCCTGGCGCGAGGAAGCTATTATAGTCTAAACCCGCGAAATCTCCGCTAAGGTCACCGCGATTTCCGAACGCCAGTTTGAACACAGTCATAAACAAAAGGGTGGACACCACAGGGGCGAGCAGCGTTTGCATCCAGACTTTCATAAAACGGCCCACTTCTCTCTTATAGAGGGTCCACAGGCCGAGCCAGTTGACCGCGCCATAGGCACGGGGCTTCGGGGGCGATAGCAAAGAGGGTGATGTATCAGGCATGACCGCACACTTAAGAAGTGACTCGCGATTTGGCGATAGACAAAATCTATCCACAAATACCACTATATGTTGATTGGCTGTGGACAGAGGTAATCAGCATCTTGTGTTTCGTTTCGCCCCTGATACGATATATAGCGTTAGAGCGGGGCTGGTGGCGACGCTCACATCAATATCTAGGGGCTGCCAAAGAGCGGGGTTTTACGCATGGCGTGGACTGAAGATCGAGTAGAAGTATTGAAGAAGCTATGGGCGGAAGGTCATTCGGCCAGCCAAATAGCCAAAGAACTCGGCGGCGTGACGCGCAATGCCGTGATTGGGAAGGTACATCGTTTAGGTCTATCTGGACGGGCCACACCGTCACGTCCGGTGAAGCGGCCACCGCGTTTGGCGCGTCCAAAGCCGCGGATTCAACCCGATGGCAGCGTGGTCACACCAAAGCCGCAGCGACCGGTGGTTGAGCCAGAGCTGAAACAGAACGAAAAAGTCGCAATGTTGGCGGCATTACCGCCGCAACCGCTTGCAGATGGCGAAGCGGCGACCATTCTGACCTTGCGCGACAGCATGTGCAAATGGCCAATCGGTGATCCGGCAGATCCGAAATTTGCCTTTTGCGGTCGCAAGGCAACGTGTGGACCATACTGCGCCGAGCATGCGAAAGTCGCCTTCCAACCGGCGAAGAAGCGCGAGAAGAAAAAAGCCGAGTATGATTATGTTCGGAAGATTGCTGGGTAAGACCTACGCGATCAGATGATTGAAAGAGCGGTTCGCGATTTCCCGGGCCGCTTTTTTGCGTTTGAGGTATGGGGTGATGCTTTGGAGTGACTATGTCTGCTTTCGGCGTCGAAGCGGACATTGGGAAGCTAAGCCTCGCGACGACTGGCTTGCTTGCGCCTTCTTCTCAACCCATCGCGCATGTTCATAGCAAGCAACCAGATATTCGTCGCGCCTGCCGCCAACTCCACGGCCTGCACCACGTAAAAGACTGCGTCGAAGTCCAAAGTCTGTGCCTTTGAGGCTAAGAAGAGCGCTGCCGGGACCAATACGAGAATACCGTTCGCAGCAGCGAACTTCATCCGCGCGTGCTTGCGCGTGATCCAGGGGTTGTTCCGTCCATTCGTAAGCGCGAACCCGCTTCCCCCGGTGACCGCAAGAGCCTGGATCAAGACCAGAAACCCCCAAGGAACAAGGAGTTTGACCGACTGCACAAACACGTCATGTCCGCTCAATTCCGAACTTATGGTGGCCAGCCAGAAAACCGAGATGATGAGAAGCGAAACACCGCCAGCAAGGCCGTGAGCGAGGGCTTTCATCATTCGCTCCTTTCCGGCTCTGCAAAGTCATGTCTAATGACGTCATACAAAGCTGGTTGGAATTTCAGCCCATCAACAAGCGGCATGACCTTTTCAGATCGCATCTTTGATGTGGCGGTGAAGAAGTCGGCTTCGCTGTTCCAGATGGCGATATTGATAATCTGATACTTAGCGTTCTCGTCTCGCGACCGGTGCAGCGCTGTTTCAATGAAACCTGGCTGTGTGGAAAGGAAATCTCGGGCGACCTCCCAGGCATGGATGGTTTCGTCTAAACGCTGTTCTGGAACTTCGAACGTGTTGATCAACGTGACCTGCGCCAACGCGTCCGGTGTCACAACCATTCCGAATATGCCGCTCGCGACCAGATAATTGATCTTATGCATCATGAGGTCTCCTCCGTTTATGGAATATACATAGTATGCTATATATCAATTGACAGCAAGCTATGTTTCTAAGAAATTTGATTATGAGTTTTGACAAGTCACGATCTGCAGGGTTTCTCGCCAATCATATGGCGCGCCTGTTCGCGAACCGATTGGCCGTGGATATTAAACAGCTTGGTCTTGCCCCGGCTCAATTCATGGCCTTGCTAGAGCTCTGGGAGCGCGATGGGCTGACCCAAGCAGATTTAATGGAACGACTGGATGTTGAACAGGCGACGCTCGCCAATACGCTGGCGCGCATGGAACGCGACGGACTGATCGAGCGGACGCCGCATCCCGACGACCGTCGCGCAAGACTCATTTGGCTGACCCCAAGCGCGAGAAGACTAGAGGCCGAAGCGAAATCACGTGCCGCAGGTATAAACGAAGCCGCACTCTCGACTCTGACATCGGCCGAAAAGGAGGCGTTTCTGACGTCCGCCAGCAAGATTGTTTTAGCGCTTAGAAAAGCAGACTCCTAATCAACGAACATCGTCGCGTGCAGGTCAGTGCCGCGCCATGCAGAGACGCCCCGACCCGCGTCAAGCACCGGATCGGGGCTCGCTGTGGTCGAGCACCTACTAAGCGGTCGGAAGTCCTACGGCCGAACGTCCGCTTTTGACCCACAAAGCAGACACTACTCGCGATCCGAAATGTTAGCTTGCGTTGCTTGCGCACTGCCCAAACGCAAACCCCTAAACAGAAAGAGCCGCTGCGGACCGAACAGATCGGTGCTCGCAGCGGCTAGTCAGACCTGCCCAAGACAGGAGGGCAACGGGCAGGCTTGAAGCCGTTAAGGCTTAAAGTGAACGGCTGACGGTCAGAACGACGCGCTCGTCAGCGAGATCATCCGCGTCAACATCGGATCCCCAGAAACGAAGATCGAAGTCAACATATTCGGTGCTCAACGTGGCGCCGAGAGAGTAGTTGGTGTACTCGTCGAACCCGTCGAGATAGTTGCCGACAGTCGCGTCAAAACCGAGCGTGTCGGTTGCGCTGAAGCCCGCGGACAGGTCGAGGTAAACAGTCTCATTGTCTGGGTCGACATAAAGGTAACCGCCGACAGAGACAGCGTCGAAAGAGTAGCCGAGGCCGCCATAAACTTCGACGAAGTCGAGATCGTCAGCGTCCGGATAAACATATCCGATGACACCCAAGTCCCATGAAAGTCCGCCGTCGGTCTCGCCAGCAACGCCGCCATAGAGGTCAAGTTCCATATTGGCGCCGCCAAAGTCGACGATCGATGCCCAAGTTCCGGCGTAGAACGCGCCGTTGGCATAGTCGAAACCACCTTGGATGGCTGGGTTTTCGCTGTTTTGCGAGAAACCACGCCAGACATAGTCAGTCGTTAGGGCAACATTGCCCGAAAATTCACCTTCAGCGATGGCCGCCGGGGCTGTGAATGCGCCAGCAAGCATTGCGAGTGCGAGACCGCGTGAAATAGTTTTTCCCATCAATCCGCTCCTTCCAGATATTGCGATTGGTGGCCGCAAAAGAGCGGAATGCGCGATGTTTCACCATGAAGGATGCATAAAAATGCTGCATTATGTGGCGGTACGCTCGAATATCGAGCAAAAGTGTCAAAACGCGCTCGCATAAGCGTCGTATACGGTCAATCGCAGCGTGCTCTATTTTCGCGCTATGAGCGTTGCTGAAATGACACCATATCGGAGTCCGCTGTGAGTAAAACGATGGCGAAGTAGTCGTTCTCATCTCGCCACACGCGTTCCGTACGCCATCCAGAATGAGAGAGTCTGTCCCTCAAACGGACCAAATCGAATTTGCGCGAGTTTTCCGTGTGAATGGTTTCGCCAGCTTCAAATGGGACGTCTTCTTCGCCCAATGAAACCGTTTGAGCCTTCAAGCTTTCGAGGTGCATTTCGATGCGTGAATCTGTGTCATTCCAAATGATTTTGTGCGCGAAGCCCGAAAGGTCAAAATTGGCGCCGAGCTCGCGATTGATCCGCGTCAGTAAGTTCAAGTTAAACCGTGCCGTGGTTCCGGCCGCATCATCATAAGCAGGAATGAGAATATCCGGCGACTTTCGAAGATCGACGCCTAAAATAAACTGCCCGCCGGCGCCCAGCAATGTCCGCGCGGCCTGCATAAATTGATCAATCTCGGGATCGGACAGGTTGCCAATGGTCGAGCCTGGAAAAAAGCCAACCGGGCGGCCGTTCGAGGGTTGGGGCAGGCCAAATCGGACCATAAAGTCGCCGACGATCGGGTGCACTTTTAAGTCTGGATAGTCTGCTCGCAAGCCTTCTGCGGTCTGCAATAGAAAGGCTTCAGAAACATCGATCGGCACGTACCCAGCCGGATCTGATAGAGCGTCCAGGAGAATTCGTGTCTTTGTCGATGCGCCTGCGCCATACTCAACCAGTAAGACGTCCGTTCCAATCGCGCTTGAAATCTCTTCCACATGATCGCGCAAAATCGCCATCTCAGTGCGTGTGGGATAATACTCGTCGAGCTGTGTGATTTCTTCGAACAGTTCGGACCCCGTCTCATCGTAGAAATACTGACAGGGCAGCGTTTTCTGGGGCTTGGATAGGCCGCTCAAGACGTCCGAAAGAAAGGTGGCCTTCGGATCGATCGGGGCAATGTCGTAAATGTCATCCATTTTAGATATCTCTTGCCAAACGAAGGCCTGAGAATTGCCAACGTTTGTCAGGGTGGAAGAAGTTGCGATAGGTGGCACGGATGTGGGCGTCGGGGGTCGCACATGAGCCGCCCCGCAGCACCATCTGGCCGCTCATAAATTTGCCATTATACTCGCCAACAGCGCCGGCCGCAGGCACGTATCCTGGATATGGTGAGAAGGCACTTGCCGTCCATTCCCAAACGTCGCCGAAATAGTAACGTTCATCCGGATCGGTTTGGACTTGCGGTTGGTAATAGCCATTCCCTGCAAAAGTGCCGTCTAGCGCTGAGTCGCGCGATGCGATTTCCCACTCAGCTTCGGTTGGCAAGCGTGCGCCGGCCCAAGTGGCATATGCATCGGCTTCGTAAAAACTAATATGCGTGACCGGTGCTTCAAGCTGAACACGCTGCGGACCCGACAAGGTCATAGTCTGCCAAACCCCGTCCCGTTTTCTCCAGTAAAGCGGTGATTGCCAGCCTTCCGATTGTGCGCGTGCAAATCCATCTGACAACCAGTGCGAAGGGGTTGAATACCCGCCATCTTCCATAAACGCGATCCACTCGCGATTGGTGACGGCCCGGCGCGCCAACTCAAATGCGCGCAGCACCACCGGGTGTTTGGGCGTTTCGCAATCGAAAGCGAAGCCCGGATCATCATGACCCATCTCTGTCAAAACGCCTTCAAATGAGTCCCAAGCCAAAGGGGCGGCTTCCAAGTTGGCGGTTTGCAAATTTACGTCAGATTTTAACGCAGGTTGCAGCGGGTTTTGGGCAAATAGGTGGAGGATGTCGGTCAGCAGCAATTCTTGATGTTGCTGTTCATGGGCAAGCCCGAGATCAAGCAAGTCCAAGCGATCGGGGTGCTCCTCGATCAAGCGGCCCATCGCGTCATCCACATGCTGGCGATAGGCAAGCACCTCATCCAAAGACGGACGGGTCAGCAAGCCGCGTTTCGGTCGTTCGTGGCGTGCGCCAACCGCATCATAATAAGAGTTGAACAAGAAACTGAACGTTTCATGGAAGCGGATGCTTTCACCGAATACAGGCGCAAGCATGAACTCCTCAAAGAACCAGCTTGTATGGGCGAGATGCCATTTTGCTGGGCTCGCGTCGGGCATGGATTGCGCGGTCGCATCAGCGTCGCTCAAATTGGAAGCCAGCTTCAAAGATTGGGTTCGAACCGTTTGAAAGGCCTTCATTTTAGAAGGAGACGGCGTGGACTTAAGAGTGGGTTGTGCCATTCCGTTTTGTTTCGCTTTTTACGTGTGTCGTCAACGATGGCTCGTGACAAAACACGTCAGTAGAGGGTCACGCCAAAGCGTAGTCTGCTTGCGCAACATACTGGCTTTGGCGCCCGTGTCCGGTGAAACTTTCATAAAGATGGAATGTGTCGACCAAGTATGTGTCGCTTTTCAGAATCTGGAAATCCTCGCTCCACGCGCGGACGGCTTCAATCGGCGACTGATTGCAATAGGCCACCGTAATGTGCGGCAAGAATGGATCTTGCCCCAGTTTGATATGAAAGCGCCGCGCGAGTTTGCGGCATTGCTCGGCCAGGTCGGTTAGCGCCTCATTTTCTCGCACGCGGGCGTAGAGGGCCCGTGGTTCACGCCGTCCGAACCAACCGACGCCGTCAAGTTCTATAGAAAGGGCAGGGGCCTGAACGCTCTCCAACGCATCAGCGAGTTCATTGGCGATTTCACCATCCACCTGACCATAAAAACAGAGTGTCACATGATAATGCTCCCGGCGTCGCCAACGCGCGCCCTGGAGCTCTACAGCGAGAGGTCCCAGCCGTGCGGCAAGATCATCAGGAACAGGGAGGGCGGCAAAAAGTCGATGCATCGTCATAGAGTGAGGGGCGTGATCATGCTGGACAAAAGAAACGAGCCCGACCGTCGGCCGGGCTCGTCACTGGCAATATTCAGGTCCGGCTTAGCTGGCAAGCGCATCCAGTTTTTCAAAATGCTCCGCGAGGAGGTAATAGAAAGTCACCCGCGATTTGTTCCCGCCTTCGGCTTTGAGGGCCTCGCAGACCGATGCGATAGCGGCGTCCAGCTGGTCATTTGTATGGGCCAAAGAGAGCTTCCCTCGGCACCATTTTTCGCGCACGCGTTGCAGCTCCGTATCGTCCGAGCATGAGACGAGCGAACTGTCTCGATTGCGCAGCGCAATGCCGAGATGTCCCACGATCTTCTCTGCTGCGGCTTGATTGTAATCCTGTGCGTATTTTTTGATGTTTTCTTCGTATTTGGAGGCGTCAGCCATTCATGTTCCCCTTTGTTGCGACCGGCTCTAGTCCTTTTCGAGACCGGTCGCTGCAAAGGTGCCTGCTGAGACGGGCAAAGTCAAACTTTGACAAGGCTCAATAAGGTTAAGGACAGGGCGACGGCTGTGCTACATGGAGCGCGTTTACAGCCGTCTCCAGCTCGTCTGACCAGGCCATATCAAATGCATCAATGCAGGTTTTTAGCTGTTCCATTGTTGTGGCACCGATGATGGTTGCGCCCATGAATGCGCGCGTGTCGCAAAATTTGATTGCGAGTTGCGCGGGATCGAGGCCAAATTCATCGGCTAAAGCGAGATAGGACTCAATTGCCGTCAAACCTTGCGGTTTTTCATAACGCTGCAACCGATTGAACAATTGCTTGCGCGATCCCTCTGGCAAGGCGCCATTTCGATACTTTCCTGACAAATAGCCCTGTGCCAAAGGCGAATATGCGAGGAGGCTGACCGCCTCACGCACACATACTTCTTGCAATCCGCCATCTTCGAAGACCCGATTGACTAAATTATATGCGTTTTGAACAGATGCCATGCGGGGCAATCCGCGTGCTTCGCTCTCGGCGATGAAGCGCATGATCCCAAACGGTGTCTCGTTGGAAACCCCGATATGACGAATGCGACCGGCTTTTACGTGAGCTTCTAGATGGGAAAGAATTTCTTCAAACGGTTCGTATGGGTAAGAATACGCTTTCTCATCCATCGTTTCTCCAAACAGCCCCGTCGGACGATCAGGCCAATGCAACTGATAGAGGTCGATATAATCGGTCTGTAAGCGCTTCAGACTTTTGCCGACAGCTTCGTCAATTTGCTCTTTGGTGTGACGTGTGAATTTAACATCAGAGTCGCGCGTCCAGACCATTTGTGAGAGGCCAGATACCTTTGTCGCGAGGATAACATCCTGACGGCGCCCGGTTTTTTTGAACCAGCTGCCGATCACGCGTTCCGTAGACCCCTGTGTTTCCGGACTCGGCGGAACAGAGTACATTTCGGCCGTGTCCCAGAAATCAACGCCGCGCTCGAGCGCATAGTCCATTTGGGCGTGGCCTTCTGCTTCACTATTTTGCTGGCCCCAAGTCATGGTGCCGAGACAACAAGAGCTCACCGTCAAATCTGTTCGCCCCAAACGTCGCCGCTCAATTGCCATAGGTATTTCCTCAATGTTTGATCAGGAAAACCGATACGAGGTGAATCTTGCCCTGACCAGCCAGTTCTTCTTGAAAAGCGATAAAAAAAGGCACATAATATAGGCAATCCGTGCGCTCGTGCGCGGGCCTTTGAAAAGAGGAAGAAATGAACCAATTCAATACGTCTGCGGCCCAAGGCCGGACGATGGATGCGAGTACGAACGTTGGCCTTCGCAACTTTATGCTCGGTGTTTACAACAAACTGGCGCTTGGCATCGCGCTTTCAGGCATCATCGCTTTCGTCGCAGGGTCGGTCGCACCGATCAGCATGGCGATTTACACGCCTCCGCTGACATACATCGTTATGTTTGCGCCTGTGGCCCTCATCTTGGGCTCTATGTTCCTGATGAAAAATCCAAGCCCAACCGGCAGTGCCATCCTCTATTGGGGCATCGTCGTGGCGCTGGGTCTGTCGATGGGCGTCTATTTCTTGATGGCCAATCTCGGCATGGGCGGAATGACCCATTTCGTGATCACCAAAGCCTTCTTGGCGACCGCGGCGACCTTCGCGGGTCTGTCTTTGTTTGGCTACACAACCAAGCGTGATCTCGGTCCAATCGGCACCTTCGCCATTATGGGCCTTTGGGCGGCATTCATTATCGGGATGTTGTTCTTCATCTTGCCGATGATTTTCCCGAACGTGGCCTTCTTCCAAGTGGGCAGCACGATGCAGCTGATCATTTCAGGTGCCTTCGCGCTCTTCTCGGCCATTCTGGTGGCTTGGAACACGCAGTCTTTGAAAGAAACCTATTTCGCGCTTGGCGGTGACCAGCGCGGCATGGCGGTTGCGACGAATATCGGCGCGCTGAACTTCTTCATCTACTTCGTGAACATCTTCCAATTCTTCTTGTCGCTGATGTCGAGCGACTAAGCCAAGCTAGAATTGAATTTAGATTGCCCCGGCCTGAATGGCTGGGGCTTTTTCGTTTTGCGGGCTTGCGCGAGGTCTGGATTTAGAACATTATGGCAACAAACGGGAGGGCAATATGCAAGAAGACCGGCTAGATCCATGTGCGGCAGAGATTGCCCGCGGTGTCTTACGTCTCTTGCATGATTATGGCTTTGCTGGCGTCACCGAACTGACTTTGGCGAATGGGCGCCGCGCGGACGTCGCCGCGATTGGTCCGGGCGGTGAGATCACCATTGTTGAGATTAAGTCTTCGGTCGCCGATTTTCGCAGCGATCAAAAGTGGCCGGAATATCGCCCGTTCTGTGATCGTTTTTATTTCGCGGTGGGGCAGCAATTCCCGCAAGACCTGATCCCTGAAGATACCGGTCTGATCATCGCCGATGCGTATGGCGGCGCGGTGATCCGAGAGCCCGATATTGAGAAACTTGCCGCGGCGCGTCGGAAGGCGGTCACGCTGCGGTTCGCGCGTCTTGCAGCGGCGCGTCTGTCGCAGCCAGCGCTCGCATAAGTCTTGCATCATATGCCCTCTAGACACAGTGCATTGTTAGACCTAGCTGCTGCCCTATGAGCCACACCTATCCGATTGGAAAGACTGCCCGAGATGCCCTGCAAAATGCAGAGGCCGCCGCCCGGACGCGCTATGAAGCCGAAGCGCTGGTCGACGATGTCGCGATCGCGTCGCTCGAGACAGAGTGGATCACGCCCGCCGCCAAGGATTTGGCCAAGATGCTTGAGCACGCGGAGCAAAATCCAGGGCATGGCTTTGTCCAGCATTATGAAGATGGCAAGGGCAACACCGTCCTCGCGGTGACCTATTGGAAATTGGCTAAGACGCCGAAAAAGCCGAAGCCGAAACCACGCCCGGTTACAGAGCCTGACCCGAATACCGAGGATCACACAGACGATTTGTATTTCAAGTCAGGACGAACAAAGAAGAGTCGCCGACGCCGAAAAGCTGATCCCAATCAATTGGACTTGTTCGGAGCCAAGAGCGAAGATTGAGCTCGATCTATGTGACCGTCGATGCCTGCAAGTATGACAAGCTAAGATTCTAAGCCGGCTTAAACGTCAGCGCCGCGCCATTATTGCAATAACGCAAGTGCGTCGGCGCGGGTCCGTCATTGAACACATGGCCATGGTGTCCGCCGCAGCGGGCACAATGATATTCCGTTCGCGTCATCCAAAGCTTATTGTCTTCTTTGAAGCCAAGTGTCCCCGGCCGATAATCGTAAAAGCTCGGCCAGCCTGTGCCGCTATCATATTTGGTTCCACTATCGAAAATCGCGAGATCACAGCCAGCACAATGGAACACGCCGTCGCGTTTCTCGTCATTGAGCGGCGACGTAAACGCCCGCTCTGTCGCTTCTTCGCGCAGGACGCGATAGGCAAGCGGCTCCAGGCGGTCTTTCCATTCCGCCTCGGTCAGGTTGCGCCATTCACTGTCAGAAAAGTCGGTCATGGCGGTGTCGGCAAAGGCTTGGCCGCTTCCGCCCCCGCCGGAGCAAGCGCCGATCAAAGCGGCAGGCGCTGCAAGCAAAAAGGCGCGGCGGGGTAATGCTAGGCGTGTGTGTTTCATCATGCGGTTCAAATAAGTTATCTGACGCTAAGATCCACTCACATAAGCTTCAAATTCTTGTTAGGCTGCAAAAGGTCTCGATTGTCTCTCGCATTGCGCGGCATTTGCGATTAGGGAACCGGTTGCGAATTTTAACGACCAAGACGAGACTCTGATATGACCGAGCAGATGAATGACAATTTGAGCGAAACCGCCCGCGATAAACTGCGCCTGACGGTCGAACGCATCGAACGGCTTGAGGAAGAAAAGAAAGAGGTCGCCGAGCAAATCAAAGAAGTCTATGGCGAAGCCAAAGCGCTTGGCTATGACACCAAGGCGCTACGCACTGTGGTCAAACTGCGCAAACAAGACCGGCAAGAGCGCCAAGAACAAGAAGCGATCTTGGAAGTCTATCTCGATGCTTTGGGTGAGCTTTAAGCCGCGCCTTGATTAACTTTGCCGGTACCCTCTAGATAAGGGCATGCCGCGCGATATAGACGAACGCAAGAAACGCAAAGCCCTGCGCAAAATCCGCAAGGCCGCGACGCTGGCTGAGCAAGGGCTTGGTCCGCCGCTCTCGGATTGGGAAAAGCAGTTTCTTGAAGAAGTCGAGGCGCGCATCGAAACCTACGGATCGGCGTTTCACGATCCCGAGAAGGGCGCTGCTGATGAAGCGTTGTCGTCGCTGCAGCACGTAAAACTGCGCGAGATAGACAAGAAAGCGCGCGGCAAAGCGAAATCTGGATTTGGCTCAAAAGGCGGTTTCAAACGAAAAACCGCGCCGCGCGTTCGCCAGATTGATGAAGACATCGAAGAGGCGCCGCCGCCAGCGCGCAGTACCCCGCAACTGGTTCGCGCCAGTGAGATGGATCCAGCGCAGCCTCAGCCAAAAACCGCGCCGCCAAGCCCAAAAGGCCGCCCAAAATTTAAAGTCATCGAAGGCGGTGCAGACAAAAACTAATCCATTCTGTATACTGGATCGTATAAGATATAAATTCGCTTAGGATATTGCTTTATGAAAACCGTCGTCATCACAGGCGCATCGACCGGCATCGGCCGCAGCGCAGCCGAGCATCTGGCTGCGAAAGGTTGGCAAGTTTTTGCTGGCATTCGCAAAGAAAGGGACGGTGAAGCCCTCGTTGCGGCTGACGATCGCATCAAGCCCATCCTGCTAGACGTTACAAACCCCGAACAGGTCGATGTGGCGGTAGAAACCGTCCGTGCAGCCTTGAACGGTCAAAAGCTTGCCGGATTGGTCAACAATGCCGGGATCGCCAATATGGGCCCTTTGGCGCTGCAGCCGCTCGACCAATTCAAATCGCATTTTGAGGTCAACGTGTTCGGTCTCTTGCGGGCCAGCCAGGCCTTTGCGCCGCTGCTCGGCATGGATGAGACGCTGACGGGACCGTCTGGTCGGATCATCAACATTACCAGCGTTGGCGGGCGCCTCGCTTCGCCCTTCCTCGGCGCTTACACCGCGACCAAGCATGCGGTCGAAAGCATGACGGACAGTCTGCGGCGCGAGCTGGTCATCTTTGGCATCGACGCCATCGCCATCGGTCCCGGCGCGGTCAAGACCCCGATCTGGGACAAGGCGGAAGCAGATAATAGCTCAAATCCATATTCCAATTCGCCATGGGCAAAGCCGATTGAAAAGTTCAGCGAAACCATGCTCGAAGGGGGGCGCACGGGTTTGGATGCCAGTGTGATCGCCGACACGATCGAAACGGCACTCACCGCCGCCAAACCGAAAGCGCGCTACGCGCCAGTTCCGGACAAATTGACCAATTTCACGCTGCCCATGCTCTTGCCAAAGCGCGTCGTGGATGGGTTTTTCTGGAAACGCTTTGGGATGACCCCAAAGGCTTAGGCTTTGTGATAGGGCAGGCCGGCTTGTAGGCTGACCGCGCGATAGAGCTGCTCTGCGATCATGACTTTGACAAAACGATGCGGCCAGGTCTGCGGACCAAAAGCCAGTGTATCGGGGCAGGCCTTGCGAACCTCGTCACTATAGCCTTCGGCGCCGCCGATGAGAAAACAAAGCTGGCCCAACCCGTCATCCCGCATCCGCGCGATCTTATCGGAGAATTGAACCGAGCTGAGCTGCGGACCATGCTCATCCAACCGAATGCATCTTGCTCCAGTCGGCAGAGCGCTCAGCAACCGCTCGCCTTCCGCGACAAGGCCGGCGCCACTGGCGACATCAATCACTTTTAGCGAACGTAGTCCTAAGCCTGGTCCAGCTTTATTGAACCGGCTGACATAATCATCCACCAGGTCCTTCTCAGGCCCTTTTTTTAGCTTCCCGACGCTGATAATGGAGATATGCATGGCGCGAAGCCGACGTGTCTATACGTCGGAGGGGCGATGCCCGCTATCGCCGGCCCAGATCTTTTCGAGATTGTAAAAGGCCCGCACTTCCGGGCGGAACAGATGCACAATCACGTCACCGAGATCGATCAATACCCAATCCGCATTTGGCAGGCCTTCAAGCTTAGGCGCCGTGCCGGTTTTCTCTTTCACCTTTTGCGCCAGATGATTGGCAATCGAGCTCACATGACGGGCCGAGCGACCCGAAGCGATAACCATAACGTCTGCGAGGGATGATTTTTCCGTCAAATCGATGACGGTGAGGTCTTCGGCTTTGTCATCTTCCAAAGAGGCGACGATGATCTCTGAGAACGCGCGAATGTCTTCAACTGTCGTGGCGCGGGCCGAATTGGTCTCAGTTTTTGCTGCGGGCAGGGTCAGGCTCCATAAGGTTGTTATGCCGCAAAGAATAACATGCGGGACGAGCAGGGCCTAGGGGAAATTGGCAACAGTGGCTGAGATTCGAATGGGAATCGGCGTGCGATCCTTCTCGCTTAGGTCTTAACCCAGCCCAGGATACTCGGATCATTCGAATAGGCTCAAGGTCGTTTGCATCTAAAGGGCGGCTCTATTGGCCGACTCACGATCACGCCATTCGACGCCAGTTTCCTGTTGAGATTCTCAAATTGAGTGGCATCGAATGAGGGTATCGAAGCCAAGCTGCGAGTTGATGAAGATGGCCCTCTTGGTCGAGATCTTTGAGACTTTCATCGGCCGTCTTCGCGTCTCCCATGGCGTGACCTGCCAACCAGACACTCGCTCGGCTAGCAGTCTCATTGGCGAGTAAGGCGGCATATTCTGTCTGAGCCATTGCGAAGTCTCGATCAGCGCAGGCTTGGCGAATGCGTGCAAGGGATCGATTATGCGCCGGCAGCGCCCCTTGTGTGATGCCATCAACCAATTGCCGTCCGCGTTCGAACTGCCCGGCCCACAGGAAGGTTCGGTGCGCATGATATTGCACAAAGGCATTGTCTGGATCTGCCGATAGCAACCGCTCAGCTTGTTTAACGGAGCCATCAATATCGCGCACCCAAAGAAAGATTGGGATCACACGCGACCGATAGATCGATTGTTGCTCGCTGAGCACCGCAATACGTTCTGCGGCGCGCTGGCCAATTTCGTAATCGCCTTGGATCGTGGTGGCTTCGGCAAGTTGGACCCAAGCATAGGCGTCATTTGGACGCTCTTCTAAGTAGCTTTGTAGCAAACGCGACGCGGCGGCGATTTCAAGCCGATGCATATGCCGAGCCGCAAGATATTTGGATCGTTCTAGTGGCGTTGGCGCCGTCTCAATCGCCCGTTCAACGCGCTCTTCAAACCATACGGTAATGTCTTCAGCTGAGTATTGCTTAGCCTCGCCGGGCGGGACGATGTAAGTTGAACGCTCTCGCCAATACCTCGCTGCGAGCCAATGTGCTTCGGAGAAGTCCGGATCGACGGTACGGGCACGTTCATATTCTTCATAAGCGAGCCGACGGTAATTGGCGTCGCCGGTGGCGTATTGTTGGTTGAGATAGAAGTGTCCCGACAGCAGCGCTTGATATGCCTCAACAGAGCGTGTTCCGGCGTTCGACATCGCGCGCAACTTCTCAGTGTCTGTCACGGTGGACAGAGAATTTGCGAGTTCATAGGCGAGGTCTTCCTGGATCGAGATGATTTCGGAATCCGCGCGTTCGTAAGACTCTGACCAGATCACAACGCCATCCTGCGCGCGGCTGAGCTGAATGTTGACCCGAATACGACCATCTGCCCGACGTACCGAACCTTCGATGGCAGATTGGACTCCAAGCTGTCGCGCCAGTTCCGCACCGTTCAAGGAGGCTGTTTCACTTAAAGCACCGCGATCAATGCTGACCACCGCGAGATCGGCGGATTGGCCCAAAGTCGTCAGCAATTCTTGCGTCAACCCACCAGCGAACCATGCATTGCTCTCCTCTGGCGACAAGTCCACAAACGGGATCACAACGACGGAGTGTCCAAATTCTGCAGGCACTGTGACGGTCTCGATCCGAGAATCGTCCAGCACACTTCGATTGAACGTCAAAGTCGCCAGGACGGCCGCGAATGCACCACCCATTAAAACCCATGGGGCCCATGTCCACAATTTGCGACGTGACTGTTGTTCAGGCACTGAAGAGTTATCCGATACCTGTTCGACCTCTTCGGGCAATTCAGGTGGCTCTGTCTCGACCGCCATTAAGAACCGATACCCGCGCCCGTGAACTGTCTGAATGAAGAGTGGCTGTCGTGCATTATCATTCAACGCGCGCCGCAATTCTCGCATCGCTGTTGTGAGAACGCCATCTGAGACGATACGCCCGTCCCAAACGGTCTCAATCAGTTCGTCTTTGGTGAGCATGCGTTGCGGTGACCGCATCAGTGTTGCGAGTAAGAGAAAGGACTTATGGCCGAGGCTCAAGGGTTTGCCCTTCAGGAACGCGCGCTCATCGGCGAGATCGAGCCGAAGTGCGCCTGCCTGATAGACTGTCCCCGTAGTCATTTGTTCCAGAGTCCTCGCCGATTGGTCCTCATAGCAAGCTTACAACTTCCTTATAACTCAGCTTCTCGCCAAATATCAGGGTCGGGGATTTATTTTAATTTCAAATAATTCAAGGCATTATGAGCTTTTGACCGGATTTCACAAAAGCATCATAAATATCTCAAGCTTAAACGGACGCTCGGCGCAATTGTCTCCTCACCGCGCCGGGCAATCAAGCTCGTCGCTTCCAACAAGGAGACAAACATGTCGAAGAATACCTATTTCATTGCTGCTTTATGCGGCGCCATGGCGGTCGCTTTCACACCTGTTTCGCAAGCCACAACAAAGAGTGATTCGTTCCAATTCAGTTATACTGTAGGGGACGTGCTCAAAGCTGAAAAACAAGAACTCGTCGCGAAGCGCCTGGAGCGTGAAGCATCCCGTTTCTGCCGGTCTCATGTCGGGTTCGGTCGATCGATTTTGGACCGAACCTATTGTAGAACTGAGATCGTCCAAGCGGTTAACAAGGCGATCAGCAAGCGCTATCCAACATGGAACAAGCGCCAGAAGTGAGCCTAAACACATTCCTATCGTGACCTGTCCCCATTACAATCGGGGGCAGGTCTTGATTGTGCTCATAGATGCAGCTCTAGCGTTTCGCCTGATCCTTCAACCGCCCACAAATCGCCCGGCCGCTCGGTCCTTTCGCACCTGATCTGCTGGGAAGACCTTTCCGTTCATCGCGATATATATGCCAGGCGCCTGTAACAAAGCGGCCGAGACGGCGAAGCCGACATTAAAAATCGCATCTGTCGAACGCAGGCGCGCGGGCTGCATCGCTCCGGTGAGGACCACTGTCTTGCCCGAGATGCCTATCAAGGCTTGACCGGTTTTCGCCATAGTATCGGTCCCGTGCGTGATCAAAACGTGCTTGCAAGGCGAGTCCGAGACAGCACATTTGATCGCCTCGCGATCGTCGTTGGTCAGCTCCAGACTGTCCTTCTTCATCAAAGAGGTCAGTTCATATTCCAAGCTGACATTGGCCTCGCGCAAAATCGCATCCAGCGGTGACTCACCGACTTGAAACTCTGAAAGCGCATCGAAATAGACTTTGTCGATGGTGCCGCCCGTGGCGAAGATGTGCAGATCGGTCATGCCAATTCCTGTCGCAGGGCGGTCGAAGACACCGGATTGAGCGGGGCGGGTAAATAAACCCAAGCCGGCGTTTGCTGCGTGACCAACAGTCGTCCAGCCTGGTCTCGCATGCGACCATGCTTTAGCGCTTTTGCGAACGGACTGACCTGTGCCGCTATCTCAAACCCGGGCCGCGCAACGACAGCGATCGGAACGAGGTCTGTCAGCAGCCGCCAATCCTTCCAATAATGGAACGTCATTAGGCTATCGCCGCCCATAATCCAAACGAGCTGGGCGTCTCGACAATGCCGCTTGAGTAGCTTTACCAGGTCGACCGTATATCTGAGACACAGTTGCTGCTCGACCTCGCTGACCCGAATCCTTCGATTGCGCTTCGTCATATCCTGCACCGCGCGCAGCCGGTCTGCATATTCGCTGGGCGCTTCTTTGAGAGGATTACCTGGCGTCGGAAACCACCACACTTGGTCGAGCCCGAGCCGCTTCATGGCGGTTTCAGCCACATGCATATGGCCGCTATGCGGCGGGTCGAAACTGCCGCCAAACAAGCCAATGCGCGCGCGCGTCGAGCGCGGCGGCAGGAAAGCAGCAGGGCGTGCAATGGCCATCAGTTTGGATCACATGTTCGCAGTTAGGGGCGCGTTTGGCCCGTCCCGCGCACAACATACTTGAAGATCGTTAATTGCTCGGCACCCACCGGGCCGCGGGCGTGAATACGTCCTGTCGCGATCCCGATCTCTGCGCCCATGCCGAACTCCCCGCCATCTGCATATTGCGTCGAAGCATTATGAATGATGATGCCAGCGTCGATATTGGCGAAGAAATGCTCCGCTTTGGCCGTATCTTCGGTGATGATGCACTCGGTATGGCTGGTGCCATAGGTGGTGATATGCTCGATCGCGCCGTCAATGCCGTCAACGACGCGGACAGAGATCATCGGCGCGAGATATTCTGTGCGCCAGTCTTGCTCTGTGGCAACGCCCATATCGGCAAAGATCGCGCGCGCCGCATCATCGCCAACCATGTCGCAGCCCGCATCTTTCAAAGCGCTGGCAATTGCAGGCAGCAAACTGTCCGCCACGCTCGCGTCAACCAGCAACGTCTCAGCTGAGCCGCAAATCCCCGTCCGGCGCATCTTGGCGTTGACGGCAATATCAATCGCCATTTGCGGGTCTGCTGCGCCGTCAACATAGACGTGGCAGAGGCCTTCCAAATGCCCGATCACGGGAATGCGCGCTTCCGCTTGAACGCGTTGCAGGAGACCTAGCCCACCCCGGGGCACGATCACATCAATATTGCCTCGCAACCCTGACAGCATATACCCCACCGCATCGCGGTCGGTTGTCTGAACCAATTGCACCGCATCCTCTGGCAAGCCGACCGCTCCCAAACCGGCGCGCAAGGCGTCGGCAATGGCGATCGAAGACTGCAAGCTTTCACTGCCGGCGCGCAACAGCGCTGCGTTGCCGGAGCGAACGCAAAGCGCCGCTGCATCCGCGGTCACGTTCGGGCGCGCTTCATAGATGATCCCGATCACGCCGAGCGGTGTGCGAACGCGCGCAATGTCGAGCCCGGACGGGACGGTCCAACGTGCAATCTCGCTGCCGACTGGATCGGGCAACTCAGCGACCGCGCGCAAGGCGTCGGCAATGCCGTCGACCCGCTGGGACGTCAGCGCCAAGCGGTCCATCATGGCGTCGGTGAGGCCCTTTGCCCGGCCGCCCGCGAGGTCTTCTTGGTTCGCCGCGAGGATTGCCGGTCGTGCTTCGATCAACGCATCTGCCATCGCGAGGATGGCATTCGTGCGTCCGTCTTGGCCCGCTTTGGCAAGCGTGGCAGAGGCAAGGCGCGCGCGCGCACCCATGTCGAGCATGGTGGCGTGCAGATCTTCAGTCGGAGTGTGCAATGTATCGGCCATGGCGTGCTTCTGCCGGATTTAAGCCGCCGGAGCAATGAGGGAATCTAACACGATGTCGTTTATCCGCGCCAAAAACGGCGGGTCATGAGAACGAACACCGCGGTAAACTCGAGTCGACCGAGCAACATCGCGATCGCGCAAATCCATTTGCCGCGGTCTGTGAGGCCGGCAAATGTCTCTGCTGGACCGATCGAAGCGCCGAGCCCTGGGCCGACATTAGAGACGCTGGTGGCGGCACCAGAAATCGCTGTGAGCGGTGTTTCACCAGTGAGACTGAGCAAGATCGCCGCGACGATGAATGTGGCGAGGTATAAGAATACAAAGACCATGACAGACTGTAGCGTGTCATTGTCGATGACTTTGCCGCCATAAC
Source organism: Pseudomonadota bacterium (assembly GCA_038531195.1). Classification (GTDB taxonomy): domain Bacteria; phylum Pseudomonadota; class Alphaproteobacteria; order Caulobacterales; family Hyphomonadaceae; genus Henriciella. The sequence goes on from JBCBBY010000001.1 coordinate 33,806, forward strand.
GAATGCGCACCACACGGTTAGGGCTGACCATTTGCTGAGCATGCGCGATCACTGCCCGGAAGCTGATCTCCAAACGGAACATTTTGATCCCGCAGGCGGCAGAGCCTGCGCAACCACCGAGGAAAATCGTGATCAGGAAGATCATAACCACCGGCTCGCCCCAGCTGTCATAGGCTGTGGTAGCGTAGCCCGTCCCGGTCATCACTGAGACGACATTAAACAAGGTTTCGATATAGCCGCCCACGGGGCTGATAATCACGTAATCCTGGTCGGCAATCACGCGCATGATGAAGACGAGCGTGGTGATCCCAACGATCAGCCCCATGAACAAGCGCGGCTGCGGGTCCGATAGCAGCGGTTTGACCCGTCCATGGATCATGGCGAGGGCGAGCAGGCTAAACGGTAAGCCAGCGATGATCATGAACAAGATTGCGACGGGAATGGCGGCCGGGGCGGTTTCGCTGAACGCGCCGAAAGAAGCGTCATAGGTTGAGTATCCGCCCGCAGCGACGGTGGTCATGGCGTGCGCCACTGCATCAAACGCATTCATGCCGCTCAGCATGTAAGCTGAGGCGCACACAGCTGAAATGAACAGATAGATCATCCCAATTTGCGCCGAGACTTCGCTGATGCGCGGGACGAACTTCCCGGACACATCTGAGCTTTCGAGCTGGAACAGTTGCATCCCGCCAACCCGCAGCATGGGCAAGATGGCGATTGCTGTCACGATAATCCCGATACCGCCAAACCACTGCAAAATTGCGCGCCAGAGCAACAATCCTGGCGGTTGGTATTCCAGCCGATCCATCACGGTGGATCCCGTCGTTGTTAGCCCCGAAATACTTTCAAACATCGCATCGGTAAAACTCATCCCGATGCCCATGAAGGGGATCGCGGCCATGGCCGGAAGGACAACCCAAACCAAAACCGTGAGCAAAAAGGCTTCACGCGCCCCCGTCCGCTCCTTCTCGCCGCCTGACAGGATGATCAATCCACCGCCGAAGAGTAGCAGAACCGTGGCGCTCGCCGCGAAGACGGGCGACTCTGGCCGTCCATCCGCGACATCGAGCAGCCAACATGGGATCATGGCCGCGCCGAGCAGCGCGGTCATGATGCCTAGGGCCAGAATGACGACTCGTAATTGCATGTCTTGAAGGGGCTAGGATGAAAAAGCTGAAAAGGCGTGTACTTTCGGCAGCGCGATGCTGCGTTCAAGATACAATTTGGGGGCCAATGTGGAAAAAAATCAGGAAAAAAGTGTAATTTTTTGGCCCCCAACGCATTTAGTTAATCAGTTGTAAACAAACAGTTTTGTATTGGTTAACGTAGGGTTGAATCGATGCGTTCCGATAAATTTCTGGTTTGTTCTGGATTGGTTTCGTCAATGCGGCCTTGTGGACAGCAAAGAATCACCAGGCTGCCCATTTGAATCCAAGCTGTCCCATGTTATCCCATAAAAGAGCATGCTGGGTCCATATGAATCCGGCTGGGGTATGTGATGGGAGTTGGCCGTGTTTGTCTCCACGTTTGAGACATCGTTGGACAGTAAAGGACGCGTGTCGGTCCCGGCGCCGTTCCGCCATGCATTGGAAGGTGGCGCCCGTATTTTCCTTTATCCCGCGCTCGACGGATCGCCCTGCTTAGAAGGCGGCGGCGACGCGCTGATGCAGCAAAACCAAGCCACATTGCTTCGCCTGGCGCCAAACACTACCGCGCGTAAAGTCTTCCTCAATCGCACAGTCTCAAAAGCGGTGGAGTTGAAGCTCGATGATACCGGCCGAATTAAGATCCCGTCCAAACACTTGGATTTGGCCGGCATCGGCAAAGATCTGGTCTTTGTCGGCGCCATGGACCGGTTCTTCTTATGGGAACCGAAACGGTATGCAGCCCATGATGCCGAGATGGAAGCTCAGCTTGAAGACGTCCAAGGTGACTTTGAAAGCTCGTTCAATGCCGCTTTTGCCCCCGCTGGAATTCGCGGCGTGGTCGGGGAGGGCGAGCGATGAGCCATGTCCCGGTCATGTTGAAGGAGGTCATTGAGACCCTCTCGCCGCAAGATGGCGAGACTTATGTCGACGGTACGTTTGGGGGCGGTGGCTATGCGCTGCGTGTGCTCGATGCGGCTGATTGCCAAGTGATTGGCATCGACCGCGACATTGACGCGATTACGCGCGCTGAACGCATGAGCGAAGCAGAGCCGCGACTTGTCCCGTTGCTCGGGCGGTTCGGCAATATGGACGCTTTGCTGCTGAATCACGGCGTTGAATTGGTCGATGGTGTGATGTTGGATATTGGCGTCTCATCGTTCCAGATCGATCAAGGCGAGCGCGGGTTTTCCTTTATGCGCGACGGACCGCTCGACATGCGTATGGGGCAGTCAGGGCCAAGTGCGAAAGACGTGGTCAATCAATTGCCAGCGCAGGACCTGACCGCCATTTTCCGGCAGCTTGGAGAAGAGCGTCAGGCCAAACGCATCGCCAATGTCATCGTTGCGCAGCGCAAAGAAAAAGCCTTCGAATCGACGTCCGAGTTGGCAGATTGCGTTGAGCGAGCCGTCGGCGGACGGCGCGGCAAGAAAACCCATCCAGCAACGCTTACCTTCCAAGCCATTCGCATGTTCGTGAATGACGAGCTTGGTGAGCTCGCTCGGGGTTTGGCGGCGGCTGAGCGGCTGCTACGCGAAGACGGGCGGTTGGTTGTGGTCACGTTCCATTCGCTCGAGGATCGTTTGGTGAAGCAATTTATGCGCACGCGATCGGGCGCAACCGGCGGTGGGTCGCGCTATATGCCGGAAGTCGACAAAGGCCCCACGCCGAGCTTTGAGTTGAAGCAACGCAAAGCGATTGAGCCGCGCCTGAAAGAGGTCGTCGAGAATCCACGTGCGCGGTCCGCCCGCCTGCGAATTGTGACGCGCACCAATGCGCCGGCGTGGACCGCGCCTGTTGAGACAGGCTTGCGGCTGCCATCGCTCGAGAGCGTGGAGGCTGCCGCATGAGCAAACGCGCCTTCTTTTTCGGGCTGGCCATTGTCGCCATTTTGATTTTCAGCCTCTACCGCGCCAAATACGGGGCGCGCGAAACGGTCGCTGAGATCGAAGCAGTCGAGGTCCAAATTGTTCAAGCGCAAGCGGAACAAGCGGATCTGCTCGCTGAGTTTGCGCATCGCTCTCGCCAAGAATGGATCGAAGAGTTTGCCCGCCGTGAGCTGGGCATGGTGCCCGCGCGGGCCGAGCAGTTCGTTCGCACGGTCGACCTCGATGGGCGGGTCGGGCCGCCAATGGAATTGCCAGACGCAAATGCGCCAACAGATCGGGAGGCGCGCGATGCGAACTGAGTCCGGATCTGAGGTGACCATGGTAGGTGGCGGCATGCGCACGCGCATTGTTTCAATGTGTCTGCTCGCTGTCTTTGGCGCAATTGGCGTGAAGGGTCTAACCGTCGCGCTCAGCGGCTCCGATCCCGTTGTGGCGAGCGCAACCAGCCTCGAGCCTGCGCCGCGCCGCGCTGATATTGTCGATCGCAATGGTGACTTACTCGCCACCTCCGTGACGGCCTATTCGGTGTTTGCAGATCCGCGCGCGATCGGCGAGCCTGCTTTGATCGCTGAAGAGCTGGCAAGCGTGTTGCCGGATCTAAATGTCGACACCATCACTGCGCGCCTTTCGAACAATGAGCGAGCCTTTGCATGGATCGACCGCGGTATCACCCCGCGCCAGAGACAAGCGGTTTTTGAGCTCGGTCTCGAGGGTATTGGCTTTCGCGAAGAGTCGCGCCGGGCCTATCCACGCGGCACACTTGCGGGCCATATCCTCGGATATGCGGGCGCGGATGGCCAAGGCCTTGGCGGGATTGAATACGCTATGGATGACCGCCTAACTGAGGACGAGTCGCCGCTCTATCTTTCGATCGATGCCAATGTGCAGTTCAGCCTCGAAGCCGAACTCGCGGCTGCCGTCGGTGCTTATGAGGCTGAAGCCGGAGCGGGCGTCGTCCTCGCGGCACAGTCTGGCGAAGTGCTCGGCATGGCGAGTTGGCCGCCGCTCGATCCGCACAAGGCCACAGAATTGAGCCGCGAAGATCCAGCGCTTCTCGATCGCGCGAGCGGCGCCATCTTCGAGCTTGGTTCCGTGTTCAAGCCGCTCACGGTGGCCGGTGCGCTCGATGCCGGAGCCGTCCGGCCGAGTGACCGGTTCGATGTGCGCGAGCCGATCCGTATTCGCGGCCGGCAAATTCACGATGATCACCCGATCGTAGGACGTCCGACGCCGCGCGAGATTATCGCTGACAGCTCCAATATCGGTACCGTCAAGATTGCATGGCAAATGGGGTCGCGGCGCCAACAAGAATTCTTTGCATCTCTTGGTTTGTTTTCCCGATCGCCAGTGGAGCTTGCTGGAAGTGCGCGGCCATTGGTGCCGGAAGAGTTTGATGAACTTTACAGCGCCACGGCGAGTTATGGTCATGGCATTGCTGTCTCCCCCGTCTCATTTGCCAGCGCGTTCGCGTCGCTCGCCAATGCTGGTGAAATGATCGCCCCAACCCTGCTGCTTGCGCCGGAACGCAAACGCAGTCCAAAACGTGTGATGGCGGCGCCAACCGCGGATCTTGTGACCCGAATGCTGCGCGAAGCCGTCACGGATGGGACGGGTGAGCGCGCGGCGGTCGGCGGATACCGGGTGGCTGGGAAAACGGGGACTGCCGAGAAGCCGATCCCCGGTGGATATTCTGAAACCGATAATATTTGCAGCTTCGCCGCCATTTTCCCCGCCGATAGCCCTGAATATGTCGTATTGATCGTGCTGGACTCTCCAAAGGCTGGAGCAAACCGTGGTCGCACCGCTGCATGGAACGCAGCGCCGACTGCAGGCCGGGTGATTGAACGGATTGCACCGATCCTAGGCGTTGAGCCGAGATTCGATGAGCCGCTTTCATCTTCGCCGCGTGTTCGCTCCGTCGCAGATAGGAGAGGCACATCACTATGATTTTGAAAGACCTGTTTCCGGGCTATGCCGGACCGAACGCGGATGCTGAGGTCAAAGGCATCACGGCCGATAGCCGCAAGGTTCAGCCGGGTTTTGTGTTCGCAGCGATGCGGGGCGTCGTTACGGATGGTCGAAAGTTTATTCCGAGCGCGGTCGAGGCCGGCGCCATTGCGGTGCTCGGCGAAGACTTGCCGGACTTAGAAAGCGCCGCGCGGGTCGATGTTGCGAATGCCCGTCTCGCCTTGGCGGTAGCATCAGCAAAATTCTACCCGCAGCAGCCTCGCACGGTGGTTGCCATCACCGGAACCAATGGCAAAAGTTCCACGGTCGATTTCCTGCGTCAGATCTGGCAGACGGCTGGTCTGAGTGCCGCGAGCATGGGCACGCTCGGCGCCATTGGGCCAAAGGGCAATATTGACCTCGGGCATACAACGCCGGATCCGGTGGCGATCCACGCGACCCTCCAGACTCTGTCGCAAGATGGTGTCACCCATGCTGCAATGGAAGCCTCTTCGCATGGCCTTGCACAATATCGGCTAGACGCTGTGAACCTGTCGGCAGTGGCGTTCACCAATCTGACCCAAGACCATCTCGATTATCACAATACGATGGACGAATATCGCGGGGCCAAACTGCGCCTGTTTAGCGAGCTGGCACCAAAAGGTTGTCCAGCCGTCGTTAACGCCGATAGCGATCAACGCTTGTTCTTTGAGGCCGCAGCCCAAGATGCGGGATTGGATTTGGTTTCGGTCGGTTGGCGCGGCGAAGACTTAAAGATCGAAGAGCTTATGCCAAAGGCGACTGGCCAGCGTCTGTTCTTAGATTGGCGCGGTGACAAAGCCGCGATTGATTTGCCATTGATTGGTGAGTTCCAAGCGCTGAATGCACTGACGGCGGCGGGCCTCGCTTTGGCCTGCGGACTGGATCTGCAAACGGTTGCGACGGGGATGGCAAAGTTGCAGCCCGTCAAAGGGCGGCTCGAATATGTCGGCGAGACCGCAGATGGCGCTGGCGTGTTTGTCGATTATGCGCATACGCCAGCGGGGTTAGACGTGCTCATCCGAGCGGCGCGTCCGCACACGGCCGGGCGGTTGGTCGTCGTCTTTGGATGCGGCGGCGATCGCGATCGCGGCAAGCGTCCATTGATGGGCGAGGTCGCGGCCAAGCATGCGGATGTGGTGATCGTCACGGATGACAATCCACGCAGCGAAGATCCAGCCGCGATTCGTAAGGACGTCCTCGCTGGGGTCCCGAACGGAATCGAAATCGGCGACCGGGGGGCCGCAATCCAAAAAGCCATTGCCGATTTGCAAAAAGGTGACACGCTTTTGATCGCTGGCAAGGGCCATGAGACGGGCCAAATCATTGGTGACACAGTCGTGCCATTTAGTGATCAGGACGTTGCGCGCGCCGCTCTCAAGGAGAGTGCCGATGCATAGTGTGAATCAGGTCACGGTTGCCGAGAAATTGCCGGGTGTATCACGTGGCATTTCATCCACAGAAAAGCGTAATTGGTTGTCCGAACCGAAAGCTCTCCTTGCGGCAATTGCCACCAAAATGGCCGCTGGGGATCAAGAAGTTCGTTTGTGGACAAAGGGTTATAAAACGTTCCGTACACATGCAGGTTTTTCCCTTGCTGTGGATGGCGCAAGAGAACGAATAGAGTCCGTGCCGGAGGTCAATCCCTCCATGTGGATTTCTAACCGAAAAGATAAGCGAAAAGCAGTGGGCACGCCCTTGTTAATCGCGGCGAATTCGAGCCGAATGCTTTCATTCGCAGATCCGCAACACTCAGAAAAGATTGCGGCAGACGAGAGGTTGATGGTCCGCGGTGCAGAAAGTGCCGCAGGGGGTTTAGATGTTATTTGAATTGCTGGCTGCCGAAGAGGGGCCGCTACGACTTTTCAATTATTTGACGTTCCGTACGGGACTGGCGCTCGTGACCTCATTCTTGGTCACGGTGCTGATCGGCGGTTGGATGATTGATGTCCTGCGCGCCCGTCAGGGCAAAGGTCAACCGATCCGCGATCTCTCGCTCGAAGCGCAAATGGCCAAGCAAGGCACGCCAACCATGGGCGGCTTCTTGATTTGGTTTGGCCTGCTGCTCGGGACCATCTTGTTCGCGGACTTGAGCAACCCATACATTTGGGTCGTTCTGGTCGTCTCGCTGTCTTATGCCTTTCTTGGCTTTTTGGACGATTATGCGAAAGTGACCAAGCAGAGCACCGATGGCGTGTCGGCCCGCTTGCGGCTTGGCATTGAATTTCTCGTCGCGGCTGCTGCGGGTGCGTTCATCATGGGTCTGCACGGCGCGCATACGCCGCTCGGCCATGCTGATTGGGGTGCCCTCAATCCACTTGCTGAATGGATCGCTGGCTTTGCGCCTGAGACATCTGTCGAGCGCAACGAAGCGTCTTTCTCAGGCGGCGTCGCGATCCCATTTGTGAATGACTATTTCTTCCCACTCGGCGGGTTATTCGTCGTCTTCGCGTGTATCGTGATTGTCGGCTTCGCGAATGCTGTGAACTTCACAGACGGCCTAGATGGCCTCGCTATCGTGCCGATTATGTTTACTGGCGCGGCGTTTGCGTTGATCGCTTACCTGACCGGTAACTTCGTCTTCGCCGGCTATCTCGGCATCCAGTTTACCCCTGGCGCCGGTGAGATGGCCGTCCTCATGGGCGCGATGATGGGCGCTGGCATGGGCTTCCTATGGTACAATGCATATCCGGCTAAAGTCTTCATGGGCGACACGGGTTCGCTTGGCCTGGGTGGGTTGATTGGCGTGGTCGCCGTCGCGATTAAGCACGAGTTTGCGCTCGCTGTGATTGGCGGTCTCTTCGTGCTCGAAGTGCTATCCGTGGTCTTGCAAGTCAGCTGGTTCAAAATCACACGCAAGCTCACCGGCGAAGGCAAGCGCATCTTCTTGATGGCGCCGCTACACCACCATTTCCAAAAGCAGAACTGGCCAGAGACCCGGGTCGTCGTTCGCTTTTGGATCTTATCGCTTTTATTCGCCCTAGCGGGCCTCGCCACACTGAAGCTGAGGTAACGCCCGTTCAATGATCCCCGTCACCGAATATGCAGGGCGCGATGTCGCCGTTTATGGCCTCGGCCGCACCGGTTTAGCCGCTGCGAAAGCCTTGGCTGCAGGCGGTGCGCGCGTGCATGCTTGGGACGACGGGGAAGCGGCGCGGATCAAAGCCGAAGCCGAAGGCATCCCGGTCAGCGATATCAATAAACGCGATTGGCAGAAGTTCGCGGCTCTGGTCCTGTCTCCAGGCATTCCGTATCGCTTCCCGCAGCCGCATCGCTTGGTGCGCATGGCGGAGATGATGAATGTCCCTGTCGTCGGCGACATGGAATTGTTCGCGCGTGCGGTGCAGGCTTTGCCAGAGAAAGGCCGTCCGAAAGTTGTTGGCATCACGGGCACGAACGGCAAATCCACTACGACCGCTCTGATCGGACACATTCTGCGCGAAGCAGGCCGTGATGTGCGCATTGGCGGCAATATCGGCACCGGCGTGCTCGACATGGCACCGCTCAATGCCAATGCGGTCTATGTCCTCGAACTCTCATCCTATCAGCTCGATTTGGTCGACAGCCTGAGATGTGACGTGGCCGTCTTTTTGAACATCTCGCCTGATCATTTGGATCGCCATGGCGGTATGGATGGATATGTCGCGGCCAAGAAGCGGATCTTCGCCAATCAGCGCGCGCGGGATGTTGCTGTCGTTGGCATCGATGACGCGCACACGCAGGCGATTGCGATGGGCCGTTCGCGCCCGGGCGACGCGCGCGTCGTGCAGATCAGTTCCGAGTTTGGCTTGGCCCGCGGCGTCAGCGCCGTCGATGGTCACCTCTACGATAGCACCGGCGGACAGGCGATCCGTGTCGGTGATCTTTCCGATGCCCAGGCTCTGCCGGGTCGACATAATTATCAGAACGCGGCGGCAGCCTACGCGGCTTGCCATGCGCTCGGCGTCGCCCCAGGGCGGATCATGGCAGCGATCCAATCCTTCCCAGGTCTTGAGCATCGTATGGAACGCGCAGGCGAGGTTGAAGGTGTGCGCTTCGTCAATGACAGCAAAGCGACCAATGCGCAGGCGGCAGAGCAAGCGCTCAAAACGTGGCCAAAAGTGCATTGGATCGTTGGTGGTGTCCCGAAAGCCGAAGGCATCGAACCGCTCGCTCCATGGTTTGACCGCGTGCATCAAGCCTACCTGATCGGCGAGAGTGAAGCGGCGTTTGCGAAGTCGCTCAAAGACAAAGTTTCGACCATTCGCTGCGGCACGCTCGAAGCAGCAACACAAGCGGCATTTGATGCTGCGAAAGCCTCCGGCGAGACCGACCCTATCGTTTTATTGTCGCCGGCCTGTGCAAGTTTCGACCAATTTAAAGATTTCGAAGCACGTGGTGAGGCATTTAAAGGCATTGTGCAGCGGCTCGCTGCGCAGGTCGAACCCCAGAAGGAAGCTGTATAGGAGCGCGTCATGGTCGAAGTTGCCCTCCGCCCGCGGTCTGCGACCGGGCGTCTATTAGAGTGGCAACGCGGCTTAGACTGGCCGATCTTGATGTCGGCTGTGCTGCTCTTGAGCGCCGGTTTGCTGCTCTCGCTTGCCGCGGGTCCGCCCGCGGCGGAGCGTCTCGGATACGCGGATAGTTTTTACTTTGTGAAACGCCACGCCATGTTTGTCGGCGCCGCCGTGAGTGTTTTAGTCGGTGTGAGTTTACTGGATCGCGTTTGGGCGCGGCGCCTGGCAGCTTTAGTCTTCTTTGCGTCTGTGGTCTTGCTCGCGTTTATCCTTGTCTCTGGCTACGAAGCCAAAGGCGCCCGGCGCTGGATCCGAATTGGCAGCTTTGGTTTGCAGCCATCGGAATTTGCAAAGCCCGCCTTGATCGTGTTGACCGGATGGCTGTTGGCGCAGCGCCAAATGTATCCAAAAGGACCATGGGCGGCGATCACATTTGTCTTTTTCTGTGTGACGCTGGGCTTCTTATTGTTGCAACCTGATGTTGGCCAGTCGGCGCTTTTGACGGCGGCCTTTGTCATCACCTTCTTTGTGTCCGGCCTGCCTTGGCGTTGGGCGGCGATCTTTGCGGGCGGCGGCGCGGCCCTATCAGGTCTGCTCTATGCGACGCTGCCGCATGTTCGGTTTCGAGTGAACTCTTTCATCAACCCCTCTGAATATGACACCTATCAGATCGACAAAGCCTCCGAGGCAATCGCGCGCGGCGGTCTGTTCGGCGTTGGGCCAGGCGAGGGCACGATCAAAACGGCGCTGCCAGATGCGCATACCGATTTCATCTATGCCGTGATGGGTGAGGAGTTTGGCTATATCGCCGCGGTCGGCATGATCTTTGTTTTTGGGTTTATTGTCTGGAAAGGCTTGCGGGCTGCGGCGCGCTTGTATGATCCGTATCCCCGCGCTGCCGCGACCGGATTATTTGCGCTTTTTGGTCTTCACGCTGCCATAAACATCGCCGTTAATGTCAGTCTGATCCCGCCAAAGGGGATGACGCTACCGTTCATCTCTTCTGGTGGATCGTCCATGTTAGGGTCAGCGCTGACCCTGGGGCTGGCGCTGGCTCTGATCCGGCGCGGCCAAACGAGTTAGAAGGGCAGACATGAGCGACAAACCCCTAGTGGTCATCGGGGCTGGCGGCACAGGTGGACACATGTTCCCGGCCGCGGCCTTTGCGGAAGAAATGGCGTCCCGAGGCTGGGACGTTGGTTTGATCAGCGACGATCGAGGCCTCCGCTATGCCGAGAAATTTCCAGCCACATGGAAGATGGAAGTCAAAGCGGCGAGCCCCAATATCCGAAAGCCTTGGACACTGCCTGGCACAGCCTTGAAACTGCGCGCGGGTGTGAATTCGGCGGTACGCCGGTTCAAACAGAAACAGCGCCCAGCTTTGATAGCAGGCTTTGGCGGTTATCCGGCTTATCCCGCGTTGTCCGCGGGCCGGCGCCTTGGCGTCCCTTTGCTGATCCACGAACAGAATGCTGTGCTCGGACGCGTCAATCGCGCCTTTGCCAAGCAGGCGAGCGTCGTTGCATCAGGATTTGCCCGGCTCGACCGCTTGCCCGGCGGCGCGAACCATCAACCGGTCGGCAATCCCGTTCGCGCGCCAATTGCGGCGGTGCGAGACATTCCTTTCCCAAGCATGGATAGTGAGCTGACCATCTTCATCACCGGCGGCTCGCAAGGCGCTCGTATACTCGGCGAAGCGATCCCGCTGGCGATTGCCAATCATATTCCAGCGCCTTTGCGGATGCGCTTACACGTCGTTCAGCAAGTGCGTGAGGAACAATTGGATGAAGTGCGCGCGATCTATGACAAGGTCGATGTCAAAGCGACGCTGCAACCCTTCTTCTCGGATATGCCAGAGCGGCTCGCGGCGGCGCATATGGTCATTGCGCGCTCCGGCGCTGGCACCGTGAGCGAGATTGCGGCGGTGGGGCGGCCCTCGATCCTGATCCCGCTCAAAATCGCGATGGACAATCACCAAGAAGCGAACGCCGAGGGGCTCGTCGATGCGGAAGCGGCTGACATGCTGCTTGAGGATAATCTCTATCCGAACTTGCTGGGCGAGTTGTTGGCCGTGCGCTTAGGCGATGCCAATGAGCTTGCTGCGCGCGCGGCGGCGGCGAAAGCGCTTGGGAATGTCCGCGCGGCGCAGGATCTGGCGGATTTGGCGGAGAGTATTGCTTCGCAATTTTGAGGTCTAATTCACGCTCATTAGATAGATCATCATTTCAACACTTCCTGCTAGGCCCGCGAACGAGCCAATGGCAAAGATGATCAAGATCGTGATCGACATCTTCATCCCGGTGTCATCGACCTCACGCTGATTGTCGTTCTCCTCAGAAAACGCCAATTCACCAAGCCCAGAAAAAAGGTGTGGTCCCATAAAGAGTAGCAAACAAACGCCCCAAATCGACATGGTTATATTCGAAAGGAACCTCGCCAAGGATTCGTCGACATTGCTTGCGGACGAACTGATTTGTTCGGAGGAAATAAAAGCTCCAATAAAAGCGATTCCGAACGTGGCTATTACGCCCACTAGCGTTGCCGATAAAAACTTGTTTCGGGCCAATACACCAATAACGTAGGCGAACGAATAACATACCGCTGTCGTCAGGCAGAGCCAGATTAAACTGTTCGAGTTACCAAATACAAACGCAGACGTTTGCTGGGCGCTATGATCGGCTTCAAATGAAAAGAGCACCATCAAGAACAATGATATAAAGCCAGCTATTGCCCCTAGGGAGTTTATTGGGGTTCGCTCAAACTCTTGACGTGCTGAATTTATAAGATTCATTTTCAATAATCGCGGTAGTTTAACAGACGTTAGCCTGAGAAGATTCGCTTTTTTATTGAATACTAGACTTGCATCGGCGCTAAGCCGCGTCACACCGATGCGTCTCATACATCTTCGCCGCTTTCAGCCAATCCCACCCAAAGGCTTCATCTGAATCGCCATGCGTCTCGCGATGCTTCAGTTTCGCAAGCGCTTCTTCCAGCGTTGGCTCATGGCCTTCGGGCACCCACCACATAACGAAATGCATGCCGCCCAAGACTTCGAACCACTCTTCGCGGCGTTTATAAAATTGTTTGTGCACCGTGCCCCAGACGAATTTTTCTAAGCTCTCGACATCTTCCCAGACCGTGAGGTTGGAGACAAATTGCGGGTCGCCATCAATCTTGGCCTCAGTATTCCCCGTCCCAGGCTCGCCTGAGCCCTCCATCATCCAAACAAAGCCCGGCATGCGCTTGCCGAGTCCGTTGATGAAATCCAAATTGTCCATGAAGTCTTTGACCCGCGGATCGTCCGTCGGAGCAACCAAACGGCCAATGTTCAATTCAGCTATATGCATTGTCATGTTCGCTCCTTTTTTTGGCCATGTCATCCAGGCACAAAGCCAGCATGGATACCAGTTTTTTCTCTGAACGCAGCACCAATCTTGCCACTTTGCCTGTCGGCACAGTAACGCAATCACAACCTATCTCTGACCATTGGAAACTCATGAAACCTTCACCGACCCCGTTTCCGCTCGGCCCGGCCCACCTTGTTGGGATTGGCGGCATTGGCATGTCTGGCATCGCTGAGATCATGATGAACCTTGGCTATCAGGTGCAAGGCTCTGACATGACGGAAAGCGCCAATGTGAAGCGCTTGAAGGAAAAAGGCGCAACCGTTCATATTGGACACACGGCCGAGAACGTCGCAGGCACCAGCGCGGTGATCATTTCCAGCGCCATCAAAGATGACAATGTCGAAGTTCAAGCTGCGCGTGCGGCTGGCATTCCTGTGGTGCGCCGCGCCGATATGCTGGCAGAGATTATCCGCCTGAAATGGACGGTCGCGGTTGCCGGTACGCACGGCAAGACGACAACCACGACGATGGTTGCGGCTTTGCTCGACGGCGCAGGCATCGACCCGACTGTGATCAATGGCGGCATCATCAACGCTTACGGCTCCAATGCGAAGGCGGGCGACGGTGATTGGATCGTGCTCGAGGCGGACGAGTCGGACGGCACGTTCATGAAGATCCGACCGACAATCGCAATCGTCACCAATATGGATCCTGAACATATGGAGCATTATGGCTCCATGGACGCTCTGCGCGATGCGTTCGATACCTATGTCGGCAATATCCCGTTCTATGGCTTCGGTGTTCTATGCACCGATCACCCAGAAGTCGCGGCCATGGTGGCCCGGGTCTCGGATCGCCGGATCATCACCTATGGCTATAACCGCCAAGCCGATGTCCGCGCGGTGAACCTTCAGCCATCAACCGAAGGCGTCACTTTTGATGTAATGATCCGCGCGCAGATCAATGCGGCCGAGCGGGTCATCGAACAGGTCTTCCTGCCTATGGCGGGCGAGCATAATGTGTCCAATGCGCTGGCGGCGATTGCGGTCGCGGTTGAGCTCGGCGCGACCAATGATCAATTGCGCGACAGTCTGAAAGCCTTTGGCGGCGTCAAACGTCGCTTCACCCCTGTTGGGGAGTGGAATGGCGTGAAGTTTATTGACGACTACGCGCACCACCCTGTCGAGATCATGGCCTGCTTGAAAGCTGCGCGCGCGATTCAAGGCCAAGGCCGTGTGATCGCGATTTCGCAGCCTCACCGATACTCGCGGCTGAACGATCTGTTCGATGACTTTGCGCAATGCTATCGTGAAGCCGACATCGCCGTGATCACACCGGTTTTTGCGGCTGGCGAAACCCCGATTGACGGGATTGATCACAAGGCGCTCGTGCAGAGCATGAAAGGGCATGGCCACAAACAGGCTCAGACCTTGGAAGATTTAGATTCTTTGCCGGCGCTCGTTAAGGATATCGCGCAGCCGGGTGATATGGTCGTTTGTATGGGGGCTGGCAGCATATCCACGCACGCCAATGCCCTTATCGAGGCGCTCAACGCTTGATTGAAAAGTAAACAAGGTCTCACCAATTCCAACGACCGCGGTGGTATCTCGTAAAAATCCATATGGCATAGTCTGTTCAGGTGGTGAGAGGGATGCCTGCGGTGCTAGCGCGGCTATGTATTGCTTTATCCGTAGCAGCGGCGACGATGACGGCGACCGTCATCGCCGATTCCTCGCCGGATTCGGAGCCGGTTCTGCGCTTGCGTCTAAGCGATCCGATCATAGACGCGGCGCCCCGACCTTTGATTGTTCAACGGCTACGCCCCCGACTCAACACAGAAGTTATGGTCGAACCCCCATCCGTGCCGATGCCAGCCGTGGCGGTGGCAGACGCCGGGCGTGTCGGCAAATTCGCTTACATCTCAACGCCGCATCCCAATATGGTGGTCGCCATTGGAGCCACCGAAGATCACACCGAACTGGGCCGTCAGATCGATCGCGCGATGTTGGATATGACTGCTGGCGCAAACCTGTATGAGCACGCACATGACAGCGCGCCATTTGTTGGGCTCGGTTTCCGCGCTGGGGCGCAAAATCGGGGCTGGGCTTTTGATGCCACCATTGGCGCCGGCGTCATCAACGCCTCCGAAGACGCACGCCTTGCCAATTGGGAATATGCAGGCACCGAAAACAGCTACGAAACTGAAGGGCGCGCGAATTTGCGACTGCGCTATAAGTTTTAACGTCTAATTCAAGATCGTGGCATTGATGCTTTCGGGCACCGCGTTCGCCGCTCGAATGGCCGTATTGACGGCATCAACGACCGCCTCAGAAGTCGACGTGCTAAGGCAGTTTCCGGCTGAAATCGATACGATCCGGTCTGCATGCTGGGCCAGGGCGCCCGCCGGGAAGTTATGACTGAGCAAATCGACGGCATTGGCCAGCGCAATGGTCAAGCATAAGCGCTCATTCACCGGACTTAGGTCTTCAAACATTGCGTGCGCCATTTCTGTTTTGAGCGCGGATTCTAAAGCCGGCGACGCTTCGGGCCAAACCGTCCGCGTAAACAGGCCAAACACCTTCGTGTTTTCACGCGAGAGCGCCCCGAGGTGGCAAAGTTCGTCCGCCAATGTCGCGATGAAGTCCTTTTGATTTGCGAGCGCCGAGATCCATTGGGTCAGATCCTGATCGCGGGGGCCGCGCCCGATCTCGGCATCGCACATGGAGAGAAATGCCCCGAGGGTTTTTGAATGCCGGAGTGGGACGATCGATTCCGGATCGCCCTGCAACTCAATCGTGCCCTGTAAGAGCAATTCAGCCAGCGCAGCACCGGCCAGAGCGGGCTGATAATACCCATTCTCAGTTTTGCCCGTTTCGTCGTTTAGAGACAAAAGCAATATGGCCTGAGGGAGCGTTAAATCCATGCGGATCCTCGTTGTTCAATGGAGCGCAAAACCTTGTTTGCGCGGGGTTGCGGTGACATCGCCTCTTTTCGCTGAGGCGGACAAGCGTTAGGCGATCCTATGAGTTTCGATTTGACCGATCTGCCTGAACTTCGCGGCAAAATGATGAAGGATGCGGCATTGGCGCCGTATACTTGGTTTCGCGTCGGCGGCAAGGCCGATTGTCTTATTCTTCCCGCCGATGAGGCTGATCTGGCGACCCTTCTAAAAGCCCTCCCCTCAGAGGTGCCCGTGACCGTCCTCGGCGTTGGCTCGAACACAATCGTCCGTGATGGTGGAATCGCAGGCATCGTAATCAGACTGATGGGCGCGTATTGGGGCGAGGTGCATGTCAAAGACGGATCTGTCGCAGCCCGCGCTGGGGCGCTCGATTTGAACGTCGCTAAAGCGGCTGCGAAAGCTGGGATTTCTGGTCTTTCCTTTCTATCTGGTATCCCGGGATCCATTGGCGGCGCAGTTCGGACCAATGCGGGATGCTATGGGCACGAACTCAGCGACGTCGTCACAGCCGTTGACGGCGTCACGCGGTCTGGCAAGGCCATCACACTTAGCCGCGATGAGATCGGATTCTCATATCGTCACACCGATTTTGCAGACGATATCGTTGTAACCCGCTTGCATCTGCAAGGCAGGGCGGGCGGCGATCCGGAGTCGCTAAGTGACGAAATCGCGGCGCATCAAGCGCGCCGGGCCGAAACGCAGCCCATCAAAGACAAAACCGGCGGCTCGACCTTCGCAAATCCAGATCCACCTGGGTCACCAAATGCCCGCTCAAGCTGGAAACTGATTGACGCCGCGGGCTGCCGCGGGCTCCGTGTCGGTGGGGCAATGGTAAGCGAGAAACACTGTAATTTCTTGATCAATACCGGAGACGCCACTGCGGCTGACATAGAAGCCTTGGGCGAACTTGTCCGGGCGCGCGTTCTGGCGCATTCAGGAGTTGATTTGCGGTGGGAGATCCGACGCATCGGGCGCCTGCAGGCCGATTAAAACGTCCCTTTCAATCGCAGCGTCAGAATGTTTCCGAAATTGCGGTTTCGATCCTCAATGCGTGTGATGGTCCCGCGGCGATCGGGCGAATAGAAAAGCCGCGTGAGCTTTTCGTCGCTGTCAAAGAGATTGGCGAGGAAAATTGTGCCCGTCATTCCGAAAATGTCTTTATGCTCAACAAACGCCCACGCGAAACCCTGTGGCTGGATGAAGTCCACGCGGACATCGCTCCGAAATGTCGGTGATCTCAGGAAGTTCTCGTAATTGACCCCCCAAGCCCAATCCGTGTTGGGAATATCATGCCGGAAATTGAACTCGAAATAGTGGATCGTGTTCTGATTGAAGTCCCGAGTCTCCCCGGTGAGGGGATCATCGACAAAGGTATCCTGCAAGAACGTCTGATACTCTAACTGAGCGCCCTTCCAACCGAGATTGTCGAATTTGACCGTGCCCTCGACATCTAATCCAATGCGCGAGGCGGTATCGATATTACCCGGACCCTCCGCCACGATCATGCTCGGATCCGCCGGATCGAAGAATGGAACCTGGTCGACTAAATCTTCAATTTGGTCACCAAACACCTCGACGGTGACAGCGCCCCACGACCCGAAATCCTTCTCGGCTTCAACCGATAGGGTCCAGCGCTGATCGGGGACGATATCGACATTACCGGTCTGATCTTCGCCCTGATTGTTGAGATTAATGTTCGAGATGAAATCGAAGAAATTGAGCTGTCCGACCTGCCGTGACAGAGAGGCATTAATTTTCGTCTTATCGTCGACCGTCCATGCCAATGAAGCCGAGCCTTTTGGCCGGGTGAACGTCCGCGTTTGAGCGTTCTCGCCATCGGACATGATTTCTGATTGCTCGGCGCCAAGCGAGAGCTGTAAGCGCAAGTCTTTGCTAAGCTGACGACCATGCGTCACGAAGGCCTCGGCGCGCTTCTCTTCCACCCGTCGGTCGGGAATCGTATCTGGTGCGAGTGTTACCGAATCTAACGTGGTGCCCTGAAACAGTTCTGCTTCGGATTCCAGAGAATTGAACGCGCCTTCGAGCGAGAATTGCCAATCAGAATTGTTTGGCCCTGTTAGATTGTATTCACCTCGTAGAATACTCTCATTCTCGTCAACGACACGGGCGAAAATCTGGTTGGCGACATTCGTGCCATCAACATTGGCGCCTAAAAACGTTGAGCGGGTCGGGCTATGCTCGTTGCGCTGCAGACCGATAAATTTGAGCCGGCCAGGACCAAAGCCAAGCTCATAATCGCCGCTAATTTCGCTGTTCCACTCATTCTCTTGGAACAAAAACACGGTTTGTCGTTCCAAGGTGCCATCCGGGAGGAATTGGCTGCTGGTTTCGCGTTCATCTGGTTCCCAGAGATTATACTCAGCATTCAAATTCCCGATGTGCCCATTGGCAGGTTTCCAATTTAGACCCCCATTAAAGCCAACAAAGTCAGCAATGAATGTGCCTTCCTCTTCACGATAACGTTCGAGATTTCCCTCTCCGTCAAAGATGTTTTCACGGCCAGAGGCTGTGCCTCGGCCGGGTTCCGAGGTGACCCCCACATTCCACCCTAGGGTTCCCGACTGGCCGTTCACTGAGAGTTCCAGCCACTCATAGGCCGGTGGTAGGTTTTCTCGAAACCGCTGACGATATGTCCAAGTCCCGGTAATTCCATTCGCCGTGGCGATAACGTTTGCGACTTGTCCGCTGAGACCCGGAATATCGAGGTCTGCACCTTCAACAATTTCGATGCGTTCAACATTGGTGGCCGGAATTCGAGAAAGGGTTTCACGGGCGCTGGTCGATTTTGATGAAATGCGCTGGCCATTGATCAGCACATTTTCTTGCGCCTGACCAAATCCGCGCTGTCCGTCACTTCCGGAAATGCTGAAGCCCGGAATCTGCGACACCATATCGAGCGCTGTACGCGGAGCGAATTGTTCGAAATCAGCAATCGTGAACGTGCGCGTATCCTCACCGGGATCAGCTGACGTTTGTGCATGGACAGGGAGAGAGAGGCCAGCCAAAAGCCCGGCGAGGAAAGTGTATTTCATTTATTATTATCCGATTGGAACAGATCCCGACGGGCATCGTGTTACATATGTAACGTATTGCCGCAACCCCAATCTTGGAAATTAATTTTCAGGAATCAGACGATTTGGATATGCACGATTTCGTCGTTGGTTACAATTGTAGTCATATATGGCCGAAATGTGGCATTCTTAGCCAGCTTTTTTCTCAAGCGATGGCGACCGTTTGAAATTGCGACGCTTAGAGAAACACCTTCTGCTTTTTCTGTCTTAGGCTGGCGGCGCCTTAAGAGAGTTTTACGACTTTGCTGCAAAATTACGGGGAAATTGGATCGCGTCGCACAGCACATGTCGATCTGTTTGATGGTGTCTATAGAAACTGCCGCGAGTGCAGGGACAAAGCGCATCAAGCATCACGGAGATGCTGTCTCACACCGATCCAGTCATGATGGTGACCAGGACTCAAGGACGAGACATGCCCCGGGCAAGTGGCAAAAATAGCAATTCCGACGCCGATATCATTCTCGAGCGAACCCAGATCTCTTCGGTGATCTTTGGGTTGGTTATGGTCGTTGCTATGATTGTTGCTGGCGCTGCCATGTTGGGCGGCTCCTTGTCGCAAATTGGCAAACGCTGGGGCAGCGCTATGGATGGCGCATCGCGGTCGATCGGTCTTTCGGTGGATACGGTTGAGGTGATTGGACTTGAGCATGTTCCGGCAGTTGCACGGCAGATCAAAGCCGCGGCGATGATCGAACCGGGTGAGAACATGTTCCGCGCCGACCCGCATACAATCCGTCGCCGCGTGGAAGATACGCGTTTGGTTGCAAAAGTGCGCGTCTATCGTCTGTGGCCAGACACTGTGATGATTTACGCCCATGCTGCTGAACCCACGGCATTATGGAATGATGGCGAGCGCTGGACGGTCGTCGATAGCCTGGGGCGTTTAATGCCAAAGGTTCGTGCTGGCGACCATCGAGACTTGGTCAAAACCATAGGCGCCGAGGGCCCAGAAGCTGTGCCAGCTTTGGAAAAGGCTTTTGCAATTGCACCGAAATTGCGGGTCGAAGTTGATCATGCGCGCCGTGTCGCAGGGCGGCGCTGGGACTTGGTGTTGAAGTCTGGCGCAGTGATGAAGCTGCCCACCGATGAGCGTCTCACCGCGAGCCTCGCCCATTATGCTGACTTGGAACCGATCGCTGAGCTTTCGCGACGGCCCGTCAGCGTCATTGACCTGCGCGTTGCAGGCCGTGTTTTCCTAACTCCCATCACCTCGCAAATCGGAGGAGCTGCATAATGGCGACGAGCGAACACCGATTGAAACCGAGACAGGTGGGCAAAGCCGGCACAGTGGTTGCGGCTTTGGACATTGGCTGCTCCAAGATTGCCTGCTTGATTGGTCGCGTTGACCCTGGCAGCCGCGCTGGCTTCGCCTTCATGGGCGGCGGACGCCAACAAAGCCGCGGCTTTAATGGCGGCGCGATCACCGATATTGAAGCGCTCGAACGCTCCATCCGCCTCGCCGTCGAAGATGCGGAGCGAGAAGCCGGTGAACGGATTGATCGTGTGATCCTCGGGATTACCGGGCCGAAGGTCGATAGCTATCTCACGGATGCGGAAATCGAACTCGGACAGCGCGAAATTAGCAGTCGCGACGTACAAAAAGTTTGGACCGAAGCGCTCAATAAAGTCGTCCCAAAAGACCGTGAGCTCTTGGGCGCTTACCCCGTCATGTATGGGGTTGATGACCAGGACGATATTCGCGATCCCGTCGGAATGATCGGCGATCGCGTGCGCGTTTTACTTAATGTCGTCACGGCGCCCAAATCGCTGGTAAAAAACCTCCAAGAGTGCGTTTTGCGCGCGCATCTCGGCGTTGAACGTATCGTTCCGTCGGCTCTAGCGAGCGGATCAGGCACGCTGATCGAGGACGAAATCGACAATGGAGCTGTCTGCATTGATTTTGGCGGCGGGGTGACGTCTGTCTCAGTTTTCATCAATGGCGCACCGGCCTGGCTCGATCTGGTCAAGGTTGGCGGGTCGCGTGTCACGGGTGATATCGCACAAGGGATTGGAACCACATTCGCGGCGGCGGAACGCCTGAAAACTCTGCATGGGACGGCGGACACGGAAGGCCCAGGCATGGCCGAGCGCATTGAAGCGCCGCGGCTGGGTGATGATGGTCGCTTGAAAGCCAGCCGGATGACGCGCGGTGAATTGACCGGGATTATTGCCCCGCGGGTCGAAGAGATCTTCGAAATGGTGCAAGCCCACCTGACGGCCAGTCCGTTGCGGCCGATCATGCCGCGCCGCACGGTGATTACAGGCGGCGCCAGTCAGCTGGCCGGCGTGCGAGAATTGGCGGCAAAGGTCTTAAAACAACCTGTTCGCCTCGGACGCCCAATCGATGCTGACATTTTAGGCGAAAATTATGGCAATCCGGCCTTTTCCACAGCGGCGGGTCTGATAAGCTATGAATTGAGGGGATTTGCTGACGCATCAAAGGCTGGGGGTGCGGCGGCGCTGGCAGGTACAGAGCCTGGACGAAGCGTGATTGCTAAGGTCTTAAATTGGATACGTGAAAATTTTTGACCAAGATGACATTCATTTAAGAGTCTTTTAGGCCAAGAAGGACAATATGTTCGCAAGACTCACTGTACGGTGCACGGATTACAGATAACGGGAATAGGGCATGACTAAAGAACTCAAACCACGAATAGTCGTCATCGGCGTTGGTGGTGCTGGTGGAAACGCCGTCGATAACATGATCGAGGCCAATCTGCAGGGCGTTGAGTTCGTCGTCGCCAATACCGACGCGCAGGCGCTCAGCCGCTCGAAGACAGAAAACCGTATCCAGCTCGGTCTGGAGACAACCGCTGGCCTTGGCGCCGGCGCTCGACCTGAAGTCGGCGAAGCTTCTGCTGAAGAGTCGATGACAGACATTCTTGACGCTTTGGAAGACGCGAACATGGTGTTCGTCGCGGCCGGTATGGGCGGCGGCACGGGCACAGGTGCTGGCCCCATCATCGCCAAAGCGGCGCACGACAAAGGCATTTTGACGATTGGTGTTGTCACCAAGCCCTTTGGCTTCGAAGGTGCACACCGCATGGCAACGGCCGAAGCCGGCCTGGAGCGGATGAAAGAAGCCGTTGATACGCTCATCGTCGTGCCAAACCAAAACCTGTTCCGCATCGCCAATGAGCGCACGACATTCGCGGAAGCGTTCCGCATGGCGGATGATGTTCTCTATTCCGGCGTCCGCGGCATTACCGATCTGATGATCATGCCAGGTCTCATCAACTTGGACTTTGCCGACGTCCGGACGATCATGAAGGGCATGGGCACCGCCATGATGGGCATGGGCGAGGGCGAAGGCGAAGGCCGGGCGCTTGAAGCGGCGCGCTCTGCGATCGACAACCCTCTGCTCGACGATGTCTCTATGGCTGGCGCCAAAGGCGTTCTGATCAATATTACGGGCGGCTACGACATGACCTTGTTCGAACTGGACGAGGCCGCCAATGAGATCCGCCGAGAGGTCGATCAAAACGCCAACATTATTCTCGGTTCGACATTCGACCCCGAGCTTGAAGGCCGTATACGGGTTTCCGTGGTCGCAGCCGGAGTCACGGAACACAGCGCGATGGTTGCTGCTGCACCGTCTGTTGTCGCGAGTGTTACGCCCGAAGCCCCCGTCGTGGTCAGCCAACCTGCGCCGACCGCCGACGCCGAACCTGCACCAAGCTCAGACTTTGAGCCGGCGCCGCGTCCTGAATATGAGCCTGACCAACGCCCAGATTTCCGTGGCCGCGCTCTGCCCGCCGCGCACGTTGAAAGCCAACAAGGCAGCGATACTGTGTCGGCGGATGCCGCGTTCTCTAAACCTGTTTCTGAAAGTCCAGCAGGCTTTTCAAACCTGTTCGGATGGCGCCGCGAAGATACAGTTGGCGACAATGATACCGAGGCAGATAAACCTGCAATTGTGTCGACCCCTGACGATCATCCAAAGCCGGCCGCGTTTGACGACGAGGACCTCGAAATTCCGGCCTTTTTGCGTCGTTCTGCGAACAACTAAGTCCTTACAAAATCGTCATAAAAGCCCTCCGAGCCCGGAGGGCTTACTGATTCAGAGCACCTGCAACAAAACGCAATAATGCTTGTGTTGAGATTAACCATAAACCGAGTGTTTATGGCCGCCTACAGGGAGAGTAGGCCTTGCACAACGTAGAGTATCAAACCACGCTGAATACCACCGTGATTTGCGCCGGAGTTGGCGTTCATTCTGGCGCGCGTGCGCGCATGATTATCAAACCGGCTGCGGTAAATACTGGCATTCGGTTCCGTCGCACCGATCTTGAGGTGGAGACAGACATTCTGGCGCGGGGCGATCAGGTGACTGAAGTGCAACTCGGCACCACCCTGACCAATACTGACGGCGCAAGCATCGCCACTGTTGAGCATTTCCTTGCGGCGTGCGCCGGCATGGGATTGGACAATCTCCTGGTTGAGATTGATGGCCCTGAAGTTCCAATCATGGATGGATCGTCGGCTGTTTTCTGCGAACTGTTTCACGCTGCGGGGCTGCAACAACAAACCGCGCTGCGGCGTCGCATTCGTATTCTTGAGACCATCCAGGTCGAAGACGGTGTGAAGTGGGCGCGCCTAAGCCCTTCAGCCGACAATATCTTAACGCTAAAAGCGAAAATCGAGTTTGAGACGAAAGCCATTGGCGTTCAGCAAATGGCGATGCGCTTGGTCCCTGGGATCTTTGCACGCGATATTGCATTCGCCCGGACCTTTGGCTTCGCGCGAGATGTTGAAGCTCTGAAAGCTATGGGGCTGGCCCGTGGGGGGTCGCTCGACAATGCGGTGGTGATCGATGGGGATGAAATCATCAACCCAGAAGGCCTGCGCAGCGATGATGAATTTATCCGCCACAAACTTCTGGATGCTGTCGGCGACTTGATGCTCGCGGGCGCACCGATCGCCGGTGTTTACGAAGCCCGCCAGCCGGGACATGCGATGAACAATAAGCTGGTTCGTGCGCTTCTAGATCACCCGGAAGCTTGGTGCTGGGAAACGGATGCGGATCACATAGAAGCCCCGCGTCTGCAGGCAAACGCCTCAGCCTAAAGCCAATTCGGCGCTGCCGTTTTGGTCTCATCAAACTCGACGAGGTCTGGCTGCGGATGGCGTTCCAGCAGCTTTTCGATAATCGCGTCCGCAATGCGCCCTGCTTCGCGGACGGGCGGGTAGTCCCAAAGCTCCAAAGGCCCATCGAACCAACGCGCGCAGCCACGATCAATCAGCGTTTTGTGCAATCGATCAAACTTTGGAGCCCCGCCGGTGAGCTTAGCGATGTGAACCGGCAGTCGATGCCATGCCGCATCTGAAAGCATGTTCGAGCTGTCTTCTGTCACAATCGCGGCATCGGAATATAAAAGCCAAGCAAGATAGGGGTTTGGACCATCTTGCTCATTCGCCCAGAAGCGTGCGCCATTGCGGTCCGCAAACTGGCGCATCTCGGTGACGACGGACAAAGGCGTGCGGCGAGAACAGGTGATGCGCACGCGCCATCCAGCGGCGGTGGCTTCCGTGAGTTGCTGGATCAGTCGCTCGGTGGCCGGGCGATTGAAAGAATGCGCTTTTGAGTTGCCGCCGAGAATAACCACGACACTTTTGCCATTCTCATCTGCGAGGTCCGCAAAAGCCTGACCCGCATCTTCGATGGCGTCTTCTGTGAAATGTGTGGGCGACCCCGTGGCTCGGAGAACGTTGGCGCCGAACAAGCCGTCATGCTCGGGAACCACAACGAGATCGAACTTCTCTGGATCGGTCTTTGGATCAAGGATTTGGACCGTCAGCGTCTTCTTCCCGCTCCAGTGGCGCACCGCCGATGTGTAAGGCGCACTGCGGCGGCCGGCCGCGATCCAGAGGGTTGGCCACGGACTAGAAAGCGTTTGACGCTGCGCGTCTGGTAGCGCCAAACGCGGCATGGGCCAATTCGCACCTGGCCACCAGGTCCAGGGCACGCGGGGGCTCAGCGTCAAGGGCTCGGCGCGGTGTCCTTGCCCGACAATGTGCCCGATCTGAAGCCATCGCCGCGTCTCGGAGAGGGCCGTAACCACAGCCCGGACTTGCGCTGCATTGCCAGCGCGGCCGTCGCTAACTGCCCAAATGGAAGGGCCGAAAGAAGAATCAGGCGCGTTCATATATTGGGCCTGCCAGAATTCGCCTTAGAGTTGAAGGCTCTTGTGATTTAGACGAATTTGACTTCGGCGATCTCATAAACGCGGGCGCCACCAGGTGCCGCAACTTCGGCCTCATCACCCTCGCCTTTACCGATCAGCGCGCGGGCAATGGGAGAGGTGTTTGACACTTTGCCTTGCGCGATATCTGCCTCGTCCTCACCCACAATTTGGTACGTCGACTCGTCTTCCGTATCGACATCGATAATGGTCACGGTGGCCCCGAAGACGACTTTGTCGCCTTTGACTTTTTCCAAATCGATGACGTCGGCCCGCGAAAGCTTATCCTCAAGCTCGACGATGCGGCCTTCAATAAAAGACTGTTTCTCTTTGGCGGCGTGATATTCAGCGTTCTCTGATAAGTCGCCATGCTCACGCGCTTCCGCAATCGCCTGGATGATGGCCGGGCGCTCAACAGATTTCAGATTTTTCAACTCTTCATCGAGGGCCGCATAGCCCCCGGCGGTCATAGGAGTACGTTGCATGATAATGTACCGTTCTTAGGTTTTTACGCCTGTTTGATAGTCCAAAAGATGGTTCAATCAAAAAGCAGCCTGGTCAAGTAGTCTAAATCGTCCGGATTCGCAAGTTTTGAGCAGAGAAAACCGTCACAAATGGAATTCGGCTAAGCCTTCTGCAGCGCGCGTACAGCTAGCGGCTTCTCGCGCATCGAGCGGATAGCTTTCACCGCCGCTAAACACGCAGAGAGCGTCGTGAAATAAGGAATGTTCTGAATCAGCGACGTTCGCCGGATCGACTTTGAATCCTTGCGCGACTGTGCGCCCTCGGTCGTATTCAAGACGACATCAATCTCGCCATTCAAGATGGCGTCTTCAATGTTAGGTTTGCCTTCGAGCACTTTCTTGACGACCCGAGAGTCAATGCCTTGCGCAGCCAGGTATTGCGCGGTGCCAGAGGTTGCGACAATCTCAAATCCCATGTCGACCAAACCCTGCGCAGCTTCGAGAATGCCGGGCTTGTCATCGTCACGCACAGAGATAAACGCGGTGCCTTCCGTGGGGAGCGTCACCCCGGCGCCAATTTGCGATTTCAAGAAGGCGGTGCCGAAATCATCGTCCCAGCCCATGACTTCGCCGGTCGAGCGCATCTCTGGTCCAAGGATTGGGTCAACATTCGCAAAGCGTGCAAAAGGAAAGATCGCTTCTTTGACCGCCACGCGCTGTGCTTCGGCGTGCCGGAGGTCAAATTGCGTCAACGGTTCGCCGGCCATGATTTTGGCCGCAATGCTGGCGATCGGCGCGCCGACGGCTTTCGCTACGAATGGCACCGTGCGGCTGGCCCGAGGGTTGGCTTCAAGAACGAAGATTTCCTCATCTTTCACGGCATATTGAATGTTGATCAGACCCGAAACGTTCAGCGCTTTGGCGAGCGCAATCGTTTGCTCGCTCAGCCGGCCCATTATGCTTGGCGAGAGCGTGTAAGGCGGAAGCGCGCACGCGCTATCGCCGGAATGCACGCCAGCTTCTTCAATATGTTCCATGATCCCAGCAATGTGGACGTTGGTGCCATCACACAAAGCATCGACATCCACTTCGATCGCATCAGACAAATAGCGGTCCAAAAAAAGCGATCCATCGCCCGCAACCGAAAGCGCGTATCCCGCATATTCACGCACATCATCATTTGAGTGACAGATCCGCATGGCCGTGCCTGACAAAACGAACGAAGGACGCAGCATCACGGGATAGCCGAGAGTTTGAGCTTTCTCTAGCGTTTCCTCCAAGCTTCGGGCCGTTGCCGATGGCGGCTGCTGTATGCCGAGATTGGCGAGCAGGCTGGACCAAGACTGACGATCTTCCGCCAGATCGATACTGTCGGGGCTGGTGCCTAAGATCGGCACGCCAGCTTGGTTGAGCGGCTGGGCAAGCTTGAGCGGCGTTTGACCCCCAAATTGCACAATGACGCCGGCCAGCTCGCCATGGCTTTGCTCTTTATAGATGATTTCGGACACATGCTCTTCGGTCAGCGGTTCGAAGTAGAGCCGATCCGACGTATCATAATCCGTTGAAACCGTTTCAGGGTTACAATTGACCATCACGCTCTCGAGCCCGATATCGGCCATCGCAAAGGCCGCGTGGCAGCAGCAATAGTCAAACTCAATGCCTTGGCCGATCCGGTTCGGACCGCCCCCCAGAATGATTGCTTTTTTGCGGTCAGATGGCGCTGCTTCGCAGTCAGCAGTTTCAGCGCCAAATGCCGGATGTTCATAGGTCGAATAAAGATAAGGCGTCTTAGCGGCGAATTCCGCCGCACATGTATCAATCCGCTTATAGACCGGGCGCACGTTCAATGCATGCCGCGCCGCGCGTACGTCGCCTTCAGATTGCCCTGTAAGGTCGCCTAGGCGCGCGTCTGAAAAACCCATGCCTTTTAGGTCGACAAAGTCGCGCGATGTGGTCGGCAGCCCGTCGCGGCGGACATCGTCTTCGCGGGCCACGATCTGTGCGATTTGCCTCAAGAACCAAAGATCAATGCTGGTCATCGCGTGCACGTCTTCAACGGAAAGACCCATGCGGAATGCCTGCGCGACAATGCGTAATCTGTCGGGGGTCTGTTTGCTCAAGGCCTCGCGCAGCGCGCCTTCACTCGCAAACTCGATATCGTTGAAACCGTTCAATCCGGTTTCGAGAGAGCACAGCGCTTTCTGCACGCTTTCCTGGAAGTTGCGACCGATCGCCATGGCTTCCCCGACGGACTTCATCGCGGTGGTCAGGATCGGCTCAGCGCCCTCAAATTTCTCGAACGCAAAGCGCGGGATTTTGGTGACGACATAGTCGATGCTCGGCTCAAACGATGCCGGCGTCACGCCGGTAATATCATTGTCGAGCTCATCCAGCGTATATCCGACCGCCAGCTTGGCCGCGACTTTCGCTATCGGGAAGCCGGTGGCTTTGGAGGCCAACGCAGACGACCTCGACACGCGCGGGTTCATCTCAATCACCACCAGTCGTCCATCCGCTGGATTGACCGCGAATTGCACATTCGATCCGCCCGTTTCGACCCCGATTTCGCGAAGCACTGCTAGCGACGCGTTGCGCATCACTTGGTACTCGCGATCGGTTAGGGTCAGCGCAGGCGCGACTGTGATTGAGTCGCCGGTGTGAACGCCCATCGGGTCGATATTCTCAATCGCGCAGATGATGATGGCATTGTCGGCTTTGTCGCGCACGACTTCCATCTCGAACTCTTTCCATCCGAGCAGGCTTTCATCGACCAAGATTTGCGCCACGGGTGAGGCGGCGATGCCAGACCGGCAAATCTCTTCATATTCCGCGCGATTGTAAGCGACACCGCCGCCTGTGCCGCCAAGTGTAAAGGCGGGCCGGATAATGGCGGGAAGGCCGACATGATCGAGTACGTCTAAAGCGTTCTTGAGGCCCGAGATACGATCATAAGATCCGTCCTCATTCTTCGGCGATGAGACGATTTCAGCCTTTGGGTTTTCAAGGCCGATGCGATCCATGGCTTCGCGGAACAGCTTACGGTCTTCGGCTTTTTCGATTGCGTCCGCGCGGGCGCCGATCATTTCCACGCCGTGCTTAGAAAGAACCCCCGCCTGTTCAAGGGCGAGGGCACAATTCAACGCGGTCTGACCTCCCATGGTTGGAAGAAGGGCGTCTGGCTTTTCAATCTCGATAATCTTTTCGACGAAATCTGGCGTGATCGGCTCAATATAAGTCGCGTCAGCCAAGCCTGGATCCGTCATGATCGTCGCGGGGTTGGAATTGACGAGGATGACCCGGTAGCCTTCACCCTTCAGCGCTTTGATCGCTTGCACGCCGGAATAGTCAAACTCGCACGCTTGGCCAATAATGATGGGACCGGCACCGATAACAAGAATGGACTGAATATCGGTGCGTTTGGGCATCTGGCTTTCCTTCTTGTCACGCTGCGTAGGCAAACGGGTGGCCTATAGCGGGGAGTCGCGGTGACGGGCAAGAGGAAAAGCGCGTTCAAGTGGCAAAAGGTGCGGAAAGTTTGCTGGACGGATGTTGGTCCAACATCGCGATCTCAGGATACACCCATCAAAGGCCGAGTACGCGCTTGGCAATAATGTTCTTCTGAATTTCGTTCGTGCCACCATAGATACTTTGCGCGCGCGCGCCGAAATAGGTCGAAACACCTGGCGCGGCATAGGCCGAATCACCGGCCCAATCGGGGCTGACACTGTCCTCGAATTTGCGCTGCCCATGCGCTGCTGCGACGTCTAGATAAAGCGTCGTGATTTGCTGCGCTGTTTCGGTGGCCAGAATTTTGATGATCGACGCTTCTTTTCCGGGGCTGCCACCATCATTGACCGCCGACAGAACGCGTAGGACTGTCATCTCCAGTCCATCGACGGCCATATCTGCATCGGTTAGCTTGCGGGCAAAGGCCTCATCATCAATCAGCTTTCGGTTTCCGCCTGTCGGCTCCGCCGTGGCCAGTGAACGGATGTGATGGAGTTGTTTTCGCTTGCCGCCGATGCGCGCATAAGAGGTGCGTTCGAACCCCAATAGGTATTGGCTATAGGTCCATCCCTTACCTTCTTCGCCAATGAGGTAATCGGCTGGGACGCGGACATCTTCGAACACCACCATGTTCAAGACGTGTTTGCCATCGATGGTGATAATTGGGTTGAGCGTCACGCCCGGTCGATCCATCTCGCAACAAATGAAGCTAATCCCCATTTGCTTTTTCTCTTCTTTTGACGTGCGCGCAAGTAGGAAGATCCAATCCGCATGCTGCGCGGCGCTGGTCCAGATTTTGGTGCCGTTGAGGATGTATTCATCGCCCTCGCGTTTGGCCGAGAATTGCAATGAAGCAAGGTCAGATCCGCTATCGGGTTCGCTATAGCCTTGCGCCCATCCGAGTGACCCATCGCGCGTCCCTGGCAGCCATTTTTCCTTCTGAGCGTCAGACCCGAACGTATATATGATCGGGCCGACATAGATGACACCCATGGGCGTCACCGTTGGAACACCGGCACGCTCAAGTTCTTCATCAAAGATGTATTGCTCTTCTAAGCTCCAACCGGGACCGCCATGTTCTTTGGGCCACGCGCTGGCGAGCCACCCTTTGGCGCCGAGCGCCATTTCAGATTTGCGCACTTCGGCTGTGCTTAAGCTTGCACCGGTCGCGACCTTGGCGCGAATGTCTTGCGGATACTCGTGCTCAAAGAAGCGGCGTACATCGGCGCGGAAGGGCTCGAGGGCAGGGTTTGATGAAAGATCCATGCGCGCAGTGTACCGCGTCCAGTCTGACTGAGAAGGGGTGCCGAAGGGAGAATGAGGCGATTCTCGTAACCGAAGCGGTGGACGCTAAGACAGCATTTCAGCGAACAAAGCCTCAGGGTGCTGGAACATCCAATTGCGCCCAGGGTGTTGTACGCGTTTGAACGCGACACCCAGCCGCTTGGCGTCTGCTTCAGAGTCTTCGACTCCGACGCCATGTTGTTCGGCGCCATTCAGCACACGCACCGAACCCGCGCGGCCTAGCAGAGCTTCGAGATCTGGATTCGGTAAGAATGCTGATTGAATATCCAGGCGCGAATGGGTGCGATCGGACCCCGCGATATAATCTGCCATGAGTGAAAACTGCTCTAAATGGCCCTCGACAAAAGCGAGGTCGCTTGCCTGGCTGCGATAGAGCATCCGATAGAAACGTTTGCCTCCGAAGGTCCGGATCATTGAGTTTATCGTGCGCGCGCCAAAGGCAAAGCTGGTTGGCGACGTCAGCCCCATCCGCAAAAGCCCACGGATCCAACTGGGTTGAATGCCTTTTACTTTGTCGCTGACATTGAGGCCGTAATTGACCAATAGCGTTCGTCCGATGCGGGCATTGCGATCTTGAACCAAAAGCGCCATTGGCGCCGCCATGGATAAACCGACCAGCGTGACGTCCTCGAGTTTAAGAACGCGGATAAACTCGGACATCATATCAGCTGCTTTTTGCAAACTCGGCGCTGAGCTCGTGTCGCCAAATCCTGGGCGGATCGGAAAAATCAAATTAAGATGGCGCGCGCGCGCCGCTTCGATCATGCGCTGCGACGGCATGTAGCCATATTCAAGCGAATGCAAGACGATCACCGGATGTCCGCTCGAAGATCCGTAGCGACGATATTCGACCATCGCGCCCGGCGTTTCGAGTTTGATCCGACGAGCGCCGTTTTCATCGGTTGAGTTTGCCGGGACGTGCTGCGGCGAACGCAGCGCGATGGCATTAGAGATTTCAATCGTCTTCGAGACCGTTTCGACCAGGCTGTGGCACTCCAATTTGCCGTTCAGCCGAGACACGTGGGTGCGAACCGTATTGAGTTTTCCGTCTCGTATGTCTGCAATTTGCTCTAAAGAATGGCGCTGCAAGACCAGCTCAAGGATCTCAATCTCACTTTTCGTCAGGCCATACTGGTGTTGCAGATGTTGGCGGACTCTCGCGCTAAGGCGGGTGAGCACGAGAAAAGCCAAATAGCCAGAAACCTCGTCGCCCTGGACAACTGGGCTGACTTTGATTTGGCGCTTGATTCCGAACCGATCTGGTAGCTCAATGATTCGAGCCCGTGCGGGTCGATTGGCGGGAATCAGAGTGTTCAAGCTTTCATCGACCACGTCTCCTTCCAGCAGTCCAAGCCGGGTCGACAGAGCGGGCAACAAACGCACAACCACACCGGTTTGATCGATGCTGAACATGTCGCTCGGATCGATGTCTTCGCCAATGTCCCTCGCGACCCCACCCTCGTCTTTCGCGGGACGGTCTGAGAGCACAGCCAGAACGGCCATAAAGTCAGGCATGCTCATCGCATCGTCTGACAATCGCGACCAATCCAAACAGGCTTGTGCGAACTGATCAGGGTCATCACCCGCGCGCGCCAACGACCGAAGCAATTCATAGGCGGCTTCGGCGCGCGGATCGGGTGTTTGGCCTTCGGCTTGTTTCTGGTCCATCTTCTAGAGACCTTTTGAACGCAGGTTGTCGCTCAATAAAGTGACACACGCGTCAGTTTGGCAAGCAGGGGTACTGAAAAAGCTGCAATTGTACCAAAAATTGATTATTTTCCGCCGACCACAAACTCCATATTCAAACTTGTGACAAATGCGTCATACGGATTTCCCGCGCATCCCCACAACGCGCAGGAACCACAGCCCATCGGTAAATTCCCCTTTGTTTGCCGATGGGCCTATCTAAAAATGGAAATTGATTGACGCAGCTGCGCGTTAGCGACCCAGTTCTTTCATGGCGCCGTCGAGGCCCTCGAGGGTCATTTCAAACATACGGTCTGGGCCGATCAGTTCGCGGATGAGTTGGATCGAGCCTGTATATTCCCATGCCCCTGATTTCACCGGATTGAGCCAAGCGAAATTTGGGAACTGCTCGACGAAGCGTTGGATCCACAATCCACCGGGTTCCTCATTCCAGTGTTCGACAGACCCGCCCGCATAAGTGATCTCATAAGGGCTCATCGTCGCGTCTCCGACGACAATGACTTTGTATTCGCTCGGATATTTGTGCAGTACATCCCAGGTTGGGATGACATCGTTGCGCCGGCGGCGATTGTCTTTCCACAATCCTTCATAAGGACAGTTGTGGAAGTAGTAATATTCGAGGTTTTTGATCTCAGCCCGCGCCGCGGAGAACAATTCCTCCATGACCTTCACATGAGGATCCATAGATCCGCCGACATCCATAAGCAGCAAGACCGACACCGTGTTGCGCCGTTCTGGGCGCATCTCGATGTCGAGATAGCCTTGGCGAGCGGTATTCTTAATCGTCTGATCGAGGTCGAGCTCATCCGGTGCGCCGGTCCGCGCCCATTTGCGCAAGCGTTTTAGCGCGACTTTGATATTGCGGGTGCCGAGCTCGACACTGTCATCATAGTTCTTAAACTCGCGCTTATCCCAGACTTTGGTGGCGCGGCGATGGCGGGACTTGTCTTGGCCGATGCGCACGCCTTCTGGATTGTACCCATTGGCGCCGAATGGGGAGGTCCCGCCGGTTCCAATCCACTTATTGCCGCCTTCGTGGCGTTTTTTCTGTTCTTCGAGCCGCTGCTTCAGCGTCTCCATCAGTTTCTCGAACCCGCCCATGGCTTCGATCTCTGCCATTTCCTCGGGAGAAAGAAACTTCTCGGTCATTTTGCGCAGCCATTCTTCTGGCAGGTCTTGAGATTCAACGGCGTCGCCGAAGCTATCCAGTCCTTTAAATACGTGGCCGAAAACCTTGTCGAACTTGTCGATATTGCGTTCGTCTTTGACCAAGGCGGTTCGCGCGAGATAGTAGAAGTCTTCGACATCACGATCGATCACGCCTTTGTCCATCGCTTCCATCAGAGCGAGATACTCTTTCAGAGTCACGGGAACCTTCGCTGCGCGAAGCTCTGTGAAGAAATTGAGGAACATGGGTCGGCCTCCTGACGTTCACGTTAAAGGTAACCCGTGCGACGCCGATTTCCAAGGGTGTCGTGGGGAAAGCCGAAATGAGCTTCACGATCTGCTCTTTACATGCAACAATTATGTTGCATAATTAGATATGGGCATACCGTTCGATCCAAAACTCAGCAAAGTCTTTCGAGCGCTCGGGGATGACACGCGCTTACTCATTCTGGATGAGCTGCGTAAGCGAAATGATCAGACACTGTTTGAGCTCTGCGCGCGCTTGTTCGAAGTGCATGCTGTGACTCTTACGCGGCAAGGCATCACGCGTCACCTTAATACGCTGGAACAGGCCGGATTGATCGAAACGGTTTGGCGGGGGCGGACGAAAGTTCATTCTCTCACCGCGGTATCGCTAACAGAAGCGATCCACCCTTGGTTGGAGCCATTTATTGAAGGATGTGAGCAATGAAAATGTACGCGAAAGGCATTAGCGTAGAAGACCAGGCCAAAGCGCTGGACTTTTACACCAACAAACTCGGCTTTGTCGTTAAGCACGATATACCTCTGGGAGAGCATCGTTGGTTGACTGTGGTGTCGCCCGAAGAGCCGGAAGGCGTCGAGCTGCTGCTCGAGCCAAATGCGCACCCAGCGACAAAGACTTACCAAAAAGCCCTCATGGCGGACGGTATACCATTCACAGCCTTCAGCGTAGAAGACATTGAAGCCGAGGTCGCGCGCCTTGAAGAATTGGGGGTGGC
This sequence comes from Pseudomonadota bacterium, assembly GCA_038531195.1. Taxonomy (GTDB): domain Bacteria; phylum Pseudomonadota; class Alphaproteobacteria; order Caulobacterales; family Hyphomonadaceae; genus Henriciella. The sequence goes on from JBCBBY010000001.1 coordinate 68,035, forward strand.
GTTCACGCAGCCGCCGGTCAAAGCTGGCGGTGCAATCATGGCGGTTTTCGATGATACGTGCGGCAACTTAGTCCAGCTCATCCAGTTGCTAGAGTGATTGGCTCAAGCTCGTTCAAACTCAATGCAATCAGATGGATCTCGCAATATGACTACTCTTTCCAACCCGCTTGCAGCGCTGCTGAGCTTGTTTCTGCTTGCCGCGTGCCAGCAGACTTTCACGTCAGAAGCCGAAGCAGCTCCGGTGTCAGCAACCAAAGAGGTCGCCATGGATGTTCAATACTTGGAAATCGTTACCGAAGATGTCGACGCAACCATAGCGACTCTGGCATCCGTTCATGGGGTTGAGTTTGGCGAGTCTGTACCGCTTCTCGGAAACGCGCGCGTCGCCGAATTGAGCAATGGCGCGCGGCTAGGCGTCCGCGCGCCATTAAGCCCGGATGAGGGGGCGCCCCTCGTGCGACCATACCTGCGCGTCGATGATATCGAAGCAGCCATCACTGCGGCGCAAGCTGCCGGCGCCGAGTTCGCGATGCTCGCAACAGAGATACCCGGGCAGGGCACATTCGCGATCTATTTCCTGGGCGGCATTCAATACGGGCTTTGGGAGCTCTAATAAGAGCGCTTACCTACATGCTTCGCATCGGGGGTTTCGGGGCTGGCTGCGGTTTGCCGGCGCCTTTGCCATAGCCATACTTTTTCAAGAGATTCCGAAATTGGTGATAGCTGAGATCGAGCGATTTCGCGGCTTTGCCTTGATGGCCCTCGAAAGCCGACAGGGCGGTGTCGATCAAGCTGGTTTCGAACAAACGCACTTGATCTTCAAATGAGATATCCAGCACCGGCGGAGGCAGTGTTGCGCCAAGTGGGGAAGGGGCAACGCTGTCGGTGACCGCCTCTGAGAGGCTTGCCGCTGGGCGCCATGGCGATGCGAATGGATCTAAAGCCGCGGCATCGAACTGGACCGGATCTGTCGAGTGCTCTGCCAAAGCCCGATACGTGATCCGCTGCGCGAAGTTTCTGAGCTCCCGCACATTGCCCGGCCAGGCGTGTCCCTCCATTGCGGCAATGGCTGATGGCGCAAACCCTGGAAAGTCCTCTGCCATTTCACGCGCCATGCGCCGCGCGAAGAAGTCGGCGAGCAAGGAGATATCGGCTGGCCGCGCCCGCAAAGGGGGAAGGGTCACGACGTCAAAGGCGAGGCGGTCGAGCAAGTCGGCGCGAAAGTCACCCTTCGCGGCTTTGCTGGGCAGATCGACATTGGTCGCCGCGACCACGCGGACATTGGTCGAGAGGACCTTTTCACCGCCGAGTCTTTGAAACTCGCCATATTCGACGACCCGGAGAAGCTTTTCCTGCACCTGCATCGAGGCGGTCGCGATCTCATCGAGAAAGAGCGTGCCGCCATCGGCGAGTTCAAATCGTCCGATCCGGCGTTCCGTAGCGCCGGTAAAGGCGCCGCGCTCGTGACCGAACAGCTCACTGTCGAGCAATTGCTCCGAGAGTGCCGCGCAATTGACCTTTACAAACGGGCCGTCCCACCGCCGCGATAGAAAGTGCATCCTCTCGCTGATCAGCTCCTTGCCGGTGCCGCGTTCGCCAATGATCAGACACGGGCGATCGAGCGGCGCCAGGCGAGAAACATGTTCCTGCGCTTCGAGCCAATTCGGATCTTCACCGATGAGTTGAGGGGTTTGACCGCCAATCATGAGGTCAAAATATCAAATATATTTAGTAAAAACAACTAAATTAAATAGCAAAAAGTGCGATATGTGTTTGAGGAAATGTATCCTGAGTGGAAATATTTTCATATATAACAATGCTCTAGCGAATTAATTCAAAACTGGCACGGTCCTTGAAACTAGAATGGCACGGCGGCCAGAGGGGTCGCTGGCAGATAAGAAAGAAAAACAGATGACCGATCGCTCTTACGACAAAGGCTATGACGACACCCGTTACGATCAGGCCCGCCGTGAGAGTGGCCGCTTTGGCCGCTACCTCTCGACCCGTTCAACAGAGACCTGGATGTTCTTCGTCGCAGGTGTCTTCCTCGGCGGCTTCTTCTTCTAAGAGCTGAAAACAGCCAAAAGAAACCGCGTTTCCTCCCACTCCCCTAAGACCCCCAAAAGATAAAAGGAAGAACTATCATGGGAATGTTCTCTCGCCTCGGTGACATCATCAACTCCAACATCAATGCGATGCTGGACAATGCCGAAAACCCAGAAAAGATCGCCCGCCTGATGATCCAGGAAATGGAAGATACTCTGGTCGAAGTTCGCACCGCTGCCGCTCGCGCTATGGCCGACAAAAAAGAAATGCAGCGTGAGATCACGCACTACACTAACATTCGCGACGACTGGGAAACCAAAGCCGGCCTCGCGATTGACAAAGGCCGCGAAGATCTCGCTCGAGGCGCTTTGGTCGCTAAGCAAAAAGCCGAGCAAGAAATTGTTCGCCGCGAAGAAGCGATGGAACTCGCCGACGAAGCTTTTCACAAGCGTCAAGATGATTTGAGCCGTCTGCAAGCCAAGCTCGACGAAGCAAAAGCCAAGCATCGCGCGCTGATGATGCGCCGCGAGGCGGCCGAGCAACGCATCCGCGTGCGTGAGCAGACCTATGACTCTCGCGTTGATGATGCACTCGCTCGCTACGCCAATGTTGAGCGCAAAGTAGATGAGTTGGAAGCCTATGCCGAAACCATTCGCGGAGCTGAGCCAACCTTAGAACAAGAGTTTGCAGCGCTTGAGCGGAATGATGCGATCGAAGCTGAGCTTGATGCGCTGAAAAAGAAGCGCGCGAAAACGACGCCGAAAGCCGTAAAAACCGCTGACAAGAAGGAGGCGTAAGAATGTTAGTACCATTTGCCATCCTCGCGGGTTTTATGACCGCAATCACCGCGCCGGGCCTCATCGCCCTGCATCTAGAAGACCGCCGCAAGGCAAAAGCTGAAGGTAATAACTGATGGACGGACCGGAGCTACTCATTCCTCTGATTGCGGTCATATCGATCTTTATAATTTTGCCGGGAATGATCTTTCACTACATCACATTGTGGCGAAAGCAGAAGACTCTACTGCCGGACGATGAGCGAATGCTCGAAGACTTATGGCGCTCTGCCCGCTCTATTGAACGTCGAATTGAGACCATCGAAGAGCTGCTCGATGCCCAAGAAGAGGAAGAGCCAACCCGCCGTCGTCCGCTATCACCCCGTCGGTTTGAGGACTAAATCATGCCAAACAGAAGACGACACCACCGTCCCCTAAAAGACGAAAACTATACAAGCAAAGAAGAAGAGATGTTCCGTTCCCCTAACCCAAAACGTTTTTACCGCTCACGGACCGATAAAGTCTGGCTCGGAGTTTGTGGCGGGTTGGCAGAGCGCTTCGGCTGGGAGCCAACACTGGTTCGACTATTGTTTGTCCTCAGCGTATTTTTCTTCGCCGGACCATTTGCGATCTTCGCCTATGTTATCGCGGCGATGATCACGCCGAAAGCTCCGATGGGTCGCCCTAATTTGGCCCCAGAAGAGGAGCAGTTTTGGCGCAATGTTTCGGACCGTCCACGTGTGACGGCCTCAGGGCTCAAATACACGTTCATGGATCTGGAAGACCGGCTGCGGAACATCGAGCGCAGCGTGACCAGCGAAGAATGGCGTCTCAAAAAAGCCTTTCGGGATCTAGAACAAAATTAAGTAATGAGTTACAACTGTAACTCGGGATCAGGCAAGTAAGGATTAGAAGGGGGAATTTCCCATGACACGTAAGGCGATCAGAAGCGGAGTCCAAACTGGATTGCTCGTCGCTGCTGCCCTGTCCGTCGCCGCTTTTGCCAGCGTCAAGGATGATGGCGTCAAAGTCGCCGCGGGCGGTGTTGAGATGACACTCAAAGCGTCATTCGACAAAGGATTGATGATCAATTTCATCGCGCCGGAATAGGCGCCCGTCACAAAATTTCTGCTCCGGCGCTTATTCTCTCTCCCTGAACGCACACCTGAGAATGCCGGATTGGAATGCCCCACAAGATGGGGGGAAGTCTCGCAAACGCTTGCGGGGCTTCCGACGTTGATGATCTATGGGCCGATCGCGCAGACGTGATGATTCAGACCCCAGAGAACCAAATACTTTGGGTCATGCCATCGGCCGAATACAAAGATTGGAAGTAGAAAAGCGGTTTTCGTTACGCTGCTTTCGATTTTATCGAATAATAAACCACAAAATGCGATCATAGACGAGCTATTCTATGGACCTCGAATGATCGCGAGCCGTTACAATAATTGGATGAGGCGCGTTTACGGCGCCAATACAGCCGAGCTTTTGAATGCCCATCACGGTGTATTCAAAACGCTAGCCTATCTGATTTTTCAAGTTCCAATGGTCCTGTTTTCATACGTTTTTTTGACCGAAACGGCTGCGCATTCCTTGGTGCTATCCGCGGCGGCTGTGTTCAGCATATCGGGTCTATTGGCCTTGATTGCAGTGCTCACAGGCTTTCCCCGCCTATCCGATCATATTTTCATGATGTCTGTGGCGATCGTGACCATGGCGATGATCTATTTTACCGGCGGCTTTCAGAGGTCTGAGCTGGCGGTCTTTATCGTTCTATTGCCGATGGGCGTGTTTCAGCTGTATGGGACTGGCCCTGGATTCGTCGCAACAATTGGTTTTGCCAGCGCGATCGTGCTTGCCTATGCCGCCAATGCTCTGCTCGGCGTCCAACCTCCCAATTTGTTCTCAGATCTCGACAACGGAATTCTCAAAGGCGGCGTGCTGGGCATGCTCTATTTGTCCGTGCTAGCTGTCTATATTGGCGAGCATTTGCGGGCCTCCAAATTGCAAGCCCTGATGGGAGACGAGACCCAAAAATACGCAGACTTGGCATCCCGAGACAGTCTCACTCACCTGGCCAATGCGCGCGGCTTCAATGAACGCTTAGATGGAATATTAGAACAATTCGATGCGGTCGGCGACGAGGGGTTCAGTATCGTCTTCATTGACCTAAACGATTTTAAAGTCATCAATGACAATCATGGTCATCACGTGGGCGATCATGTCTTGCAGATCGTCTCGAAGCGTATCGAAAAATGTATCAAAACCGAAGATATTGCGTCGCGCTTAGGCGGCGACGAGTTTGCGATCATATTGACCCATCGAGTCTCCGATGTGGAACTCCAAAAAATCACGAACCGGCTGTTGCTGACGATTCAGAAGCCGATCATGTATGAACATCTCAAACTGTCGGTGACGGGAAGCCTTGGCCAAGTCTCTTGCCCGGAAGATGGACGCACGCGCGATAAGCTCATGAAAACAGCTGACCAGCGCATGTATTCCAACAAACGCAGCTATAAAGGCGCGCAAAGTTTATTGCCGAATAAGTCCGCCTTTTAGCCGTCGAGTATGGCGCGACTCGGTATTTCTCAGCGAGCGTTTTTCGCCCCAATCCGGCGCAATTGAATGACCGATTAACCAAAACCGTAAAACTCACGCATCTGTGTCCTCGTTTTTTCATTTGTTTTGTGTCACATGGCCCAGAAGCGGCATAAGTAAGTGGCATGTCAGATAAGCGTATTCTTCTGATCATTGGCGGCGGCATCGCAGCCTATAAATCGCTCGAGCTCATTCGTGAGCTGTCGCGGCGAGGTGTTGCCAGCCGGTGCATCGTCACAAAGGGCGGCCAGGAATTCGTGACCCCGCTTTCAGTTTCGGCTTTGTCTGGCGAGAAAGTCTTCACCGAATTGTTCGATCTCGATGATGAGTCCGATATGGGCCACATCCAGCTGTCGCGCTCGGCCGATCTTGTCGTCGTGTGCCCGGCGACGGCTGACTTGATGGCGAAGGCCGCAAACGGCCACGCCAATGACCTCGCATCAACCGCGCTGCTGGCAACAGACAAGCCTGTTCTAATGGTGCCCGCGATGAATGTCCGGATGTGGGAACACGCTGCCACGCAGCGGAATGTCGCGACCCTGCGCGCCGATGGCGTGACTGTGATGGATCCAGATGAAGGCGCGATGGCGTGCGGTGAATTCGGTCCGGGTCGTCTGCCTGAGCCTTTAGCAATTGCCCAACGCATCGAAGCCCTGTTGAGCGATGGCCCGGTTCTGTATGGCTTAGAGCCGAAACCATTGGCCGGACGCCACGCCTTGATCACCGCGGGACCGACGCGCGAGCCGCTGGATCCGGTGCGATTCTTGTCCAACCATTCGAGCGGCAAGCAGGGCTATGCCATTGCGGGCGCGCTCGCCAAAGCAGGCGCGGATGTGACTTTGGTGTCTGGTCCGGTTGAACTCGAGGTTCCTGCCGGCGTTAAGCGTATCTCGATCGAAACCGCGCGCGAGATGTTGGAGGCCTGCCAAGACGCTCTGCCGGCAGACATATTTGTATCGGTTGCCGCTGTCGCAGATTGGCGCCCGAGCCGTGCGGCGGCAAAGAAAATGAAGCTCAAAGAGGGCGATGGCGATCCGCATCCGACATTGGAGCTGTCAGAAAACCCCGATATTTTGGCAACGCTCTCGCGGAAGAAGAAAAACCGTCCGGGGCTCGTCATTGGTTTTGCGGCTGAGACGCATGATGTTGAAGATCTCGCCGTCGCCAAACGGAAGCGCAAGCGTTGCGACTGGATCGTCGCCAATGATGTTAGCGGCGATGTGATGGGCGGGGCCATGAATGAAGTGGCTCTGGTCACCCGCAATGGCATCGAAGACCGCTGGCCGCGGATGACCAAAGAGGATGTCGCGACTCGCCTGGTGGCGCGCATTGCGCAAGAATTTGACGACGAAGCCGATCAAATCGCGGCCGAGTAAAATTCACACTCCGACATGGCCAGATTGTGCTAGCCTCCAACGCGCAATCGCGAGGGAGGACGAATATGGCGCGGCCCATTCCAACCGACGAGCATTTGCTCGCCATGATTTACAAGAACAATCTCAAAGCTTTTTCTGATTGGTCTGAAGACAATAAGACTCGTGTCGCGAAGATCTGGGTACCGATTGATATCGACGCGATGGCTAAGAAGTATCGCTGCGACCCGGATCTCATTTTTGGCCGGCTTTATTATCACATGAATGAAAAATACGGCTCGAGCACCGGCGATGGCCAAGACGTCAATTTCTTCAACATGCGGCTGGCGAATGATCGCCATGTGGTGAATTTTCCCCTGCTTACTTCAGTACTGGCCAATCTTCAGGATGAGCGAAAGCGGTTCATCATTTCTACGCGGCTTGCAGCTTTATCGCTGGTGATCTCAGCGATTTCGATCGGGATTGCGGTTTTGACTTAAAGAGTGATGGAGCCGCGTCCAATGCGGGGATGTTAGGGCACAACACGAACGTCAGCTTTCAGCGTCAAAGCGGACATTAGACAGTACGACACTCAATCGTTAAGACGCCACCTTTGGGTTGGATTCAGAAATGCTCGGAGCGATTTGTGGCGATATTATTGGTTCGGTCTACGAACACGAAAATCTAAAATCCAAAGATTTTCCTTTGTTTCAAAGAGCCTGTGCGTTCACAGATGACACTGTGCTATCCTGTGCTGTTGCCGACAGTTTGATTCATGACAGACCATTTGGCGCGAATATAAAGCGATTTTATCATTGGTACCCGAAGGCAGGATATGGCTTCATGTTCTCTAAATGGGCACAGTCCGAGAACGAACCTGCATATAACTCATATGGAAACGGGTCTGCGATGCGGGTCAGCCCGATAGCATGGGTTTACGAGACGCTGGATGATGTCTTGAACGCCGCGGAGAAAACGGCGGAAGTCACGCATAATCATCCGGAAGGGATTAAAGGTGCAAAACTAGTCGCGGGCGCGGCGTTTCTGGCCAGAAGCGGAGGGGCCAAAGCAGACATCGACGCCCTCGCTCGTAGTTTCGAATACGATATGGATCGGCGCTTAGACGAAATCCGACCGGATTATCATTTCAAGGCGACATGTCAGGAGTCTGTGCCTGAGGCGGTCATAGCGTTTCTCGAATCTGATAGTTTCGAAGACGCCATTCGGAATGCCGTCTCGATCGGCGGAGATAGCGATACAATTGCCTGCATGACAGGCTCAATCGCGGAACCATTTTACGGCGGCGTTCCGGCCGACATTCGAGAGCAGACATTATCGTTTCTGGATGAGCGCCTCTGCGGTGTGTTTAGCTTGTTCGAAGACAAGTTTATGGCAAAGCAAAAATAGCTGTCATGGAAGCGCTCGGCTTGTCCGCTTCCGGCGTCAAAGCGGACATTAGTGAGTGACTCAAAACGCCCTAATGCGGCCGCTCATCAAACGAAAAGATTGACCAATCAGATATCGCTTGTTTCTTTAGCTATCTGGGCGTCTCATTTTCGTTTTATTGTGATGCTCGACTTGCGACTACATAAGAAAAGGAATGATCCATGATGAAATCAGCTTTGCTTTCCGTATTATTGATTCCCATGACATCTATCTGCGAGGTCCGAGCTCAAGAAACACTCACGCCTTATGAGGAACTCCCTGAGTTTGAAACGATAGGGGAACCAGCGTCTGAAGAGGATTTTAACGCCATCCGAGACGTCCTCATGAAGGGTGGTGCGGCCTGGGGGCAAGGGGACGCGACCACTCTGGCAAGTTTCTATAGCGAAGATGCCGAATGGATGAATGCGTTTGGGCAAATTCGACGGGGCTCTGAAGCCATCGAAGACTATTTGGGCGACCTGTTTGAAGACCAGGACGAAGAAATGGCCGAATTCGAAGAACAAAGCGGCGCTGCCATTTCGCTGAGATATATTGGCGACGATGTTGCGATTTTCCATGCCGTAACCCGAAGTACTCGAATGGGCGCTTTAGAGGGTGCGGAAGAGCGTCGCGTGCACAGCACTCAAGTGTTGGAAAAGCGGGGTGACGAATGGGTTATTGTGCATGAACATATTAGTGATGCTCGTCCGGCCGTGGAGTAAAAATAGGGCCCGCACCAACGTTGTTTGGGGCGGTAACTGAGAGTCCTAAAATCGCTCCAGGTAAGTCGCTCGACTAATGTCTCCTCCTGACCCGATAGCGGACATTGCGAGAGACTATTCAGAGGTTCATCTCTCTCCAACCTTGATCCCCAACGCGTCTCACTTGACTCATCCCCCCGACTCCGACGTTTTGCAGCGCTATGACTGATATCACTGTTGCTGTGCGGCCATTGCCGCATTTCGAAGGGCTAGACTTGCCCGCTTATGAAACCCTTGGTGCTGCCGGTATGGATGTCCGCGCAGCTGTGCCAGAGGGCGAGCCAATCGTGCTGGAGCCCGGAACGCGTGCCATGGTGCCCACGGGGCTCAGCGTTGCCATCCCACAAGGCTACGAAATTCAAATGCGGCCGCGCTCGGGGCTCGCCGCCAAGCATGGCATCACCTGCCTCAATTCGCCCGGCACGATCGACAGCGACTATCGCGGCGAGTTAAAGGTCATCTTGATCAATCACGGCGCGGACGCATTCACCATCGCCCGCGGGGAGCGGATTGGTCAGATGCTGCTTGCCCCTGTCACGCGGATTGTTTGGCAAGAAGTCGAATTCCTCGACGAAACCGATCGCGGCAGTGGAGGATTTGGCTCAACAGGCCGATAAAGCCTTGCGTTTTTCAATCCAGGCGTTATATATCGAAAAACGATAAAACGTCAGGAAGCAATGAGCCATGGATATTGATAGTCCATTCACAATGGTCGTGCTGATCGTATTGATCGCGGTCGGCGCAGGCGTCATCAAAACGTGGATTGAAACGCGTGCCAATTCGACCGCCGATGAAGAAACCAAACTGCGCATGGAAGACTTAGAGCGAGAGGTTCTACGTCTACGCGATCGGGTCAAAGTGCTTGAGAAGATTACCACCGATGGCGACAATCGCCTCCGCGAAGAGATTTCTCGCTTAGCTTAATCGCCTTTATCAGCTTCAAAGCCTTTGCTGATCACCTGGGCGGCATAGCCGGAGACGGAAAATCCGACAATGCCAAGGCCGGACGCGTAGAGCGTTGCTATATTGGTGCCGCAGGTTTCGCCGCCATCGACGCAGGTCCCGAAATTCAGCGTGTAATACATATAAATCGCGGTCAGCGCCGAAAACACCGCCAATGCCAGCATGGCGCGTCCGAACCATTTCAAAGCCAAGCTAATCACGTCATGTTTCCTTCGCCGCTTGGGGAGATCTTGGCAGGTTCTCCATCTATTTGAAACCGCCCTTGGGAAGTTCCTCCGCCAGAATGTCATAAACAACGCGGATCCGTTTGCTGGTGTGAAGCTCGCGATGGGTCACAAGCCAAACCGGGATAGGGATTGAGAGCTGCTCGGGACAGACTGGTACGATATCATCCGAATAGGCTTCGACATCTTCAGTAAGAATGCTAGCGCCAAGACCGAGCCTAACCAATTCAGACAAGACGCGTCCACTCGGAGAGTTAAACTTAAACTGATCAGGCGATAGCTTAAGCCCGAACTCGGCCAGCATCTCAATCATCTCAGCGTTTCGGTCCAAGCCGAGAAACACGGCCTGCTCTAAGTCCTGCAGGCCCGAGACGGGCCCGATCTGTTCGAGGTACTGCTTGGATGCGTAAATGTGGGCTTTGGTCTCGAACAAAAGCTTGGCGATCAGGTCGGGTTGTTCGGGCCGCGCATGACGAATAGAGATATCGGCTTCGCGGCGCGTCAGATCCTGCACATGGTTTGATGGAAGAATGTCGATTTGAATGTTCGGCGCGGCGGCGTGAATTTTTTGCACGATGCGCGGTAGTTGTTGGCTGGCGACGTTTTCAGTGGCTGTGATTGCGACACGGCCTTCGATGACTTGTGATTGTCCTGATGCCGACAAGGAAATCCGATTGGCCGCTTCGGCCATGACTTTCACATGTTCTAGAAGCTCAGAGCCGGCCGTTGTGAGCGCCATGGCGCGGCCGGCGCGCTCGAACAGAGTGACGCCGAGCTCTTCCTCCAGCGCAGCCACCTGACGGCTGAGTGTCGGTTGGGTTTGGCCGAGCGCACGCGCTGCCGCCGAAAGTGAGCCTTCTTCGGCCGTGGCCAAAAAGGCGCGGACTTGGTTCCAGTCGAAGGAGATGGCCTGCCAATTCATACATTTGTGTATATGTGCAATCAGATTTTCTGCAATTCCTATCGCATGCGTGCATACGTATCTTGTGTTGCATCAGAGGCAATCAGATTTCGTCCGCAGGTGGACGGACAGGAAACCGGAGGTAGTGATGCGCGATAAAGCGAAAGTCTGGAACAAGATGGCGGACAAGTATTCGCGTCAGCCGATCGCCAATCAGAAAGCCTATGAGATCAAGCTCGACCTTACCCGTGAGTATTTCTCACCCGACTCGACCGTGCTTGAATTCGGATGTGGGACGGGGTCAACGGCCATCCTGCATGCGCCTTATGTCAAACATATCGACGCCATTGATGTCTCAGAGCGGATGATCGAAATCGCGCGGGCCAAGCTCGAACCGGAAGGGGTCGACAATGTTGAGTTTTCCGTTGCCGACATGGACTCTTTCCAAGCGACACCAAATTCATATGACGCGGCGCTCGGCTTAAATATCTTACACCTGCTAGACGATCGTATGGCCGCAATGCAGCAGGTTTACGCGGCCTTGAAGCCAGGTGGGTATTTCGTTTCAAGCACCATGTGTTTGCGAGAAAAGCTCATCTTCCAACTGATGGAGCCGCTTTTCCCAGTGATGCATGCGCTTGGCCAATGGCCGCGTGTGTTCCGGTTTAACGCAAAGCGTTTGCAGTCAGACATTGAGTCGATCGGCTTCAAGACCGTGCATTACTGGCAGCCCGGCAATGGCCCTGTCTTATTTATTGTCGGACAAAAACCGGACATCGCCTAAATCAGCGCGTCATCCTCTTTGGCAAATTTTGCGAGCAGATAAGCCTCATTGTCCTCGATCGGATCGAGCTTGCCAAAGGCGAAAGCATTACGGTCCATGACCATGTCTCTCGGGCGCAGCGCCCGGGAGATTTCCAGCCCGTCCAAGCTCCGCGCGCGCGAGAAGGCGACATAGGCCTGGCCATGGGCAAACATCCCGCGGTCTAGGTCAATATAGACATTGTCGAGCGTGAGCCCCTGCGCCTTATGGATCGTCACAGCATAGGCCAATCGGATCGGCACCTGTTTGAACGTCCCAACCACTTCACGAGAGACTTTCTTTGTTTCCGGGTCGAGCGAGTATTTGTACTTTTCCCAAGCCGCGGGCTCAATCTCATATTCATGCCCATCGAGTTCGACGAGCACATTGCGCCCCGACCAACCGGCCACGGTCGCGAGCGAGCCATTGACCCAGCGCCCTTCCGGGTCGTTTTTGATCAACATCACCCGCGCGCCTTCTTTGATCTCGAGGTCTGCCTCGGTGGGGTAGGATTTTTCCTCAAACGTTCCCTGCACTTTGGCTTCAAAGACTTTTTCAGGGCCGGGTAGATCGTCCAACCGCGCTTGATTGATCCGATAGGCGTTGGCGTTGTTCGGGGTGAGGACGATATGCGTTTCGCTCGCATCGACCGCGTCCCGGTCCGAGACCAGACTTTGTAAAATGCGATCGTCCGCTGGCGTCAACCGTCCTTGCCGCATCGCTCCGAGCATCGAAAGAAAGCGCGGGTCTTCTTGGCGAAACACATGTTTCAAGGCGAGGAGCGCAAACTCCGCTTCTTTAAAGGCCGGGGCGTTGAAGAAATAATGCCCCCCATAGCGGTCTTTGAGGATTGGGTCTTCATCCCCCCGAACAACGGGCGGGAGTTGATGCAAATCGCCAGACAAGATCATCCTCACGCCGCCAAACGGACGCTTCGACCCACGGTTCAGCTTCAGGCTGCGATCGATGGCATCGAGCATGTCAGCGCGTACCATCGAGATCTCATCGATGATAATCGTCTCCGCCGCTTTCATCAGACGCGCCGTGCGCAGCCGTTTCACATCTTGAGGTTCGATCAGGCGGGGCGGGAATTTAAAAAAAGAGTGCAGCGTCTGCCCGCCCGCATTCATCGCTGCCACACCCGTCGGAGCGAGCACGATGGCGCTTTCGCCAGCATGCGCCATGAATTTTCGAAGCAGGGTGGTCTTACCCGTTCCCGCGCGGCCGGTCAGGAATAAATTACCTTGGGCGCCCGCCCCCGAGCCGACCCATTCGGCCGGTTTCGCATAGATTGTGTCAGGTGTTGTTTCACCGGGGAGGGCAGGCAAATCAGTCATGTTTGCCCAGCCATAACCAGCTTTGTCAGACTAGGGAATGTTTTCGCATTGCACAGATGCTGTGGCGCGGCACAAGCCATCTATGTCCTCAACGACCGATCGAGATTGCGAGGCCAAAATCCCGCCTCTGTCGAAACATTCGGTTATAGCGCTGACGCGCGCTGTTTCTTGTAAATCAGATGCAACGGCGTCGCAGCTCTCTGCATCATCCTGCTCTGCCGTGTTCGAAATTGGAAAAGCTCTCAACTGCCGCTGTAGGACAGGCACGGTGTAATCGTCTGGGAGCCCTTGGTGCTCGACCATGAAGTTGCGGAGCAGGAGCGTCGGATCCGCCACCAGTCGCTCTGTCGGCTGCACGTAACATGTGCCGAGTGTGCGATAGGCGTAGGCTTCCTCTTGTTCGGCGAGCGCGAGACTAAAGGCGCGCTCAGCGACCAAACGGCGCTGATGGAAATCTGCACTCAGCACACCCTGATGGGCATCTAGATCGAGGGCTAGCCAATGCTGCCAATGTGCGCTCGCGGTCGCTTCGGTGAAGTCGGGATGCAGGGCTTTGGTGTCGTCTGGCGCGCGGATCACTTGGCCGGCCAGATAAGACCAAGCCGTCATGCACCGCATCGGCGTCGCGAGGTCTTCGACGGGAATGGTCACCGCGACGCCGTCATCGGTTGGCAAACGCTCTGCCGATGCCACAGGCACGGTGACGTCTTGTCGGCTCTGTTCGTAAATGATCGCGGCAGGATCAGGCGAAGTGGCGCGCACAGCGCTTTCATCTTGCGCTTGCGCGAGGCCGGTGAGGCTTAACCATGCGAGCGTCAGAAGACGCAATTGGGTGGCTGGCATTTGGTCCTGTGAACGTCTACTCTACACTCCGTACACAGTCGTAAGCATGATCTCGCAGAGGCTCAAGTGCGCAACTCTGTTAAGGAAGTTTAACGCGAATGGAGACCGAAATTCATGCTGCTATGGATGCTTATTTAGAGCAGAACTTGCTCGGCTCGGACCCAATTCTTGAAAAAATTGCCCAATTTAGCGATGCAAATGGTCTGGTTCCACATGCTGTGACGCCCCTCCAAGCGGCGTTCTTAGCGATGCTCATACGTATGTCTGGCGCAACATCCGTACTTGAGATTGGCTGTTTGGGTGGGTTTTCGGCCGTTGCGATGGCGCGAGCTTTGCCGCGTACGGGGCGTTTACTGACGACAGAGATCGATACGCGGACGGCGAAGATTGCGCAACAGAACATCGACGCTTCAGGATTTGGTGATCAAATCGAATTGAGAGTTGGCCCCGCGACAGCGGCGCTTGATGAAGAGATCGAGGCCGGCGCGATGTTTGATTTCGTGTTCATCGACGCTGACAAGGTCAATCATAAGAACTATCTCGAACGGGCGCTAAAGCTCTCGAAACCCGGCACGATTATTGTCGCTGACAATATTGTGCGCGGCGGCGCGGTCCTCGATTCTGACAGTACAGAAAATAGCATCAAAGGAGTGCGCGCGATGCTCGCTTATGCCCAGACGCTTGAGCATGTCGAGATGACCGGGCTGCAAACCGTAGGTGAGAAGGGATATGACGGGATGGCGATTTTTCGCGTCGGCGAGGAGTTTACAGGTCCCTCCAAGTGACCGTCACTCCGAGCTCTCGAAACACATCGTCCCAATAAGCTTTAAGCGCCCCGCGCTGCATATCGACATAACGTTGACGGGGGATCAGCCGAATCTCTAAATCGACACCGTTCAAACTGTCCCCAAAGCGCCGCATGGTGGCATCCGCAACCGCAAACGACTCTGGCATGCCTTCCGGCAATGCTCCGCCGCCGCCATAGGCAGTGAAGACATCTGAGTTCTGCAGCATATCTGAGATGATAACGACGCGGCGCTCTGGTGCCCTCGACGAAAAGGCTTCGGTTTGACCAAGCCGCGCCAAAGCTTCGAGGACCGGGCTGTTTGGCGCTTCTTTCGGGACGACGAGGTCTTCGAGGATGGTCTCGAGCGGGCGATCGAACTTTTCATTGAACCGCTTTTCAATCTGCTCCGGGTTGCGGAACAGTGCATTGACTTGATCACCGCGGCCAGGATTACACAGCGAGAATTCCCCGCGTGGATCGAACTGCCCAAACTGATCGAGCTCGAACAGGGTCAGGCGCTCGCCAATCTCCAAGCGGTCCCGCGTACGTCGGATGATGGCAGCGATCAGCCCCGCCTGCTGTTCGCTATATTCATCCGTCTTATCGATGATGACAGCGGTGTGTGATGGCAGTTCATCAGAAATCTCACACAGAGTGAGCTCGTCATAAGGCTCAGGTTGTAGGGCATAGAAAGAGAAGCCAATGATCGCGACCGCAAGGCCGGCCAGAACAAAGTTCAGGATGGCTTGGTTGCGCTGTTTTTTCTGTCTCGACCGCCGACGCCGCGCCATTACTGCCCCGTTTTGACTTTGAACTGATCGATAATGTCATGCTCTAGACCGAACTCGTCTGAAAAGGCTGCATCCGTCGTTCGCAATAGCTCGATATATGGTGCCATCATATTAGCCATCGTCTTGCGGACCAACACCTTTTCTTTCGGGGATAGGTCTTTGCCGTCTTTTCGTTTCAAGGCGTAGACATCGTCCGGCTCATCGGGGTCTGCTGGTCCAAACTTCGTTTCTAAAATCATGGCTTTGATATCAACGTACGATTCTTCGAAGTCATACAGAGCATCGCGTAAATCTGCGCGGGCCCGTTCCAAGCCCCGAGCCGCGTCGCTGAACCCTGGGAAAGGCGAATCCAGTCGTCGACCTTCGAATGCAGCGAAGGCGGAAATAGAAAGGCCCAGAGCAAACAGGACCAATCCATCTAACGAATGGATTGTCAGAGGGCGACACATTGCATTGGTCGCTGCGCTACCGATTGAGTTGCCAAGATCAGAGTTGAGCACTGCTTCGCAAACTTCCTGATTTGCTAGGAAGTTCGGGAACAGTTTTGCCTCAATCCCCTCTGGAAACGCATATCCAGAAGCATTGATATCGAGAATGACGCGGTAATGCGCTGCAGATAGGTTCACGAGCAACGCAAGTACCAATCCCACAAGAATTGCGACGAGCCCCATTAAGACGATTACGTTTCGCCGACTAAATGGACGCTCGCCATCGAGAGGCATTGATATGTGCCGCAGCCCCCAATAGCCGATCACGAAAAAGCTCACGGCTACGTTTGCGATCGAAACAGCAGCTGCTTGAAAAATTCCGCCTGCCAAACCGAACTGGCTGGATTGCGCAAAAAAGTAAGCGTTAGTGGCGCTCTCAAAAATGATCATCAAAGCGATGACGGACAGATTGAGAAGAGGAACTTTGGGGTGAGATGAAACATAATGCACACCTCGCCCTGTGGATTCATCTAAGCTCAGTTTTCGCGAGCGTTTCGCTCGACGTGGATCCTCGGTTTCGGCGTCATCGGCCTGTTTGAAAAACGGTGAAAACAAGCGCTTGTACCAAGCGCGTGTGTCGCGAAACTTACTCCGCGGAGGGTGATAATCCCCACCCAATTGCCGAAATCGATAGAAACTCAGCGCCGCGCGTGTGGTATAATCCGCTTGCAGAACGACTTCATTATAAGCGTCGCTGGGGCGTTGCGTCAGATCAACAATATCTTGCTCGTTCAGCGCAGCCGCCATGTTTGGCGCTTCGTCACTCATCAGCCGTCCTCCAGTCCGCCTACTCTAGTATGGCGTTAACCTTTTAGTAAGGACTTGTGTCAGCCTTTAGATGAAATGTGCTGATCTTTGGGCAAAGACATTGAGGGCTCGCCACAATTTATTCCACCGCGTATGACGAAACCATGGCTTTTACGGCGGACCAATTAGAACGGCACAAGCGCCATATTCTCCTCAAAGAGATTGGCGGCGCGGGTGTTCAAAATCTGCGCGATGCAAAGGTCTCGATCATCGGCGCGGGCGCGCTTGGCGGGCCCTGTGCGCTCTATCTCGCCGCGGCGGGCGTAGGTAGGATTGAGATCTGGGACGACGATGTTGTTGATCGATCCAATCTACAACGTCAAATTCAATATGCTGACGCCGATGTCGGGGCCGACAAAGCGACGAAACTGGCCGATCGTCTGACAGCCCTGAACCCTGATATCGCCGTGAAAGTCCAGATTGGTCGGTTTGGCCCAGAGGCAGTGCCAAATGGCGACATCCTCATAGACGCGAGCGATAATTTCGAAACACGCTTTGCGCTCAATCAATTCGCCCATGAGAGAGGTCGGTATTTGGTCTCGGGCGCCGCGAGCGGCTGGAATGGGCAGGTCGCCGTATACGCGTCTGGCCTTCGCGATGATGCACCGTGCTATCAATGCTTTGTCCCAGAACTGCCACCTGCCGCGGAGGCCTGTGATGAGGTTGGCGTGGTGGGCGCGCTAACCGGCGTGGTTGGCAGCCATATGGCAATGGAGGTGATTAAACTCATCACCCGCGCGGGCGACCCATTAATTTCCCGCATTTCCATAATTGATGGTCTGAGCGGCGAGACGCGCGTGCTCAAACTTCGTCCGAACCCGGACTGTCCGGTCTGCGCCGCCTGAATCTTTCCTTTGACAGGGTTAATTTTTGACGGTTTTACGACACGGGGCATTAGTGGAGTAATCGGATGTTACGCAGAACGCTCGCCGTTGGTCTGACGATTGTTGCCGTGTTGGCAGCTGGCTGGCTGGCCCTTCGCCGCGCCGATATTCCTTACGATACGCTTGAGACGATTTATTCGACCCCTGATAGCCAATTCATGACTTTGGATGATGGTCTCAAAATCCATTTCACCGATACCGGCCCGCGCGATCGATCAGCGATCGTGCTCGTTCACGGTTTCTCCTCGTCATTGCACACATGGGCGGAATGGAAGAGCAATCTAGAGCAAGACTTTCGAGTGATCACGCTAGACTTGCCCGGTCACGGACTGTCACGCGCAGACGAACCTGTACGAGCAAATATCGATCGCTTTGTTGAAGTTGTGCATGATGTTACTCAAACGCTCGGCGCGGATCGGTTTACGCTGGCTGGCAGTTCCATGGGCGGCAATACGGCCTGGCAATACGCTCTGCAGCATCCCGACACACTCGATGGTCTCATTCTCGTTGCCGCATCAGGTTGGCCCGAGGAGGCAGATGAGGGCGACGACTCGCCATTTATCTTCACACTGCTTGCCAATCCGATCGCTCGTATGGTGCTGAAAGACTTGGATATGACATCGCTGACGCGGTCCGGACTGGAGTCGTCTTATTCTGATCAGACTTTTGTTACCGATGCGCTTGTCGAGCGCTACGTGGCGCTTTCTCGCGCGCCCGGGCACCGAGCGACATTATTGGCGATCATGTCTGGTGAGCGCGTGATGGCAACCTCAGAGACGGTCTCCAACATCAATGTTCCAACATTGATGTTGTGGGGACGTGAAGACAATCTCGTACCGGTCTCGGGCGCTCAAAAATTTGGCGATGCGATCGAAGGTTCGCAGGTCATCATTTACGATGGCGTTGGGCATCTTCCCCAAGAAGAAAACGCGGCGCAGTCGATCGAAGACGTCCGCGCCTTCATGCTCGAGGTCGAATTCAATGCATTGGATGATGAAGTCATCATTCCAGCGGGCGACCCTCGAATGGAAGAGGCTCGCCCTCAAGAGTAACCGCTATTCAGCGTCTCGCGTTAGATCTGCGTGAATCAGCCGCGTAAATCGCGCTTCATTGATGAAGCCCCAGGCCCAGTCTTCGACCCACGGGGTCAATGGCGCCGCATCTAAGATCGCTTCGATATCCTTGCCAGCATCGACTTCGGTTTGCACCGCCGCCATCGTGCCATTGAGCATCTCGACGATTTCGGCAATGTCACCCTCAGTCGACAGCGGACCGTGTCCTGGAATGATCCGGGTCTCTTCACCCGCGAGATCAGCCATGGTTTCAGAAGCGGCGAGGAACCCGGCAAATGTACCGCCTGAGGTGACGTCGACGAACGGGAACATGCCGCTAAACATCAGATCACCGGTGTGCAACAGGTCTGCCTCTTCAAAATAGATGAATGTATCGCCATCCGTATGTGCGTCGGGGGCGTGGATCAGGCGAATGGTCTGGCTGTTCAAATACAGGGTCATTTCATCATTGAATGTGATGATAGGCCAAGCCTCCGGCGGTGAAGCAGGCGTCGTAGATTCTTGGCCGAAAAAGTCGCGCGTCACGTCGACGGTGACGCGATCGCGGACCCCCTGATGCGCGATAATGGTGGCGCCGGTCTCACCGAGAATGGCATTACCGCCAGTATGGTCTCCGTGCCAGTGCGTGTTGACGAGGTAGGTCGGTTTATCGCCAGCGATATCGTCAATGGCGTTCAAAATGCCAGGCGCCATGTCGGCATATTGGCTATCAACGACGAAGACGCCATCATCACCGGCCAAAACGCCAATATTCCCGCCGCGCCCTTGCAGCATATAAAGCCCATCGCCAAGATCTGTTGTGGTAATCGGGGTCGGTTGAGCTTGCTGCGTCAGCGGAATATGCGCGCCATGCGCATATGCGACCGGGCTCCCAAGCAAACCCAAAGCGCAGAGTTGAACTATAGTTTTCATGAATATCTCTCCCAAAAGATGGGTGAGATATATGTGCGCACGCACGCCTGGCCAATCACAAACAGGTTAGCGCGTCTTCGATAGAGGTTGCTGAGCTTAAGCCGCGGTCTCTTCCACAGCTTTGGGGCAGACGAGCTTTTGCATTTCATGGGTATCAGCTGCACCGCGAACCGCTTCGCGGAACTCGGCATTGCGGAAAGCGCGACTGACCTGCGCCAAAGCGCGCAAATGGTCTGCTCCAGCCGCCATTGGCGCCAAGAGCATGAAGATCAGATCGCAAGGGCGTCCATCGATCGAATCGAAATCGACGCCTTCATGAAGTTTCACGAGCGCACCCACGGGACGTTTCAAACCGTCAATGCGCGCGTGTGGAATCGCAACGCCTTCGCCAACGCTGGTCGAGCCGAGGTTTTCGCGCTCAATCACGGCGTCAAAAATATCCCGGCCATCCATACCATGTTTCTCACCCAGGGCATGCGCCAGGGTACTGAGAATCTGTTTGCGGGTCTCGCTGGCTTGCGGACCAAGGATAACGCCCTCCGCGAGGAGGCTGGTAAGATCATTTGCCATTCTACTCAGACCTGTCGGTTCAATCGGTGGCGGAATGCCCGGCGGGATCCACCCAGCCAATATTACCGTCTTCTCGACGATATACCATATTCAGGCCGCTGTGTTTCACATTTCGAAACAAAACGGCAGGGGTATCTGACAGTTCTAGCTGCATTACTGCCTCAGAAACGGACATTGTTTTCACATCTGAAGCTGATTCTGCCACGATGAGAGGGGCTTCGCCCTTGTCCTCGGAGAGATCTTCCTCACTGCCTTTGATGATAAAAGCGGTTGCAGGCTCGCTCGGAAGTGGGGATCGTTTATGATGATCCTTCAGGCGGCGATGGTATCGGCGCACCCGTTTTTCCATTTTTTCGAGGGACTCTTCGAGTGACGCATAGGGGTCGCTCGCAGCGCCCTTTGACTGCAACACGATCCCTGATGGAAGGTGCACATTGCAATCGGTAATGACTTCATGGCCGCGTTTTTCAACGGTCACATTGGCATCAAAACTTCGGTCAAAATATTTCGTTACAGCGGCCTCAAGGCCATCCGAAATGCGCTCCTTCAGCGCATCTCCAACATCTAAATGTCTTCCTGCGATTTGTATCGTCACGGAGTACTCCGTTTGTTAAGTGCCCATTATAACGAGCATTTTCTTCATGGCGACCCCCGCGCCATAATTGAAGATATTGGCTGACGCTTTGCAAGCATCGTACCGATGACGTCTTTGTCACCTGGTCGGTTTTAATCGCGCAATAGCTCGTTAATGCCAGTTTTCGAGCGGGTGCGTTCGTCAACCGTCTTGATTATGATCGCGGCTGCGAGAGCCGGTCCTCCATTCTGCCCTGGAAGACTGCCGGGCACAACCACCGAGTATGGAGGAACTTCGCCGTACCGGATTTCTCCGGTCTGGCGATCAACGATTTTCGTTGATTGCGATAGAAAAACACCCATGGCGAGGACCGAGCCTTCACGGACGATGACGCCCTCAGCGACTTCGGCGCGGGCGCCGATGAAGCAATCATCCTCGATAATGACTGGGCTCGCCTGAAGGGGTTCGAGCACGCCGCCAATGCCAGCGCCGCCAGAAATATGGACGTTTTTACCAATCTGCGCACAGGATCCGACCGTCGCCCAAGTGTCGACCATCGTGCCGCTATCGACATAGGCGCCGATATTCACGAAGGATGGCATCAACACTGCGCCGGGTGCAATGTAAGACCCACGACGAACGGTAGCGGGCGGCACGGCGCGGAAACCTGCAGCTTCGAACTCTGCCGCGCCCCAGCCTTCAAACTTGCTCGGAACTTTGTCCCACCACGTCCCGCGATGGCCAGGACCGCCGTCCATGATGGTGTTGGCGTTGAGACGAAATGACAAAAGTACTGCCTTCTTCAGCCACTCATTGACCGTCCAGCCGCCTTGCCCATCTGGTGCCGCGACGCGGACCTCTCCACTATCGAGGAGAGAGAGCGATGCGTCGACCGCTTCGCGAACTTCGCCTTGCGTTTCGGTGTTAAGCTCAGCGCGGGTTTCCCAGGCGCTATTGATCAGAGCGGCTAAGCGATCGGGCATGATGGGAGGTCTTTCTGAAAAGTCTTATTGAGGTATCGAACGCAAGAATTGCGTCAGGTCGCGGGTCACATAGTCGATATGTGGGGGCAGGTCATCCCCTATACCAGCCGGACGTGCTGACGCAGGCTCATGGCTCCAGTCTTTATCGGACTGTACCAGCACGGTCGCAAAGCCCATCGCACTCGCAGGGACGAGATTTCGCGCCAAATCCTCGAAGAAAACGGCGCTGTTGGGATCCACGTCAAATTTCGCGAGAAAGGCATCGTAAGATGACTGATTGGGCTTTGGCAGGAAGGCGCTGTCCTCGATCGCGAAGCGCCCATCGAACACGCCTTGAATGCCCATATATTCCGTAACCCGGTCCGCGTGACCGCGAGACCCGTTCGTATATACGAACTTTCGGCCAGGCAGGGCAGCAATCGCGCTTGCAAGCTCCGGTGTTTTTGGCAGGGGCGACAAATCGATATCATGGACATGCGCGAGGAATTCATCGGGCGTCATGCCATGCATCGACATAAGGCCATTCAGCGTCGTGCCATGCTCGGCATAGTATTTTTTCTGTAGCGCCCGGGCTTCGTCGTGCGGCAACCGCAAAAAACGGGCAACGAAATCCGTCATACGCTGGTCAATTTGCGCGAACAAATCGCATTCGGCTGGGTAGAGGGTGTTGTCGAGATCAAACACCCATTCGCGTCGGTCCTGCAGCGCTGTGGTGGGCCGCTCCGTATCAGCTGCCATCCACAGGATCTCCGAAGTCGCGTTCAAAGAATTCAAACACCAGTTTGCGGTTCACCGGCGCAGGTGTCGCGACGAAACGACCGGTCCGATACGCGGTCTCCTCACAGGCTTCGCGGCCTGTAATCGCGAATTTAGCCTTGGAGACGCAGAATTCGTCGCTGCCGCGAGACAGAGTTCGGATATTGCCCTCGCCGGACTCCATTTCTGCATATGCAAACAATCCGGCTTGCAACAAAGGCTCATCGATCACGCGCGCGCAGCCACCGGCTTCAAGCAGCCACCAGCCTCGGCTCTCCCATCCTTCACCGCGGCGGCGCGCCATGGCGCTCCAAATCCGATGATTTGTGCGGTTACAGAAGGTCAGCCCAACATTACGTGCACGATCGATCGCGGTCTGCTCGAGCAGGTCCATTAAGTCGGCATCGGAGGTGTTTGCGTCGAGCCCTTTGGAGCTTAGAAAGTCGCCAATCGCCGCGCGGGTCTTGCGGCCGAGATAGCCATCAATGCGCCCGGCATAGACACCTGCATTATCGAGCAAGCGTTGCACGCCAGCGGCGCTCGCTTGTTCCAAGTTACGCTTTTCCGTCTCCGTAAAACTGGTGCGCCATTTCTTTGAGTCTTCAATGAGAACGGGCCGAAACTCTCGCGCTTCGAGGCCCATTATGCCGCAATCGGGAATATTCTCGACCGCAAAGCTACCGGTTGGATCGATACACATTTGGGTCTGACCGCCCCATACTTTTCGCCCCCCCCGATGGGCGGTTGATGACCGACCAAAGAGAAAATGGACTCCGGGTCGCAGCGTCCCCTCAATCGCCAGTTCGCAGGCGCCTGGACGGAGCCGGGTCCATCCCTCAACGATCACCCCTTGGCCTTCATAGCGGCCCGTCGACACCTCAATGATATAGCTGGTCTCGTTGCAGATTTCCCAGCCATTGGATTCGGCCTGCGCCGCTCCAAATACGGGTAAACAGAAGGTTAACGCAAACGCGCAAATTGCGAAGATCGATTTAATAAACAAAGGTACCTGCGCCATGTTCGGTAAACAGCTCCATGAGCAAGGCGTGTTTCGCACGCCCATCTAAGATCACTGCCCCGCCAACGCCCATGTTGACGGCTTTTGCAGCGGTTTCAAGTTTTGGAATCATGCCGCCGGTAATTGTGCCATCCTGCATCAGGGGTTCAACCTGATCGCGGCGGATGTCTCGGATCAATGCGCCTTGCTTGTCGAGCACGCCCGCGACGTCTGTTAGCAAGAGCAAGCGTTTTGCCTGAAGGGCCGCTGCGACGGCTCCGGCAGCTGTATCCGCGTTCACATTGTAGCGCCGGTCGTCTTCGCCAACACCCACCGGAGCGATGACTGGAATAATGCCTTTATCGCTCTCCATCAGGGCGTTGAGCACCGAGATGTCAATTTTTTCAGGTTCGCCGACATAGCCAAGATCGACGACTTTTTCGATTTCGCTGGTCTCGTCACGTTCCGTCTTTGTCGCTTTGGTGACCCGCATCAGATCGCCGTCAGAGCCGGACAGACCCACCGCCTTGCCACCCGCGGCATTGATCGCGCGAACGATGGACTTATTGATCGGACCGGACAGCACCATCTCGACGGCTTCCATGGTGGCATCATCGGTCACGCGAAGCCCATCGCGGAACTCAGATTGAATGCCTAAGCGTTCGAGCAATTTGGCGATCTGGGGCCCGCCGCCATGGACGATGACAGGATTGGCGCCGAGATGCTTCAGCAGCACCACATCCCGGGCGAAGGCTTCTGACAGCGCTTCATCCACCATCGCGTGGCCACCATATTTGATGACGATGGTGCGTCCTGCATAGCGCTGAATGTAGGGCAGCGCTTCAGAGAGGGTTTCTGCAGTCAGCTGGGCAGGGGGCAGCGGCGTTTCAGTCATGGCGGAGGCTCTTACCCGGATTTGACCGGCGCGCAAAGAAAAACACCTCCGCATTCTACGGAGGTGTTCGAAATTCAGCTGGATGAGGCGGGCTTAATAGACCACGCCGACCCGTGCGCCGAAGAATTGCGGTGTCCCCGCAATGAAGGTTGGAATGCCGAAGGCATCGCCAGTATTACCCGCATCGATCAGGTATTCCTTGTCGAATAGGTTGGTGGCGTAGGCGCTGACAAACCAATTGTCGTTTAGATCAAGTTGTGCGTTGAAATTGACCAAGGCATAGCCGTCTTGTGAGATCGCATCGCGTTCTGTGTTATCGAAAAAGACTTCCGATTGCCAAGTTGCGCTTGGAACAAGAGATAAGTCTCCGAGCGGGGTTTCAACGATGAATTTGGCGGCGATGGAAGCGGTCTGATCAGGCGACAAGCGCAACTTGTTGCCGGCGAATGGCGCACCGACCTGATCGTCGAAGCGGGCTTTGTTGTAGCCATAAGACGCCGTCAGAGCGAACGTGTCGGTCGGCTCATAACTGATTTCGATCTCAGCGCCTTCCGCCGTAGCATCGCCGGCATTTATCGGCTCCAAGAGGCCTTGGTCATTTACTTCGGTGGTTTGGAAGTTGCTGTAATCATAGTAGAATACAGAGGCATTCAAGTTTAGCTGATTGTCAAAGAGACTGCTCTTCACGCCCGCTTCATACGCATCTACGATCTCAGCCGCGAGGGTTGTGAAGCCGGCCGTGGGGTTGCTCGCGGAGGCGGTAATCACTTCTGGACGTCGGCCTTGCGAGGCGTTCGCGTACAGATTGACGAAGTCCGTCAGTTCGTATTTTGCCGCCACCCGGAAAGTGACATCATCAAACTCGTCGCTGGCTTCGATCAAACCGCCAGTGTCTTGCACGAAAAGACCCGCAAAGGTGACATTGCTCGGTCCTTGAGGGAATTCGACGAGCAGGCCGCTGGTCTTTTCATCCGATGTGTAGCGAACACCGCCAGTGAGTTCGAAGCGATCAGTGACGTCATAGGAAATATCGCCAAACAGTTCGAAGCTTTGCGTTTCGCCAAAGTTGGTGAAAATCTCGTTGTGGATCGGTTTGAGCGGTACGACCGTCGCATTTGTCGCAAAAACGGTTAGATTGATCGCGGGGAGCGTTTCGACATCCGGCGCCGTTGGCGGCACAACAAGCCCGCCAAGGAAGGCTTGCACCGCGCGTTCGTCATAGGTGAGCGGCACTTCCTGGCTGCCCGTTTCGTCAAAATAGTTGACGCCGACAAATCCGCGTAGGCGCTCATTCACATCGAAGTTCAGGCGCAGCTCCTGACTGAATTGCTCGCCGTCCGCATTCTCTGCAAAAATGAATAGGGGAAGACCAAAGCCATCAGGATCGAAAACCTCACTGCTTTCAAACTCCCGGTAGCCGGTGATTGAGGTCAGGCTTAAGGTGTCCGAAATATCATACTCGGTCAGTAAGGTGAGGCCGTATACTTCGCGCTCCAGGCCGAGTTTACGCCCGCCGAGGAAATCGCCAAAGCTGTTCAGATTGGCCGGCTCCCAAGCTTCTGTCGAAAGGCCAGGACCAGGCTCAAACGCGCCAGATTTAAAGCTCGTGCCGCTCGGATTGTCTTCTTGATAATTAGCGATCAGATCAAAACGAAGGTCTTGCGTCGGTATCCACGCGAGCGACCCGCGAAGGGCAACCATGTCTTGGCTGTTAAAGTCATCTTCGTTCGGATTGACGCTTTCAACATAGCCGTCGCGCTGTCTCAGTCGTCCAGAGACCCGGTAAGCGAGCTGGTCTTCGACCAATGCGCCCGTGACATAGCCTTCTCCGAACACTTCATTGAAGTTGCCTATACCGGCCGAGGCGGAGGCGCCAAAGTCAAATTGTGGCTTGGCTTGAATCACATTGACCCCGCCAATCAAAGCGCCGCGACCAAACAAGGTTGGCTGAGGGCCTTTGGCGACTTCGACGCGTTCCAGATCAAACAGCTCGACGACAGAACCACGAGAGCGTGAAATTGAAATGCCATCTTGGAAAATCGCGATGCGCGGTTCGATGTTCGATTCGCCGCTATCCGAAGTGATGCCGCGGATCACGAAACCTGGATTGTTCGGGCTTTGCTCTTGCACTTCTAGACCGGGCACGAAGCGCGCCAATTGATCGAATTCAGCTAGACCAAGGTCGGACAGACGTTCCGCGTCCACGGCGCTCACCGCAACGGGCACATCGCGCAAGATCTGCTCACGCTTTTGAACTGTGACCGTCACGGTGTTCTGACGCAGCTCTGTATCGTCTTCGGATGTTTGCGCCGCCATAGGGGCGGCAAAAGCGGCGAGTAAGACCACGGAGGCTGTGGTCATCATTAAAGATTTCATGGGAGGCTCCAACGCTCTTTGGCTGTTTTGGAGCCGCCTAATTGCTGTCTATGACAGACAGGCGAAGCTTTTTAATCGGTTTTAAGACGGTTCATTCGTGTGCGGATAATTCCAAGGTCATGAAGACGCTATTGGGATCTTCCATATATTCACCGAAGGGGGAGCAGACTTCAAAACCCGCACTTGCGTAGAGCGTCCGCGACGGCTTGAAACCTTCCATACTGCCGGTTTCGAGACTGAGCCGGGAATAACCGCGGCGACGGGCTTCTGCGAGCACGTATTCTAGCATTTTTCGACCTAACCCAGCGCCGCGGCGCGCGCTAAGCGTATGCATTGATTTCAACTCGCCATGTGTTTTCGAAAGCTCTTTGAGCGCGCCGCAGCCGATCAGTTCGCTGCCATCGCGCATCTCCCAAACTGAGACATCAGGCGTACGAAGACCGTCCATCGGCAAGAAATGACAACTGCCCGGCGGCGACAAGCTGAGCATCAGCTCGGCATGCGTATCGATCAAAGCAGCAAACTCTGTCGAATCGAGATTGGCGCGTTGGATTAGAATCGACACTTAGACCTCCACTAATTGACCAATTTCAGCTCGGATTTCGGCGATACCATAGCCTTTCTCAGATGACGTGGCGCGTGGAATTGGATGCGCGGCGGGGTGTTTTTTTAACTTTGCTTCGATCTTGGCTGTGACCTCGTCCAAGACGGACTTTTTGACTTTGTCGACTTTGGTGAGGACGATCTGATAATTGACCGCAGCACCGTCGAGCATGGTCATCGTTTCAATGTCGGTGTCCATCAGACCGCGGCGGCTATCGACCAATAAAAAGACCCGCCGCAGATTGGCGCGGCCGCGCAGATAGCGCTTGGTGAGCTGAACCCACTTGGCTTGTTGGTCACGCGAGACTTTCGCATAGCCAAAGCCAGGTAAGTCGACGAGCCAAAACGTGCCGTCGCCGACATCGAAATAGTTGAGCTCGCGGGTCTTGCCGGGTTCTGCGGAAGAGCGGGCGAGGTTTTTCCGATTCAGGATCGCATTGATGAGCGATGACTTACCGACGTTCGAACGTCCCGCAAATGCGATTTCGGGTCGGTCGCTTGCTGGGAGCTGGCTAAGACTGGCGGCGCCGAGCACGAACTCGACCGGTCCGACGCATAGCTTGCGCCCGGCTTCTAAGGAATCTTCTGAGAAGGCAGGCACAGTGGTCATACTATTCCGCCGGAGTTGAGGAGCCTAATCCAAGTAATCGTTTGACCAGTTTATCGAGTTCGGTCTCCACCCCGTTTCGCCGCATAATGAAATATTGCTGACCGAGTGACAGAATGTTGGACCAGACCCAATACAGCACCAGGCCAGCCGCAAACCCGCCAAAGACGAACATGAAGACGAAGGGCAGGGCCATCATAATCGTCCGCTGGGTTGGATCTGGCGGCGGCGGCGAAAGCGCCTGAATACCCGCCATGGTGACCCCGTATAGGATTGGCAGGATGCCGATGCCGATCACAAACCCTAAGATTGGGATTGCTTTGATATCTGCCGCCGCCCAAGGCAACAGGCCGAACAGGTTTCCGATCGCGGTTGGGTCTGGCGCCGACAAGTCGTTGATGAACCAGAACGAGGCGTGGCGCATCTCGATCGTCACATAGAGCGTCTTATAGAGCGCGATAAAGATTGGAATGGTGAACAGAATGGGGACACACCCAGCGAGCGGGTTGGCTTTCTCGCGCTGGTAGAGTTTCATCACTTCTTGCTGGCGACGCTGTGGGTCGCCTTTGAAGCGTTCTTGGATCTCTTTCATCGGCTCAGCCAGCTTTTTCATCTTGGCCATGGATTTGTAGCTTTGATTGTAAAGCGGCACGAGCGGCAGCTTGACCAAGACCACCAGTGCGATCAGGGACCAGCCGAACGATCCGACAATGCTCTTCAGCCAATCCAGAACGAAGAACAGACCTTTGGTGAGGTAATAAAGCATATTGCCCCAGTCGATCGCATCGCCGAAGCGCGGGACGCCGGCTTCCTGGTATTTGTTGACGACGTCATACTCTTTGGCGCCGGCAAACACCTGATTGGCCATGGTTTTGGACTCGCCCGGAGCAAGCTCCATCGACGTCGCTTGAACCAGAACTTCCAAATAGGTGTCTTGGTTGAGCACGCGGGCCCGGAAGCCTTCGCCTTGCTCAGGGATCAAAGCCGCCATCCAATACATGTCAGTGAGCCCGAGCCAGCCACCCGTCTCGGCGACCCGAATGCCATCTTCGGCCTTCTTGATGCCGCGACCTTTGAACAGATTGTTATAGTTGCGCCAGGTGAGGGCGGAGTCGAAGCTGCCCATTAGGCCCTGGTGCGCAAATCCAGTTTTCCGTGACGAGCCTGGGTCGGTGACGTCCAAGAACTCTTTCCAAGCGCCATAGCGACGAACTTTACCAACTGGAATCAGCGTGCGGGGCTCAGCCCCCAAATTGGTCAACGTATCCGTGAAGGTGAACATATAGTCTTCATCGACAGAAATGGTCCGCTCAAACCGGATGCCATCTTTTTCGAGCGCCAGCGTCACCGCATCATCATCGCCGAAATCAGCTTCTGTGGCCGTCCAAGCGTCTCGATAGCCCGCAATCTCTTCGCGGCCGTCGAACCAGTTCCACCCGACTGTATAGCCACTTGGCGCATTCGCCGGGCGTAAGAGGCGGAGCTCTTCGGTTTTTTCGACCGTGCGATAATGGTCTTTTAGGTTGAGGTCATCGATCACTGCCCCGGTGAGGTTGATCGACCCGTCGACGCGGGTGGCATCAAAGCCCACACGCGAGGTCTCAACGAGCGCTTCGTCAACGGTCTTCACTTCTTCCACGAGCGGCGCGTCTGAAATCGCCACCGGCGCGCTTTCGCCCGCTTCGGCAATGGCGGCTTCACGCGCTTCATTGGCGCGTTTGGCTTGCGGTTCGAGGACGAAAAACTGGTACCCGAAGACAAAGACAATCATCAGCGCCATGGCGATGATGAAGTTTCGTTGGTCTTGCGGGTCCATACCGTTTTGCTGATTGGGCAACATTGGCCGTGCGTATCCTAATAAAAAGCGGGGTCAGGTCGGCCCCGTCCCCACTGAAAGTTGCTGCGCGACGCTTATCAGCGCGCTTTCCATATCGTCAAGCAGGCGCTGCCAGCCAATCGTCGCAGTGTCCATTCGGGCAATGAATACATAGTCAGTCCCGACCTGGCCGTGAAGGGGCAGTAGTGTCCGGGCGGCCTCTCGCAATCGACGTTTGGCGCGATTGCGCGTCACGGCATTGCCAATCTTCTTGGTCGCAGTGAATCCTGCGCCGATGACGGTCGACCCGCTGCGTGACCTCGCCTGGACGACCAGGCTTTTGCGGCGTTCGGACTTGCCAGCCCGGACAAAAAGAAACTGGGGCCGCGTCTTTAGACGTGCGACCCCAGTTTCGGATGTGTTCTTTTTCGCCATGGGAAACCCTGGCAGAGCTGTCTTAAGCAGACAGTTCCTTACGGCCTTTCGCGCGGCGGCGGGCCAAAACCTTGCGACCATTCTTCGTCGCCATACGGGCACGGAAACCGTGTGTGCGGGCGCGCTTGATGCGGCTAGGCTGGAATGTACGTTTCATCGGCGTCTCGCCTCAATACAAGTGTGATAATCTCGAAAGCGCGGCTATTACGTGCGTGAACCTCGCAGGTCAAGGGATTTCCGGCAGGATTTGCACCTCAACAGACGCTCACGGATCGGTGATGCATCGCGACTTAACTGTGTCGTGCAATCTATGGGCGCTCAAAATATATCGGCGTCGAACAATGATTTAAAAAGGGATCGCCTTATTATGCTACGTACATTGATGACCGCTGGAGTTCTGACGATGACGCTTGCCGCTGGATCTGCCGCTGCAGATGATACCGCGCTGCACCAGGCCTGGGATGATATTCTCGGGACGTACGTTGTGGAAGGCGCGGACGGCGTGAACCGTTTTGATTATGGCGGTTTGAAAGCCAACGCTGAAGATTCCGCGAAACTCGACGCCTATCTAGAGACGTTTGCCGATCTCGACTTTGATGAACTGGACGGCGATGAACAATTCGCGGCTTATGCCAACATATATAATGCGCTCACCGTGCAGTACATTGTCGGAAAATACCCCACCAAATCGATCCGCTCGGGCTATATTGTTGGGCCTTGGAAAAAGGTTTTCACGACGGTTGAAGGCGAAGACGTCTCCTTAGATCACATCGAACATCAGATCCTCCGCGTCGAATGGAGTGATCCGCGGGTCCATTATGCGGTGAATTGCGCGGCCTTTAGCTGCCCGAACTTACAAACCGATGCATGGTTTGGCGCCACATTGGACGAAGATCTGGACCGCGCAGCGCGTGCTTACGTCAACGACCCGCGCGGCGTGACCATCCGCCGAAATGGCACATTGCAAGTCTCGACCATTTATAAATGGTTCCGCGAAGACTTTGGTGGCAGCAATGACGGGGTTATTGATCACTTGCTCGAGCATGCCGAACCAGAACTGGCGGCGAAAATAGAAGCCAAACGCCGGATCACAAAACACGAATATGATTGGTCTCTGAACGATGCAGAAGGCCAACGGGGCTCGTAAAACAGCGCGCCAGTAAGAAGGAAAAGAACAATGACGGACACCGTGGAAAAGAAACAAAGCCCGATCTGGGTTAAACTCTGGCCGGTCTATTTGATCATCGCTGTGATGATCGGCGCCTGGCAGCTCGGGCTGTTTCAATACCTGTCGCTCGACACATTGAGAGAGCAACAAGAAGTGCTGCAAACGTTCGTGTCCGAGAACCTGATCCTCGCTGTCGCGATTTTCATCGCAATATACGCCGCGGCGACCTTATTTATGATCCCGGGCGCGCTTTGGATTACTATTTCTGGTGGCTTTCTGTTTGGCCTGGTCGGCGGATCGCTTGCGACCATTGCAGGTGCAACTACAGGCGCGAGCCTACTCTTCTTTGCGGCCAAGACCTCTATCGGCAGCGCTTTGCGAGACCGCGCCGGGCCATTCATGGCGAAGATGGAAGCTGGGTTCAATGAGAACCCGTTCTCCTACATGTTCGCTTTGCGTCTGCTGCCGGTTGTTCCGTTCCCTGTGGCCAACATTGCTCCAGCTTTGCTTGGCGCCAAGTACCGCGAATATGCGATCGCCACAGCCGTCGGCATCATTCCCGGCGTGGTCGCCTATACCTGGGTCGGGTCAGGCCTCGGCGCGACCTTTGCCGCAGGCGAAGATCCCAACCTTGCGATCATTGCGAAGAACATGCTTCCCGCCCTCGCGGCCCTTGGCATCGTCGCGTTGATCCCTGTCGCTTACAAAAAAATCACCGGCAACAAAGCCGAACCTGTGGAGGCATAAATGTCTGACACAATCGCAACCCCCGTCGCCCGTATGGCCGACTCTGAGTTTATGGAGACAAAAACAATGACAACAGCTCCAAGTGAAACGGGCGTGAAACGCAAGCTCAAAGCCGATCTCATCGTTATTGGCGGTGGATCGGGCGGTCTCTCCGCGGCGGCGGGGGCGGCGATGCTCGGTTTAAACGTGATCCTCTATGAGAAAGCCGAAATGGGCGGTGACTGCTTAAACTATGGCTGCGTTCCCTCGAAAGCCCTGCTGACCACGGCGAAATATGCGCAAACCGCACGAGAGAGTGCCAAGTTTGGGATCGGCGTTTCCGAGCCAACGGTCGATTGGGAGCAGGTTAAAGCGCATGTGCGCAAAGCGATCGATACGATCGCACCGATCGACAGCCAAGAACGCTTTGAAGGCCTCGGCGTTACCGTCATTCGGGAACACGCCAAGTTCGCGGATCCGAAGACGGTCGTCTCGGCCACAACTGAAGCCACCGCGCGACGGATCATCGTCTCAACAGGTTCTGTCGCGTTTATTCCGCCCATCCCTGGATTGGCCGAAACGCCGTACATCACCAATGAGACTGTTTTCTCTTTGCCTGAGCAGCCGAAGCACCTCGTCATTCTCGGCGCCGGACCGATCGGCATGGAAATGGCGCAAGCCTTCCATCGTTTGGGCAGTGAGGTCACGGTGATTGAAATGGGCCGCGCAATGGCCCGCGCAGATGCGGATCACGCGAAGATCGCTGTCGATGCGATCCGCGACGAAGGCGTCAAAGTCCTGGAAGGCCATAAGGCTGTCAAAATCTCAGGTGCGGAAGGCAACGTTTCGGTCGAGACTGAAAGCGATGATGGCACCAAGACCATCACTGGCACACATTTGCTCGTCGCTGTTGGGCGCCGCGCCATGCTGGATGGGCTCGATCTCGAAGCTGGAAATGTCGATTATGATAGACGCGGTATTCAAGCGAGCGACAAGTTGCGCTCGGTCTCCAATCCGCGCGTTTGGGCGCTCGGCGATATTGCCGGCCAGGGGCAGTTTACGCACCTCGCGGGATGGCATGCCAGCGTGTTCACGCGCCGCGCCTTGTTTAAACAAGGCAGCAAAGCCAGCGATCTCCCACTCCCAGCGGTGACCTATGTGGCGCCAGAAGTCGCGCAGGTCGGCCTCACGGAAGCGGAAGCTCGCGAACAATATGGCGATAGCGTCACCACGTCGTCCTTCCCCTTCCATGAGAATGATCGGGCAATTGCAGAGGGGAAAACGCTCGGAGAAGCCAAGCTGGTCATCCGCAAAGGTAAGATCCTTGGCGCCTCTGTTGTCGGTGATGGCGCCGGCGATATCATCCAAATTGTCGGCTACGGCATGTCGAATAAGCTCGGCGTACAATCGCTGACCAATTTCATCTCTCCGTACCCGACGCGGGCCGAAGTGGTGAAACGGGCAGCCAGTGCTCATTTCACCCCGACAGTGTTCGGAAAAGCATCCCGAACACTCGTAGGGTTGCTGCAGCGTATTCCTTAAGCTACTCCCGGTTGTGTGAGCGGGTCATCGGAATCCAGTGCGCCGAAGCGTAAATTGCGGTGGCGGGAGAGTCTGTCTTTCAGGCTCTTCCTCATTGCAATTTTGAGCGTTCTCGTCGTCGAGGCGCTGATCTTCGTGCCAAGTGCGACCAATTTCCGGAACACATGGATTGAGAACCAGATTGATGCGGGGCGTTTGGCCGCTTTGTCACTTGAAGCTGCGCCAAGCCGGATGGTGTCCGAAGAACTCGAGCAGGATCTGCTGAGCAGCGCCATGGTGCTCGCCGTTGCAGAACTCTATGACGAACGACGCGACATGATCCTAAACCCGGGCGAAGAGATCTGCTGCACCCGAAAAATCCTACTTTACGACGATACCCCGGATTTCTCCGAGGTCGCCGATACGCTGGGAACGTTTTTCGCGCCACGTGATCGGTTTTTGGTGATCCGCGCAGCTGGCTCCCGGCCTGGGCGCGTGATTGAGATTGTGGTCGATGAAAAGGGTTTGCGGTCTGAACTTGAAACCTTTGGTTTGCGGATTCTCGGCCTGTCTTTGATCATCTCAATCGTCACTGGCGGGTTGATCTACCTCATGCTGCTCATGACCGTGGTGCGGCCGATCCGGCGGGTGACCCAGTCGGTGGAGCAAATCAAAGACGAACCCGGGAGCTGGAAACGGCGCCTATCACCCACCCCACGCACCGACGAGATTGGCCGGGCGCAAAATGCTCTGTCGGATATGGAAGAGGCGGTCTCGAATGCGTTTCGCCAACAAGAGCGTTTGGCTCAGCTCGGCGAAGCGGTGGCTAAGATCAATCACGATTTGCGCAACTCCCTCGCGACGGCGCAGCTCGTCTCGGACAGCCTTGCGCGGTCGGAGGACCCCCGCGTTGCAAAGAGTCTACCGCGATTGGAGCGGGCGCTTGAGCGCGCCATCAACTTAGCGAGCGACACCTTGAAATATGGTCGCTCCTCAACGCCGGACATCAAGATTAAGGCTGTCCGATTGCATGATGTCGTGGCCGAAGCGGCGGCCGAGGCACTGGCCGCGCACGAGAGCGTCACGTTCAACAATGAAGTTGTCGAAGACGCCGAGGTGCAAGCGGATCCCGATCATTTGCATCGCATTTGCGCCAATTTGATCCGCAACGCCGCCGAAGCGATGGCTGGCGACGGCGCCGTTTCCGTAGGCTTTGATGGTGCCGCGCTGAGCATATTGGACACGGGCCCCGGCCTGCCAGACCGCGCGCAAGAAAATTTGTTTAAGCCTTTTGCAGGATCCACGCGCCGAGACGGAACGGGATTAGGATTGGCGCTATCGCGTGACCTGGCGCGGGCGATGGGGGGGGATTTGGAGTTGGGTGAGACGGGCGAGTCTGGAACGCGGTTTGTGGTGTTTTTGCCGAAGTCAGAGCGATAGATAGGGATGCCTCCATGAGCCGCTTGGTTGGGGCGAGATTGGATCGCGCGTGCATTGTTAGCTTTCGGCGTCGAGGCGGGCGTGGCTGGCCTGCTAAACTCAATTGGCCCGACGCGTTGGGAGAGGCGGTGGGTGTTCCGGTAGTCCTTCCAACCGTTTTCAATTCCTAATGAGCTCGCGAAATTTTCAATGAAGTCCAACGTTTTGTATAAACAGAGTTTTTGCGTCTGCTCAGTAAAAGAAATCTAGCGTTGTATTTTGGGGACTGTAGGACGTGTAAGCAACCTTTAATCGGGTTGATCCGTCACGCGCGCGACGGATATGCCCGCTTCTTGCGTAACGGCCGCGGGAACGTTGCCATGCTTTTAGCATTGGCTCTGATTCCTGTGATCGCGGTCTCCGGATTTGCAGTCGATAATTCGCGCCATGTGACAGCGCAAAAGAAGCTCCAAAACGCACTGGATGCGTCCGCGCTCGCGACCGCCAAACGCATGAGCGAAGAAACGTTAACCGACGAAGAGATTACGACAATCGCTCGTGATTTCTTTGAAGCTCAATTCCGTCATAGAGGTGGAGTTTCGCTCAACCCGATCGATGCAAAAGAGGTTGGGTCCGAAGTCGTGCTCACCGCGAGGGGAACGCTCGATACAACGATGATGGCCGTGGTTGGCCGCGAAAAACTTCCTCTCGGTGCCACCACGGCTGTGGTTTACAACATTAAGCAGCCCGCTGAATTGGCATTGGTCTTAGATATGTCAGGATCGATGAGCGGTTCAAAACTTACTGCTCTAAAAGATGCGGCCAAATCGTTGGTGGACATAATGCTGCCAAACGAAGATGACCCGGATGGTAATGATGCAGCGAAGATCGCGGTTGTTCCGTTCAACGATTACGTAAAAATTGATACCGCGTACAAGAACGCAAGTTGGATAAGGAATACCGATTCCTACACACATACCTGGACCAAGTGTAGCACTACCAACCAAGCTCGGCGCGACGCAGGTTGTGAAAAGAAAAATTATTCTTGCCAAAAGTGGCGAGGCTCAGTCGAGAATGGTAACCGCGAAAAATACACCACCACTTGCTCGCGCTGGGAGTGTCCAGATGGAGCGGAGCCTGAAGAGACGTGTAGCCCGAGGTCTCAATATCGGCAGTGGTATGGCTGTGTCCGGTCTCGTAAGAACCCTTATAATGTTGAAGACCGCGCATACACGTCCGAAAAAATCAGAGGAATCGTATCGGCCAATTCAAATGGTTGTAGAGCCACTCAATCGCTTGAGCTTACAAACAATCACTCAACCGTAGATTCAACGATCGATAGTTTGAGCGCGAGCCGAAATACCTACATTCCAACGGGTTTGATATGGGGATTGCGCGCTCTGTCACCTGACGCTCCGTTCACAGGTGGCGAAGACTACGCGACTTTTGCTGCAGAAGGTGGCCGCAAAGCCATCATGCTGATGTCGGACGGCGCGAATACGGTTTCACCGCACCCCAATAATGGCTACCACAATCGCAGTAATGTCTCACAAGCGAATGGATATGTAGAAGACATTTGCGACGAAGCGAAAGATGCTGGCATTGAAGTGTATACCGTTGCATTTGACCTGGATGATGAAGATACGAAGCAAATGCTGAAGGACTGCGCAACCGACGACAGCTACTATTTCGATGCTGCAGATGCGGACGAACTTCAGGCGGCATTTAACTCGATCGGCCGAGATCTTTCAGAGCTAGCTATCGCCCGCTAAATCGGACCATATCAGTATCTTACTCAGGGCCACTCCAACCGAGCGCCCACTCAAACAAGCCAGCGCGCCAGCCTACCCGATACTTACCGCAACAACCGCGCCTACGATCGCAAGAATGAATCCCATCCACCCCCACCAAGGCGCAAAGCGTTCGCGGGGGAGGGGGCCAGGCTCCGGCTTGTTCAATTCCGCTTCGAATTGATCCATCACTTCCGGCAAACGCTTCAGCCGATCCGCAACGTCCTTCACATTCTGAGCGATCAGCTTCGCCGCCCCCGCTGGCCCCAAATTCTGCGTGATCCAATCCTTCACGATAGGCTCTGCCGCCGCCCAAATGTCATGCTTCGGATCGATCGCGCGAGCCACGCCTTCCACTTGCACCATGGTCTTTTGCAAGAGGACGAGTTCCGGCCGCAGACGCATGCCGAACGTGTGGGTAAAATCGAGAAGCTGCAGCAACAGTCGTCCCATCGACACGTCGCTCGCGGATTTGCCATGGATCGGCTCACCCACGCTGCGCAAAGCCTGCGCGAAGTCACCAACAGATTTATCCGCGGGCACATAGCCAGCTTCAAAATGCACTTCCGCCACGCGGTGATAATCACGGCGTAAAAAGCCCCATAGAATTTCGGCGAGGAAGCGGCGTTCATTCATGCCGATCCGGCCAATGATTCCAAAGTCGACCAAAGCCAGGCGCCCGTCAGGCGTAATGATCATATTGCCTTCATGCATGTCGGCGTGGAACACGCCGTGATGAATGGCATGGTCTAAAAACCCGCGCGTCACTGTGTTGGCCAGTGTTTCTCTATCAACCCCAAAAGTGGAGACGGCCTCTGGATCTGTCAGAGGTTTGCCATCCACCCATTCTGTCGTCAGGACACGTTTGCCGGAGCGTTCCCAATCGACCTGCGGGATATGGAAATAGCCGGCCTTGAATGAGAGCTCACGCATCTCGTCGGCGCCGCCGGCCTCAAGGCGGAGATCGAGTTCTTTCTCCATCGATGCCGCGACTGTGTTGGTGAAAGCAACCGGCTCGAGGCGGCGGCTTTCTTCATTCACACGTTCAACTGTGCGCGCGGCGCGTTTCATGGCGCGCAGCTCACGCGCGATCGAGGTTTCGACTCCCGGTCGCAAAATCTTGACGGCCTTAGCCCCGTCATCGGTCTGCAGGCGGTGTACTTGTGCAAGAGAGGCCGCCGCAATGGGGTCGGACAGATCCGGGAATAGCGATTTTGCATCATCCCCGAACTCTTCAGCGAGGGCTTTCTCTGCTTCGGCCATCGAGAAGGGGGGGATTTTATCTTTCAGCCGCGACAGATCCGTCGTTGTCTCAACGCCAAACACATCCGGCCGTGTGGCGAGGAACTGTCCGAGCTTGATATAAGCCGGCCCCAGTTTTTCCAGGGCTGTGGCGAGACGTTCGCCCTGGCGCCCTTTTGCGCCGCCGCCAAAGATTCGCAGCGTTTTTCCCGCGAGTTTAGCCGGGAAGGGCAAGCGGCTGTGATACTCGCCTGGCAAAATCACATCGTGCCGCGCCAGCGCAGTGCCCGCGCGCAACAATCGTCCATAATCGGCCAGCGCTTTCAACATAGCTCAGATCGCCCAGCCAAAGTGCAAGGCCGCGATGCCGCCAGAGAAATTGGTAACGGACACGTTGGAAAACCCAGCCGACTCGACCTCGGCTTTGAACGTCTCTTGATCCGGAAATTGGCGAATGCTTTCGACGAGATATTGATAGCTGTCACGATCGCCGGTGACGATTTTACCGACCGCTGGAATGACGGAGAAACTATAAGCGTCGTAGCCCTGCTGCAGCATGGGCGCTGTCATTTGAGAGAATTCGAGCACTGCGAGGCGCCCCCCGGGTTTCAAGACCCGACGAAACTCTTTGAGGCCTGCAATGCGATCGGCAAAATTTCGAATGCCAAAGCTGATTGTCAGGGCATCAAAACTGCGATCGGGATAGGGCAGGGCCGTGCCATCGGCGCACACCCAATTGAGCCGATCGCCCCATTGCGCATTGTCGCTCCGGGCTTTGCCCGCTTCGAGCATGGCATCGTTGATATCGCAAACAATGGCGGTTGCTTCGCGCGTATCGCCGCGCCGTTTGCCCGCGGTGTCGGCGCGTTCGAGGAAAGCGCGCGCAAGTTCGCCTGTGCCGCCCGCCACATCAAGATGGGTCTCCCCCGGTTGCGGGTTGAGCCGGTTCATCGTGTCATGCTTCCACAAGCGGTGAATGCCGACCGACATGAAGTCATTCATCACATCATATTTCGACGCGACGGACCGAAACACGCCTTTGACGCGGTCGACTTTCTCGTCCGGCGTAACGGTTTCGAATCCAAAAGAAACAGTGTCTTGTTCGCTCATAAGGGCCATCTAAGCGCATGGCACTCAAAGAGCCAGTGTCGGAGGTGTCGCGGCGCGAATAAAGCGCAGTCCGATTAGGTCGATTCCAGTCCTCATCCTAAGCGAAGTCTAAGGATGAGGACGGAGCCTTCATAACCAGATCCTTCGACTTCGCTCAGGATGAGCCGGGTCCAGGATGAAGAAAGAGACTTTCGTACGGCAAAAGAAAAATGCCCTAATTCGCCCGCAATTGGTGTATTCTATTCGCATTATGGGTGTGAGGACGAAAAGCATAAGGCTTTTTAGAGCCATCAATCAGGATGCTAGGCATTGGCAAATCCTGGCGCTCTCTAGCCTATTTGCACTGTCACTCACCACCAGCGATTTTGGCGCTAGGCCCACCGCTTTGCTCGCGGCATTTATGGGGGCAATTTTTGCCCAGGCGGCTGGGACGATCTGGGTGAATGCGCGCAAGGCCCGTCGCCATGCCCGGTCTGGCAGCCATTGGCGCGGTTCAAACCTGCAAGCTGGTATCGTGGGATGGTTCGCGGGGTTTCAGTGGAAGTCTGCGATGATCACATCGCTCTCATTGTCGATCCTTTTGCGCGCTAATTCACTTTGGTTCTGGCTTGCGGCAGGCCTGATCGCGATTACCGCCAAGTTTCTCATTCGCTATCGTGGCAAGCACATTTTCAATCCAGCCTGCATCGGGATTGTTGTCATAACTCTGCTCGCGGGAAACGCCGCATGGGTTTCGCCTGGCCAGTGGGGGCAAGCCCCAATTTTTGCTGCGTTTGCAATTGGCTTTGCGGCGCTTGTGCTGTCCAGCGCGAAGCGGCTCGATATCGCCCTCGGCTTTTTGGCGGGTTTCGCGGCAATGTTGTTCGGGCGCGCGCTGTATCTCGGCGACCCTATGGCCATTCCGATCCATCAATTGCAATCGGGAGCGTTGCTGGTCTTCGCGTTCTTCATGATCACCGATCCCCGCTCAACGCCAGACTCCTGGGTCGCGCGCCTGCTCTTTGCTTTTGCCGTCGCCGCATTTGCCGCGTGGCTCGGCTGGGAGTTCCATATTCGCGGGGCGATGTTGTACGCGCTCGCCGCGCTTGCTCTGCTCACGCCCATTCTTGATCATTTGCTGCCGGCCGAACGGTTCGAGTGGCTTTCCAAAAAGGACCCTCCAAATGAAGCTGAATCACCTCGCGGGGGCCTTCGCCCTCGGCCTCACATCGTTCGCGCTTAGCGCGCCTGCGGCCTCCGCCTTTTGTGGCTTCTATGTCGCGAAGGCGGATACGGACCTGTTCAATGACGCCTCGAAAGTGGTGCTGGTTCGGGATGACGAGCGCACGGTGATCACGATGGCGTCCGATTATCGCGGTGAGGTCAATGAGTTCGCCATGGTCGTGCCTGTGGTCGACATTCCATTGCGGGAGCAGATTAATGTGGCCAATCCGGCTTTGGTGGATCACTTGGACGAGTATACGGCGCCGCGTTTGGTGGAATATTATGACGAAAATCCTTGCGAGATGCGCAAGTTTCGAAATATGATCGTCGTGACAGGCGCTCAACCGCCCATGGCCATGGAAATGGCCATGGACGAAGCCGAAGACCTCGGCGTCACCATCGAAGCAGAATATGAAGTCGGTGAATACGACATTCTCATCCTCTCCGCGGAAGAGAGCGATGGCCTGATCACTTGGCTCAATCAAAACGATTACCGCATCCCAGATGGCGCAGAAGAGGTGGTCGGAGCATACCTCAAACGCGGCATGAAATTTTTCGTCGCGAAAGTGAATCTTGAGCGCCACGATGGCTCATCCATGCTGCGTCCGATCCAAGTGGCTTATGAAGACGAGAATTTCATGCTGCCTATTCGCCTCGGCACCGTCAACGCAGAGGGCAAGCAGGAGCTTTTCGTTTTCGCGATTACGCGCGAAGGCCGGGTTGAAACCACTAACTATAAGACCGTCAAATTGCCCTCAAACATGGATGTTCCAATCTACGTCAAAGACGAGTTTGGTGAGTTCTATAAAGCCATGTTTGAACACCAGACAGAGAAACAAAACGGCAAAGCGGTGTTCATGGAATATGCATGGGACATGTCTTGGTGTGACCCATGCGCGGCCAATCCTTTGTCGCGGTCCGAGCTGCGAGAGCTCGGCGTGATGTGGCTGGATGAGGGACCGCAAGACGATATCCAACCGCGTTTCCGGCCAGGTCCGCAACCTGTCGATGCCTTCGTGACACGCTTACATGTGCGCTATGACGGTCAAACCTTCCCGGAAGACTTGAACTTCCAAGTCACAGGCGACCGCGAGAATTATCAAGGTCGCTATGTTCTACGTCACCCCTGGCGCGGCGATTACGGGCAGTGCGAAGCCGCCGGTCAATATGCGGAGACCTTGGTCTCGCGATGGGATGAAGAAGCTGAAAGCCTGGCAGACTTAACGGGCTGGGAAATCGAAGAGATCAAACAAAAAATGGCCGATGGCGGGTTTTCTGCAAGTGCAGTCGGCCTGCCTGATGCTGAACCAAAACCAAAACGGGCCTGGTGGCAGCGCCTTTGGGGAAATTAAACTCAAATTTGAGTTGAATAAAAAAGCCCAAGAACTCGGCGACAATAGAAAGAAAAGTAGCTTTTTTGTAATAATTACGAAATACAGACCCCAAAACGGGGTAATTAAAGTGCTGACACGACGCGATCTCTTTTTAGGTAGGACGCCTTCGAAGACGTTTTCGGAATCTGAATCCGGAGCAACTGTGGCCGAATATGCCATGATCGCCGGTGTATTCGGGCTCGTCGGTTTGGCGATGTTCAGTCGGATCAAGAAGCGTAAAAAGAACGCCGCTTAGCGCTGACACCGGCTACAAAAGAAGGTCGACCGACCGGATTGGACGATACGTTCAATCGTATTGCCGCATGTGTCGCAAGCGTCCCCCTCGCGATCATAGACCGAGAAGTGTTTCTGGAAATAGCCGAGTTCGCCGCTGGCGCTGGCAAAATCGGAAATGGACGACCCGCCGGCCGCAATGGCTTCGGCGATCACTTCATTGATTGCGGGAACCAGACGCGCATTGCGTTTTCCGACCACGCTGGACGCCTTGCGGCGTGGGCTGATCCCGGATCGGAACAAAGCCTCGCAGACATATATATTGCCGAGCCCGGCAATCACCGATTGATCCAACAAGGCGGATTTGATTGGCGTCGCTTTGCCTCGAAATTGTTCGTCTAAATAGTCTGCGTGGAAATGATTGGACCCGGGCTCTGGTCCAAGGTGTTCAACCCGCGGATAGGCGGCGATCGTCTCCGTCGGCCAAAGCTCCATAAAGCCGAATCGACGCGGATCATTGTAAGTCACTGTTGCGCCGTTCTGCATGTAAAAGACGACGTGATCATGCGCTGGATTGGTGCCCGGATCGTGATGAAAGTCCGCCGTCTTGGCTTGATCCACCGTAAATCGCCCAGACATGCCGAGATGCATGATCAGAGACTCGCCTGAGGACAGGTCGAGCACCAGGAATTTCGCGCGCCGCCCCATATTGGTTATGGTTGAGCCCTCGACGCGGTCTCGAAACTTGTCCGGGAACGGAAATCGAAGGTCAGGACGATTGACCTCCAATCGGTCAATGCGCTGGCCCTGCATGGCGGGGGTCAGTCCGCGGCGAACCGTTTCAACTTCGGGTAATTCGGGCATGTCTCGGGAGTTAGGCGCCTTTTTGGGGTCGGGCAAGGTGAGTTTGGATTTGCCGTCATCCTCGACCGCGCAGCGGTCTGAGGATCCATCGCCGGATCGGGCCTGACGATCGAAGTAAAAGAGATGGGCCCTCAGACAGCCTTTGGCTGTCGAGGGTGACACTTTTTGAGCAGAGACTGACTAATTTGGTTGAGAAACCGGACTAAGGGTCGAGTTCATCGTGCAAGCCCAGTAAGCGAAACTGAGATCTTGAATTAAACGACCCGCAATTGGGCCCGTGTCTGGGGAGGCGCGCGCATGAACATTTTAGATTATGCTGTGGTCGGGGTCTATCTGCTGGGCCTTATCGGATTTGGGTATCTGCTACGACGGCAAGACTCTGAGGAAGATTTCTATCTCGGCGGAAAACATTTGGGGTGGTTTCCGCTGACCTTGTCCGTCATGGCGACGCAGCTCAGCGCCATCAGTTTCGTGTCGGCCCCGGCTTTTGTCGGCATGCGCGAAGGCGGCGGATTACAATGGCTAACCTTCGAACTCGCTGTCCCATTGGCCATGGTCTTGGTCATGTTTGTGATCGCACCGGCGCTCTATCGCGCAGGAATTGTCAGTATTTACGACTTTCTCGATCGGCGTTTCGGGCATTCGACGCGGTTCTTGATCAGTCTCGCGTTTCAAATCGTTCGGTCGTTTTCAACCGGGATTATGGTCTATGCGATCGCGCTCATTCTGCAGGCGGTGTTGGATATCCCGCTTTGGCAATCGGTCATCGCGGTCGGTTTGATCACCCTTGTCTATTCAACCTCCGGCGGGATGAAGGCGGTCGTCTATGGGGATGCGATTCAGATGGCGCTGATCCTCGGCGGAATTGTATTGGTGACAGGATTTGCAGTTGCTGAGCTCGGCGGCCTCGGAGCCGCGCTCAACGAAATCGATCGCGATCGCTTGCAAGCGATTGATGTCACCGCGTTTGGCTTCGATGGTGAGGGCTTTGGTTTATTGCCCATGCTGTTTGGCGGGTTCGTGCTCTATGCCTCTTATTATGGCTGCGATCAGAGCCAGGCCCAGCGTATGCTGTCGGCGCGCAATGAGGGCGATGTGCGGCGTGTTTTGTTTGCCAACGGCCTTTTGCGCTTCCCGATCGTGATCCTCTATTGCTTCGCGGGGCTCGTGGTCGGTGCGTCATTTGTCAATGATCCGAGCCTGATGGCGCAAGTCCCGGCCGATAAGCCGGACTATATGATGCCGATCTACATCATTGAGCGCCTCCCAAACGGCGTCATCGGTTTGCTGATCGTTGCGATGTTGTCGGCGGCGATGTCATCGTTGAGTTCTGCGGTAAATTCGCTCGCCGCGGTTACTGCAAAAGACCTCAATATGTTGGGCCTGCTCTCAGATCAGGGCGGGTCCGAAATCCGCACTGCTAGGATCTTATCGGTGGTCTGGGGCACCGCGATCATGGTCCTGTCCTTTTTTGCAGGATCCATTGCGCCAACGGTTGTGGAAGCGATCAATAAAGTCGGATCGGCGCTGTATGGCCCGGTCCTCGGAGTGTTCTTGATGGCCATCTTGCTGAAGCGCCGGTCAGAGCTCGCTGCAAATATCGGCCTGCTGGCGGGGCTCGCCCTCAATCTCTATTTTTGGCTCTTCGTACCGGATCTGTTTTGGATGTGGTGGAACGTGATTGGCCTCATCGTCACCATCGTAACAGGATGGCTGATTTCCATCCTCAGCAAGCCTGTGGAGACCGAAGCGGTTGATATTGGCAGCGAGTCTCCAGCCATCGTTCAACGCTATACGTCAGGCATGATCGCAGCATTCCTCGTCATCTTAGTCGCGAGTTG
This sequence comes from Pseudomonadota bacterium, assembly GCA_038531195.1. GTDB lineage: Bacteria > Pseudomonadota > Alphaproteobacteria > Caulobacterales > Hyphomonadaceae > Henriciella. The sequence continues at coordinate 112,907 of JBCBBY010000001.1, forward strand.
GGCCGCCCCGCTTTCGTTCTAGAGGTCAGAGCGCTCGAAACATAATAAAAGCGTCGACATAGCCTTCTGTCGCATGCGCAAACGCGCCAGGAAGCGTGCCGACAATTTCGAAGCCATACTTTTCCCAGAGAGAGATCGCGCCGCGATTGGTGCTCACCACGAAATTGAACTGCATGCCGCGAAATCCAGCTGACTTGGCGTGATCAATTGAATGCTCGCACATCGCGCTCGCCACGCCCTTGCCCGTCGCGGAGTCGGCGGTCATGTACCCACAATTGCAGATATGCTTTCCGCCGCCGCCCTGGTTGGCTTTCATATAATAGGTGCCGACAATTTCGTCGTCAGCAACGGCGACAAAAGTCTCTTTATCGATCCCCATCCAGTAGGCGATGGCGGCTTCTTCGCTGATCTCCGGGTCTATTGTGTAGGTTTCACCCGTGCGGAAGACTGGGAGAATGATTTTTAAGATCGCAGAACTGTCTGCTGCGGCAGCGGGTCGAATATTCATCCCCCGATTTATCCAATCAAATCAGATGAACAAGGGGTGGAACTGTTATGTGTCTGGGGCTCGACGTGTTGGGATTAACTATCCTGCGTAAAGCGATGCACTCGGTGCAAATGCAACAATGAACAGCGTTGCGGCGGTGGCACCTGTGAAGAGTACGGTCAGAGCGCGGGAGAAAAGGTGGTCGTGGTTCATCGTCTTGCTTTCGTCTTGGTCTATCTTTCGTTGACAGCAAGATGGGGACCAACCTCCTCGATGAACACTGTGCATCGCGAATATGGGCTATGCGTGTTTTGAATAGAGCGTTTTGAAGCCTATCGAATAAGGCCCTCAGCTTTGGCTTTGGCGCGATAGCTTCGCGAAACCGGCACTTCTGTCCCATTCGGCAACACTAAGAGACTGCGACCGTCGACGCGTTTCTCATCCGTCACACCGGCTTTGGCGATCCACCAGGACCGGTGCACTTGCAGACCCTCGGCGCCTTCTAACTCACGCACGGCGTCTGCCAAACGCATCAAAATGAGCTCCTCGCCCAGGCTGGTATGCACTCGCAAATAGTGATCTTCTGACGAGACGGCGTAGAGGTCCGCCGTGTGGAATTTGACGGGCAAACGTTGCAGGAAACCGCGGACGGGATCTGCCGTCGGCTCTGGCGCAGTTTGATTCTGAGTCGCCACTTTCAGCAGATATGAGGCCGATGTGATGATCAAGGAGATGACCAGAACATAACCAAATTGCATGGTCAGATAGTTCAGCGTTGGCGGCGACCGATTGAGTAAGAAGACCAATGTCAGCGTGACGGGAATGGAGATGATGAGCGCCGTCGCGCCAATTTTGAAGATCGGCGCGATGCGCTCAAACCGGCGTCCCCAAATGAACGGTTCGACGATCGCGAAACCACCCGCGCCAACCACCATTGTCGTCGTCCAAAATGCGAATCTTTGCAGGAAAGGCACCCGCGAGGTGCCGTATACGCCGAGCCAGGCAAAGATCAGCCCGAGCCCCGCAACAATGGCGCACCATCTCACAATTCCAACCACGATACGCAAACCGTCGGGCCCCTTCATTCACGTTTCGCGAATGACAATGGCTGCATTTCGCGAACGATTCCAGTCCCCAGACGTAGTTTGAGCTGCGCCACAGTCCAAGGCCTGTCAGTTCTGTTGAGGCAGAAGCGAACAGCGCTTCAAACCGCATCTTTTAGGAGACTTCTCATGATCAAGACCCGCTCACTCATCGCCATGTTCACCGCTGGACTGTTTATCACGCCGTTGGCGAACGCCTCAGACCTCACGGTACAGATTGAAGGCATTGCAGATGCCCAAGGGACAATCGTTCTCGGTCTGTTTGATGCAGCGACCTATGACGGTGAGGGCGCCGTCAACGGGGCGAACCTTAAAGTCGAAGGCGACGCGGTTTCGACCGTGTTTGAGGGGCTCGAGCCAGGTGAGTACGCGATCAAGCTCTATCATGACGTCAATGGTGATGGCGAAATGAACACCAATCCTTTTGGAATGCCAACTGAGCCGTTTGCCTTTTCGAATGATGCCAAAGGTCGTTTTGGCCCCGCCAAATGGGACGCTGCAAAATTCGTCGTTGAGGCCGATGGCACCACCCACACGATCACAATGAACTAATCGCCAAACCCAGACGGAAGGAAGCCTCTCATGGACCTGTCACGACGACATTTTCTCGAAGCCGGCATGGGCGCCGGATTGGTCGGATCTCTCGGCGCCTGCGCCAATCTTGCGCCAAACGCGCCAACAGCCACGACCGGTGCTCCAAACTGGCACCTTGGCTACCAAAACGCGCCAGCCAACGGCTTTGACTCTGCCTCGATGCAACTCGTGTTCGGAAAGCCTCCCGCTGACCTAAAAGGGTCGCTCTATCGCAACGGACCCGCGCAGTTCCAGTATGGTGATGATTATGCCAGCCATTGGTTTGATGGCGACGGTCTGGTTCATCGCATTGCCATCGAAGACGGACAAGCGGTCCACAATGCTCGGTTCGTGGCAACTAAGAAGCGCCGTGAAGAACAGGCCGCGGGGGAATTCCTGTCGCCTGGATTTGGTACCCTTGGCGATGAACGATTTTCCGTAGAAGGTCCGGATGATGTCAGCGCAGCGAACACCTCCGTTCTGATGGTCAATGGCGAGCTGATGGCGCTTTGGGAAGCAGGATCAGCATATGCCATGGATCCGGTTAGTCTTGAGACCAAAGGTCCAAAGACGTGGCGCGATGACCTCAAAGGCATGCCGTTCTTGGCGCATCCAAAAGTCGAGCCGGATGGCCGCGTTTGGAATCTCGCTGTCGGTGGATCTCGCGTTGGGATCTACAAGATCAGCGCAGCCGGGCAACTGGAAGAGTTTGGTATGGTGGATATTGGCCGGGCGGCGTACATTCACGATTGGACGATGACGGACCGCCATCTGATCATTCTTGTTCAGCCCTGGATCAATGAAAATTTGCGGCCACCTGTCGTTGCGGGCTTTGAATGGCAGCCGCAACACGGCTTGCAAATGCTGATCGTCGACAAAGATGACTTCACACAGCAGCGATGGGCTCAAGCACCGGCGAGAATGTTCTTTCACACAGGCTCAGCCTGGGAAGAGTCGGACGGCACGATCAAATTTGATGTCGTACTCTACAAAGAGCCGGTTCTGGGCGTCGGCGGCGGCGCCGCTGAAATTCGCGGCGAATGGAGTGTCGACAGTTTCACAGAGGACGGACGTCTGACCCAAGTTGTCATTCCGCCACGCGGCGATGCTCGCCTGATCGAGACCGATCTTACGGGTGAGTTCCCACAAGTCGACCCGCGCTATCGCGGTCAGAAACGCCAGCTCGTGGCGCTGGCCAGCGGGTCTACGCCCTCGCGTCCGGGGTCGACCAGTTTGGCCACGCAAAATTGGCAGACCGGACAAAGCCAAGTGTTCAATTTCGGCCCAGACCGCATGGTCGAGGAGTTCCTCTTCGTGCCGAAAGCCGGTGGTCAGTCTGACCTCGACAATTGGCTTATTGGCCCTGTTTTGAACCTCAAAGCTGGCGTGACTGAGATATGCGTCTTCGATGCGGCCAATGTCAGCGATGGGCCCGTCTGCATTTGGCAAGCCGCCTATTCTTGGCCGCTCGGCTTCCACGGGACCTGGGCATAAGGATCGTCATTATGACAATAAAAACAGCGTTTCCTCCCGCGCGCGATTCCTTTGCCCTTATGCGGCGTGTCCCAGGATTGCTTTGGCAAATCCTGGGCGCGTTCGGGGTCTACGTTTTGGTGAGCGGTTTCATATTGGCGGCTCATCCTGACGCCATGCCGCAGTTACGGTTTTCAATTGAACCTCTTTTGGCGGCGTCGATTGCGATTCAGATCCATGTTGGCGGCGCGCTGACGGCTTTGGTCGTTGGAGTGTTCTTGCTCGCGGCGCCCAAAGGATTGAGATTTCACCGCACACTGGGGTGGACTTGGGTTTTCGCTATGGCGGTGACCGCTGGGTCGTCTTTTTTTATTACAGGCCTAATGGGCACGTCTTACAGCCCCATCCACGCGCTTTCGGCTTGGACATTAATCGGTCTGCCCTTCGGGATTGCAGCCATCCGCCGGCGCGACATCCGACAGCACCGCCACACCATGACCGGCATGTTTGTTGGAGGACTGATCATCGCAGGCCTCTTCTCGTTCCTTCCTGGCCGTCTGATGTGGTCGATATTTGTGGCAACTTGATCCGTAACTTTCCTGTTACAAACTTGTCGTGCTTCGCGCATAAGGAAGCACGATGGGATTCGATCAGGAGATGCGTATGAAACGGGGCGTTTTAGCAGGAGCGTTGCTTTTGGGCTTAGGCGGGTGCGCCACAGAGCCGGGCGGGATTAGTATTTTTACGCCGAAACCGCAGTCTGCCCAAGAAGCACTTGAGTATTATTACGACACGATCCCAAACGCCTCGCTCCCCAAAGCGCCAGCCGGGAAATCGCTACCGGCGAACGATGCTGTGATCTCCAAAGTGCTGCTCGGGTCTTGCCTCGATGAAGAGAAAGGTCCGTCCAACGCGCTGATGAGCTTGGCCAAAGAAGAGGCCGACCTGTTCTTGATGGTTGGCGACAATGTTTATGGCGACCGCGATGGCCGTGCGTACACGAACAATCAGGCCGACCTAGACGAGCTGCGCGAGTCATTCACCGATCTTGCTGCACGCGAGGATTTCCAGGCTGTGCGCGCAAGCGTGCCCATGATGGTGGCCTGGGATGATCATGATTTTGGCGCCAATGATGCTGGTTGGAACTTCCCGTTTAGAGGCTATGCCGAACGGATCCATGAAGTGTTCTGGGGCCTCGAAGATCAAGACGTGGGGCAATGGCCCGGCACTTACTATGCGCGCACCTTCGGGCCTGAGGGGCAGCGTACACAAGTGATCATGCTGGACACTCGGTTTTTCCGATCTGACTTAACGCCGACCGATGAATGGGGCGCGAAAGGAAAGGAGCGCTACATTCCTGCAGCCGCAGGCTCGATGCAGGACATGCTCGGTGCAGCTCAATGGACTTGGCTCGAAAATCAACTGCAACAGCCAGCAGACATTCGTCTGATCGCATCTTCTATTCAGGTTATGCCAACGGCGCATGGCTTCGAAGCCTGGTCGACCATGCCGGAAGAGCGCGCCCGGTTGTACAACCTGATCGACAAAACGGATGCGACGGGTGTCGTATTCCTGTCTGGCGACCGGCACACGGCCTTCATTTATGAAGAAGACGGAGTGCTGCCATATAAAGCCAATGAGCTGACTTCCTCGTCTTTGAATGTCAGTTTCCGCAACGAAGCCGATGAGATGGACGAGCGTCAAGTTGGTGCGGGGTTCGCACCCGAAAACTACGGCACTGTCGAGATCGATTGGGATGCAAAAGTCCTGGCGCTGAAGATCAAGGATAATGCCGGCAACACGGTTCGAGAAAACGCCGTCGCATTTTCTGATCTAGGTGTGGAATAGATCTATAACACTCGCATAGCGGGTGTGTGGGGATATCTAAGTATGAGGTGCGAACTCAGGGTGTCGATTTCCGCGTGTAGGCGGTTGTCACGCTGACTGGCAATGCTATAAGGCGCGCGACTTTTGGGGCCGCAGCGAAGCGTTCCCGCTTGCTGCAAGAGGCTGATTCCACATGAACATTCACGAATACCAAGCCAAGGCCGTCCTGAAAGAATTCGGCGCGCCGGTGGCTGATGGCGTCCCTATTCTAACGCTCGATGACGTCCAAACCGCCATCGATACTTTACCGGGGCCGCTTTGGGTCGTGAAAAGCCAAATCCACGCTGGTGGCCGCGGCAAAGGTAAGTTTATCGAAGCGGCGGCTGGGGAAAAAGGCGGGGTTCGTCTCGCATTCTCTAAAGAAGAAGTGATGGATCACGCCAAGGCGATGCTCGGCAATCACTTGGTCACGGCGCAAACCAGTGCCGAAGGCAAGCAAGTGAACCGTCTTTATGTCGAAGATGGCGCGGACATCGCGACGGAACTTTATCTCTCATTGCTCGTCGATCGTGAAACCGGTCGCCCGGCTTTCGTCGCCTCCACCGAAGGCGGCATGGATATCGAAGCGGTAGCACATGACACGCCGGACAAAATCCTAACGCTTCCAATTGATCCAAGCGAAGGCGTGACCGAAGCCGCTGCGGCGCAGCTTTGCGACGCGCTGGCGCTCGACGGCGCCGCCCGCGAAGACGGCATGAAATTGTTCCCGATCCTCTACAAAGCCTTCACCGAGAAGGACATGTCGATGCTCGAGATCAACCCGCTGATCGTTATGGAAAGCGGCAATCTGCGCGTCCTTGATGCGAAAGTCAGCTTTGATGGCAACGCCCTGTTCCGTCACCCGGACATTATGGAATTGCGCGACACGACGGAAGAAGACGAAAAAGAAATCGAAGCGTCTGAATGGGACCTCGCTTATATCGCGCTCGACGGCACGATTGGCTGTATGGTCAATGGCGCCGGCCTTGCCATGGCGACGATGGACATCATCAAGCTGTACGGCGAAGAGCCTGCAAACTTCTGTGACGTTGGCGGCGGTGCCAATGCTGAGAAAGTGGCAGCAGCCTTTAAGATCATCATGAAAGACCCGGCTGTTAAAGGCATCCTGGTCAACATCTTCGGCGGTATCATGAAATGTGATGTCATCGCGGAGGGCGTCATTCAAGCGGTGAAAGAGACCTCTCTGGCGGTGCCATTGGTCGTCCGTCTCGAAGGCACGAATGTCGATAAGGGCAAGGAAATCCTTGCGGCCAGCGGAATGAATATCATTCCTGCTGATGATCTCGACGACGCCGCCCAGAAAATTGTTGCAGCCGTGAAAGGCGCGTAAGACACATGTCCATTCTTATCGATTCAAGCACAAAAGTCCTCGTTCAGGGCCTGACCGGCAAAACGGGATCCTTCCACACCAACCAAGCGCTCGAATATTTCGGCACGCAAATGGTTGCGGGCACGCATCCGCGCAAAGCCGGTGAGACGTGGACCGCCGACAATGGCGCGGCCTTGCCGATCTATGCCAATGCCGCCGACGCCAAAGACGCAACCGGCGCCAACGCCTCTGTGATCTATGTCCCACCAGCCGGCGCCGCCGCGGCGATCGAAGAAGCGATTGATGCTGAGATCCCGCTGATTGTTTGTATTACCGAAGGCGTTCCTGTCCTCGATATGGTGCGCGTCAAGGCCAAACTGGACAAATCAAACTCACGCCTGATCGGGCCAAACTGCCCGGGTCTGTTGACCCCGGAGCAGTGTAAGATTGGCATTATGCCCGGCAAGATCTTCAAGAAGGGCTCTGTCGGCGTGGTTTCTCGCTCAGGGACGCTGACCTATGAAGCCGTGTACCAGACCTCTATGGAAGGCCTCGGCCAGACCTCGGCGGTCGGCATTGGCGGCGACCCGGTTAAGGGTACAGAATTTATCGACGTGTTGGAAATGTTCCTCGCGGATGACGAGACAGAAAGCATCGTCATGATTGGTGAAATTGGCGGGTCTGCGGAAGAAGAAGCCGCCCAATTCCTGATTGATGAGGCCAAGAAAGGCCGCAAGAAACCCATGGTCGGGTTCATCGCCGGACGGACCGCACCAAAAGGCCGCACAATGGGCCATGCTGGTGCTATCGTTTCAGGCGGTAAAGGGGATGCTGAGTCCAAAATTGCAGCTATGGAAGCCGCTGGAATCAAAGTATCGCCTAGTCCTGCCCGTTTGGGCAAGACCATGGTAGAGGTTTTGAAAGGTTAACGCCGCACTATATAAAGGCAAAGGGCGGCCAGACGAGGCCATTTTTGACCCCGCCGGGCCGTCCAGAATAAGGACGGTAACTCATGGCAGATGACGGTTCCCCCGTTGACGGTGGCCGCAGCGCGCAAAACGCTGCGATGCTGGATACTTTGTTTTTGTACGGGGGTAGCGCGGTCTGGATCGAACAGATGCAGGCCAAATATGCAGAAAATCCCAATTCCGTGCCGGAAAGTTGGCGCGCCTTCTTTGCCGAGCTTGGCGATGGCAGTGTGGACGCGGCGCGCAATGCGGACGGCGCGAGCTGGAAACGGACCAATTGGCCAAAGCCGGATGCTCCGGAAGAGACAGCGGCCTTTGATGGCAATTGGGTTCTGTTAGAGCCGAAGCTCGAGAAAAAGATCAAAGCGGCCTCACCAGGCGCATCCGGCGAAGACGTCGAACGCGCGGTGAAAGACTCGGTTCGCGCGATCATGATGATCCGCGCCTATCGCGTTCGTGGTCACTTGCAAGCGCAGCTTGATCCACTTGGTCTGGATGTTCCAGAATATCAGCCTGAGCTGGATCCAAAAAGCTATGGCTTCGAAGAGGCCGACCTGGATCGTGAGATCTTTATCGACGGCGTGCTCGGCCTGGAAAATGCGAGTGTGCGACGGATCCTGGAAATCGTACGGCGGACCTATTGCTCAACGATCGGTATCGAGTTCCAACATATCTCAGACCCAGAAGAGAAAAGCTGGCTCCAAGAACGGATTGAAGGCCCAGATAAAGGCGTTGCATTCACCCCTGAGGGCAAGAAGGCAATCTTATCTAAGCTGATCGAAGCGGAAACGTTTGAACGATTTCTACACAAGCGTTACCCAGGAACGAAACGCTTCGGCCTTGATGGCGGTGAAGCGGCGGTGCCAGCGCTGGAGCAAATCATCAAGCGCGGCGGCGCGCTCGGCGTCGATGAGATTGTTGTTGGCATGCCGCACCGCGGACGCCTCAACATGCTCGCTGCTGTGATGGGCAAAGACTATGAGAAGATCTTCCACGAGTTCATGGGTGGCTCGACTCAAGGCGCCGGCGAGTTTGGATCTGGTGACGTAAAATACCACCTTGGCGCCTCTTCGGACCGGACCTTTGATGGCAATGATGTTCACCTAACGATGAACGCCAACCCATCGCATTTGGAAGCTGTTGACCCGGTCGTTATGGGCCGCATCCGCGCCAAGCAGTTCATGCAATATGAAGAGACCGGCCAGCTGGATCGCTCGAAGAAATTACCTCTGCTATTGCACGGCGATGCGGCATTTGCCGGGCAAGGTGTGGTGGCGGAGTGCTTTGCGCTGTCAGGCCTGCAAGGCTACCGCACCGGTGGGACCATTCATTTCATCATCAACAACCAGATCGGCTTTACCACCAGCCCGATGTATTCGCGCTCGTCGCCGTATCCATCGGATGTTGCCCTCATGGTGCAGGCGCCGATCTTCCACGTAAACGGGGATGATCCAGAGGCCGTGACCTACGCGGCGAAAGTGGCGACCGAGTATCGACAGAAATTCGGCAAGGACGTGGTGATCGACATGTTCTGTTACCGCCGGTTTGGGCACAATGAGGGTGACGAACCGATGTTCACCCAGCCGGTCATGTACACCAAGATCAAGGGCCACAAATCAACACGTGAACTCTATGGTGAGCGCCTGGTCGCAGAAGGTTTGCTGACGGCTGAGCAAGTGGCTGAAGAAGTCAAAGCGTTCGAAGCCTTCCTCGACAAAGCGTTTGAAGACGGCAAGTCGGTGGTCACCAGCAAAGCCGACTGGCTTGAAGGTGAGTGGGAAGGCCTTGGTCTTCCCGAAGACGATGACCGCCGGGGCAAAACCGGGGTCTCCAAAGCCAAACTCAAAGAGCTCGGTGAGAAGATCACCACGGTTCCAGAGAATATCGACATTCACCGTACACTCGGCCGGGTGATCAAAGGCCGCGCCGATGCGCTCAGCTCTGGCAAAGGCTTAGACTGGGCAACCGCCGAACATATGGCATTTGCGACCTTGCTCGACGAAGGCTTCCACGTGCGCCTGTCTGGACAAGATTGCGGTCGCGGTACGTTCTCGCAGCGCCATAGCCATATGATCGATCAGAAGACGGGCGAACGCTACACCGCGCTCAATCATTTGCGTGACGGCCAAGCCGAGTATGAAGTCATCGACTCGCTGCTCTCCGAAGAAGCGGTCCTGGGCTACGAGTATGGCTACTCTCTCGCGAACCCAAATGCGCTCGTCATGTGGGAAGCCCAGTTCGGAGACTTCTCTAATGGCGCGCAGGTCTTCTTCGACCAGTTCATTTCATCGGCTGAGCGCAAATGGCTGCGTATGTCGGGTCTGACCATGCTCTTACCGCATGGCTATGAAGGCCAAGGTCCGGAACATTCGTCCGCGCGCCTTGAGCGATTCTTGCAAATGTGCGCTGAAGACAATTGGCAAGTTTGCAACTTGACGACGCCCGCCAACTACTTCCACGCGCTCCGGCGTCAAATCCATCGCGATTTCCGCAAGCCTTTGGTGATCATGACCCCGAAGTCTTTGCTACGACACAAGCTCGCGACGAGTTCGCTAGAAGACCTCAACACCAAGTCGTCATTCCACCGCGTATTGTGGGATGATGCCGAAACGCCAGGCCGCGAAGGCAAGGTGAAACTGGTGGCGGATAAGAAGATCCGACGCGTCGTGCTGTGCTCCGGCAAAGTCTATTATGACCTGTTCGAAGCGCGCGAAGAGTCAGGTGCGAATGACATCTATCTGCTCCGCGTGGAGCAATTCTATCCTGTTCCGCGCAAGGCGCTGATGGAAGAATTGAAACGATTCCCGCAAGCGGAACTCGTTTGGTGCCAAGAAGAGCCGCGAAATATGGGCGGCTGGACATTTATCAGAGATGAAATCGAATGGGTTGCAAATCATGTTGGGTCTGCGCACGCGCGTCCCAAATATGCAGGGCGCCCTCCCGCCGCCGCGACAGCAACGGGATTGCTTTCAACTCACAATCGAGAGAAAGACGAGTTCATCTCAGCAGCCCTCGGCGACACGCCTGTAGAAGACAGCCTGGTCACCTAATTAGATCAAATACAAAGACGAAGACAGAGACCAAACATGACCGATATCGTAGTCCCAACCCTGGGTGAAAGCGTAACCGAGGCGACCGTGGGCAAATGGTTGAAAACAGCCGGAGAAGCTGTTTCGAAAGACGACGTCCTCGTTGAACTCGAAACCGACAAAGTTGCAGTCGAAGTGTCAGCAGAAGCGGCTGGCACGCTTAGCGAGATTGTCGCGCAGGAAGGCGACACGGTCGAAATCGGCGCGCTGCTTGGGCGTCTCGGGGGTGCCAATGGCGCCGCGCAGTCAGCGCCCGCGCCTGCCGCAGCGACTGCTCCAGCGCCGGCCCCCGCTGCTGCAAGCGGCGGCGCGTCCGTTGATGTCACTGTGCCAAGCATGGGCGAAAGCGTTGCTGAAGGGACGATTGCGAGCTTCGCGAAGCAAGTTGGCGACACGGTCGCGAAAGACGAAACCATCGCAGAAATCGAAACCGATAAAGTCGCGTTGGAAGTCCCCGCCACGGCGGATGGGGTGATCTCTGAATGGCTCGTGTCCGAGGGCGATGGCGTCACGCCAGGCGCTGTGATTGCCCGGATTTCGGCCGGCGCAGGCGCTGCAGCACCGGCACAACCCGCCGCGGCGCCAGCCCCCGCTGCCGCGCCAGCTGCAACAGGTGCTGAACGACCCGTTTCGCCGTCTGTACGGCGCATTTCAACCGAAGCAAACGTAAATCCAGCCGATATTCCAGGCACAGGACGCGATGGCCGGGCCACCAAGGCGGACGCCATGGCTTACGTAAATGCTCCAAAAGCGGCTGCGGCTCCCGCAGAAACCAAAGCCCCACGGGACCTTGGACCACGCGAAGAGCGGGTTCGTATGACCCGTCTGCGCCAGACGATTGCGCGCCGTCTGAAAGAAGCTCAAGACACAGCCGCGATGCTGACCACGTTTAATGATGTGGACATGACCGCCGTCATGGAGCTGCGTAAAACCTATAAAGATGCGTTTTTGGAGAAGCACGGGGTTAAACTCGGCTTCATGGGCTTTTTCACTAAAGCTGTGGTGGCGGCGTTGAAAGAGATCCCAGCGGTTAATGCTGAGATCGATGGAACCGACATCATCTACAAAAACCACTACGATGTGGGCATGGCTGTCGGTACGGAGCGTGGCTTGGTGGTCCCAGTTATTCGCGATTGTGACGAGCTATCGCTGGCGGGAATTGAAGCGGAGCTCGGTAATGTCGCGAAAAAAGCCCGGGACGGCACGCTCTCTATCGCCGACATGCAAGGCGGTACTTTTACGATTACCAATGGCGGCGTGTACGGCTCGTTGATGTCGACCCCCATCCTGAACCCGCCTCAATCTGGCGTGCTCGGCATGCACCGAATCGAAAAGCGTCCCGTCGCGATCGATGGCCAAGTTGTGATCCGTCCGATGATGTATCTAGCGCTGTCCTATGACCAACGTATTGTAGACGGCAAGGAAGCGGTAACTTTCTTGGTTCGTGTCAAGCAAGCACTCGAAGATCCCGAGCGGATGCTGCTCGACGTCTAAATCCCTGATTTCGTTAGGAGAAATCGAGCGCCTCGGCCGTTTAGGTCGGGGCGTTTGCATTTCGGAGATGTAAACCAGAACGAGAAAATTGTCGCGTAAAACGGAACAGTTCCGTGGCCTTTCTCGCCTATTCTGTTTTTTAGACATTAATAAGCAAGTTGGGTGGAACATGCTTTCGAAAACGATGCAGCCCGCTGTCGCGTCCGGCCCTACAGGAGACGGCATCGATTTAGAAAAGGCGCGAGAAATCGCGCTGGTTTCGTTGATTGCTCCTGTTCTGTTTATGGCGAGCTTGGTCAGCTCTGCGCTGTTGATGATGGAAGACTTCGGAAAGGGGTTGTTGTTCAGCTTCTGGCTGACCGGGCATGTCTTTCTGTGTGCTGCGCTATTTCTCTACAGCACCCGCGAACGTCATGAATTATTCGAAGGTGACCGTGTCGCATCGAGCTTGATCAAGAGCTTCCCCTTCGTCGCTTTGACGGTTTGTTGGGGCGTTGTGCCTGGGGTCCTTGCTGTAATGGAGCCATATGAATCGCATCTTGTATTTGGCGCGATCCTATCGGGCGGCATGCTCGCCGCAGCCGTATTGCTTCAATACATGCCACAAATGGGACGCTTACTGATCGCGGCCGTGATCGGGGGATTCCTCGCCAATGCGTTGCTACAACCTGAACTCGGCTCTGCAGTTCTTTCGCTCGTCATGCTGGCTTATTTCAGCGGGCTGGCGATCTGCACGAAATGGTACTTCTCCGATTACAATAAGAAGCTTACAGAGGTCGAAACTGCGGCCGAGAGAACCCGCGAAATCAATAGCGTCCTACGGGACGTCGGCTTTGCGACGGATACGCTGTTTTGGTCGACATCCGAAGACGGTCGTATCATTTCGATCAATAATGATGAGCTGCTCAGCGAAACCGCCCGTCACGCGATCATAGACCAAAGCCTGCTGACACTGTTTAAAGCGTCGTCCGAGAGAGAGCTTCTGCGGTCCCGGATCTCTCGTGGGTCAGAGATCGTGGCGCTTGAGCTTGAACTGGCAGATAGTATTGAAGCAGACGCGCGCTTCTGGAAACTCTCCGCTCGCCCTGTCTTCGAAAATGGGAAATTTAGCGGCTATCGCGGCTCAGCGACAGACATCACCCAATTACGGATCAGCGAGAACCGAGCAGCCTTCCTCACCGAGTACGATTCTCTGACGGGCCTGCTTAATCGCACTTCATTCAATGAGGCGGTGAAAGCGCATTTGAACAGCGAGATCCGTTCGACCTCTGAAAGCGCTCTGATCTGGATCGATCTCGACAATTTCAAATGGATCAATGACACGTTCGGACACCGCGGTGGTGACGATGTGCTGAAACTCGTAGCGACCCGCTTGGAATATCTCTGTGAGCCGATGGACTTGCTGTCGCGCTATGGCGGAGACGAATTCGCGTTGCTGATTTCGCGGCCGCTGAATGGGTCGCGATTGCTTAAATTCGTTGAGGATGTCACCGAGGCGCTGCAGAAGCCATTTCATTATTCGAACACAGATGTTCAGTGCGGGGCCAGTGTCGGTGTGCGCCGTATCGAAACGCGCTCAACCGATGTCGCGGTCCTGATGAAAGAAGCCGATCTCGCCCTTTTCGCAGCTAAGAGCAGCGGACGCGGCGTTTGGAAAGAATATTCTGAGTCTTTTAAAGCGCGCGTCCGCGGACAGCGCGAACTTGCACACGATCTTTCAAAAGCCATTGAGTCCGATACGCTGAACTTACAATTTCAGCCAATCGTCGATGCGAAAACGGGCGCGATTACAGCGGTTGAAGCCCTATCGCGCTGGTATCACCCTGTACGCGGCACCGTCGCGCCATCAGAGTTTATTCCAATCGCCGAAGACAATGGCATTATCATTTCGCTTGGCGATCGCGTGGTCGGACATGCGATCAATGCTGCACTCGAAATGCCAAAGAAGACGAAAGTTGGCATCAATGTCTCGCCGCTACAGCTGCACAGTAGTCGTTTGCTCTCTTTGATCGGTCAAAAGCTGGATGAAACTGGCATCGATCCCACCCGCGTCGAGTTGGAGATTACTGAAAGTGTGTTCCTATCGGACAATGCGTTCATTTTGGACCGTCTTCACAAGCTTAAAGACTTGGGCCTTCGCATCGCGATGGATGATTTCGGAACCGGGTTTTCGTCGCTGGCCTATTTGCAACGCTTCCCATTCGACAAGTTGAAACTCGATCAGACCTTCGTGCGTGGTATTGAAACCAGTGACCAAAGCCGCGCCATTGCGCGTGCGACCATCTCAATGGCACATGCGCTCGATCTGACCGTGACTGCGGAAGGGGTGGAAAACTCAATCCAGGCAGACTTCCTACGCGATCATGGCTGTGACGAGTTGCAAGGCTACCTGTTTAGTCGCCCGCAAGACCAAGCGGCGCTTATCCCTTATTTACGCAGCATGGATCTGGTGCAGGACACTAAGACTCCGAGCTTGGGGAATGTTGTAAAGATGAACCGCGGCAATAAATAGTCGAGGCTCTAGAATTAACGCGAATGGGTGCGCGTGAAACTAAAAATTAACCAAAAAAGCGATATCGAAAAATATCAACTCAAAGTGGTATTTTGGTCGGTATTTGCGTACTTATGCGGGACTTTATTCCGTCGATATTGATTGCAGTGAGCGTTATCGGCGCGATCCTGGTGCTCGAGCTTGAACCGCCGAGTTCGGGAACGGTCATCGCTGTGCTCGGACCCGAGACAACGCTCCGCCAAACCGTGACCGAGACAGATGCCTATTTGGTTGGCCAAAGCAATATTCCAAACGGCTATATTCTGTTTAGCAACGCACCTGATTTTCCTGAACGCTTGAAGCGAGCGGGGGCGATCATGGTTCTCGATGCCGCCTATTCCGCTGGCTGTGTCTCAACTGGCGCTAATCCAGATCCGACCCGTTGATCCCCTCTCCCAGATACGATTTGAAAGTAAGAGCGATGATGCAGTTCCTCACCTCCACGGCCGGCGACTCCCTCGCCCCCCTCCAACGCCAAACCGCGAAAGGTCTGGCTTATGCGATGTGGTTGCATGTGCCCTTGGCCATCGCGCTTGGAGTCTATGTTGGATCGCCAAACCTTATCGCCGGAATCGTCATTTCTGGGGCATTGGCGGGCGCTGCCACCACGGCGGTCACGCTCGCGCCATCGAGCACGTCGACCCGGTGCGCCATTGCAGCGAGCTATATGATGCAAGCGGCGACCTTTGTGTTCATCTGCAGTGGGCATGCCTGGCAGATCGATATGCACATGTATTTCTTTGCGGCGCTCGCGATCTCAGTGGCGACCTTTGATACCAAAGCGGTTCTGACGGCCGCTGCGGTGACAGCGCTTCATCATCTCGTCCTGAACTTCCTGGCGCCGGTTTGGGTGTTTCCGGGTGGTGCGGACTTGGCGCGGGTCCTCCTTCATGCGGTGATCGTCGTTGCGCAAACCGCAGCGTTACTGACTTTGATTTACAAGTTACACCAATCTGTTTCGACGGCTGCAGATAAATCCGCTGAGGCGTTGCGGGCACAAGAAAGCTTACGCCAAGACGATATCGAGCGTCAGGCCATGGTCAATGAGCTTGGTGAAGCGCTTGCCGGTCTCGCAGCAGGGAACCTGACGACCCGGCTCGAGAATGAATTCACGGAGCAATATGAACAACTCCGCCTCGACTTTAATCGGTCGCTGCACACGCTGGACCGCATGATCAGTGACGTGATCGGCGAGATATCCGGCATTCATGGCAGCATTGGCGAAATCAACCAAGCGGCAGATACGCTGTCCAGTCGAACCGAGAACCAAGCGGCCAGCCTGGAAGAAACAGCGGCGGCTTTGGATGAGATTACCGTCACAGTTGAGAACACGGCGAAGGGGACCAAAGAAGCAAACGACCTGGTCGGCTCCACCCATTCCCGGGCTGAACAAAGCGGAGAAGTGGTCAAAGACGCTGTCTCTGCCATGGGCAAAATCGAGAAATCGTCTGACAAAATCGCGGAAGTGGTCGGAGTGATTGATGAGATCGCCTTCCAAACCAACCTTCTCGCTTTGAACGCTGGCGTTGAAGCGGCGCGCGCGGGCAATGCCGGTAAAGGCTTTGCCGTCGTGGCCACGGAAGTGCGGACATTGGCGCAGCGCTCATCAGATGCGGCCCGCGAAATCAAAGAGATCATCGCCGCTAGCCGCTCTCAGGTGGCGCAGGGGGTCGATCTGGTTGGGCGTGCAGGCGGTGAGCTCGACGAAATAGTCGGTCACGTCACAACGTTCTCTCAATTGGTAGGCGAGATCACACGGGCCACCCAAGAGCAGGCGACGGCGCTGACGGAAGTGAACTCGGCCGTTAATCAGATGAACCAACTGACTCAGCACAATGCTGCGATGGCGGAGGAGACAACTGCCGCGAGCCACGTCCTCTCGGGCGCTGCGG
>JBCBBY010000002.1:0-126721 GCA_038531195.1 Pseudomonadota bacterium
GGAGTCTCGCGCGTTCTAAAAAAAGACGCCCCTTCAATCCGACCCGATTCGAGCGCTGTTATAGTCAGTCTCATGGCCAACCAACGCCGCACCAAGCTTTCCGCCAGCCGCATCAACCGATAGAGCTCACCTGTGCTCTGCGTCCGCTCGCTCAGCCCCGCCACCCGCACGATAAGCAGGTGGATCAAATGACTGATGATCGGCCAAGCGCGATCGAGACAGGCGGTGTCGTGGTTGGACATGAGACTGACTATAACAGCGCTCGAATCGGGTCGGATTGAAGGGGCGTCTTTTTTTAGAACGCGCGAGACTCCCCATCCGCTAGCGACCTAAGTCGCCCTAAAACGGACGCCCATCTCTCAAATATGCGTCAACTTTATTGGATTGATTAAGCGGTAATTGATGCAATTATTGCTATGCTGAGAACGCCAATTCGAGAAGGGATACTTCGACTATGCCTAAACCAACTGGCGCAATGGGTTTTACGATCCTCGTTGCCGCTGTGCTCATAACGGGCTGCGCCAATCCGTTCCAAAAAGCATGCGAAGATGAAATTACCTCAAGAGAGGATGTTGGTCGCTACGCGTATAAGTATTTTGGAGAGGGACATCCTTCGCTCGAGCATTTTGTCGGCGATGGCTACGAGTTGAAAGTGTTTCACCAATCCTCGCCGAACTCTAGCGTTGGGTTCAACTATATAAACTTGAAGCCACGCACCGCCCGCTTTGGTGAGGTTGTTTACCTGAGAGTCGATGTTTCCGTATGCGGTAAGCCGAAAGTGATTGGGCGAACGGGCGGTCGCTAGAAGGTTGTTTCGGGCCCCATTCAATCCAGCAGGAAACGGGCTGAAGACATACAGTCAAAGGGATAGATCGTGACAAAACAGCTCCTCAAAATAAAACTCACTGCGACTCTGCTTTTGATTTTTACATTTGCCTGCGCCACGACACGAGAGCAAGCTGACACGCGGCTCGAACCAATACACGAACAGCCGCAGTTCAACTTTCATTATCGTGGTTGGGCACCGTATGGCGCTCAAGATACATACCATGAACCGGTCACAGACGCACTCCGCTTCTTCGCAGATGAAAACCCAGAATTGTCGTTGTGCATGCAGCGTAGAGAAGCTCGCGTCGGAGTATTGGGCGCTGGTCTCCCATATTGTTTGACTGAAGAGTGGCTGGACTTGATGGTAAGGCTCGCGCCTGTGCCCAACTCCGAGATAAACGGAGATCCTGTTGTGATCGGTCGCATCAATGTCTCACTTCAACATGATCGTTTGATTGATGTTGAGCTGTTAGAAGCACGCTATGAGCCGCCTTTATCTGACCAGTATCCGCCAAACGCCTCATACGAGGATGGAATGGCGTTCACGTGCGTGCGTCGCCATGAGCGCATCAACAACAACTCCGGAGGATGGTCTCACAACGGCTCGCGGAGACCACTAGAAGATGGCTGTAAAATAAAAGTTCCCTATTCGGTAAGGGTTACCACCGAAAACTAATCAATAGACATCAAAACGAGGTTCCCGTTGAGAGGCTTAAACTCGCCCCACATCAGCCGCTTACGCCTATGCATACCAGCATGCTCAGGTCCAAACACTTTGCAATCATAACGGTTTGTTTCATGCTCTGCGCGGAAGCAGGAAAAAGGGATGGGAATGTTGCTGCGCCGCGTCACCAAACATGTCAAAGACCAGAACTGGCTCGCCGTTGGCATAGACTTCGCGATCGTCGTCATTGGCGTCTTTATCGGTATTCAAGTGGCGAACTTCAATGATGTCCAAAAGGAACAACAAAGCGCCGACGCTTACGTTGAGCGCCTCGATGAAGAGTTCGATATTATTCGCCAGAGGTTGGACGATGGCCTGCGCGCCTATCAAAGATCAATTTCCGGCATTGATTTATTGCTGAACGCGCACAGGCAGCGGCGTGAGACACCTGATGCCGTTTTACCGGATGAGCAAACGCTTGGGCTCGCGGCGTATCGTGTCACATCAGGAAGTGTTCCCGCGGGCGCGCCCGCCGCATTTAAAGAGCTTATCGCAAGCGGCACGTTGGAGACAATCGAAGACCAACAATTGCGGCAGGCGCTGTTTGCGTATGACGAATTCGCGGCCATCGCGAGAGACGGATGGAAATCGATCAGAGAAGAACAGCATGGATCGGCGAACCTGATCCTCTCTTTCATTGATTTACGCGCGTCCGAGCGGATGTCGGAACGGTCAAATGAAACCCTTGATGGTATCGACATTGTCGGTTTTGATCAGTTGGGGTTTTTGCAGTCTGATGAAGCGCCGGGCGCGCTCAGCGTCCTCCTGAGGTCACAGGTCAATCAATACACATTGATGGAACGTCAACTCGAGCTCGCCAATGATGTCGAAACCCTCCTCGCCGAATTTTCTGCACGGTCGCGGTCGTGACAGATGACGTGCGGGCACAGCCCCCTGTCGCTTGACCCGGCGGTTCGCGCGCGCATAGGTCAAAGGATGCGGTGTTTACTAGCAAGTCTCTCGGCCATGACTTTGTTTGCCTGCAGCGGCAGCAGCGCGCTGCCAAAGCCCGACAATCTCTGCGAACAGGCTGGCGCACGATGTGTCAGCGCCCCAGTTCGAGATGTCTTGGCCGTTGATGGCGATACGTTTGAACTGCAACGCCTGACCGATCGCGGTACGGAACGGATCCGCCTGCGGCTGATTGGCTGGGACAGTCCGGAAACCGGCAGTAGCGCGGGCTGCCCGGAAGAAGATGCGCTCGGTCGCCAGGTCGAAACAGAAGCGCGCGCCCTCTTCGCGGAGGAGCAAACCTTGACGTTCAAACCGGAAGGCACGGATCGGTTTGGGCGCACGCGCGCGCATGTCTATCTCGATGGAACACATATTGGTTGGCTTCTGGCGCAAAAAGGCTTGTCACAACCGTGGCCGTCAGAAACCGTAAAACCAAGCTGGTGCGGCGACTAAAACCTACGCGACTGTCTTTTTGGTCTGATCAAAACCCTAATTCACGCGCGGCATTGCGTGCGCGAGCGCGGGTGAAGTGTCATCCCGAGCGCCGAGCCCCCGCCGCGACGGCAAGCCTGCGACCTGCTTTCATTTTGCTGATCTTTGCGCCAAAACGAAGCGCAAACGTATAGACAAATTTGGAGAGTTCCGATGCCAGCCATCGACATGACACCGCAACAGGTCTCTGACTATATCGCGCAAGCAGGCCGCGACGCTTGGGTCGTCCCGGATATTCCGGCCAGCACACCACGTCGGAAAATCGAGAAAGTTGGCGTCATTGGCGCCGGAACCATGGGCGGCGGCATCTCGATGAATTTTGCCACCGCCGGCATTCCCGTCACCATTTTAGAGCGTCAGCAAGACGCGCTTGATCGCGGCCTAAAGGTCGTGCGCGGGCACTATCAACGCAGCGCCGATAAGGGGCGTTTCCCTGTCGAGGAAGTCGATGAGCGCATGGGCCGCTTGATCGGGACGCTCAGCATGGACGACTTCGCCGACTGCGACCTGATCATCGAAGCGGTGTTCGAGGACATGGATCTCAAGAAGCAGATCTTTACCGATCTCGACCGTATCGCGAAGCCGGGCGCGATCCTGGCGACCAATACATCGGCACTCAACATTGACGAGATTGCGAGCGTCACCAAACGACCAGAAGACGTGATCGGCCTGCATTTCTTCTCGCCCGCCAATGTTATGAAACTGCTCGAAATCGTGCGCGCCGACCATACCGCGGATGATGTCATCGCCACCAGCATGGACCTCGCCAAGACGATCAATAAAGTCGCGACCTTGGTCGGCGTTTGCCCCGGTTTCGTTGGCAATCGTATTTTGTTCGCCCGCCAGGCGCAGGCGCAGAAACTGGTCTATCAAGGCGCTATGCCATGGGATGTGGATGCTGCACTGAACAGTTTTGGGTTCCGCATGGGCCCCTATCAGATGTCAGATCTCGCGGGGCTCGACATTGGTTGGAAGAAAGGCGCCACAACCGCCAATCCAATCCGCGATGCGCTTTGCGAACTCGACCGCCGCGGACAAAAAACCGGCGCGGGCTATTATGATTATGACGAGACCCGCCGGCCAATCCCATCTGACGTGACAGCGAAGATCATTGCCGATGTCACCGGCGTGGCGCCAGGCGGCGCGCCAGGACAAGATGAGATTATCGCGACCTGCATCTATCCAATGATCAATGAGGGGCTGAAAATCCTCGAAGAAAAGAAAGCCCAACGTGCGTCAGACATCGATATCGTTTGGCTGAATGGCTATGGCTGGCCGGCCGATAAAGGCGGACCAATGCTCTATGGCGATATGGTCGGCGCAGAAGCGGTCTTGGCGACGATGGAAAAGCTTGGCGCTGATGATGACCGGTTTGCACCATGTGACACGCTTAAAAGCCTTGCCGCGGAGGGTGGCCGGTTCATCGACGTACAACCGGGCTGATCTTGCGAACGTTTCCCGGGCTAGAATTGACCTAATCAGGCAGCGCAGACCACATCGCGTCGAACCGGTCTTGATAGGCCTGCGCAACCCCCAGCTCTTGTACCAAGAGACTGACTTCATGCGCGCCGTTAAAGCTCGAGCGCGTCCAATTATGGCTGCCAACCAAGGCGGTTGCGCCATCCGCGATCAACAGCTTGGAGTGCAATAAGACATTTTTCTCATCAAACTTCACAGCCACGCCCGCCGATTTCAATCGATTGAAGAGGGGCATATTGATCGCTTTGCTGAGATACGGATCGTCTAAATCATCTTGATCGAGGATGACCCTGACATCGGCCGATCCGTTGGCGGTCTCGAGCGCGTCGATCAAGACATCGGGCGCAACCCCTTCAGCGACGGGACTGGCATCGGTCCCGAGAAAGACCATGAGCGAAATGCGGGTCGTCGCCGCTTCGATAACGGATAAGGCGGTTTCGACATAGGCGTCATTGACGACGAGTTCGCCGCCGCCCGTCGAGGCGGTTTCCCGCCGATCGTTTAGGGCGATCTGTCGCTTCACGGTCGCGAGCGCCTCTGACGCGAGAACACCGCGCGCGACAAATGGGGTCGCTTTTAGCTGTTCGGCGACAAAGGTCATAAAGTCCAGCAATCGCAGAGCGCTCGTCACGCTGGCCGCCTGAGCGTCTCGCCGCCGATGCGTGACCCAATCGCCATAGACGATGTTCCAGTCTGATGTGTCGAGCACTTGCAGTAAGGTTTCGACGCTCGGTCGGTCTACGAAACCGAGAAGGCTTGGAGACAAAATGCCAAGCGTCGGTCGATCAAGATAGCTCGACTCGCGCAGCTTATTGAGCCCGGCAGGTCCGAGGCCAGAGACATTCTCCAAATCATCAAATGTCGCTTGCGGAGTCAGCGCGAGATAGTTTGCAAGCCTATCCGATAATTGCGCACCCAGAACGGGTAAGTCGATACGCTCTTGGCGAGAGGCACTTTTCAACCCAACCGGAAAGATGCGCGCTTGCGCATCGCGCCAGCTTTCAGTCACATTGAATTGGCTGCGAAATGTTCGCGCCACGATCGCAATCCAATCATTTAAACAGGCCAAAGCTCTATCGCTGAGAATGAGGGTCTGCTCTGCTTCAGACAGAGTTATGTCTGGCACAATGTGTACGGTGACATCCGCGGACAAGGCGACCAGCGCGTCCACTAAAGCGCTTTGCTCAGACGCGCTAAATGGCGTTTTTGCGCCCTGCGACCAGGTTTCGACAATCGCTTGCGCGGCAGCGTTACTCAGGGCCACTAAGACCTCCTATACCCTGCCCCCATAAGTGTAGAAATTCGCTGGCGATGCGCTCAACCCCAGCCCCTTCGACCCATATCGCATCTTCTGTATGGGCTTGAAATCCGCCTTGCGTCCAATTTTGGCTGCCCACAAAGGCCATCTGATCGATGACGATCATTTTGGCATGCGATCCAAGTCGACCATCATGCAACCGCATGGCACGCCGAACCGGGACGCCAGCCTGCTGAAGGTAAAGGCTCGTCGCCAAATTAGCGGCGGCAATATCGGCCGCAGACGCATCTCCGGTTAGGACCACGCGAACATCCACCCCGCGCATAGCTCGCTCTTTGAGCGCGTTGATCAAATCCAGCACAATCCCTTCCACATCTCGTGTCGGGCGGATGTCGCAAATAAACATCGAGACCCAGATTCGCGTGTGCGCACGTTCCGCCGCAGCGCGCACGAGCGGCGCGTAATCGCGGTCCGAAACAGGACTAAGCGTCAATTCGCCGAGTGGAGCACTCATGGCTGCCACCTTTTGAGCGCCGCCACACGCGGATTCAATTGTTCGGACCGCAGGCGAAAACTGAGATCCGCCGCATGGGCGTCCGCGCGGCGCTGCACAAAGTCTTGTTGCGCGAGAATGCGGGCTTGCGATGAGACCCCGTCATCACCCGAAAGCTGTTTGCTCAGCTTTAAGATCATCAAGCCATTGGCCCGGTACATTGCGCGATAGGCATCGTACAATTGATGAAGCCGCGTTGTTGCAATATAGGTTTTGATCGCTTCGTCTTTTGTCATGTCTTCCCGCTCAATCTAATGGCCACGTGAAATCTAAGCGTGGCCCATCGCTCCAACCGGGGGTCGCCTCGCCGTCGCCTGGCAGCGGAAGCCCGGGAATATCTAAATCATCGAACGGGCCACCTTGCTCGGGATCCGGCTCTGGTGGATCGGTGAGCCCGTATGGATCTGGATCATCCCAAGCCGGGTCGTGATAATCGTCTGGAAGGGAGAGATCTGGCGGAACATCGGGCTCGTAGTCGCCGTCATCGTCTCCACCATCATCGCCGCTGAGCCATCCTTTGATGATGTCGAGGTTCAGCTTTTCCCACCATCTGCCGAGATCAAATGACATTAGCTCTGCTCACGGATTCCGAATTGTTGAAACGTCCGGTCGATTAGACCCTTCAATTCCTGCTGCGTGTATGCATCTTTGTAGAGCGCTCGTAAGCGTTCAGTCGGGGTCGGGTTCACCGAATTGTCAGCCGAAAGGATATCGTCCAATGCCTGTTGTTTCAGGGCGTCAATTCCATTTTGTGCGACGCGTCGATCCAACTCGCGCACATTTTGAGCCGCCGTCACCCAAGAGACCGGGAATGGGACCAAAATTATCTCGCCACCAATCAACTGCTCGCACCACTCATAACTTCTTACACAATCATAATTATCACAATACTTGAAATATTCAACAATAATGAATCTGTATTTAAATTAATAATATAATTGCAAAATAATATATGCCTAAATCAGAATATTATTCAGATAAAACAGTGACTTCATTTCCTGGCGCCTATGATTACGTCATCGCAGGCGCAGGATCTGCGGGCTGTGTTGTCGCCAATCGTCTTTCAGAAGATCCGTCGAAGCGCGTGCTGTTGTTAGAAGCGGGCGGCAAGGACAAATGGATTTGGTTCCATATTCCCGTTGGCTATTTGTTTGCGATCGGCAATCCGCGATCCGACTGGATGTTTGAGACCACCGCGCAAGACGGCCTGAATGGCCGGGCGCTCAACTATCCGCGCGGCAAAGTGCTCGGCGGGTCATCTGCGATCAATGCGATGATCACCATGCGGGGCCAAGCGGCGGACTATGATGGTTGGCGCGATCTTGGTTTGCCAGGTTGGGGGTGGTCCGATGTCTTCCCCGTTTTTCGGGATCTGGAAGACCACTTTTTAGGCCCCAGCGACGATCACGGCGTCGGCGGAAACTGGCGGGTCGAGCCGCCGCGCGTGCGTTGGGACATATTGGACGCCGTGCGCGACGCAGCGATTGAAATGGGCGTTCCGAACAGCCAAGACTTCAATACCGGGGACAATGAGGGCGCCGGATACTTCCACGTCAATCAAAAAGCGGGACGACGTTGGTCGGCCGCCCGCGGTTTTCTGAAGCCCGCCGCCAAGCGGAAGAATCTACGCATTGAGACGGGCGCCATGATCGAGACCGTCACGCTCGAGGGCGGTCGTGCGACCGGGCTCGTCTTTCAGAAAGGCGGCCAGCGGTTTCATGTCGAGGCGCAGGCAGAAACGATCCTCTGCGCCGGCGCGATCGGGAGCGTACAAATTTTACAGCGCAGCGGCATTGGGCCGGGTGGCATTTTGACATCGGCTGGGATTGAGCCTGTGCTGGATCTGCCCGGCGTCGGTGCGAACTTGCAAGACCATTTGCAACAGCGCGCGATCTACCGCGTCTCTAATACTGTCACGCTGAACCAGACTTATTATTCTATGTTTGGGAAGGCGAAGATGGGTTTGGATTATGCGCTGCGTCGACGCGGTCCGCTCACTATGGCGCCCTCACAATTGGGCATCTTCACGCGCTCGTCCGCGGATCAATCGCGGGCCAATATCCAGTTCCACGTCCAACCGCTCTCGCTTGACAAATTTGGTGACCCTTTGCACCGGTTTCCGGCCATTACCGTCGCCGCGTGTAATTTGAGACCGACCTCGCGCGGGCAAATCAAGATTAGCAGTCCGGACTTGGATGCACCGCCTATCATTGATCCAAACTATCTCGCGACGGATGAAGACCGTGGCGTCGCCGCAGATGCCATTCGCGTCACGAGACGATTGATGCAGCAAGACGCGATGCGCGCCTTTGCACCTGAAGAAATGCTTCCCGGGCCGACCTATGGCGATGCAGATCTTGCCCGCGCCGCGGGTGATATCGGAACGACCATCTTCCACCCCGTCGGCACTGCGAAGATGGGCACCCGAAGCGATCAAATGGCGGTTGTCGATGAAACGCTGCGCGTTCGCGGCGTGGATCGCCTGCGCGTGATCGATGCGTCGGTGATGCCGACCATCACCTCTGGCAACACGAATACGCCGACGATCATGATTGCCGCCAAAGGCGCAAAAATGATCGCGGGCGAGGATTAGGACCGGTTACTCGGTTAGCGCATCGACCTGCTCATTGATCAAGACAGGATTGCCAAATCCGAGTTCACTCAAGCGGTCCAGCTGGGTCTCCGCGTCGCCGACAATGATGTAATTCATCGCGCCTGGGCGGACGAAATCCGTCGCCAGGGCTTGCACATCTTCGACTGTGAGCGCTTCAACCGCGGCGACGTCGCGGACGGCGAAGTCGTAAGGCAAATCATAGTCAGCAATCTCTGAAAGCACACTCAGTTTTGCGCCGAGCGACTCAAACCGCCGCGCTTGGCTTTTGATCAAGAAGCTCTTGGTCACTTCAAGATCATTGTCGGTAAACGTCGCTGCATAATCGCTCATAATGTCACGGATCAGGCTGGCTGCTTCCAGTGTGACATTCGAACGAACGCCGCTGCCAATACTGAACGTTCCGACTTGCGCGGTGCCGTTAAAGCTCGAGCCAATGCCATAAGTATAGCCTTTGCCTTCTCGCAATTCCTGCATGAAACGGGACGCAAATCCGCCGCCGCCTAAGCGATAATTCATGGCGCCCGTGACGGCAAAATCTGGATCGGTCCGCTTCACAGCTGGATAGCCAAACCGGAACACGGACTGCGATGCGCCGGGCACATCATAGAAGTAAACGGTCGATTTGCCGGGGGCCACTGGCATTTCAGATTGCGGCAACGTCACGTCGACAGACTCCCATCTTGTCGCCAAGCTTTCGATCGCCTGCATGACATCCGCTTGGTCGACATCACCGACAACCCGCAGGCTCGCAAGGTCTGGGGAAAGGTTGGCGCTCTTCCACGCCTTCAAATCGTCCAGCGTGATCGCTTCCAAATTGCTCTCTTTTCCGAGCGTGCTGTAGGCGCGCATGCTGTCTTCGCCATAGGTCACCCAATTGAACGCGCGGGCCGCGATCGTATTGGGTTGCTGACGGCCCGCCTGCAGGGCATCGCGCGTGCGGGAGACGGCGAGATCGAACTCCGTCGCATCCCAGCGTGGGTCCATCAAGGCTTCTTCGACGAGCGCCAGGGTGGGCGCTAAGTTGCGTGCCAAAGTTTGACCGCTAATTTCGAAGCTCTCGACATTGGCGCCGACATCGACCTCCGCGCCGAGCAAGGCCAAGGCGTTTTCAAATTCAGCGGGCGTTTTTGTCGCCGTGCCTTTGGTCAAAATCTCCGCGAGCAAGTTGGCGGTACCTGCAGTCTTTGGCGTGTCGAGCAAATGCCCGCCCTCGATCTGCATCGAAAAGCGCACAAGCGGCAACTCGCTGTCAGAGATGCCATAGACTTTGATCCCGTTCGCCGTTTCGGCTTTCCAAACCTCGGGCACCGACAAAGCTGGACTGTCGCCATAAGGCGGCTCAACGCTGCGATCGATCAGAGATGGGGTGCGCTCATACTCGGTGCTCGCTGAGGCGTCGACTTCGGCTTCGGCCCCTTGCACGATAGGCTCGATCACAACATCGGCCACGAGCGAGCCTTCGACGGCGAGCTCGGGTGCGCCTTTTGGCACGAAGCTTGAGATGACGCGGGGCTGGTCTTTAATATAGGTCTCATAGACCCGGCGAACGTCTTCCGCGGTGACGGCCTGCAAGCGCGCCAGATCTTCGTCGATATATCCAGGGTCGCCAGCAAACATGCTGTATTGCGCAAGTTGCGCGCCTTTGCCGAGGACGCTGTTAAGGGCGTTGTAAAAACTGATCTCTTGGCGAATTTTGACGCGTTGCAAGGCGTCTGCCGCAATCGGTTCGGACTCAAATTTGGCAAATCCCGCAGCCATGGCGGCGGCAACGTCATCTAGGTCCGTGCCGCTAAAGGCGCTGACCTGGAAAATGGCTTCGCCTGAGAGCTCGCTATCATAGTTGAACGCACCCACCGAGGCTGCAACCTTCGCCTCATCGATCAGGGCGACGTTGAGCGGCGCTTCTTTGCCATCGGTCAGCAGCTCCGTCAGCACCGCGAGTGCATAGCTATCGGGATGGTATTGCTCGACCGTGGGCCAAACCATGGTGAGCTGAGGCAGCTGCGCGAAATTGTCTTCGTGGAACAGCTTAACCGTCTCGTCTAAGACCCCTGGCTGCGGCGCCATCCGCGCGATGTCTGGCCCGCGCGGGATCTCATCAAAGTAACGCTCGACCCAAGCGCGGGCTTGAACCGGGTCAAAATCGCCGGCGACGACAAGCGTGACATTGTTCGGCGTATACCAGGCCCGGAAGAATTCTTTGACATCGTCCAGCGTGGCGGCTTGCAGATCCGCCAGCGAGCCGATGACTTGCCAATTGTATGGATGCCCTTCTGGGTAGAGCGCTTTGTGCAAGACATAGAACGTATGGCCGTATGGCCGGTTATCGACGCCTTGGCGCTTCTCGTTTTTGACGACCTGTTTCTCTTTCTCGAGCACCGGATCGGTGACGGTGTTGATGAACCAACCGAGCTTATCCGCTTCGGCCCAGAGCATTTTTTCGAGCGCGTCATTCGGAACGGTCTGCAGGTAATTGGTGCGGTCCCGGCTGGTCGAGCCATTGGCACCTGAGCCACCAATGCGCGCCGATAAACGGTCTAAGCCGCCAAATCCCAGATTCTCAGAGTCTAAGAAAAGGAGATGTTCGAACAGGTGGGCAAATCCGGTGCGTCCCGGCTTCTCGCGCGCCGAGCCAACATGGGCTGTCAGCGACACCGCAACGACAGGATCCGAGCGATCGATATGGAACAGGACCGTCAGTCCATTATCGAGCGTGAAGGACTCATACGGCAAAAGCGTTTCAGCTTGTTCGACCGGGTCAGCGGTTTCGGTCTCGATCGGGTCGGCCTCAACCACGTCCGGTGCGGTTGGACCCGGGTCGATGGCAGTACAGCTTGCGAGAAAAGCGAAAATGGACCCAGCAAGGGCAATACGAAAAGACATGCGATAGCGCTCCCAAACTCTATCATGTGACGTTGGTAACACCCTTAGGCCGAAGCCATAGCTTCGACCAGAGCGCTCACCCACAAGTTTCAATTTCTCTGTGGACGCGCCGCCGTTTAAGACAGTTCGCGCTCGAACAATGCCAACATTCTGCCCCAGGCGCGGGCCGATTGCTCAGGATTGTGCGCGCGCGAATCGGTCGGCACCCAGCCATGCATAGCATCGGCATAGACTTCGATTTCGGCTGGCACGCCTGCGGCATCAAACGCCGCAATGAGCGCGCCTTGCGCTTCGGGTTGCCGCTCATGGTCATTTTCCGCGATGGCAATCAGGACGCCGCCTTCAATATCGCCAGCCAGCTTGTGCGGGCTGTTATCGGCTTCGGTGACGAGACCGCCGCCATGGAATGAGGCCGGCGCGCGGACACGCGTCGGAACGGCAGCGGCCGCGCGAAGCGTCCACGAGCCCGTCATACAAAATCCGATGGCCCCGATGCCGCGAGAGGTATCGACAGCCGATTGCCCATCCAGCCATCCGACCAGGGCTTTGGTGTCGATCACAACCGTGTCTGGAGACAGGGCTTCATAGTGCGGGCGCACGAGGTCACGACCGCCAGGATCGCGGATCGTCTGCCCGTCTTCAAACAGGCGTCCAGACATGGTGCGATAATACGGGTTCATCGCGAGGACGCTGTAACCTGATGCCGCGAGCCCTCTTGCCATTTCGAAGAAGGCCGGGCGGACGCCATGAATATCTGGCCACATAATCACCGCCGCATGCGCGCCGTTTGACGGGTGGATGAACAGGCCATCTGCGTCGCCATCAGGTGTGGAGATACTGACGGCCGTTTCGGTAAGCGTATCAATCTCGACCTGTTCTGCGGTCGCGCATCCCGCCACAACCAACCCGGTCGTCGTCAATGCCGCGCTGGCGCCGAGAGAGAAGCCTCGCCGGGTGACGGCTTTGCGCGCCAAATAGGCATCGAGTTCGCGTTCAGTCATTTCATCGCACATGGTCATATCCTCTCAAAATTCATCGGGGGTCTCGAATGCAATCTGATACGATGCCCCCATCGATCAAGCGAAACACGTTCTCGTGTAATCCGCCACAAGTCTACCGGACCCATGCTCCGGGTGTGTTGGTGCGATAGCCGAGCGATTTATAAGCCGCGTCGATGACGCTCTGGCCGCGCGCATTCATCAAAATTCCGGAACCCATTTGGTTCATTGTGTAGCTGAAAGCCATTTTGCTGTCGGGATCTGCGAAGCCAATCGAGCCCCCTGCCCCGACATGGCCGAACGCGGCTTCGCCCATGATCGCGCTCATTTGGTCGCCTTGGGGATAAGCGCGATTGTCCATGGACTTCATGAAGCCAGAGGCAAATCGCGTTGGTGCCAGCAAGGTTGCATCTATGCCTGTCGCGGTCGTCACGCGGCTCATCGCAGCAAGACGGTCGGCGGATACGAGCTTCCCATCATTTGTCGCCAAGGACGTATACCAAGCCACTTGCCCGCGCGCATTTGAGATCCCGCCCGCGCCGCCGATTTCGGCTTTATGCGCAGCCGGGTCGTTCATGTCCCAGCCGCCATTGTTCAAGAAAGAAAGCGCTTGCAGCGATTGCGGTTCGGTAAACAGCTTCATCGTAAACGCCGTCGGAACATCGCCCTCTTTAGGTTCGTACAACCGGATCGGCGCGATTGGTTTATCAAACCCGTCAGGCAGCCCGATCCAGAAATCGGCGCCGGTCGGGCCCGCCACTTCGTCCGCGAAAAATTGACCGAGCGACTTGCCCGAGACCCGCCGCACCAGCTCGCCCACGGTCCAGCCGAAATTCACCATGTGATAGCCATTGCGGGTGCCCGGTTCCCACCAAGCTTCCTCATCTTCCATGCGCGAGATCATATAGTCCCAATCCAAATAGCCGCCTTCACGGATGGGATCGCGATTGGTCGGTACGGCGCTTTCATGGTTCAGCATCATCTGAACGGTGGTGGCTTCTTTGCCATTCTTGGCAAATCCTGGCCAATATTCAGCGACAGGGGCCGCCGGGTTCAACAAACCGCGATCGATCAGAATGTGTGCGCAAAGCGCCGTCGCCGCTTTGGTGCAGGAAAAGACGATCGAAACGGTATCTTCTTGCCACGCTTCCCCGGTGTCGGGATTGGCCATGCCGCCCCAAAGGTCAACTTTGGTTTCGCCATCAACGCTCAGGCAGACAGATGCCCCAACCTCACCCCGTTCGGCGAAATTTCGCTCGAATTCTTCTTTCACTTTCGCAAACTGTGGATCGCAATGGCCTTGAACCTGGTTCATGGGTGGGTCTCCTCCTATATATGCGATCTACAAAGCAGGGTTTCGGGCGCAGCGCGAGGCTGACTGCGGGGCACTTGCCGCGCTAGGGACCATACATGGCGAACAAACACGCGATCTTTTTGGAAGGCAATTTGCTGCGCCATATTATCATTATGGCCTCATCCGCGAGCATCGGATTGGTCTCGATCTTCCTCGTCGATTTTGCGGATCTTTTGTTCATTTCGATGCTTGGCGAGGCCGAGCTCGCCGCCGCCGTCGGGTTTGCGGGCACCGTGCTGTTCTTCACATTTTCCGTCTCGATTGGATTGACCATCGCGACAAGCGCTCTGGTGGCGCAAAGGCTTGGCCAGGATGAGCCGCTGGAAGCCCGCAAGATCGCCTCGAGCGTCATGGTGTTTGGGATCGTCATCAGCAGCCTCTTGGCGGCATTGTGCTGGATCTATGCCCCGACTCTTTTAGGCGTGATTGGCGCCAAAGGAGAGACGCAGGATCTTGCGGTCCGATACTTTCGGATCGTTGTGACCGCAATGCCAATTGCCGCCATCGGGATGATGGCGACCGGCATCTTGCGCGCCCGCGGCGATGCCCGCCGGGCCATGACCGTGACGCTGACGGCAGGCGCCGTGAACGCTGTGCTCGATCCTATTTTGATCTTTGGATTTGGCCTTGGTCTGGATGGTGCGGCCTATGCCTCGGTGGCAGCACGGGTCGCGACGCTGGCCACCGCGCTCTATCCAATTTTCAAGCACTATGGCGGTTTCGCAAAAATCGATATGGCGCGGTTCCGGCGCGACCTTGCGCCCATTATCGCCATTGCGGCCCCAGCCATGCTGACAAATATTGCGACGCCCATTGGCAATGGATTTGTCACGCGCGCGATTTCTGAGTTTGGCGACAGCGCCGTCGCGGCCATGGCCGTCGCCGGGCGCCTCACCCCGCTTGCCTTCTGTGTGATCTTCGCTTTGTCGGGCGCCGTAGGCCCGATCATCGGTCAGAATTTTGGCGCGAAGCAATTCCCGCGCGTGCGCGCCACCCTGATTAAGGCGGTTCAATTCACGGCAATCTATGTCGCGGTGATGTGGGGCGTGCTGATGCTGACTCATAGCTTCATCTCAAACAGCTTCAATTTGAGCGAAGACGGCGCCAATATCATATTCTGGTTCGCCCTCGTGGTGGCGCCATTATTCTTGTTCAATGGGACCCTTTTTGTCTCAAACGCGGCCTTCAACAATCTTCGTAGACCCCTGTTTTCGACGGTTTTAAACTGGGGCAAGAACACGCTTGGCGTGGTGCCGTTTATCGCCATTGGCGCCACATTAGGCGGCGCCCCAGGCGTGTTGATCGGTCAGTCGATTGGCGGCGTCTTGTTTGGGATTGTTGGCTTCTGGCTCGCCTATCGATTGGTCAATCGCTACGAAAGCGGCGACTCAGATCCCGACAAAGGCATGCAAGTTCCCTTGATGCGGCGGCGCGCGGAAGCGCCGTTTAACTCGCCCCGCTCTTAGAAGAATAATTTCCGAAAGCGCAGCGTCACCACCCGCCCTTGCGGATCGAGCAGGTCGGGCTGGTAGGTAATCGGCACCAATCCCTGCGCGTCCGTCACCCGCTGTTTTTCATTGAACAGATTGTCCACGCCGATCGACACGCGGGTGCTATCGAGAATGGGATACTTCAAGAGCAGCCTCGGATTGCTTCCGAAATTGTACTGAACGCGCATGTTTACGGTCGCAAGATCGTCGAACTTGAGAGCGCCATTTGCACCATCTTCAAACTCGGTTTCGCTCTGCCAGTTGGCGCGAATGAAAGCGCCGATCGGGCCATTCGAAAACCCTGCCTGCGCCTCTAATAGATGTTGCGGCGTGCCGCCAACATCGCTGATCGCGTCGCCATCGAGCAGGTCGAGGGTCTCTGTATCAGCGCCAATACGTAGCGAGTCTTCGAGCACATAGGTGTGATAGACAGAGGCGAAGATCCGGCCTCCACCTCGGCCGCCGCGCCCACCAAACCCGCGACCGCGTCCGCGCCCTTGTTGCCCGGCACGCGGTCCTGCATTCTGGCCTGACGCTTGGCGTGCCTCTCGTTCAGCGATGCGTTGCTGTACACGGACGCGATCTTCCTCATCCAACCGCCGTAAGAAAATCTGGCGCAATTGCCGCCGTTCTTCATCTGACAAATCCGGACGTTCGGGGCGCGGCAATCGATGCGACCAGTTGAAGCCATAGCGGATTTGCCGAGACTGAGACTCTTCAACATTTATGGCCCTGGCATCAAGGCTCAACAGCGCCCCGCTATCATCGCGAATGACACGGCCTGGAAAGGCCGCTTCGATCTGCGGCGTCAATCCGGGAAAGCTCAGGATCGCATTGTCTGTCTTGGTGTCCGTATAAGTCAGATTGAACGTGATATCCGGTGTTTCAAACGGATCCCAATTGAGATTAAGGCGGTGAACGGTCTGTTCCTCGGCGGCTAAATCGGGGTTCCCGCCAGATATTCGCGTCACATTTTCAACTGTCTCACCGGTTACAAAGTCGAACACTCGAGCGGTCTCAGTGACAGAGATCGGGTTGCCCAATAGCGCCAATGCGGGCGCGTTTTCGTTGCGGGCCGTCGAGGCTAAGATTTGCAGCGACTCGATCGGTTTCCACGTGAGACCAATCCCGTAAGAGGAGAGCGTCCCGAAATCAGAGACATCATCCACCCGGTTATTCGCGTTCAGGTTCAAAGTGCCGAGCGGGTTAGAGGCCATATCGCTATCCAGGATTGGAATGTCGATATTCGTCTGGGCGTTGGATTGAGTGCGGGAGAGACTGGACTGCGTGATCACCCCATTTTGGTTTGACTGACTGTCCAAATCCGAATGATCTATGCCAAGCTTGACCGTCGAGACGATTTTTCCGGCCGGCAATTCGATCAATTCACGAAATAAAACGCCTTCTAAATTAGCGGTTTGGGTCTCTGAGTTCGTGCTCTCTTGAAAGCCCGACACAGGATCTAGCGCGGTGTCTGTTTGCACGTCGCGATAATTCAGACCGCCATTCACAGACCAGTTCCAACCGGTGTAGACTTTGTTCAGCACAAAGCTGGCTTCGGCGCCAACCTCGTCGGTTTGCCGGTCCAGCGTATCGCTCAAATCACTCTGTGCGATATCGCGGTTGCGCTGGATAAGATCCAAACCGCCCGAATAAGTCGCGCTAATCTCGCCGGGAAGAAAATGGCTCAGGCTCGCCGTGAGGTCCAGCGCATGCTCTTCTGCGAGAAGCGATCGATCGGCGGCAGCGCCGTCAACCTCGCTTACGATATTGCGATCAGATTCGCTAAGCCCATCTTGAAACTCATATTCCGCATCAAAATTCCACCGCGCATCTTCGCGGATGCGGAGGTTTGAGACATCGATCTCAGATAGCCATTGTCCGCCCTCCGTCGGCGCGCCGACGCGCGAGCGGGTCGAGAGCGCGTGGAAGCGATCGCGCAAGACGAAATTGATCACTTTCTGGTTGGCCCGAAAGCCAAATTTGAGCGCCACTTCTTCGGGGAGAATTTCGACCGAGGCCAAGGCTTCGGGCGGGTAATTTCGGATTTGCCGGAAGCCCGCAACGCGGCGCCCATTCAGCAAGATGGCTGGCGCGCCGCCCCCTGCCGATTGGGTGAGCGGCTCTAAATCTGCCAGCAGCTCTTCCAAACTGGCCGCTCCATAGGCGCGGATCTCGGCGAAATCGAGCGCGATATCCGGCTCAATATCAGCGAGCATCGGGTTGCCACGACTGCCCTCAACGACGATCGTGTCTTGCAAGAGCAGATCTTCTTGCGCGACCGAATTTAGGCACATGATCAGAGAACCGGCGCTCAAAACGAGTAATTTTGTGGATGAGGTCATGGGAGGATCGCTTTATTTTTGTGAGGGCGACAATGTTGGCCTTAAACGCGCGAGACGTTCGGCTCCGTCGGTGACATTGGCGATTTAATCGAAATTGCTCACGCAATTGTGACACCGGCACGCGGAGCGCCCAGGCCTGTTGCAAAAGCAGGCAAATTTTACACTTGTCTCAAAGAACACCCGTATTTGGAGATTAGAGGCTGACATTCCGCTCGTCCGCATTATCTGCACCGTCATGACCCGCACGCGATCTGTTAAAACGGCCCTTCTCGCTGGCATGACCCTTACGGCATGCGTAAGCGCGCCGCCGCCGCCTGAGCGCCCAAATTTCGATCTCGCGTCGGATACGTTTGCCGCGGCGCCCGTGCAGATCTTCGCTGCGGAACCAGTGACAATCGCATGGTGGGAGCGGTTTGAGGACCCGGTTTTGACCCAATTGGTTCAAACGGCACTTATCGAAAACAAGGACCTGGCCGTCGCCGCCGCGAACATTGAAACCGCCCGCGCCAGCCTCAATCGACAAACGCTCAATCAATCCTATTCCACCAGCGCCAATGCCAGCGGTGATGTCGGCCGGGCCGCGCGAGATGGTGCGGATGTCGAAGTCTCCGGCAGCGGCACCTTAGGCGCGAGTTGGGAATTTGATGCCTATGGCGGGATTGCCGCCCAAATCGAGAGCGCAGCCCGGCAAGTTGAAGTCTTCGAAGAAGTCCGCCGGGATTTAGCGGTCACCGTCGCAGCCGAGACCGCCTTGGCATATGTCGATTATCGCGGCAACCAAGTTCGACTGGACGTGGCGCAAACAAATGCGGCGCTGCAAAGCGACAGTGTCGAGTTGCTCAACGCTTTGTTCGAGAATGGGCGGGCGACACGCCTCGACGTTGAACGCGCCGAAGCGCAATACCGGACAACGCTCGCCTCGCTGCCGCTCTTAGAAATTAATATCCGGTCCGCTGCGATCCGCCTCGCCGTCCTGACGGGGCGGACAGATTTTGAGACAGCAACGTGGCTCGATGCTCCCGCGCCAAGCGTGTCCGTCATACCCGCGCCGCCGGCTTCACTGAACATTGGCGCCCCTGAAGCCCTCATTCGTCGTCGTCCCGACATTCGCGCTGCGGAAGCGGATATCGCGCGTTTGCTGGCTTTGGGTGATGTTGAGCGGGCGCGATTATTCCCGACGCTCACCTTCAATGCGAATATCCTGGCCCTATTCACCGAGGACAATACGAGCGCCGAGAGTTTCGGCTTCGGAATTGGTCCAGCGCTCAGCTGGGAGGGGCCCGATTTGCGGCGCGTTCGGGCTGATATCGAGATTGCGGATGCGCAAACGCGCGCGGCGTATGCGGACTATGAAAGCGCTGTGGTTGCTGCACTGGGCGAAGTCGAAACCGCCCTCGTCTCCTACGCCCAAGAGCAATCCCGCCAGCCTGACTTGATGGCCGCGTCAGCATCGGCAGAGCGGGCCTTGGAACTGGCGCAATTGCGATTTGAGGAAGGGTTGGATGACTTCTTCGACGTCATTGATGCCCAGCGCACCCTGCTCGATGCGCAAGACCGATTGGAAAGCAATCGTTTGGCAACAACCAGACAGGCGATTTCTACGTATAGAGCTTTAGGCGGGATTTGGCAGGATGACGAACTTGCCCAGACCCTTTCAGAAAGTGAGTGAGACTAAGATGTTTAAGCCGTTTTTGACGATCGCACTTCTATCTTTGATTATCTCCACGCCAGCGCATGCGCAGCGGGGCGGACCGGCGAGCGTGTTCGCGGAAGAGGTCGCTGAGCGCCAATTCTCGCGCGATATTGAGGCACTCGGAACGCTAGAGCCGCGCGAACAGGTCGAGCTATCACTCAATGCCTCGGACCGGATCACTGCGCTCTACTTTGAAGATGGCGAACGTGTCCGTGAAGGCAAGACATTGCTGTCTCTGGCTCAGCGCGAGCAATTGGCGTTGGTTGAGTCCGCAGAAGCAGATGTTGAAGAAGCCACGCGGCAATTAGAACGGGTTTCGCGTCTCGCTGTGGCAGAAGCCGTCTCACAATCCGAACTCGATCGGGCGGAGCGAGATCTGAACAGCGCAGAGGCCAATCTGAGAGCGCTTCAATCGCGCCAGAAAGACCGAGTGCTGGTCGCCCCGTTTGACGGGATTCTCGGCTTTCGCCGTGTCAGCCTAGGCTCCTTCGTTCGCCCTGGCGATGTGGTCGCGACTCTGATCGACGATAGCGAAATGAATCTGGACTTTGACGTATCCTCCATTTTTACCCGGTCTATCCAGCCCGGCACCAGCATCATCGCGGAAACCGACGACCTTCCAGGCGAGGTTTTTGAAGGTTCGATTGCAACGCTCGACAACCGGATTGATCCAATCACTCGATCCATCCGCGCACGCGCCCGAATTCCTAATCCAGATCAATTGCTTCGCTCTGGCATGTTCATGCGCGTGACCGTCACAGCGGATCCGCGTTATAATCTCGCCATCCCAGAAGCGGCCGTTCAACCGGTGGGGCCGCGCACATTTGTGTGGCGCGTCACGCAAGAGGACAACGCGCTCAAGGCGCGGCGCATCGAAGTCGAACTCGGCCAACGCGCGGAAGGCTATATTGAAGTTCTTTCTGGTCTCGCGGCGGGCGACCGCGTCATCACGGAAGGAATCATCCGTGTGCGCGAAGGCTCGGAAGTTCGTCTCCAAGATAAAAGTCTGCTCGATCCAGGTCGATCGCTGGCTGGCGGCGGGGCTGGCGGCCCGAGCGCGGCGAATTAGGAACCGGATCGATGCTGCTGTCTGATACCGCCGTTAAACGCCCCGTCTTCGCATCTGTGATCGCCTTGATTCTGGTCATTCTGGGATTGGTCTCCTTCGATCGGCTATCATTGCGTGAGTATCCAGACATTGACGCGCCCATCGTTACCATCGACACGCGCTATGCCGGGGCCTCTGCCAGCGTCGTGGAAACGAGGATCACACAAATCATTGAAGACCGGATTGCCGGCGTCGAAGGCATCCGGTTCATCAACTCCAATTCCAGCGATGGACGCTCGCGCATTTCAATCGAGTTTGGCGTCAATCAAAACATCGATGTCGCCGCGAACGACGTGCGTGATCGCATTTCAGGCGTTCTCGACAATCTGCCGGAAGAGGCCGACCCACCCGAAGTCCAGAAAGCGGACTCCAATGACGATGTGATTATTTGGCTGAATCTCGCGGCTGAAAACCTAACCACACCTGAAATTTCTGACTATGCGGAACGCTATCTGGTCGACCGCTTCTCGGCTTTGGATGGGGTCGCGCGTGTTCGGGTGGGAGGCTCTCGCAATTACGCGCTTCGGGTTTGGATTGATCGCCGGGCGCTCGCCGCACGAGACCTCACCGTCAACGATCTTGAACAAGCTCTTCGCCGCGAAAATGTCGAAGCCCCCGCAGGCAGCATCGAGTCTGACTCACGTTCATACACTGTGCGCATAGATCGCGCCTTCCAAACCCCACAAGACTTCGCCGCGCTTGTGGTCGCTGAAGGCGACGATGGTTATCTCGTCCGGCTCGGCGACGTAGCCAGAGTTGAACGCGGCGCTGTCGAAGACCGGAATATGTTCCGCGGCAATGGCGTTCCCATGGTCGGCTTGGGCATTGTCAAACAGTCCACCGCGAACACCGTAGAAGTCGCCAATGCAGCCAAAGCCCTGGCGGATCAGCTCAATGAAACGCTGCCCGAGGGCATGGTCATCGCGCGCAGTTTCGACAGCTCTGTCTTTATTTCAGCCTCGATTAGAGAAGTGTATACAACCCTCGCCATCGCGGTCGGCTTGGTCACCTTGGTGATCTTCTTATTCCTCGGCAGCGCGCGAGGCACAATTATCCCAGCGATCACTGTTCCGATCTCAATCATTGCGACCTTTATCGTTCTCTATGCACTGGGCTTCTCGATCAATCTGCTCACGCTATTGGCCATGGTTCTGGCGATTGGTTTGGTCGTGGATGACGCCATCGTCGTCTTGGAGAATATCTCGCGACGGATGAAGGAATATGGCGAGACGCCCCTCGTCGCTGCATTCAAAGGCACGCGGCAAGTCGGCTTTGCGGTTGTCGCGACGACTTTGGTTCTGGTCTCTGTGTTCGTTCCGATCACCTTCTTACAAGGCGACATTGGGCGATTGTTCACAGAGTTCGCCTTGGCAATTTCCGCCGCTGTGGTGTTCTCGAGCCTGTTGGCGCTGACGCTCACCCCGATGATGGCGTCGAAACTGTTAAAGCCAGCCCCAGATCGATGGACCGTGACCACAGCCCTACCGCGACTGATCGATACAGGATTTAATTACATCCGACGCGGCTATGCGAAACTGCTCGACATTCTGATCCCACGTCCACTCCTCGTGGCGATCTTGCTCACCGGCATGTTCGGCGCGACATATCAGCTGTCGCAAACGGTCACCGAAGAATACGTCCCCCGTGAGGACCGAGGCGCTTTCTTCGTCGCCGTGCGGGGCCCTGAAGGGGCGTCCTATAGCTATATGGAACGCTATATTGATGAGATTGAGCGACGTTTGCTGCCCTATACCGAAAGCCAAGACGGCAAGCCGCCAGAGGTGAACCGTCTTTTGTTCCGGGCGCCAGGATTTGGATCATCCGCTTTCAATCAGGCCTTTATCATCGTCGTTCTCAATGATTGGGCCGAAAGACGGCCCGCAGATGTGATTATCGGGGAAGTGAACCGAAAGATGGCCGACCTGCCTGGCGTCAGAGGGTTTGCGCGCATGCGGCAAGGCCTTGGCGGCGGCACGGGCAAACCGGTTCAGTTCGTCATAGGCGGTCCAAGCTATGAGACCTTGGTCGAGTGGCGAGAGACATTTGTCGACGCGCTCGAAAATAGTGATCTCGGGCTGGTCGATATCGATTGGGATTATAAAGAAACGCAGCCGCAATACCGTATCCAGGTCGACTATGATCGCGCCGCGGATCTCGGCGTAACCGTCGCCGATATCGGGGTCACCCTACAGACCATGCTCGGGTCACGGCGGGTCACCACCTATATTGAGAATGGCGAGGAATATGACGTCATTCTTGAAGGCCTGCGATCGGATCAAAACAACCCGAATGATATTGAGAATATCTATGTGCGCTCGGCGCGATCCGGCAATCTCATCCCACTGTCGAGCCTCATCAATGTTGACGCCATCGCAGATAGCCCGACCCTTAACCGCTATAATCGCGTCCGAGCGATCACCATTGAAGCCGGCCTCGCGCCAGGAACGTCGCTTGGCGAGGCGCTCGACGGCATGCAACGGATCGCTCGGGACGTCTTGCCAATGGAAGCGACGATCGATTTCAAAGGCCAATCGCTCGATTTCAAGACGTCTGGATCCTCTATCTTATTCGTGTTTGCGATCGGCATTGCCATCGTCTTCCTGGTCCTTGCCGCACAATTTGAGTCGTATCGTCACCCGATCATTATCATGATTTGTGTGCCCGCGACGCTTGCGGGCGGCTTGCTCGGGCTTTGGCTCACGGGCAATAGTATCAACATCTATACGCAAATCGGATTGATCATGCTGGTGGGGCTAGCGGCTAAGAATGGCATCCTCATCGTCGAGTTTGCCAATCAGCTTCGAGAT
The DNA here is from genome assembly GCA_038531195.1 of Pseudomonadota bacterium. Taxonomy (GTDB): domain Bacteria; phylum Pseudomonadota; class Alphaproteobacteria; order Caulobacterales; family Hyphomonadaceae; genus Henriciella. The sequence goes on from JBCBBY010000002.1 coordinate 23,581, forward strand.
GAAGGCATCGCCTTTCATGATGCTTTGAAAGAAGCCTCGATTGCCCGCTTGAGACCCATCGTGATGACGGGTTTGACCACCGCGGCCGGCACCTTGCCTTTGATCTTGTCCAGCGGCGCTGGCGCTGAAACCCGCGCGGCCATTGGCGTGGTGATCTTGTTTGGCGTGATCGCGGCGGTGTTGGTGACAGTTTTGTTTGTTCCGACAGCTTACGCTTTGATCGCGCGCGGATCAGGATCGCCAGGTGATGTTGCGCGTCGGCTTGAGGTCGAATCTGGCGAGCGAGCAACGGTGCCGGCGGAGTAGCGTTCGGGTCAGGAGTACATGCGCGGAAACGCGAGACGATTGGCTATTTTCCAGGAAAGCCCCTGCCGGGGCATTCTCCACCTATTTTTGATCCACTGGATCAAAAATTTTGCTTTGCAAATCGGTGTAGAATGGTGCGGCCGAGAGGACTCGAACCTCCACGGGTTGCCCCACAGCGACCTCAACGCTGCGCGTCTACCAGTTCCGCCACGGCCGCACGCCGGGTAGAGCGCGCCATATACGCGGCACGGCAGCGATTGTGAAGCGAAAAGTCTACGCTATATGCAGTCAGATGACAGAACACGCCAATGTCGAGTGGGCCGTGAGCCCTGCCCCGGTTCCCTACGAAGCCGCCCGCACCGCGATGGAGGCCCGTGCCCGCGCGATTCGGGAAGATGGCGCGCCCGAACTCGTCTGGTTATTGGAACACCCGCCGCTCTACACGGCCGGGACAAGCGCCAAGGCAATTGATCTACGTGCGCCCGACCGGTTCCCCGTCTATGAGGCGGGTCGCGGCGGCGAATACACCTATCACGGGCCGGGACAACGTGTGGCGTATATCATGCTCGATGTCGCAGCGCGCGGGCGGGATGTTCGCGCCTTCGTGGCCAATCTCGAGCGTTGGGTCATCACCGCATTGCAGGCTTTCAATGTCGATGCTGATGTTCGTGAAGGCCGCGTCGGCGTGTGGGTTGATCGGACCCAGCCCGGCGGTCAGCTGCGCGAGGATAAGATCGCTGCGATCGGGATCCGGCTCAAGCGCTGGGTCAGTTTTCACGGGATCAGTCTCAATGTCGAACCCGACCTGGAGCACTTTACCGGGATCACGCCCTGCGGCATTGACGATCCGCGCTATGGCGTGACCAGCCTCGTCGATCTCGGTCTGCCGATCGGTATGGATGACGCCGATGCGGCGCTGCGGCAGGCATTTGAGACCATCTTCGAAGCCCAAACCACCCCCGCAGCGCCATTAATCACCGAAACGGTTTAAAGCGTGCTTTCATAGCCGCGTGGCGCATAGCCATCGGCAAATTGCGCCCCGGTGTCGCCCGGCTCTGGCGCAGGTCCGTATTTATTGTCCTGCATCTCCGGTTGCGCCGTGCAGAGCAGGAACAGGGTTCCGAGATGACTACAAACCGCCGCGATCCCCAAAACGATAAACATGAACAACACCGCGATCGGCATCTCGCCTCCGCACGTCTGAGCAAACAAGAAGGCTTGCAAATTCAGAAAGACAACGCCCGCCGTCAGGACGCCAACGCCAAGTGTAATAATCCACGGCCAGCACATGAAGAACCATGACTTTCCAAGGTCGTGCAGCCGCTTGGAGGTGATGCAGAAGCCAAACCACAAGATCGGCAGAGCCAAAATCAACGCGACCGGCGCGGCGGCTGGCGCCACCCCTGACAAGATCCCTTGCAGCGCGAGCATGATGCCGATGAGCGCCAGAATGGTGACCAGTCCGGCAATGTACTGCAAACGACTGATCCGACCGGACGTCGTGGTCAAAATATTGACCAGGCCGCGTTTTGGATATTGCGCACCATTCAGCGGTGCCCGTGCAACCCAAAGCAATGACCAAATCATAATCGGAATGCTTAAGAACATGATTGGAGGCACAATCCCGGCTGCAGCTGGTCGAAGAATAAACTCTTCTTTGGACGCCAATGGCTGCTCGACATTTGGACCACGATCGCCCCAGTCACCGCGTCCACCGCCACGATTTCCGCCGCCGCCACCATTATTGGCATTGGCCGCTTTGCACATTTCAGGAATGTCTTCTTGTTCTTGATTGTTCGCTCGTTCCTCAGCCGCCTCTTGCTGAGCGGTCCGTTGTTCTTCCAACGCCTTGGCGCGCCAGGCTGCTGGATCTTCCAGATACTCTGCGCGAGCCGAGTAAGCCTCATCATACTCTGCTGATTTTTGCATCAGCGTGCCACTGAACTGTGCCAGCGCCAGCACCACGGGCGCGAGGACAATCACCGCCCAGAGTGAACTTCGGCCAGCATGGTTCAAACGACGAACATGGATGATGTAAGAGAGCACCGTGGTGATGACGTATACGAACGCAATCATATATCCGACGAAAACGTCGTAAGGCACCATGTCTGAGCCTGCGGCAGAAAAAAGAAGACGCCCGAGATTCCCTGCCCCGAACCATACTGCCAGCTGCATCATGAACAGCAGCGTCCAGGCTCGTGTAAAATGTAGCGTCGGCGATTCACCACTCGGATTAAACAGCGTCTCGAGCCAGTTCATTCTCGATGGAAGTTGTTCTTCATCGGTGATCCAAGGGCGATCTGGATCCAAGGCAGACGGGGAGGCAACGGCATCGTTCATTGTGAACATGTCCTTCGAAAGGGTTCTTATTTTTCGACGCTTATACACACCTCGAAAAATTTATCAATAATCGATAAAACATTATCGACACCCAAGAATTATTGAAACGTGTCCGCCGAGCTCGTTCCTGGCACGGGTCCATGCTTATTCTCTCGCGGCTGCGTCGGTAACATGCCCACGATGAAGGCGAGAATTGCGTTTGAAGCAATTGTCGAGAGAACATTTAACGGCAACATACGGTCAGCTAAGATCTCGGCGCCTTCGAAAAAGCCGGCAAAATCGCCCGATGCCATGCGCTCGGCCATTTCTTCCTGAATTTCCACCATTTCCGGGGTCATGAAAAACGCGCCAAACACCAAACCAAAGACAAAGGCCGCGAGCATTGTGCCGAGCCAAACGGCAATCACCCACCAAGCTGTCGTACCAGCGTCGTGAAAGCGTTTCCCGTACACGCAAATATAAGGAAAAATCAGCAAAAAATTGATGTACCCGACGGCCCGCGCGACCATCGTATTCCCCGCCACCACGAGGACACTGGCGACGGTGAGAATCACCATCCCTTGCCAGAATCGGTTCCGCGCGATGCGGCCATTTGGATTAAACAGAAGATCGACCATGGTGTATCCCTATTCGCTCGGGCGTTAACTAGGTCATCCTCTTACAATTTACATATGGCTGTGTCGAATTATTCGAACTCGACCATGATTTCGTCAGCTGCAACGCTATCGCCAGCGCCGACATTCACCGCTTTGACCGTGCCTGTGGCTTCAGCGCGGATGATGTTCTGCATTTTCATCGCCTCAACAATACAGACCGCTTCACCCTCTTGCACGTCTTGGCCAACTTCCACATCCACCGAGACAACAAGCCCCGGCATCGGCGAAATGATCAACTTGGAGAGGTCTGGCTTTTCTTTTTCTGGCAAGCGCTTGTGCATCTCTGCGACGGCAGGGGTGCAAACAAGTGCGGTCGTCCGCACGCCGCGGTGGCGAACGCTGTAGCCCTCAGGCTGGGCCGCGATTTTTACAGCAATCGCTTGGCCATCGAGCGCGCCTTCCATAAGCGGCAGGCCTGGCACCCAATCGGTCACGAATGAATGCATTTTGTCGCCGATCGAAATGGTCGCTTCGCCATCGCCGAGTTCTAGTCGGATCGGAATATGCGCGCCGCCGAGGATCACCACCCATTCTTCGCGCACAGGTTCGATCGGCGAGAGCCGGCCACTGATTTCGCTGGCGCGGCGGGTCTCCACGCCATGCGCGTAAGCCGACGCGACCGTTAGCATAACCGATTGCGCGTCGGTTGGTGGAAGGCCTTGGAACCCTTCCGGGAATTCGTCTTTGATATAGGCGGTTGTAATATTGCCGGACCGGAATCGGGCCTCGTCCATGACCGCGGCGCAGAATGGCATATTGTCTTGAATGCCTTCAATGTGGAACCGGTCCAGCGCCTCGGCTTGCACGTCCAAGGCTTGGTCGCGGTCTTTGCCATGCGTCACCAGTTTGGCGATCATCGGGTCATAGAACATCGAGATCTCATCGCCTTCGCGCACGCCGCTATCCATGCGGACGGTCCCGCCGGCGAGCGGGCCTTCCATTGGCGGGATGAAACGCTTCAGGCGGCCGATCGATGGCAAGAAATTGCGGTAAGGATCTTCAGCATAAACACGGCTTTCGATCGCCCAGCCATTGATTTTCAGCTTGTCCTGCTCGAGCGCCAGCTTTTCACCATAGGCCGAGCGCAACATCTGCTCCACCAGATCAACACCGGTGATCATCTCGGTGACCGGGTGCTCCACTTGCAGACGAGTGTTCATTTCAAGGAAGTAGAAGCTCTTATCTTTGCCAGAGGCGACGAATTCGACGGTTCCGGCGCTGTCATAATTCACCGCCTGGGCAAGCGCGACGGCCTGCTCCCCCATCTTTTTACGCGTCGCTTCGTCGAGCAGCGGCGATGGCGCCTCTTCCAGGACTTTTTGATTGCGGCGTTGGATCGAGCATTCGCGTTCGAACAAATACACGCAATTGCCGTGCTTATCGCCCATCACTTGGATTTCGACATGACGTGGCTCGAGAATGAACTTCTCAATGAAAATGCGATCATCGCCAAAGGACGCGGTCGCTTCGGCTTTGACCGCTGGATAGCCTTCTTCGGCGTCCTTATCATTATAGGCAATCCGAATGCCTTTACCGCCGCCGCCGGCTGACGCTTTGATCATCACCGGATAGCCAATCTCTTGGCTGATTTTGACGGCTTCTTCGGTGCTTTCAATCAGTCCCATATGACCAGGTACAGTCGAAACGCCCGCATCCGCGGCGAGCTTTTTCGAGCTGATCTTGTCGCCCATCGCTTCGATCGCATGCGGGTTAGGACCGATGAAGACGATTTTCTCTTTTTCGAGGCGTTTCGCGAAGTCTGGATTCTCGGACAGGAAGCCAAATCCGGGATGCACGGCTTCGGCGCCGGTTTGCTTCACCGCATCGACGATTTTGTCCATCACCAGATAAGACTCAGCGGCCGGCGAAGGTCCAATGTGAACCGTCTCATCCGCCATTTCGACGGCCATCGAACCAGCATCTGCATCGGAATAAACAACGACCGTCTTAACCCCGAGGCGGCGGCAGGTTTTGATCACACGAACGGCAATCTCGCCACGATTAGCAATCAGGATTTTGTTGAACATTTACAGGCCCCGCGCGGTTTTTATGTTGATCCGTCGCCGGGCTTAAATCGCACAAAGGAGGATGTCGAGGTTGCCGCTTGGTCATACCTCAAAGAGAGCACATCATTTCGATTGAATATCGAGAAATTCGAGCGCTAAACGGCGACGGCGAGGCCTTGGGCAAAGCCGGGCGCTTCTTGCTTAAGAAACTCAATCAGCGCCTGCTCTGCAGGGGATACCCGACCATCCGCTTCGATCCCATCGAGCAGCCAGGAATTCTCGAACTCTGTGATCTGTTCGGCCTCGCGGTCCGCTGCCTCGGCTGCCATTTGCCGCGCGCGCGCGGCTTTGCGACCATTGTGCGTGATCATCTCGAACCAGTTTCCTGATCCGAATGAGCTGCCCATTCTGCCCAGGAACCCGCCGGCGCTGCTTGACGTATCTTGCAACCAGGCTTCCCGCGACAGAGCGCTTTGGACAGATTGCGGTTCCGGATGCGCCCGTGCCATGAGATGGTTGGCGACGGCGCGCGCGAACAAATCATTCCAAGTTGGCGCATTATCGGCATCGGCAATCGCATCATTTGTCTTAAACAAAACGACCGCTTCATACTGGCTGACCCAAAGGCCGCCTTCGCCGGCGCCTGCATAAAGTGCAGCCCGCATGCGTTCGACCATTTTTAAACTGGCAATCCCGTCAGCGATGATCTGGCGACTGAGGGCATCAAGTGTATATCGCGCCAGCTTTTCCGGCACTCCGTCAGCTTTTCGCAGCAATTCGATGAGCAAATCGAGCTCGTCCAAAGACGGCAGCAGACCGTCATGCTCGACCTGAGCGATCAACCAATCGGCTTCAGCCTCTGTAATCCACCCTTCTGGCGGTTCGCGGAGCAGGAGAAAATCCTTCATGGCTTCGTGAAACCGGCTGCTCCAAGCAGGATCTGACGCGCTGAGCGTGTCGCTCAATCGAAACAGCGACTCCGCCTCAGACCGGCTGACAATGCCGTCTTTATAGATCTCATTCACAATGCGATGGGCCTCAGTCTCGGAGATTTCACCGAGCTTTGCCACGCGCGCCATCAAAATTTTGGTTTCCTGGTCCATAGAACCCTCGCCGAGATGCAGGCCGGCAAGGTCTCAGAAAGCTATTGCTAATCGGTTTACGCGTCTGGCGTTTCGATATGCATAAATCGCGTAAATAGGTGCAGAAGCTCTCGCGGCATATCTCCAGGCAGCAGCCCATCCACCGGATCATCATGCTTAATGACCATGGTATGACCGCGGGGGTCGTCGACCCGGAAATAGTTCATCGCCCACTCAGGAAAGGCTCTCGAGGCGATATTTTCACCGATAATCTGCACGACGCCAAAATGGCGGGCATCAGCGACAATCTTATCATAAACGCTCATCACTTCTTCGCGCTCACCCTCTAAGGCTTGCATAAAATGACGGCCATTATGCGCCAAAAAACCCGTAATCAAGCGCTCATGATTGTTAGATTGAGACACATCGAGAATGTTCCCGATATCATTCGGACTAATTCCGTCTTGCGCTGTGCTAACATAGACCAAACGATACATCATAAACTCCAGAATGAAGCCTTAGATGAGCCCAGATCGCGCGCAATGTGATACAAGTCGGACGTGTTTTAGTGCGGTTCATAAGGCCGCGAGACGGGTACAGAAGTCTGGTCTGGAAGTTTACGTGGATCGCTGGCATATAGACGCTCATAACTTGTCTTCGCGAAGAGCACTCGAATAATGTCCGAAACCGACCTTTTAACCCCGATGCGCACCGGCGAGATCCGCATTCATGATGAAGCGGGCTTTGAGGGCATGCGAAAAGCTGGACGATTGGTGGCCGAATGCCTCGATATGCTTGTCGGTGAAGTGAACCCTGGCGTCAGCACGGCTCATATTGATGATCTCATCCGTGAATTTGTCTACGATCATGGCGCTCAGTCAGCGACGATCGGGTATCGCGGCTATCGCCACGCATCGTGCATTTCGCTCAATCATGTCATTTGTCACGGCATTCCTGGCGAGCGCGTGTTCAAAAACGGCGACATCGCAAATATCGACGTCACTGTGATCGTCGATGGCTGGCATGGCGATCATTCGCGGATGTATGCCGCGGGCGAGCCAAAACGGATCGCGAGCCGTCTGCTGGACGTCACTTATGAATCCCTCATGGCTGGCATCGCGGCCGTCAAACCCGGTCAACGGTTTGGTGATATAGGGGCGGCCATTTCTGAAATCGCCCGGAAAAATCGGTTTTCTGTGGTCGAAGACTTTTGCGGCCATGGTTTGGGCCAGCTTTTCCATGATGAGCCGAATGTCGTGCACAGCGCGCGCGCCGGGACGGGGCCTGAATTGAAAGAAGGCATGTTCTTCACCATCGAGCCGATGCTCAATGTGGGCCGCAAAGACGCCGCCATTCTCAGCGACGGCTGGACGGCAGTAACCCGGGATCGCAAACTTTCTGCACAATTCGAGCACTCGGTTGGCGTCACCAAGGATGGCTGTGAGATCTTCACCGCGTCGCCAAAAGGATATCACACGCCGCATACGGTGAGCCTTTGAACGCAAAACCTGCCCAACCACACTGGCAGGGACATAGAGACCGGTTGCGCGGAAAACTGATCCGACGCGGCGCCGACGCCCTCGACGATTATGAATTGCTAGAAACACTGCTCTTCGCGTTTATCCCGCGGCGGGACGTCAAACCCATCGCAAAAGCGCTGCTGCAAAAGTTTGGCTCGCTATCGGCAATCTTCGACGCGGAGGCCAAAGAATTGCAAAGCCTGCCGGGGGTCGGCGAAACGGTTGCAGCTTACCTGCATGCGACACGCGAAATCAGCGCCCGCGCAGCCCGGGAGACCCTTCAGGCCAAACCCATCATCTCGAGTTGGACCGCCCTGCTCGGCTATGTTCGTGGGCAATTACAGCATCAGCGCCGAGAGCAATTTCGAGTGCTCTTCTTAGACAAGAAAAACCAGCTCATCGCCGATGAATTGATGAGCCAAGGCACGGTCGACCATGCGCCGGTCTACCCGCGAGAGATCGCGCGTCGGGCCCTTGAACTCTCGGCATCGGCCTTGATTTTGGTGCACAACCACCCCTCAGGCGATCCAACGCCTTCCACGGCAGACATTGATATCACGCGTGAGATAATTGATGCGCTCGAGCCGTTTGAAATCAAAGTGCATGACCACTTGATTGCCGCAAAGCACGGCGTGACGAGCTTCAAAACCGAAGGCTTGATTTGATCGCACATCCAGCGCAGCAAGGGAATTCTCGACCTCTTACACTGCTCACCCTGCGAAAAGACTTGCGCCGCCCCCCGGGCAGGCTACCGTACACAAAATACACACATACGCCATTCAAGGCGTAGCTTGGGAGGCTTTGAATGAGCGACACCGCAACCGCTGCGGCGGACGGACACGTGACGGGTTACGGCTCAAAAGGGTATCGCACTTATGTGCTGCTCATGCTCATGGTGGTCTACACCCTGAACTTCATTGACCGAAATCTGATTGGAGTTCTCGCCGAGCCGATCATTCAAACCTTCAGCCTCAGTGACACGCAATTCGGCCTTCTCGCCAGCTGGCCGTTCGCGATTTTCTACGCGGTCATGGGGCTGCCGATCGCGATGGCGGCCGATCGGTTCAATCGCGTGAATATCATCGTCATCTGTATCGTGCTGTGGTCCGTGATGACGGCCCTTTGCGGTGTCGCTGCGGGCTTCATCACATTGATGCTGTTCCGAATTGGTGTCGCGGTCGGCGAAGCAGGTTGCACCCCGCCCGCCAACTCGATCATCGGTGACTATTACCCCGCCAAAAACCGCGCGACCGCGCTCGGCATCTATTCCATGGGCGTCACGCTGGGCGGTGTTCTTGCTTATTTGTTTGGCGGTCCTTTGGCAGAGTTGAGCGGTCCAACTTTTGGGGCCTGGCTTAACAGCATTGGCGTCGGAGGATTGTTCTCCGGCATCGATTGGCAAAATGTTGAGGGCTGGCGGATTGCATTTGTCGTTATTGGTCTGCCCGGCGTGCTGATTGGCCTCCTCCTCTGGCTCACCGTAAGAGAACCACCGCGCGGATATTCTGACCCGCCAAACGCGCAAGCGGTCGAGAAAGCCTCAACCCGCGAAACGTGGCAAGAGCTAATGTCCAAACCGAGTTTTTGGTGGATGTCTGCGGGCGCGGCTTTGGTCGCTTTTGTCGGCTATGGTCTGTTCACATTCCAAATCCCATTCTTGATCCGCGAGCATGGCTTAGGCGTGCGCGAAGCATCGATCAATTTCGGCGCGCCATTATCTGCTGTCGCAGCCCTTGGCACATTTCTTGGCGGCTATCTCACCGACAAGTTTTCGCATCGGTTCAAAACTGCGGTGGCGATCATTCCCGCAATTGGATTGCTGCTCGCCGTGCCGCTTTACATTTTCGCCTTCTACGCGACCAATCTAACCGTCTTGTTTATCGTTTGGGCGCTCGCGGCGACCTGCCATTACGCCTATCTCGGGGCACAGTATAATATCGGCCAAGGCGTTGTCTCGGCCCGGTCACGGGCCACAGCGATTGCCATATTGCTGATCATTGTCTCGATCATCGGCAACGGTATTGGACCACAATTTGTCGGTATTATGAGCGACGTGTTCACCGGGGCTAATCTCAGCGGTGACGGCTTGAGCGCATCGATCTGCGCAGCCGCTGATGGACTAACACCGGAACAATTGGCGCTCTGCGCCGAAGGACGCTCAGCAGGTCTGAAACAGTCAATCTCAGTCACCACACTTTGGTTCTTGGTCGCGGCCTTCTGTTTTTACATGTCATCGCGCCATCTTGAGAAAGACATGGTCGCAAAAGTGGAGACGGCGTAATGGCGGATATCGCGAGCGAGGCTCAAAGCGCTGATAGCGACACGGTCGAAGGCTATGGCAGTGCGGGATACCGCGCCTACGTCCTCTTCGCGCTTATTGTTGTCTACACGTTCAACTTTATCGACCGGACGCTGATCGGCGTCCTCGGCGAGCAGATTAGAGAGACGTTTGGCCTTTCCGACTTCATGATCGGCATTCTATCCGGTCTCGCCTTTGCGGTGCTCTACACCCTGCTCGGCATTCCTTTTGCCATGCTGGCCGAACGCAAAAACCGGACATCGATCATAGCCATCGCTATGGCATCTTGGAGCGCGATGACTGTCGCTTGCGGTATGGCACAAAACACATTCCAATTTGCACTCGCGCGGATCGGGGTGGGCATTGGCGAAGCTGGATGCTCGCCGCCATCTCACTCTCTGATCTCGGACTATTTCCCGCCCGAAAAGCGATCCTCCGCGCTCGGTATCTTTGCGCTCGGTATTCCGATCGGGTCCATGCTGGCGGCCCTGGGCGGCGCATACATTGCCACCCGCGGGGGCCTGGATTGGCGGGATGCCTTTATCTGGATGGGTCTTCCGGGGGTCATCGGCGCCGTCATATTCAAGATGACCGTCAAAGAACCGCCGCGCGGATATTCCGACCCAGGCGGGGCGGCAGCGGCTGCGGCGCGTCAAATGCCGTCTCCCTTTACCGTGTTTGGCGAAGTGTTTCGTAAGCCGACATTTTGGCATGTCTCCATGGGCGGGGCGATGGCCTCATTCGCCGGGTATGGCATCGGCCAGTTCGTGGCGCCGTTCTGGATGCGCGCACATGGCCTCGACCTGATGACGGCGGCGATCATTTATGGCGGCGTCCTCGGTGTTGCGGCTGGCATCGGGACATTTGGATCGGGCGTGGTGGCCGACCGGGTGCGTCATCGTCATCCCAATTCCGACAGCTGGTTGCCGGCCATCGGCATGACGCTTTGCGTGCCGCTAATGATCTTTGGCTACAACACGGTGAGTTTCTCATCCGGCGCAACAGCCATTTGGCTCGCCATTCCGGTGCTCGCCGTCGCTGCGGTGCTGAGATACACATATCTCGCGCCGATGTTTGCGATCACGCAAAAACTCGTTGAACCGCGGATGCGCGCGACGGCCGCGGCCTTGCTGCTCTTCGTTGTCAACTTGATCGGTTACGGACTAGGACCGCCAGCCGTAGGTTGGATTTCTGATCAAGGTACGAAACACCATCTCGCCCAACTCGACGCGCCGGTTTCAAGCGCTGATTGTGGGCGCATAGAGGCGTCTCTTTTGGCGACCCGCAAAGGCCGAGACAACGCACTGTCCGGTGCCGACCTCGAAAATGCCATCGCGACAAACGACACGTATTGCAAACCGGCGCGTGCCATCGGCAACCGGATTGGCGTTTCCGTCGGTTCGCTTTTCCTGCTTTGGGCAGCGCTGCATTTCTTCCTCCTGGGACGGACAATGAAGCGTGACCTGTGGACGCCAGAAGAGAGCCCCGCTACAGCCTAATCTATGGCGGTCTATACAAATGTGTCCGACGAGGCGCTGGCAGCGTTTTTGTCTGAATATGATCTCGGCGAGGCGGTGGCTTTTAAAGGCATCGCGGAGGGCGTGGAGAATTCAAACTATTACCTGGAAACGACCACGGGTCGCTTCATCCTGACTCTGTTTGAAAAGCGCGCCAATCCGGCAGACCTTCCCTATTTCATCGCGCTGAAACAGCATTTGGCGTCGCGCGGATTCTCCTGTCCGTTGCCTGTCGCAGCGAAGGACGGTGTCGCTTTGCGATCCGTCGCCGGGCGCCCAGCTGTGATCATCACCTTCTTGCAAGGCCTCTCGCCGCGCGCCCCGAATGCCAAGCAAAGCCGCGCTCTGGGCGTGGGACTGGCGCAATTGCATGCGGCGGCGGCGGACTTTGATCAAACGCGCGAGAACAGTTTGGGGCCCGCGAGCTGGCCAACGCTATGGCAAGGCCGGGCCGAAAGCGCGGATGCTCTAGAGCCAGGTCTTGCGGACAAGATCGAGGCCGATCTCGCAAAAATCAAAGCGGCGGGCGATGTCAGCCAGACCATTCCACGCGGAACGATCCACGCGGACCTCTTTCCCGACAATGCCTTCTTCCTGGGCGATACGTTTACCGGTGCGATCGACTTTTACTTCGCTTGCACGGGTGCGCTCGCATATGACCTGGCCGTCTGTGTTAATGCTTGGGCCTTTGAGCCTGATGGCTCTTTCAACTTCTCCAAAGCGAAAAACTTGATCGCCGGATATGAAAGCGTGCGCCCGCTGACAGATGACGAGAAATCCGCATTCCCCATACTTTGTCTCGGCGCGGCGCTGCGGTTCTTTCTGACCCGTTTGATCGACTGGACGGATACCCCAGCGGAAGCCCTCGTTAAACCTAAAGACCCGCTTGAATATGCCACCCGCCTGCGCTTTCATCGGACCGCGACGTCCATCCGTGATTATGGCGGCGATTAGCTGTCCCTAAGTCACCGATAGACACAGTTCGCGGCCAGGCTAGTCTCGCCATTAAACATGCCCGAAGTGGCATGCCGGAGGAATTTGAAACATGCATCCAGCTCTTCACGCTCAAACACAGCCCGACAAGCCAGCTTATATCATGGCGGGAAGCGGGGAGACCGTTACATTTGGTGAGCTCGATACGCGTTCGAACAAAATCGCCCACGCGTTCCGAACACTGGGGTTAAAGCATGGCGACACCATCGCGATGTTTGCGGAAAACAGCGCCCGCTATTTCGAAGTCTGCTGGGCGGCGCAGCGCGCAGGGCTTTATTTTGTTTGTATCTCATCGCGGCTGACGCCGCCCGAGGTCGAGTATATCATCAAGGATAGCGGTGCGAGTTTGTTGATCGCCTCAGCCGGTCTCAAGACCGTGGCAGAAGATGTGCGTGGGTTGACCGACCTCGATGCTTATTGGTCCATAGACGGCAAAATCGAAGGTTTTGAACCGCTTGAAGGCGTGCGCGCGGGCATGCCGGAAACGCCAATCGCCGACGAGCGCGCGGGCGCTGATATGCTGTATTCGTCGGGGACGACGGGCCGCCCGAAAGGCATCCGCCCGCCTTTGCCCGAAGACCCGGCTATTGACGGTACAAATGCGCTGATAATGATCGCGCAAGCTTTGTTCAAAACGCAGCCCGATGGGATCTATCTCTCGCCGGCCCCGCTTTACCACGCCGCACCGCTGCGCTGGTGTATGTCGATGACCAAGTTCGGTATGACCCTGATCATCATGGAGAAGTTTGACGCGGAGACGTATCTGTCTTTGGTCGAGAAACACAAAGTTACGCATACGCAGCTGGTCCCGACCATGTTCGTCAAAATGCTGAAACTGCCCGAAGAGGTCCGCCAGAAGTATGACATGTCGAGCCTGGTTGCCGCCGTCCATGCCGCGGCGCCCTGCCCGGTCCCGGTCAAAGAACAGATGATCGACTGGTGGGGGCCCGTCATCGAGGAGTATTATGCAGGCTCCGAAGGCAACGGCATGACGTGGGCGAATTCTGAGCAATGGCTGGCGCATAAAGGTACGGTCGGCGCCCCGATTTATGGCGAGCTTCACATTTGCGATGATGCTGGCGATGAAGTCGGCGTCGGTGAAGAAGGGCAGATCTATTTTGGCGGCACGCCAGCCCCCAACTATCATAACGCGCCAGACAAGAACAAAGGCGCGCTTAATCCAAAGCATGCGGATTGGTCATCGCTCGGCGATGTTGGGAAGGTCGATGAAGACGGGTTCTTGTATCTGACAGACCGTAAGGCCTTCATGATCATTTCAGGCGGCGTGAACATCTACCCGCAAGAAGCGGAAAATATTCTGATCACCCATCCCGCCGTCGCGGACGTTGCTGTGATTGGCGTACCTGATCCCGAGTTTGGCGAAGCCGTGAAAGCTGTCGTGCAGCCCATGGAAGGCGTTGCGGGCGATGATGCCCTGGCCGATGAGTTGCTGGCTTATTGCCAAGCACGTTTGGCCAAAATCAAATGCCCGAAATCGGTCGACTTTGATCCAGCGCTTCCGCGACATCCGACCGGCAAGCTTTATAAGCGCCTGGTTCGCGACCGTTATTGGGGCAATAAAGACAGTCGTATTGTCTGAGGAAACGCTTGCACAAAGCAGCACTAACCGTCACTCATCATTAAAGAAACACACTCCGGAGGAAAATCATGGCAGATCCAAAAACTGTTCAATATGCCGATCTTGAAAGCCTTGTCGGGCAAACGCTTGGCCCGTCTGATTGGTTCGAAGTCGACCAAGAGCGCATCAATACATTTGCTGATGCCACCGGCGACCATCAGTGGATCCACGTCAACGAAGAAATGGCGAAAGAGATGCTCGGGTCGACGATCGCGCACGGCTATTTGACTCTGTCACTGCTACCAATGTTCGGGCCGCAGGTCTTGCGCGTCGAAGGCGTCTCGCGCGGGATCAATTATGGTGCAAACAAAGTCCGTTTCACGAACATGGTTCCCGTCAATTCCAAGCTGCGCATGGTCCAAACCGTGAAAGAGGTGAACGACAAAGCGGGCGGCAAGCAGATGATCTCAGAATGTGCCATTGAGATTGAGGGCCAAGAGCGCCCGGCCTGCGTCGCTGAGACGATTACCGTTCTCTACGGCTAAGTTTGACCTATATTGGGTGGGTCGCGAACCGAAAGCTGCTCACCCATGTCGTCTGAAATGCCCGATCTCAAAAAAATCAAACGTACCGACGCTGAATGGCGCGAGCTGCTCTCGCCGGATCAATACCGCGTCGGCGTCAAAGAAGGCACTGAGCGCGCGTTCTCACACGGCAACTTTGAAAGCGAGAAGCGCGAAGGGGTCTATCATTGCGTCGGTTGCGACACCCCGCTTTGGTCGTCTGAGCACAAATTTGATAGCGGCACTGGCTGGCCGAGCTATTGGCAGCCCATCTCACCGGATGTGGTCGAAACCAAAACGGATTTCAAACTCATCTATCCTCGGAGCGAGTGTCATTGCGCCGTGTGCGGCCTGCATATGGGACACGTGTTCAAGGATGGTCCCCCGCCGACGGGTCAGCGTTGGTGTATTAATGGCGTGGTGCTGACCTTCAGGCCTACAGGCGCCTAAATTACCCCATAGACAAGCCCACGGACATGGTTAACTTGCCGCTATTCGATAAATAGCGGAGCATGAAATGCGTTTGAATTTTCTCTTGGCGAGTGCCGTCGGCGTCGTGCTGATGGCTGGATGCGAAACAGCAAATGTGGAAACAGACCCAGTTATCGCCGAAACCCCGCCAGAAACCGTTGAAGCCGAGGATATCTCTTTGACCTTAACCCCGCCTACCGCGAAGCGAGAGCCGAAAACGATTGAACAAGTCGGGCGCACGCGCGTCGATCCATACAATTGGATGAAGGACGAGAATTGGCAGCAAGTGATGCAAGACCCAACCGTCCTGCGCGCCGACATTCGTGAATACCTCGAAGCGGAGAACGCCTATACGAGCGCCAAATTGGAAGAGCCGCTGGACGCGTTAAAGGAAGAGCTGTTCCAGGAGATGCGCGGCCGGATCAAAGAAGATGATAGCTCGCTCCCTTCGATCGACGGCCCATATGCTTATCTCACCCGCTATCGCACAGGCGGCGAGTATCCGATCATCGCCCGCAAAGCCGCGGCGGACATCTATGACACCAATGCCGAGGACGAGGTCCTGCTGGATGGCGACGCGATGGGCAAAGACAAGGCCTATTTCTCTTTTAATGACGTCGAGCACAGCCCCAATCACAAACTCATCGCCTATGCCGTCGATGAGCAAGGCAGTGAGTTCTACACGATCCGCTTCAAGAATTTAGAGACGGGCGAAACACTACCGGACGTGATCGAGAACACCTACGGCTCCTTCGTTTGGGGGGCCAATTCCGATCGGATCTTCTGGGTCGAGCGCAATGATGAAGGCCGCCCGGCTGCGGTGCACATGTACACGCTCGGCGGGGAGGGTTCGACAGAGCTCTATCGCGAACAGGATCCCGGCTTCTTTATCGGCGTCAGCGAGTCGCAATCTGGCGAATACATTTTCATCGGCGCGGGCAGCCATACGACGTCTGAGGTCCATTACTTCGCAGCCGATGCTGAAAGCCCAGAGCTCAATATGATCGCGGCCCGCGAAACCGATGTCGAATATAGTGTTGAGCATTGGGGCGATCAGTTCGTCATCTCGACCAATGCCGATGACTCTGTCGATTTTAAAATTGTCACAGCGCCGGTCGACGCGCCGGGACGTGAGAATTGGTCGGACTTGGTGCCGCATGAAGCCGGTACGCTCATCCTCGGCATGGATGTCTTGAAAGATCACTTGGTCCGTCTTGAGCGGAATGAAGGTCTGCCGCGCATCGTTGTGCGCGAACGCACCAGCGGCGCCGAAGAGACGATCGCGTTTGATGAAGAAGCATATTCGCTCGGCACGTCGGTTGGCTACGAATATGACACGACGAAGATGCGGATCTTCTACTCTTCGCCGTCAACACCGTCGCAGACCTTCGACTATGATCTCGCGTCGAAAGAGCGCGTGCTGCGCAAAGAGCAAGAAGTGCCATCTGGACATGATGCGAGCGATTATGTCGTGAAACGCGTCCTGGCGCCGGCGCGTGATGGCGCCGCGGTGCCGGTCACCATTCTCTATCATAAAGACACGCCAATCGATGGCAGCGCGCCAATGCTGCTCTATGGCTATGGCTCTTACGGCGTCACCATTTCTGCCCGCTTCCGGACGACCCCGCTGGCTTTGGCGGGTCGCGGCATGGTCTACGCCACCGTGCATCCGCGCGGATCCATGGCCAAAGGCTATCAGTGGTATCTCGATGGCAAGCTGAAGAAGAAGGTCAACACGTTCAACGACTATGTCGATGCGGGCAACTATTTGATCGAGCAAGGTTATTCCACGCGCGGCAATGTCGTCGGGATGGGCGGCTCAGCGGGCGGGCTTCTGATGGGCGCGGTTGCCAACCAAGATCCTGAAATGTTCGCCGGGATTATCGCAGCAGTGCCGTTCGTGGACGTCATTAACACAATGTCGGATGACACCTTGCCCCTGACGCCACCGGAATGGCCGGAATGGGGCAACCCGCTCACCAGCGCCGAAGACTATGACACGATGATGGCCTACAGCCCGTATGACCAGACCGCGAAGATGAACTATCCGGCCATGCTGATCACTGGCGGCCTCAGCGATCCGCGCGTGACCTATTGGGAGCCGAGTAAGTGGGCGGCAAAGCTTCGCTACGAAGCGCCAGAGGCCGGCCCCTATTTCTTGCGTATCAATATGGACGCTGGACATGGCGGCGCATCAGGCCGGTTTGAAGGGCTTAAAGAGACGGCTTTGGAGTTCGCGTTTGCGCTTGCCGCAGTGGGTAAGGCGGACGGTGTAGAGTTCGATTAGGCGGTCTCTTTTTTGAACTGCGCGCTCTGCCCAGCATGTCTGGGCAGCCCAACGCGCTCGCACGCAGCTAAGGTCGGGGGCGACGACGTCTCTCCCGATCCCGCGGCAAGATCTCGTGCTGGACCCCACGGAAAATTCCATGGGGAGCGCTTGAAGGAGAGGGTTGGGGGCGAAGGCGGCTCTGGGTCATGAGGACACATTGCGAGCGGCTAGCTTGGGATAGGTTCAGAACGCTTGACGATTGACCTGGCTTTCGATGTTCTGCTTACTCCAACCCCGCTGGAGAACAAACTATCCATGGCACTTGATCTTGAGACGATAAAACAAGAAAACTCAAATCTGCTTCGTGATTACGGAATTTTTGTGATCGATCATCTTCCAACGATCGAGCCTCTTTCTGAGGTGTCGCCTAAGTCACCGCAGGTCGTTGCGCTTAGAGCTTGCGCGTTGGGATATGTGGTCGGATTGGGCTACGGCGCTAAAAAACGAAACTTGCGTTCTAAACTCCGTAAATTTGGTCTCTGGGAGTCTGTCACTGTAAGCGAACGAAAAGCGTTACATTCCTGGAAACTAAGCGAGACCGAGAAGGTTCGCTTCCAATGGTTAGTTGAGTCCCTTCAAGCGTTGGCTTGGTGTCTTGGCTTGACCAAGCTGGGTCCGTTTGAGCCATGTGACGATGAACTGGTTACAAAGATTCCGATGGATATCGATCCATCTCAATTTGTTAACAGCGCGCAACTTAGGTCTATTTCTGACCTCCAGACCCAGGTTGATTTGCATTACCGACTGCATTGGTTTGCAAGAAGTAATCGGCTATCCGGACAAACCGATATGTTCGACTTTCCCGCTATCGAAGCTCGACGACAAGCTCTAGATTGGGTCTATGGGGTTGAGGATGCTTGGGATGAAATCGATTTATCGACTTAAGTTTACGAACCGTGATTTCGTACGTCCATTCTAGGGCAGTTTAAAGTCGACCCAAATTTACGCTTCGACGCCGGAAGAAGACTTAAGCATTTCTGTCTGAATGCATTACCCCAACCACAGTTCCAAACCCTCGCGACATCAAAAAAACCCCAGCCAAAAAGCTGGGGTTCTCTATCAGGGGTGTGTTCTAGACCTTAGTGCAGGAACTCAAACAGGCCTGCTGCGCCCATGCCGCCGCCGATACACATGGTGACGACACCATATTTGGCTTTGCGACGCTGGCCTTCCAGCAGGATGGAGCCGGTGCAACGCGCGCCGGTCATGCCGAACGGGTGGCCGATCGAAATGGAGCCGCCATTGACGTTATACTTCTCTGGGTCGATGCCGAGGAAGTCGCGGCTGTAGAGGCACTGCGACGCAAAAGCTTCGTTCAGTTCCCAAAGGTCGATATCGTCGACTTTCAGGCCGTGGCGCTCGAGCAGGCGCGGCACCGCTTTGATTGGGCCAATGCCCATTTCGTCTGGATCAACGCCGCCAACATTGAAGCCCATGAAACGGCCCAAAGGCTCGATATTGCGGCGGGCGGCTTCTTCAGCTTCCATGACAACAACCGCAGCGGCGCCGTCTGACAATTGCGAGGCATTCCCGGCTGTGATGTATTTGCCTTCTTTGACCTGCTGCCCGCCAGAGAAAACCGGTGGAAGACCCGCCAGCGCCTCGGCTGTGGTACCGGGACGATTACACTCGTCGCGATCACAAACCACGTCTTGCTCAGTAATCTCGCCGGTCTCTTTATTCTTGAGCATCATCTTGGTCTCAAGCGGCACGATTTCCTCAGCCATATAGCCTTTTTGCTGGAACTCAGCGGTCCGGCGTTGCGACTCTGCAGAATACTCATCCTGCGCTTCGCGGCTGACATTGTAGCGATCTGCGACGATTTCAGCGGTTTCGATCATGGTCATCCAGATCGCAGGCCACTTCGCCATCAGAACGTCTTCAGTGTACCGGTGAACGTTCATATGGCCGGAGCGAGACACCAACGACAGGCTCTCAACACCGCCGCCAACAGCCACGGGCGCGCCCTCATTGATAACGGTGTGCGCAGCATTTGCGATGGCTTGCAGCCCGGAAGAACAGAAGCGATTGATGGTTGCACCAGACGTGGAGCTCGGGCAGCCCGCCCAGAGCGCAGCATTACGCGCAATGTTGTGCCCGGTCGCGCCTTCGGGTTGCGCAGAGCCCATGAAGACATCTTCCACGGCTTCTGCCTCGACGCCGGCGCGCGCCATGGCGTGCTTGATCGCGTGACCGGCCATGGTGATGCCGTGTGTGTTGTTGAGTGAACCCCGTCCAGCCTTCGCCAGGCCGGTGCGGGCGGTTGAAACAATGACAGCTTCGCGCATGATGATAGTCTCCCGTAAGTGGTCTATGTTGCAGCGCACCCTACTGAAGCGAGCACGCCCCGACTAGGGGTAACGTTGACGTAAACTGCAAGGACGTCGCGGCAACCTCTTCACGAATGGGGGAATCCGTCTTAGTTAACGGCTTCCAATAAGGGGAGACCATAGAAATGGGCATATTCAAGTTTGCCATGAACAAAGGCAAAGAAATCATCGCAGACCGCAATAAGGTGGCCGAAAAGGCGATCCGCAAAGAAGTTGAGGATCTCGGGCTCGATGATGATCTCGGCAATGACTTTAAAGTGTCGGTCGAGGGCAAGCAGGTGAAACTGGAAGGCAAAGTGCCGGACCTCGAAACCAAAGAAAAGCTGATCCTCGCCGCAGGCAACGTCTCTGGCATTGGTGAAGTCGATGACTCGATGAAGGTCAAATCAAAAGCCAAAACGGACGACTCGACGTTCCACACGGTCCGCTCAGGCGACACGCTGTCGAAGATCGCGAAGAAATATTATGGGGATGCGATGCGTTATCCCGATATTTTCGATGCCAACACGCCAATGCTCAAGCATCCGGACAAGATCTATCCTGGCCAAGTTTTGCGTATTCCTGGCGCATAACGATCTCACTGGAGCAAAGCATGCTGCGATATCTAAGCCTCTATTTACTCGCATTAGGCTTCGCAGCATGCGCTCATGCCGAAGACTCAAAAGCCGTCAGCGACGACGATGCAACCGGGTATTACCGCCCAGGGGCAGCGATCCCCGCAACCGCGGATCTCAGCCGCGGTGACGTGCCAAGGGATTCCTATGGGCGGCCATTCACCTATGAAGGACTGGGCGAGAAGCTCCCAGTCTTTTCGGGTCCGCTCGCAGAAGGCGCGTCCTTCGCCTCATCCACATTGGAAGGCCGCTGGACCGTGATCGAAGTGTGGGGCATTTGGTGTCACGATAGCCGCCATGACGCACCTTATGCAGCTGCGCTGTCACGCGCCCTCGCCCAGGATGCGGATGTCGATTTCATGTCGATCCATACGCCGCCGAGCGCCGATCACGTCGATATTGCGCTTCGAGGGTATGAGTCTGTCCCGGCTTGGTTTGATGAACAAGGTTGGTCGTTTCCAACGCTGCTTGACGAAGACGCCTCTATCCGGACGGCCCTGCGGATCAGATGGACACCCACGTATCTGGTCGTTGCCCCGGATTTGACCGTACAAGGATTTCGCACCGGTCTAGCGGATGCGGGAGACTTGGCAGTGAAGTCATTTGTCCAGGATATCGCTGAGACACGGCGCAGCTGGGAAGGCTCTTAACGCCAACCCGTTTGAATTTCGAGCGATACGTTTGCTCAGAAATCGATCAATCCAAACACCATGATATCGCGCCTCGTACAGGCGTCCGAAATTATCGCAAAAACAAGCGGATATAACCGTTATTTCATGAGAATTTCGCGTTTCCCCCCTAGGAAAGGCGGAGGGCATTCCGGTATTAACCCTTGGTTAGCAATTTCCAAATGGGTGGACCAACACATGCTGCACGCATCAACTAAGAAGCTGATAGATCGCCTGTCAGAAATGACAGAGCTCGGAAAACTGGACTGGACTGAAGGCGGGGATGGCAACATCACTTTCGCGACCGAAGGGTATAGCGTTTCGCTAATTGAATCTCCCAACGAAGTGGTCATTGCCAGCCTCGATGGGATCGAACTCGAGCGCGCGACGGTCGACGAGCTCGCAGCCACGCAGCTCGATGATGGCACAGCTTATACAGCCATAGTCGCGGCGATGACCAAAGAAGCCTCGCGGGTTGCGCGTGGAACAGAAGCTGCAATCTCGTCGCTTCTTGCTGGGATGCAGGACGCTCCAGAAGAGATCAGCGGCGACGAAGTCACTGAGACGCCAGAGGCGCTACAAGAGGACTTAGGCGACGAGACTGCCATCGTGACGGCAGAAGCCATCGAGGTTTCCGATGTAGAAGACTCCGCCGAAACGCTTGAGGCCGAAATCGTCGAAGAGGACTCCCCTGCGGAGATTGGCGCAAGTTGGAAAGACTCTGTCGAGACGGAAACTGCGGTCGCAGAAGAGCTTGAACCTGAGGATGCCGTCGACGCGGAAGCCGCAGAGGCCGAGCTTGTCACCGAAGAAAGTTCGGATGCGGACCCTGAACCAGCGATGGCCGTTGAAACCGAAACAGAGGTAGAAGCAGAGACGGACGCTGTGATTGAAACCAGCTCTGCTGAGGAAGAAGAGTCCGAGCCCGATCATAGCGCTGAACCTGACAGCACCGAAGAAATTGAAGCCGCAACGGTCGAAGTTGAAAGCGACGAAGTCGAGACAGACGCAAACCTCACCCCTGAGAGCGAACCTGAAACTGAACTTGAGCTTCAATCTGAAGACCAAGAGGCCCCTGATACGGTCGCGATTCTCGCGGATGACGAAGTGACCGAAGAAGTCGTGGAAGAGTCTTCTACATTGGTTTCGGACGCGCAAATTGAGGCGTCAGAGACCGACGAAACAGAAGAGGTCGAGACAGCCCCCGTGGCGACGTTTGGCGCGGCGACAGAGATCGAGCCCGAAACAGTCGAAACCGTTGAGGCTGAGACAGAGACTGAAGCCGATGTTTCTGACGCCGTTGCTCGCATAGCTGATGAAGTGAACGCGGATGATAGTGATGAAGACTCTAGCGGGCTCGCAACCGCGGCGGCCTCCGCCGTCGGCGCCGTTGCACTCGCAGCTGGACTGACCCCGCAATCGAGCGATGACGACCCCGTCGAAGAAGCCGAAGAAGAATCGATTGAGCTCGTTGAAGCAGAAGCAGAGCCAATCACGGAGGCAGAGAGCACAGAGGCCCCGCCTGCTTACGTTCCTTTTGGTCTCGAAGCGAACTCGGAAGAAGACGCGAGCATTGAGGAAGACACGAGCATTGAGGAAACCGTTCCCGAAGCGGAAGCGCCTGCTGAAACGGTGATTGATGTCGAGGCGGCAACAGAATCTGAGATTGTTGTTGATCTCGAAACGCCAGCATCGCCAACCGCAGAACTTGCGCAAATGGTCGATGACGCCCTCGCGCCGCATGAAGCCGCACCTTCCGAGTTTGAGGCTGACTCATCGTTCACCGTTGAGGTGGAACCCGAAGATGGAGAAGTTGGCTTTGCCAGCGCAGATACGGCGCCTGAGACCGAAACCATCGAAGACACCGCGTTCGCCCCTTCATTCCAATCTGAAGAAGACACAGAGAGCGTCGATGAGGCCGAAACCGCAGAAGCGGTTGAAGAGAGCGTCTTGGTGAAATCAACGGAAACAACCGAACCAGAAGAAAGCGAACCTCAGGGCTATAGCCTCAGCGGCATTGGCGCCGGGTTTGGCTTGGGCGCGCTGTCTGCCAAAACAGAAGCCTCCGGTATTCCGAGCGTCAGCGAGCCGACGCCTGCAAGTGATGAGAAAGTCATCATTGACGCCACGGATGATGTTTTGCCCAAGCCAGAAGGTAATTTGAATGTCGCCCTCGCCGAAACAGCTTCTGCCGCTGTGAGCGCGGCGAATGCTGAACCTGCTTTAGAAACTGCGAATGCAGAACAAGGCGAGGCAGAAGCTGAAGCTGATATTCTAAAGCCACGAACGCGGTTCAATCCTTGGGATTGATCCGTACACGGTAAAATAGTCTCAAAGAAACGCGCCCATATCCTGGGCGCGTTTTGCTTGCACGCTATTAGCGTTGCAAGGATGCCACACTCTCCTTCAGTGTAAACTTTTTTACAGTCGTGCGCGCCGCATTTGCTTGGCTGCGGCGGCCAACCGCGCCTATGCCCCGATCTGAAGGCGCTCAATGGCTGATCGCCGTAAACAAAATCCTCCCCTTCGAACGCCCACCTCTCGAATGAAAGTGACGACAGATGTCCCTCAAAACATCACTCAAACTCACCTCTGCTGCTCTGATCATCACAGGTCTGACCGCAGCCCCAAGCATGGCGCAAGACTCTTCAGAAACTGAGGCAAGACGCCTCGACTCGATTGTCACGACAGCCCAGCGCATCGAGCAAGACGCGCAAGACGTTCCCATCTCAATCACCACGGTGTCAGACGAGAAGCTTGATGTCCTCAAAGCCGGCGGCGCAGATGTGCGGTTTCTCTCCGCCCGCGTTCCCAGCGTGATTGCAGAAAGCTCGTTTGGTCGGGCATTTCCGCGTTTCTACATTCGCGGCTATGGCAACACGGATTTCGATTTGAACTCCACACAGCCAATCTCGCTCGTCTATGATGATGTGCCGTATGAGAACCCAATTCTCAAAGGCTATCCCGTATTCGACATGGAATCAGTGGAGGTTCTCCGCGGTCCGCAGGGCACACTGTTCGGTCGTAATACGCCCGGCGGCATCATCAAATTCGACAGCGTTAAGCCAAGCCAAGAGTTTGACGCCTATGTGCGCGGGTCTTGGGGAACGTATAATACGCTCGACCTAGAAGGCGCTGTCGGTGGGGCTCTGACCGACAAATTGTCCGCCCGCCTCTCCGTCCTTCATCAATCTCGCGATGACTATGTCTCGAACGCATTCACCGGCGAAGAAGACATCTTTGAAGGCTATGAAGTGACCTCTGGCCGCGCGCAATTCCTTTACGAGTTCGATGACACGCTCGATATATTGCTGAACGTGCACGCCCTCTCAAATGATGGCTCAGCCCGCTTGTTCCGCGCCAACATTATCGATCAGTTTGAGCGCGGACTTGGCAGCAATTTTGATCGCGAAAACGTCTTTTTTGATGGCGGTGGCGGCAACCCGCTGACGCAAGACTCTGCGGGCATCAATCTGCGCGCCAGCAAAGACTTTGAGAATGGCTGGGACCTAACTTACATTTTCGGCCTCGAGACGACAGAAACCTCTTCTCGCGGTGATATTGATGGCGGCGCGATCGGCCCAGATGGATTTGTTCCATCAGGTCCGTTCCGGTTCCCGAGCGATACATCTGGCGACATTGATGACCTCACCCAGACCACACATGAATTCCGCCTCGCCTATGACGATGGCGGGCCATTGCGCGGTCAAACGGGGCTCTTCTTCTTCGACGAAGACGTGACGATCACATCACTCGCCTTCGCAGGTGACTTTGTCTTCTCCGGCGCGGCCCGGTCGCAGGATTCGCAGTCCATCGGTGTCTTTGGCTCACTGGCATATGATGTCAGCGATCAGCTCACCGTAGCCGGCGGCCTGCGCTACACAGATGACGAGAAAGACTTCGTCGCAGAGCGCACCATCGGCACGCCGCTTGGCCCGATCACAGAGTCTGTTTCAGATGGCCAATTCAGCTGGGACCTGTCGGCGACCTATGCGCTCGACGAAGACACCAACCTCTATAGCCGCATTGCGCGCGGTTATCGCGGCCCGTCAATCCAAGGGCGGATCGTCTTCGGCGACACGCTCTCTACTGCCGACAGCGAAACGGTCATCTCTTACGAGGCAGGCATCAAGACAGAGCTCGCGGACAATCGCGTGCGTCTGAACTCTAACGTCTTCTTCTATGAGATTTCTGATCAGCAGCTGACGGTTGTGGGCGGCGAGACCAATACGGTTCAATTGCTCAACGCTGAAAAGGGTGAGGCTTACGGGTTTGAGGTGGATGTCGAAGCTGTCGCCAGCGACAATCTCCTGCTCACCGGCGGGCTGTCTTACAACCATACAGAGATCAAAGACGATCTGCTCCTATCCCCAGGCTGTGGCGGACCGATTTGTACGATCCTCGACCCAGCGGTCGATGTAGACGGCGTAACGCGCTACAACATCTCAGGAAACGCGTTCCCGAACGCCCCAGAGTGGATTGCCAATGCGACGGCACGCTACGCCATCCCAATTGAGAGCGGCGAACTCTACGCGTTCACTGACTGGGCCTATAAAGGCGACACCAATTTCTTCCTCTATGAGAGCGTCGAGTTCTTCCAAGACGGGTATTGGGAAGGTGGCCTGAGATTGGGATATGCCTCAGATCGGGGATATGACGTTGCGGTCTTCGGTCGCAATATTCTCGACGAAGATGCGCTAACCGGCGGCATCGATTTCACGACGCTCACGGGCTTCGTCAACGAACCACAAACGTTTGGCGTGGAGCTGCGCTACGATTGGTAAGCGGCAGCGCTCCCAACACAAACAACGACGGCCCTGTGAGATCTCTCGCAGGGCCGTTTCTTTTATTCCGCTGGAACACGCGCCGGGTGTTGCCAGCCCTGCCCGCGTATCATTCTGACCATGCGCTGTAGCGGTTTCATCGTCATGATGCGGTAAACTGACGGCGTGAAATAGAGCGCCAAAATCGCAGAGCCGGCCACCCCGCCAGCAATCGCGGTCGCAAGCGGCATCCAAAAGACATCCGCTTGAAGAATGATCGGCACGAAGCCACCCATGGTGGTCAGCGTCGTTGCCACGATATGCCGAGTTGCCGCGACCACGACTTCGCGCTGCGCGATCACGTCATCCTGCCGCGCCGCCTCATTATTGGTGAGCAAGGACAAGACCACGATCGATCCATTGATCGAAATCCCGAGCAGACCCAACGCGCCCAAGATCGCATTAAAGCCAAGTGGGAGGTTGAACATCCACACGCCGCCAAAGGCGAGCCCCATTGCCATAAAGCCAACGCCCATAACCAAGAAGGCCATCCGGAAGGAATTAAACACCAGTGCGACCGCACCCAGCATGACCAATACCAGCGGCACAGCCAAAGATGCGAGACTTGCAACCGCGGTGTCACCATCGCTGGATATGCCGCCTTCAATCAAGTCATAGCCTGGTGGCAACTCAAACCCAGACGCTTCCAATCGCGCTTTGAAATCATCATTGATCTCAGCCGGGAGAGCATAAGGTTGGACATAGCCAAACACCTCATTGATGCGCTGGCCGTTCAATCGGACAATCGTCGCCGTCTCTGGCTCGAGGGTCAGTTGGCCAAGCGCTGAGAGCGGTGTGCCGCCGCCTGGGCGCGCATCCCCAATCGTCTTAGAGCGCAAGTCTGCGAGTTCCGATCGACGCGCTTCTGGCGCGATCACTCGCACCGGGATTTCTTCAACCCCTTCCAAAATCGAGCCAGCTTGTACGCCTTCAAGTTCCGCGCGAATTTCGCTCGCCAGCCCGGTCAGGCGAATGCCAGACATTGCCGCCGCGGTTTCATCTGCTTGTAAGGTGACGACGGGCGCGCCGACTTGCAAGCGCGCGCTGGTGAAGGTCACGCCAGGAGTTTGGGCCAAGACTTGCCGTGCATGGTCGGAGAGCTTGTTGAGCGTTTCAAGATTGTCACCGCGAATGGAGAACGCGATCGGTGCCGGCACGGGTGGGCCCTGCTCGAACGGGGTCGCCAGAATTTGCGCTTGCGGGAATTCACGCCGCAATGTCGCTTGAACATCAGTGACCAAAATCCGTGTGGTCTCATCATTGCGGAGCTGCACGAACCCATTCGCATAGCCAGGCACGCCTTCGGTATTGTTCATGCTATTATAGTAGACACGCGGCCCCGGCTCACCGACGACGAAGTGAATGCCTTCAATATCCGGATACTGATCGCGTAGGAAGGTGTTGACCTCTTGCACCAGGTCACGCGCCTCATAGATCGTTGCGCTTGGATTGAGCGAAATATCAATCTGGAACTGATCCCGCTCTGTCTGCGGGAAGAATTGTCCTGGCAATTGTAGTCCGAGATAGAAGCCAATGGCGACCGGCACCGCGCCGAGGAGCACACCCAGTAACGGGGTCCGTAAGACACGCTCAATGCTCCACCGGTAGCCATCTGTGAGGAGGCTAAACTTTATGCCATCGCGCCAAAACCAGCTGCGCTCTCCTGGAACCGGCTTGCGATCGAGCATGCCTGCCAGCGCGGGAATAACGGTCATCGCGACAACGAATGACATCAAAACAGACAGCATGACTGAAGTGCCGATCATGCCGATGAATTCACCCGCGGCGCCCGGCATAAACGCGATCGGAGCGAAGGCGAGAACCGTGGTGAGGGTCGACGCAAACAGCGGTCCGAACAGCTTCTTCAAAGAGATATCAATCGACTCTAAGACGGTGCGCCCATGCATCCGCTCTTGTTCATATTCGTCGACCACCACAATCGCATTATCGATCAACAAGCCAAGTGAAATCACCAGGCCCGTCACCGACATTTGGTGCAGCGGATAGTTGAAGAATTTGAACAGGGTTAGGACAAGCGCGATCGTCAGGGGCAAAGCCGTACCGACAACGATCGCCGCGCGCCACCCCATCACAAAGAACAGAACGGTGAACACGAGCAGGGCCGACATGAGCAAATTGAACGCCAGGCCATTCAGTCGAGTTTCAGTATACTTGCTCTGATCAAAAATCGGTGTGACGGAAATATCGGCGGGCACAGTCACCGCGAAATCTTCGACCAATTGCCGGGCCGAACGCGCCCATAGGTCCACGCGTTGATTGGATTGGATGTAAGCGGTCACGAAAACGGCGCGCTTGCCATTGCTGAAGGCAAGCTTGGTCGGCGGGTCTTCAATCCCTTTCACGACATCCGCAACATCGCCGACACGGACGGCCGTGCCGTCGGCGTTCTGACTAAGGGGGATTGCACGAATGCGCGCCACCCCATCGAACTCGCCGCCGATTTCAAACCCAACGGTGCTTTGCTCGCCGCGCACAGCGCCGGCCGGCGCTTTTGAGTCGGCAGCAGCGATAAGGCGCGCCGCATCGCTCATCGAGAGCCGCGCTGCCGCTAAGGCTTCAGGATCTGCGACCACGCGCACTTCCTCTTCCGGAAGCCCCATAATCTCGGTTTCTTCGGTCGCGCCGAGGGTTCGGAACTGGTCTTCTAATCCTTCAGCGAGACGTGCCATCACCGCGAGCTGCGGATCCCCCTCACCCTCCCAAGTGAGCGCGACCGTCATCGTCGCAGCGCCAACAAAGACCTGCCGGATAAAGGGCTTGGTGGTTCCTGGCGGTAGATCTGCTTCAGCAAGCTCGACCTGCTGACGGATCAGCGTCCAGGCATTATCGACTTCTGTTTCGTTTAAGCTCTCATCTATCTCGATTGAAATTTGCGAAGTGTTGGCGCGCGAGACGGCTTGCACCTCGAACACTTCGGACAGTTCCATCAAACGCGTTTCGATGGGTTCCGAGACCGTGGCTTCGATCCGCTCCGCATCGGCGCCCGGCAGAGTCGTTAGGACAAAGCCAAAGCGTTCAACGAGAGTTGGGTCTTCTTGTCGCCCAAGCGTCAGGATCGCGAAGAAGCCGCTGATCAGAACCACCAAGATGGACAGGATGGTCAGGCGTGGCAGACGGTAAAATAACGTCGTCATTGGACTTATCCATTCCCTGGCACGAGGCCCGCGGAACTTACCTCAACCGGAGTCACAGGCTGCCCGGGGGTAATCCGTTGCAAGCCATCAATGATGACGCGGTCACCATCGCGCACCGCACCGCGGACATAGATACGATCGCCTTCTTGGTGAATGATTTCAACAATACCTGGCTCAGCGACCCATTCGCCCGCCGTCCGACGGGCGACATAGATTGACCACAGACCGCGGTCAGCCTCGGTTAGCGCTGAAACCGGCAGCCACAGGCCTGGCTCACGAATTTCGCGCTCCATGCCAAGGCGGACCACAGCGCCTGCGGCAACGGCGTTCGGATCAGAAATATCAAACAGCGTGGTCACGGTACGATTGCTGGCATCGATCACACCCGTCACCGACCGCAAGGTTGCTGGGATCTCTCCTTGGTCAGAGATCAGGTCATATGCTGCGCCAATCTCCAATGTATCGGCGAGCACAGCCGTCAAGCCAATCCGCGCTTCGAGGGCGTCGGTTTCAACCAACTCGAACAGAGGCGCCCCAGGATTAGCGATCGCGCCTTCATCCGCCATGCGCGCGGTAATCGTACCGGCAAATGGGGCTTCGATTTTGGCCAAGTCAATTTGCACGCGCAGCGCATCCGCATTGGCGCGGGCAGCGTCGATACGAGCGTATGAGGTGTTCGCCTGCGCCCGGGCTTCGTCGACGCGTTGGCTTGAAACATGTCCTTTTTCGAGGAGCGCGATTTGGCGATCCACCGTGGTTTGCGCCAAAGCGAGCCCGGCTTCCGCTTCAGCCACGACCGCATTTGCCGACTTTAGCTGCGCTTGTAGGCTACGTGTATCAAGTACCGCGAGGGTCGCGCCGGCTTCCACACGATCACCAATATCGGCGCGGATCGATTCAATCCGGCCACCGCCCGCAAAGCCGAGCTGGCTCGATCGGCGCGCGGTGACAATGCCGGTAAACTTCTCTTCCACCTGCAAGGTCGACCCGAGATTTACGCGTACCGTTTCAACCGAGATCGGCACCGGTTGTTCAGTCGGAACCAGCGGGCCTTCGGACGACCGGTTTTGCAGAACAAACATGCCAAGTATGGCGAGCGTGACAGCGAGCACCAAAAGGAAGATCAAACCCTTCCAAAAAGTCGGTTTTGCCTCTGGTCTATTTGCTTCAAAGTCTTGTGCCATTTCACCCATGGTGAGCCTCCAATCCGCGGATCACTTGGTCCGCGTGAAACAGAATAAATTCATCCCGCGCCATGGTCTCTTGATCAGGCTTGAATGCAGGAAATGTAGGAATGTGGACGATCATCATCGCTAAGCCATGCATCGACGCCCAAATCGATTTGGCCGCCAAGACTGGGTCAATGTCTGAGCGAAACGTCCCATTCTCAACGCCCTCAGCAATCATCCCACTCAAGACCATAAAGGCTTGGCCTTTCTTAGACGCCGCAAAGCCAGGCTCTCCGTCGACCGGGGCTACGGTGTTGGATTCACCCGCAAAAGCTGCCGCATAGTGATAAGGTTTTTCGATCGCGATCTGGACATATGTCGCCACGCAATCGCGCGAGCGTTCTGAGAAGGGTGTCGTTTTGTCGACAATCCGATGCACGGTTTGCAGGATGAGCTCGAAGAACGTCTCTTTGAGTTCGTCTACCAACTCATCTTTCGATTTGAAGTATTTGTAGATCGCGGCTGGCGAGTAATCGATCGTCTCGGCTAAGCGCCGGATCGACAGCCCGTCAGCCCCTTCACGCGCAAACACGCGTTCGGCAGCCGCAAGAATGCGGGCGCGTATTTTGTTTCGGCGTCGTTCCGCCGGGGAGGAAACACTTATCGTCATCTAACGGACCCTTTGAACAGAGAGATAGGTCACCCGTTCAAAAAGTAAACACTGTTCACTCAAATTTCTTTTCTGGTATTTCAGAGCAATGTGCCTAAGTGCGGGGCATGACATCAATCTTTCCACCCGCACCCGCGTTCGGAACCCCTATGCTCCCAACGCGGCCAAGCGCAGATGCCCGCACGCTATTGGCGCTTCGGCGCTCCATCAGCAAACGCAGTTTGATCGAACCTGGCCCATCTGGTGCTGGGCTCGATGACCTTCTTACGGTAGCAGCCCGGGTTCCGGATCACCGGCGACTGGCTCCGTGGCGATTTTTGGTGTTCGAAGGCAGCGAAAGGCAGGCGTTTAACGAACGCGCTGTCGAAATCCAAAAGCAAGAAGATCCGGCCGCGACCGAGACAATGTTGTCCGACACTGCGAGCTATTTCACCCGCGCGCCTGTTGTGGTTGCGGTAATTTCATCGCCCGACCCGACGCACAAAACCCCCGTCTGGGAGCAAGAACTGTCCTGCGGTGCGCTGTGCCACAATCTCTTGCTCGCCGCCAATGCCAGCGGTTGGGCGGGATGCTGGCTGACCGAGTGGATCGCCTTCAGCCCCGGCATCAAAACGCTGCTAAACCTAACAGACCATGAGCGCGTGGCCGGGTTCATGTATCTCGGGACGGCAAAGGATACGCCGCAAGAACGCATGCGGCCGGATATCAGCGACAAGATCGAGCGCTGGCACGCTTAGCTGTTAGGCGCGGTTAGCCCAACCCAAACAGGGCTTCACTTTCGGACAGCATCGCTTGTCCGCCTTGCGTAATGCTCGCGACGGCGCCCGGCGCGGCCGCGAGGGATGTCTCCGCGAAGAACCCAGCAAGCGCCATCATCCGACCGCGCACCTGCCCGCCTTCAGAGCGCGCCTCGACTGCGCCTTTTGTCAGGAAGTGTCCGCCAATGACATCGCCTGCGAGCGCCAGATAAGCGGTGGCCCCGGCTAATGCGACATCGCGGTCCTCTTTCATCATTCGCGTCATCCAAGTGGTCGCTTCTTTGAGCGCGTCATTGGCGTCGCGAAGGCGGTCAGCCACCTGGACAAGGTTTGGATCATTGGTTTCGCGGGCCGACCGCGCGGTCTCGTCAATCTCGGTCAACATCGCCGTCATCGCGGCGCCATCCGCCATTGAGAGCTTACGTCCGACCAAGTCGATCGCTTGAATGCCATTTGTGCCTTCATAAATCGGGGCGATCCGCGCATCGCGGTAGAGCTGGGCCGCCAGCGTCTCATTCATAAAGCCCATACCGCCATGCACTTGTACGCCGAGGCTGGCGACATCGACGCCCATATCCGTCGACCAGGCTTTGGCAATCGGAGTGAGCAATTCTTCGCGAAGTTTCGCCTGCTCACGGATCTCTTCTGTTTGGCCCACTTCCGCCATATCGGCCGCGACGCCGGTGGCGTAGCAGATCGCCCGCGCCGCCATGACTTTCGCCCGCATGGTCGTCAGCATGCGCCGGACGTCCGCGTGGTGTAAGATCGGGGCAGCGCCGGAGACACCTTCCGCTTTGCCTTGCTTGCGCTCTTGCGCGAATTCAAACGCGGTCTGCCAGGCGGCCTCGCCGACGCCAACCCCTTCGAGACCAACGTTCAAGCGCGCAGAGTTCATCATCGTGAACATGCAAGCGAGGCCTTTATTCTCTGCCCCAATCAGCCAACCTTTGGCATTGTCATATTCCATCACGCAGGTTGGTGAGGCATGGATCCCGACTTTCTCCTCCAAGCCAATACACCGAACGCCATTGGTTTCACCGAGGCTTCCGTCTTCGTTGACGATCCGCTTCGGGACGATGAAGAGCGAAATGCCGCGTGATCCCGCAGGCGCATCCGGCAAGCGCGCGAGGACGAGGTGGATGATGTTCTCCGCGACATCATGATCCCCCCAGGTGATATAAATCTTCTGCCCGGTGATCGAGTAGGATCCATCATCGTTTGGCACCGCTTTGGTTTTCAGCGCGCCGACATCGGAGCCCGCCTGCGGCTCGGTCAGGTTCATCGTGCCGGTCCACTCAGCGCTGACCAGTTTTGGCAAATACATGGCTTTTTGCGCGTCCGTGCCGTGCGCCAGCAAGGCTTCGATCGCGCCAAAGCTCAGCATCGGGCACAGGGCGAATGCCATATTCGCGCCGTGAAACATCTCCATCACGGCCAATCCGAGGACTTTTGGTAGCCCTTGTCCGCCCCACTCTTCCGGCGCAGAGAGCCCCATCCATCCGCCATCGCGGAAGGCTGCATATGCCTCTGCAAAGCCAGGCGCCGCCGTAACGCCGGTCTCGCCGAGAAGCGCGCCGTGCTTGTCCCCTGACTGATTGAGCGGGGCCAACACATCGCGCGCTAACTTTCCCGCTTCGTCGAGGATTGGGTCGATCAGCTCTGCATCATAGCTTTCAAATGCTGGATGCCCTTCAAACCGGCTAAGACCCGCCAATTGGGTCAATGCGAACGCGATATCAGAAACAGGAGGTGTGTACGCCATAGATCATGCGGCTCCAGCATAAGAGTTATATTGCCAGAATTCATATAACGTGACTGGCCAAGAAGAAATCCCACGCTACCTTTTGGCGCAGTCAAAGTGATTCACGCAAAGGAGAGTCCCATGCGCAAATACGCCATCATTGCAGGCCTTATGGCCGCCACCCTACCTGCCAACGCGAACCCAACCTTAGAAGGGGTTGCGTCTGGACTGTATGAACTTGAAAAGACACATGCTTTTCTGACCTGGACGGTCAAGCACAATGGCATTTCTGGCTACACCGTGAACTTCACAGACTTTGACGCGGATCTCGTATTTGATGCCGAAACGCCCGCAAACTCGCAGCTCGCTGTCTCTATCAACCCAACGGCATTGAATACAAATTATCCGAATGCCGAGAAAAAGGTGGAATGGGAAGCAGAATTGGCGACCGATGCGCGTTTCCTGAACGCCGGCGAGTTTCCGACCATTTCGTTCGAATCAACCGAAGTGACTCAGACGGGCGATTTTGAAGGCACGGTCACCGGAAACCTTACTTTCTTGGGCGTTTCGCAGCCTGTGACGCTCGACGTCTCATATGGCGGCGTTGCCAATCCACCTTGGTTTGGCCAGCGCGATGTGATCGGATTTACCGCATCGACAACGATTAATCGTTCGGAGTTTGGAAACACCTCGCTTGGCGGCGTGATTTCCGACGAAGTGGAAATCGAATTCTCAGGTGAATTCCTGCAAGCCGAAGAATAGTGGCGCAGAGACAAAGCAAGAGGACCAGAATACGATGACATTCAAAACGCTCATGGTCGCAGGCACCAGCGCATTTGCGCTGGCGGCATGTGGCGGATCGGAGACTCCATCGATCGAAGACGCGCCAGCCCCGCCGGTTGAAGCGGAAGCGACTTCCGAAGCCGCCGAGCTTCACCCATCGCTTGTTGATGTTGCCGCTGCGGACTATTCGCTAGAGAAAACGCACGCCTTTATGACCGTGAAAGTTGGTCATGGCGGCGGTATTTCGGCCTATCGCATCAGCTTCACAGACTTCGACGGAGATCTAAGTTTTGATCCTGCCGATCCAGAGGCTGCCAGTTTGACTTTCACCATCAACCCTTTGTCTGTGGAAACCAACTATCCCGGCGACTATAAAGCGGGTCACGCGGACAGCGCTTGGGAAAGCTGGAATGAAGATGTTGCCCGCGACGCAAAGTGGCTGAACGCCGACGCGTTTCCGGAGATCACATTTGTTTCGACGGACATCACCAAAACCGGCGATCTGACAGGAACTGTGACCGGTGACCTGACTCTGCTCGGCGTCACCAAACCGGTTACACTCGACGTCAGCTATAATGGCCTGGCCAATCAGCCTTGGTTTGGTGAGCGCGATATCATCGGCTTCGACGCCTCGACATCTATTATGCGCTCAGAATTCGGCATGGCCGCAGCCATTCCAAACATATCAGACGCGGTCGACGTCGAATTTTCAGGCGAATTCCTGCAGGACGAATAGTCATGAGCGCGTCATCAGAGCGGTATT
The DNA here is from genome assembly GCA_038531195.1 of Pseudomonadota bacterium. GTDB lineage: Bacteria > Pseudomonadota > Alphaproteobacteria > Caulobacterales > Hyphomonadaceae > Henriciella. The sequence continues at coordinate 58,716 of JBCBBY010000002.1, forward strand.
CCAGTGTCGCGATTGTGCTGCACTGGCTGATTGCCCTTGCCATTATCGGCATGATTTTGGGAGGGTGGTATATGACCGATTTGCCCGATGGGGCGCCCGGTCAGTACTTCCTCTACCAAATGCATAAATCGATCGGGATTACGATCTTATTGCTCTCGGTGGCGCGGATCATTTGGCGGGCGATGAACCCGCCACCTGTCTTGCCCGACGACATGAACGGGCTTGAAAAAACGGCGAGCCATCTGGTCCATCTCGGCTTTTATGGGCTGATGATCGCGCTGCCGCTCACCGGATGGCTGTATAGCTCCGTCAGTGTAAAACTCGACGTCCCAACGGTCCTCTATGGCGTCATCAGTTGGCCAGACGTGCCGTTTGTCGATGGCTTAAAGACAGAGGCAGCCAGCGGTGCGGTGAACTTTATCCACTCCAAGCTGGCCTGGGTCGCGCTCGCCCTGCTGGGTTTACACGTTGCTGGCGCAATCAAGCATGAGATCAGCGCCGAAGAAGGCGTCTTAAAGCGTATGATCCCAGGTCTTTTCGGAAAGGCCACGGCCCCCGCAGCACCTGGCCGGGGCGCCGTCACGGCCTTTGGCAGTGCGCTCGGGCTTTTAATTGTTGTGGCAGGTGCATCACCAGTTCTTTCCGCGTTTAGCGGGTCCGGCGAAGCGGTCACCGCCGATGCCGCCTTCGAAGCGAATTGGGAGGTGAATATGGACGCCTCTTCCATCAGCTTCTCAGGGACGCATGATGGCAATGTCTATACCGGCGCGTTCCAAAACTGGGACGCCGCCATTCAGTTTGACCCGGTAGCCCCAGAAGACGCAGACGTGCGCGTCACGGTCGCCACGACAAGCGCGTCCGCGAGCCAAAAACTTTACACAGACAGTCTCCCCTCTCCGGAATGGCTCAACACCGCCGCGTTCCCGACCGCACAAGTCGAAATCCTAGATGTGTCCAGCAATGGTGACGGCAATTACGCGGCGACAGCGCGGCTCACCTTGAAGGAATTGACGGTCGACGCCGCATTTCCTTTCTCGCTCGAGATCAATGGCGACACCGCGCAAATGACCGGTCAGGCCGTCTTCCAGCGCACCCCACTCGATTTGGGGCAAAGCTCTGATCCGAACGCGGATTGGGTGTCTGAGGACGTCACGGTCGATGTCATTGTCGAGGCGACACGCCTGCCATAAGATCAAGGTCAAACGCGGCACGAAAAGGCCTTGCATGACCCCGCACGAAGAACATCATTATATTCAACGCACCGGCTGGCTGCGCGCAGCTGTGCTCGGCGCAAATGACGGCATTCTATCGACTTCAAGTTTGATGATTGGTGTCGCCGCCGCGGCAGCAAGTTTTAATGACATTCTCTTGGCCGGCATCGCCGCGCTCGTCGCGGGCGCGCTGTCTATGGCGGCGGGCGAATATGTTTCGGTGAGCTCGCAATCTGACACCGAGCGGGCCGATTTAGAGATCGAGAAACGGGCGCTCATCGATGATCCGGAGGGAGAGCGTGAGGAACTCGCGAGCATATACGTTCAGCGCGGTCTTTCTGAGGGCCTGGCGCGACAGGTGGCTGCTGAGCTGATGCGAAGCGACGCGCTAGAAGCGCACGCGCGTGACGAGCTCGGCATCTCTGAACTGACCAAAGCGCGCCCGCTACAGGCCGCCATCTCATCCGCAATCAGTTTCTCAGCAGGTGCTGCGCTGCCAATCATCGTCGCGCTGACGGCGCCATTCGCGCATGTCGGCCCTGCAATCGCGCTCTCTTCCTTGCTCGGATTGGCCTTGCTGGGGGTGCTTTCGGCCCGCGCGGGCGGCGCGCCCGTCATGCGCGCGGTTATCAGAATTGTGCTCTGGGGCGCGGGGGCGATGGCGCTAACCGCTCTTGTCGGACGGCTGTTCGGCGTTGCGGTTTAGCGCTGAGCCTCATAAGAGCGCGGCATGAGTGCGCAGCCTGTCCCCCCAACCGATGAGACGATTGTCCAGGCGACCCGCGTTTTACGCGATGGCGGCCTCGTCGCGATGCCGACTGAAACGGTTTATGGACTCGCCGCGGACGCAGCGAATGGCGAGGCCGTCGCGCGTCTCTATGCGGCGAAGGGGCGCCCGAGTTTCAACCCGCTGATTGCTCATGTCGCCTCGTTCGAAATGGCTACGCGCCAGGGCGAGTTTAATGACAAAGCCCGCGCATTGATCGAGGCATTCTGGCCCGGTCCATTGACGCTCGTCGTCGATGTCTCGCCGATGGGGACTGTCTCAGATCTCGCGCGCGCGGGGCTCGACAGCATTGCTGTACGCATGCCGGCCCATCCGGTGGCGAAGCAGCTCCTAGAGGCATTCGAGGCTCCTCTCGTTGCCCCGTCCGCCAATCCAAGCGGACAGATCAGCCCGACGACCGCCGAACATGTTGCGCAAGACATGGCCGATAAAGTTGACCTCATTCTTGATGGCGGCTCGTGCACCGCGGGTATTGAGTCGACGATTATTGACGCACGCGGCGATCGCCCCGCTTTGCTGCGCCCGGGCTCGCTGGCGCTTGAAGGTATTGAGTCGGTTTGGCCGGGTCTTATCCGGCCAGGATTAGATCCAGATCGTCCTCACTCACCGGGCCAGCTCCTCCGCCACTATGCGCCCACTGCTCGCCTTCGATTGAACGCTGCCGCAGCGCAGACTGGCGAAGCCTATCTCGGGTTTGGGCCTGGTCGCGCGACGATGAATCTTTCTCCGAAGGGCAATCTTTCCGAAGCCGCTGCTAATCTGTTTTCCATGCTGCGAAAGCTGGATGCGGATTATGACTGCATCGCGGTCGCTCCAATCCCCGATAAGGGTCTCGGCGAGGCGATCAATGATCGTCTTACGCGCGCCGCAAAACCCAACTAGACTGAGCCAATGGACTTATCGACTGATTTTCTGACGCGTGCCAAGTCTCTGCTTGGGGATAAGGGCTGGCGTATGGACGCAAAGAGCCTGGAAGCGGCAGCAACGCCTTGGCGTGGCACCTATCAGGGCGATACGCCCTTTCTTGCCCTGCCCGCTTCGACAGAGGAGGTCTCTGCGCTCGTAAAGCTCTGTGCAGAGTATGACGTCGCTTTGACCCCGCAAGGCGGAAATACAGGGCTCGTCGATGCCGGCACGCCGCATGGGGAAATCACGCTGTCGCTGCGCCGGATGCAAAGCGTTCGATCGCTTGATCCGTTCAACAATTCTCTGACGATTGAAGCGGGTGCACCTCTGGTCACCGCGCAGACCGCAGCGGACGAGGCCAATCGATTATTCCCACTTTCGCTCGGCTCTGAAGGCACCGCCACGATTGGCGGTTTGATTTCGACCAATGCGGGCGGGGTCGCGGTTCTGCGATACGGGATGATGCGCGATTTGATCCTTGGACTCGAAGTGGTCTTGCCGAATGGCGAGATCTGGGACGGTCTGTCGGGGCTGCGTAAGAACAATATCGGCTATGACTTGAAGCATGTCTTTGCTGGCGCGGAAGGCACGCTTGGCATCATCACAGCGGCGACGCTGAAACTGTTCCCCAAAGTCGCGCGCGCATCGGCTTGGATCAGCTGTCAGAGCGCGAAAGACGTCGTCGAACTGTTGGCGCTAACCCGGGATCATGCGGGTGACACCGTGACCAGCTTTGAGATCATTCCCGCCAATGGGATCGATATGGTGCGCAGCGAGATGCCGGACGTGCGTGATCCGAACCCATCCGACCTGCCCTGGCGCGTGCTTTGCGAAATCTCCATGGCGCGAGAGGCGCACGCGCGGGACGTTTTGGAAACCGCATTAGAGGCCGCTTTTGAAGCAGGCCTCGCGGCGGATGCGGTCATCGCTGAGTCCCTGACGCAGGCGCAGAGTTTTTGGACCATTCGCGAGAGCATTCCGCTCTCGAAACGCGCGTATGGCACGGCGATCAATCATGATGTGGCGGTGCCCGTCTCACAAATCCCTGACTTTTTGAACGTTACAAAACAAGCCATTTTGGACATCTCACCGAGCGCTGAAATCATTGCCTTCGGTCATGTTGGCGACGGCAACCTCCACTATTCCGCTTGCGAACCAAAAGATGCTGAAGCACCCGTGCTGAGCAATCACGCTGCGGCGATTACCGAGATTGTACATGCCCAAGCCATGGCCTTTGGTGGCTCGATCAGTGCGGAACATGGGGTCGGCCGGCTGAAGCGGGATGAGCTCGAAGCCATTCGCCCGCCCGCGGCCACAGCCGCCATGAAGGCGATTAAGCATGCGCTTGACCCAAAAGGCATAATGAACCCAAATCGCGTCGTCCGGTTTGAAGACACCTAAACGCGGGGATTGCAAAAATGTGCGGACGATTTTTTCGTCATGGGGTGAGCTGGGAAGAATATAGCAGCTATCTCAACCTGTTCGAATATGCGGGGATCGATCCGCCGGAGCCCGCTTATAATATTGCGCCAACCCAAATCGCCCCGGTGGTTCGTCTTGCGATGGAAGATGAGGACGTTCCGCAAGGGGTCCGTCACTTGGCGCCGGCCATGTGGGGCCTGGTCCCCAGTTGGTGGCGCAAACCGCTCAGCGAAAAGAAGTTCTCGACCTTTAATGCGCGCAGCGAAACCGTCGCCACCTCAAACACATTTCGCGGCAGTTTTCGGCACAAAAGATGTTTGATCCCGGTCAGTGGGTTTTACGAATGGACGGGGCCAAAGGGTAAGAAAACGCCGTTTGCGATCGGCCTGCGCAATCGACGCTGGTTTTGCTTTGCCGGGCTTTGGGATCGCGCCACGATAGATGGCTCAGAGATCGACACGTTCACGATCCTGACCACGACGCCCAATGATTTGATGGCCGGACTGCACACCCGCATGCCGGTCATCTTAGATCCCGCTGATTATAATCGTTGGCTCGATACCAGCCACCGGGATGTCGAAGATCTGTTCGAACCCTTTGCCAGCGATGCGATGCATGCTTGGCCCGTCGCCCCCGCAGTTGGCAATGTGCGCAACCAGGGCGCAGCGCTGATCGATGAAGTCTGAGCGCTAGGCGTCTTCAAACAAGGCTGTGGACAGGTAGCGCTCTGCAAATGATGGAATGATCGCCACGATCGTCTTGCCTGCCATTTCTGGACGGCGCGCGACATTCAGCCCAGCGGTTAGCGCTGCGCCAGACGAAATACCAACAGGAATGCCTTCCGTGCGCGCCAGTCTGCGGGCGGCCGCGAACGCCTCTTCGTTTGAGACCTTGATCGCTTCGTCCATCAGGTCTGGCGACATGTTGTCCGGGACAAAGCCAGGCCCAATCCCTTGGATCATATGCGGTCCGCCGTCTCCGCCATTCAGGACAGGGCTGCCTTCCGGCTCAATCGCAAACATTTTGAGATCTGGATTGCGCGCTTTGAGCACGCGGGCGCAGCCCGAGAAGGTTCCGCCTGTACCGACGCCAGACACGACCGCGTCCACTTTTCCGCCTGTATCGGTCCAGATTTCTTCTGCTGTGGTGGCCTCGTGAATCGCGGGGTTGGCAGGGTTGGTGAACTGGCTCGGCATGACCGCGCCATCGATGCTTTCGAGCAGCTCATCGGCTTTACGAAGCGTGCCGCCGAGGCCTTCTTCCTTGGGCGTGAGTACCAATTCAGCGCCGAGCAGAGCGAGCATTTTGCGCCGCTCAATCGACATGGATTCCGGCATGGTCAGGATCAAGCGATACCCTTTGGCCGCCGCAACAAAGGCGAGGCCGATCCCTGTGTTTCCTGAGGTCGGTTCCACAAGGGTGGTGCCTGGACCAATTTTGCCATCGCGTTCCAGCGCTGTAATCATGCCAACCGCAATGCGATCTTTCACGCTGGCCAGCGGATTGAAGAATTCCAGTTTCAGGAGGAGCTCACTTTCGAGCTTCTCTTCGGCGCTGATCCGGGGGATCCGAACGAGCGGCGTATTGGCGATCGTCTCTAGAACAGAGTTATAGATCCTGCCGCGCCCCGGCTGATCGAGCTCTAGTCCATTATAATCTCGTGTTCCGGCCATGCTGTCCTCCGCATCCTATGATTAAGCGTTCCTCCTGTCTTACCGAGACAAAAGCCACAAGACCATAGAATTCGAAGGAAATGCGTTCGGGCTGCTAAGCCTTCACGGCGTCGAGAAGCACGTCACAGACCTTATGCACCTGATTGGCCGAGAGATAAGGATGCATCGGTAAGCTGAGAGAGTCCTCGGCCGCTGCTTCACAAACCGGCAGGCTGCCGAGCTCTGCGAAATGCGCAAAGGCTGGCATCTGATGAATGGCCATATCGTAATAGATCCCGCTCGGGATCCCAGCCTCTGACAGTTTTGCCCGGACGGCCGTGCGGTTCGGCACGCGAACCGTGTAGAGCCCGTATCCATCTTCTTGGCCCTCGAGCGCTTCTTGTAGCCCGACAGCGCCAACCAAGCGCTCATTGTAAATCTCGGCTGCCGCGATGCGGCGCGCCCGTTCGGCTTCAAACAGATCCAGCTTCTCCGACACCACCGCACACTGGATGGAGTCGCAACGTCCATTAATGCCAACCCGAATAGATTCTTTGCGATTGTCGCCCGTTCCGTGCCAGCGGATCGACCGCATACGATCGGCAAAGTCTTTGTCTTGGCAGAGAATAGCGCCGCCATCGCCATAGCCGCCAAGCGACTTGGTCGGGTAAAAACTGGTGGCCGTTATCTCAGCGATGTTCCCAACCCAACGGCCTTGGTCTTTGCCACCAAAAGCTTGTGCGCCATCCGCAATGACGCGCAGCCCGTGCGCATCAGCGACGGCTTGGATGGCCGAATAATCGGCGGGCAAGCCATAAAGGTCGACCGGCATGATCGCGCGCGGTGTCAGCTGACCTTCCGCTTTTACGTCGTCGATTTTCCGCGCCAGATCGGCTGCGTCCATATTGAAGGTCTTCGGATCAATGTCGACGATCACCGGATACCCACCCGACAACAGCACCGCATTGGCCGTCGCATTGTACGTAAAGCCCGGAATGAAAACCGCGTCGCCTTCAGCAATTCCCATCGCCAGCAATGGCATCACAAGCGCCTGCGTGCCAGAGCCAACGGCCACGACATCGGCTGCACCGGTAAAGGCGGCGAGTTTCTCTTCGCATTCAGTGACCTCTGGCCCGCCAATGAACCGGCCATGATCAAGGATGTCGATCCAGCGTTGTTCCAGCGCCGGGCGAATAAGCTTCTGCTGGGTCTTCAGGTCAAATAGCTGAATAGGGGCGTCGTCAGGGAGCTCTATCAGTGCCGTGCTCTGTGGGTCGGAAAAGGCCATAGGTTATGCTCCTATTGTATGGAGGGCCGACAGTTCTGCTTGTTCGGCCATGTGAACAGCGAGCGCGGCTTCGCGCCCTGGAATAGCGCAATCGCGCTCCCCAAGCGCGCTTGCAAAGAATGCCTCATCCGCTGCCCCGAGCGGATCCGGCAGGATTTCAGACACATCGGCCTGAATTTCAAACGGGGTCGTATTTTCGATCTCCCGTGTCAGGAAGTTGATCGCGATCGTGCCAGACGGATAGGTCAGGACCATGCGCCGGTCGCGCTCTGAGTGACACCGGCTGGCTGTCACTTCTGCGCTGCCAACGGCGAAATTCAGTTTCGCCGTCGATTCATCGATATGGGCTGTGTGGGCACTGCGGCCCGTTGCTTCGACCGCGACGGCTGGCCCCATGAGTTTGCCAACCATGTCGAGGTCATGGGTCATCAAGTCCCAAATCACCGACACATCCCCGGCGCGGCCATCCGGTGCGGGCGGCCCCATACGCCACGCTTCGATCCGGGTTGGCGCTTCTGGGATCTGAAACAGCCCCATGGCGTCCATCACGAACCGCTCTTGATGGCCGACTTGCAGAACCAGACCCTTATCATCGGCGAACTTCGCCAATTGATCCGCCGCCGCGCCTGTCAAAGCGAGCGGCTTCTCGACCATGACGTGGCAATCAGCATTTATAGCCGCGCGGACCACTGCCTCATGATAGGTTGCTGGACAAGCGACGAGAATGGCATCGCAAGCCTGTAACAGCTCGTCCTGCGTCGCAAACGCGGTGACACCATGCTTACCAGCAAGCGCTGCACAGCGGTCAGCATCAGGATCAAATACACCGATGAAATCCGCTTTCGAAGCGCCGGAGATTTTGCCAGCATGATAGCCGCCAAATACCCCTGCTCCGATCAATCCCGTCTTGAGACCTGCCATATCCGTACTCCACGCGCTTAAGCGCTCCATCGCATTATGTCTGAGTCTCACGCAACTGAACATATCGGTAAGGTCCATCAAAAGGCATTGCGAATTCTTACAAGGCCCCCCTTTGCTTCCGACGCGGAAGCGTTCCCATATCTGGTGTAAATCACAGGAGAATCCCCATGCCCGCTTTGACATCCAAAGACTGGACCCTCGCCAAACGCCCTGTCGGAGAACCACAAACCGACGATTTCGGTCTGGTGACGAATGAAGCCGCCGAGCCTGGCGAAGGCCAAATCCAGGTGCGTAATTCTTGGATGTCCGTGGACCCTTATATGCGCGGCCGGATGTATGATCGGGAAAGCTATGTCCCGCCTTTCCAAATTGGCGAAGTCCTACAGGGCGGCGCTGTCGGCCGCGTGACGGCGTCGAATCACCCGGATTATGCGGTTGGCGACCTCGTTCAGTCGATGGCCGGTTGGCGCGAAGCTTGGACAGCGGCGCCGGAAGCTGTCATGGCGCAGAAACTACCCGGCGACACTGGGCTTCCAGATAGTGCTTTCCTTGGCGTGGTCGGGATGCCAGGTCTCACGGCGTATGCGGGGATCCTTCGCGTCGCAGAATTGAAAGAAGGCGACGTGGTCTTTGTCTCGGGTGCAGCCGGCGCCGTTGGCTCAGCGGTCGTTCAAATTGCGAAGATCAAAGGCTGCACCGTGATTGGGTCAGCTGGCGGGACAGAGAAATGCGAGCTCGTCAAATCCCTCGGCGCTGATGAGTGCGTCGATTACCGCGCTGCTGGCGACTATGAAGGACTCCTGGCCGCGCTGAGAGCGGCGGCACCAAAAGGGATCGACGTCTATTTCGACAATGTCGGCGGCGATCATCTGCAAGCCGCGATCGAATGCGCCCGGCCGTTCGCACGGATGGCCATTTGCGGCATGATTTCACAATATAATGACACTGAGCCACGCCCGGGTCCGAACAATGTCATCCAGATCGTTGGCAAGCAGCTGCAACTGCGCGGCTTCATCGTTTCGACCCATATCGACATGACCGCGGACTTCCAGCGCGACATGGCGACCTGGATCCAAAGTGGCCAAATGAAGTTTGAGGAGACCGTAATGGAAGGCGTTGAGAACGCGCCAAATGCCTTCATGGGGCTTTTCTCCGGCCAGAATAAAGGCAAGATGCTGGTCAAACTCAGTTAAGAGCCCGACCACTAAGAAGCCCGCTGCCAATGCGTAACAGCGTATTTGATTTCATCGACAATCTCGACACGCTTCTGGCGGTTGTGGTCGGCGCGTTGTTGGCAACGGGCGGCGCTTTGGTGGCCGAGCTGGTTCAGGACCGGCTCGGCCAAAAACGCCGAGAGCGCGACGCGACGCGATTCTTTGGCGAGATTCTGGCGTCGGTTGATCGCGTCCTCGACCGCGCCTTTTCGACTATGGAAATTGGCGATCGATGGGGTGATGTCACGCTGCGGCTGTTCCGAACAGCGGTTCGGGAAACGGCGATTTATGAACGCAATCGGGAACGCCTGTTTGAGATCCGCGATATCGAATTGAGGCGGATGATCCACACGCACTTTTTGGTTGAGACCGTTCCCCTGATCGCGTTGTTGGAAGACTCCGAAGAAATCGCCAGATTGGAGACGGCGTTAAGCGATGAGATCTCGCATTCGGATGCGAGGCGCAGCGCGATGATTGATCGTCTGGAGACGAAAAAGCGAGACCGCGAACTCGCGCTTGAATCGGTTCGCGCCGAACATGCCAAAACAGAAGAAATTTGCGCTCATTTGGAGCCGTTGGCTGGGCTTAAGTTTGAATGAACAGAGTGTTCGACGCCTATATGATCGTCGATTGGAGCGCGTCCGCGAAGCCTGTCACAGGCGCGAATTCGATCTGGATTGGCCTGCGCGCCCGTGATGCGCGGCTGAAGTTTCAGTTTACCAGTGTGAACCCCAAAACGCGTCTTGAAGCGCGTCGCCTCATATTGGAGCTCGCGCAAAAGCTAATCGCGCGCGGCGACAAAGTGCTGATCGGGTTTGATTTCGCGCTCGGTTATCCAGGAGGAACCGCAGCGGCGGCTGGTCTCGTGAAAGATGGCATCCCCCCGTGGCGAGCGATGCATCAACACCTTTCCGCCAAGGTGAAAGAAAGAGACGACAATTCGAATGCGCGCTTTGCGATCGCGGCAGGGCTGAATTACGCGATATCTAAAGGTCCTCATCCGTTTTGGGGCGTGACTAAGAAAGACCAAGCATCAACACTGGCCATGAAAAAGGGAGATTTCTCTGTGGCCGGATCCCTTCCTGAACACCGCAAAAGCGAGGCCTGGATCCGATCCCAGTTCAAGGCCACGCCCAAATCGGTGTGGCAATTGCTCGGCGCGGGCGCGGTTGGGTCGCAGGCACTGCTTGGCATCCCAACCTCTCACTATATTCGAAATGAGATCGACGGCGCCCAGATCTGGCCTTTCGAAACGGGCTTTAAGCCGCTCACGTCTGACGCCCTATCGGAGACGTCCTGCGTCATCGCCGAAATCTACCCTAGCACCATCGAAGTGACGCCAAAACCCGGTGAAATCCTCGATCAAGCGCAGGTCCGAACCCTCTCTGAACGCCTCGAATCACTCGATTCTGCGGGGAAATTGGCCTCTGCCTTTGGTCCCCCCGACACCCTCTCAAAAGCCGAAATTGACGAAATTACCTGTGAAGAAGGGTGGATTCTGGCCAAATAAGGCTGAATCGCCCGTATTTATTGGGTTTTCGGGATTCACGGTCAAATCGAATCATGAACAATGCCCGCAACGGCAACTACCGCCGTTGAACTAAGGGAGAACCCAATGAATAAGGGTGAACTGACCAAAGCAGTGGCAGATGCCGCTGGTATGTCTCAGGCGGAAGCCGGACGTGCAGTGGATGCTGTCTTTGATTCAATTGCAGGCGCGGTGAAGAGCCGTGACTCAGTCGCGATCGCTGGTTTCGGAACTTTCGTTGCGAAAACACGCGGTGCTCGCGAGGGTCGCAACCCAGCCACGGGTGAGACGATCAAGATCAAAGAAAAGACCTCTGCAGCTTTCCGTCCGGCTTCGGCACTGAAAGACATTTAAGGTCAATCGCTATTCAAGCGATTCTTCTAAACGGCGCGTCGTTCTACACGGCGCGCCGTTTTCCATTCCAGCAACCCCCATTGCAGAATACTCGCGACCAGCAGCGTGATCGTGACCGCTTCCATCATGCCTTGTGCACCCCGTCCCATCGTGACCCCCATCATGTAGCAGAGCGGAATCATCAATAAGAAGAACGAACCAATATGTAGGATCGAAGGCACCCAGACAATCCCTTGGGCGCGCAATGCCATCGAGGCCGTCGCCTGCAATCCGTCAAACGTCGTGGCTAAGGCTGACCAAATTAGGAGCGCGGCAATGGCAGGGGCCAACAGTACCCCATCAATGCTCGCGGCTTCATTGACCAGCAAAAGGGCAACGCCGTCTTTGAACGCTAAGATCAAAAGCGCCAGGACAACGCCAAGCACAATCGTCGCCACGACGCCCAGCCGTGAGGCGTCTTTCACACCTTGCATATCGCCGCGGCCATATTGCTCAGCCACACGGACGCTGGTGGCTGTGCCAATGCCCATGAAGAACATGAAGCAGAAGCCCATGACCTGGACTGAATAGCCATATACCGCATTCGCGGCGACGCTGATAAAGGCCGCGATGGCATAGGTGAGGTTGAACCCGCCCCATTCTGCGACATTCGAAATTGCGCTGCCGCCCCCGACCGTCATTTGACGCGTGCCCTCGTCTGCCGGCCCTGGCTCAGACGGCTTCAAGGCGGGGGTGAGCCAGATGGCGAAGCCGATCAATGCGATCGTAATCGCCCACCGTGACCCAACCGTCGCCCACGCCACGCCCTCGCCGCCCATTTGCGGCATGCCCCACCAGCCGAGCACCAATGCCAGATCAATGATCAAGTTTACACCGACGCCGAGATAAGACGTAATCGTCACCAAAAGCGGCCGGCGCAGGGCTTCGAGATAATAGCTGCACACCGTGGACAGCATAAATCCGAGTAAGCTGAGAGACAGAATTTGAGTGATATGCGTCGTTTCGCTGGCAAATTCTGATGGCGTCATCAATGCGCTCATCTCTTCATTGGGATTGATCTCAACGAATAAGAAATTGAATAGCGGCGCCGCCACTAGATAAGTGATGGCGGTAACGAGGATGCCGAGCCCCAGCGCCCATGCCATGCCGCGCCTGAAAATGCGCCCAGATAAATGCTCTTCGCCCCGCCCCACTAATTCAGAGGTCAGCACTTGCACGCCGAGCAAGATCCCCATGCCAAACCCCAAAGTGACGCCGATGGGCAGCCACGAGTTCAGAATGAAGGCAAGCTCATGCTCCTGGCCTTTCACTTGGCCGAGCACGATCGCATCCGTCAGGCCCATCAACATCCACGATAGACGTGAGATCGCGATCGGCCCTGATAGCCGCAAGAGGTCTAGAATTTCAGAGGCCCGCGCCCAAGCGGGCCATGCCCGCTGGGTCATGGTTTAAGTCCTGCTTATCCGGTTACGCGTGATGGCATCGAGGTGGAATCCTTAATCTCGAGGAGCTTCTCTGCGATTAAGAAGGCAAGTTCAAGAGCTTGTTCGCCATTTAGGCGAGGATCACAATGAGTGTGGTATCTCGATGACAGGTCTTCTTCTGAAATGGCCTGTGCGCCGCCAATACATTCGGTCACGTCTTGGCCGGTCATCTCAAAATGAACGCCGCCTGGGACACAGTCCTCTGCGCTGAGCACATCGATAAAGTTCCGCACTTCGGTCAAGACCCGATCAACCGGTCGCGTCTTGAAGCCTGTATCGGTCTTCAGCGTGTTCCCGTGCATTGGGTCGCATGACCAAACAACCGTGCGCCCGCTGGCTTTCACGGCTCTTGCGAGGGGGGTGAGCCCGGCTTCAACGCCGTCTGCGCCGAACCGCGAAATCAAGGTGATCCGCCCGGCTTCGTCATCTGGATTGAGCGTTTCGATGATCCGCAACAACTCATCGGGTTCCAATCCAGGGCCACACTTCATACCGATCGGGTTTTTCACACCCTTACAGAATTCAACGTGGGCATGATCGACCTGGCGGGTCCGGTGGCCGATCCACAGCATGTGGGCCGAGGTGTCATACCAATCGCCAGACGTGGAATCGATCCGCGTCATCGCCTCTTCATAGCCGAGCAGCAAGGCTTCGTGCGAGGTATAGACCTCCACTTGCGCCATTTGCGGCACGCTCTGCGAGGTCACACCGCAAGCGCGCATGAATTCGAGCGCATCTGAGATCTTATCCGCCATCTCGCGATATTGCTCACCCAGCGGGGAGCGATCGACGAAACCGAGCATCCATTGATGGACATTGGCGAGATCCGCATAACCGCCGCGCGTAAAGGCCCGAACCAGGTTCAACGTCGATGCCGACTGAGAGTAGGCTTTGATCAAACGCTCTGGATCGGGCGTGCGCGACGCCTCGGTGAAGTCCATGCCGTTGATATTATCGCCGCGATATGAGGGCAGCGTGACGCCATCAATCTCTTCAATAGGCGATGAGCGCGGCTTACCGAATTGACCGGCGAGCCGGCCCACTTTGACGACCGGCTTAGACGCTGCATAGGTCAAAACGACCGCCATTTGCAGCATCACGCGCAGCGTATCGCGGATATTGTCAGCGCTAAACTCTTTAAAGCTCTCGGCGCAATCACCGCCCTGCAGGAGGAACGCTTCGCCCGCGGCAACGCTGGCCAAACGCTGCTTCAAAGTGCGTACTTCGCCCGCAAACACCAAGGGTGGAAAGGCCGCGAGGCGTGATTCCACGTCTTTGAGGTGATCTAGGTCCGGATAATCTTCCGGAATGTGCTTTGCGGGCCGTGCGCGCCAGCTGTTTGGCGTCCAAGTCATGGGGTTCTCCTTAAGGCCGCGCTTTAAGCACAGGCAAAGTCACACAATCAAGCTTTCCGTGGTTTATATAGCAGGAAAGTGTGGCTTGGCTGAGATAATCAGGCTACGAGATCAGAAAAGCCTCCCAGACGGATTCGCCCTATGTCACAGCTTTTTATTGCCCATGGCCCGCAAGACGTGGACCCCCTTTTGCAGGTGCATGAGGCGATGCGCCGTGCCGCGATTCCGACCTGGTACACGCCGCCCGGGAGCAAAGACTCTGACCCAGAGAGCATTGACGAGATCATCGACGACGCATTCGGAATGGTGGTTCTGGTCTCAGGCTCTTCGATCCGCTCAAAAGCGGTCCAGGCGCAGCTGAAACGGGCCCAGGAGCGAGGTCTAACGCTGTTTCCAATCCGCGCCGACAATGCCCGTTTGTCGAAACTGTTTCAGACCGCGCTGGCCGATCAGCTCACTGATTCCTTAAGCGATGACGGCGCGCTTGAGCGCTTGGTCGCGAAGGCAAAATCCCGCTATGAACGCCGCTGTCCGGTGATTTCAGTGATGAATTTGAAAGGCGGCGTGGGAAAAACCACGGTGACGAGCCAGGTATTTGGCGCTTGGCAGGCCGCGATTGGCGGGCGTTTGCTGCTGATTGACCTCGATCCGCAATACAATCTGACTCAAACCTTCTTCGATATGGAGCAGGCAGATGCGAGCGCCGCGCGCGATCGCTCGGTCATATCTTTGTTTGAGCGGTCACGGCTGCATTCCCAAGACATGGCATCACCGGCTGACAATTGGTCAACGATCAGCACCGAACCGTTCGAGCCGGTCAATCGCGAAGTGATCTGCCATAACGTATTAGCTGGCGATAACGCCCCAGGCGGGCGGTTTGATCTGATTTCTGGTCAGTTTGAGATCTCGAAATACGCGTTCGCGCCCAGCCCGCAATCGCTTTCAATCGTGGGGTCGAATTTCCGCCGGATGATCGATTATTTCCGCAGCGAATATGATCTCATCGTGTTTGATACCAATCCAAACGCGACCTTCCTGACCCGCTGTGCCCTCGAAGCTGCCGACCGCATTCTGGCGCCTATGCATCCGGATATGTACTCTCTGCGCGGCGTTAAACTGCTTAATCAGGTCATGCACGAGCAGGTGAGTGACGAGAAACGCCCGGATCTCTCCATCCTCTTCAACACGGTGGGTCGGTCGGAACAGTCGAATTTTGAAGCAGATGCGCGAAACGGCGCGTTTGACGAGCAAGCCGGATTTGCGCTCTCGTCTGCGTTGCTCGGCAGCGCATTGCCGCGTTCCGGTCACCTGAACGTTCGTAGCCCGGAACCGGATGATGCGCCTTGGAAGCAGCTCGTCATCCACAATGGCCGCGGTGGCGGGCTCAAGCGCATGCGCGAGACCCTGCAAACGATTGCGTCAGAACTCAAAGATCTCGTTGAACAATAGCCTACTGAACGGTCTCGATTTGATCGAGTTGCAACGACCCATCGTCTAATTCTGTGACACTGACACGATAGATTTTTCGCGCCGTCGGCGATCCTGTCATTTCAACATGGATCAGCTTTTGTGCGGTGTCTGCGGATAGAACTTCGACCTTATCGACCAAGGCCCGGGTTGGATGCGCGTCATAAACCGCAGCGACCGCAAACTGTTCAAGCGCGCTGTGATCAACCGCAATCGCCGCTTCGGTCGGCGCCGGGGCTGCGTGTTCGCAAGCGGCAAGGCTGAATAGAACGATGCCGATCGATGCTGAAAGCCGTTTCATGAAATGTCCTCCTGAGCTTCGGTATAGCACCGATCCTCCCACAAAGCACATTGGCTTTGATTTCAACGCTCTATCGGGGACCGGTTCAGATCGCGCGCCATAAACATCATCCGCACCAAGCACGCTTGCAGCCCGATGACGACAAACAAAGCCGGCAAGCCGCCGACATTTGACAGCATGCGCACACCATCAATGCCGCTAAACGCGACCATAATCCACGCCATTAAACACAAGAGAATGACCCAAAGTATCTTTAATTTCGGGGCACTTGGCTCGGTTTCATCATGCTCGGTCATTGCCTGCTTGTGGGTCTTACAAATCTGCGAAATCGCTTCGGTATTGCTGTCCGCCGCCGTCACGTAAGAGATGAATGAGAGCAGCAATAAGATCGGGATCATCACGCCGCTCATCGGCAAGAAACCGAGCGCGGAATACATCACCGCTTCTGGGCCGCTGGCATCAAGCGTCTGTTTGAGTACGCCGCCTTCAGCGAGATCTGTTTCCATCGCAAACACGCCGAACGCGCTCATCCACACCATCGAAAACACGGCGGGCAGGACGAGATTAACGAGCACGAAAGCGCGCACGCTATAGCCGCGCGCGATCCGCCCAAGGAACATCGCCGTGACCGGCGCCCAGGCGAGCCAGTTCGCGAAGTAGAACGTCGTCCAGCTTTTCGCCCAGTCATGGTCACCGCTGGCGCTGCCAATCATCAAGGAGCGATCCAAGAATTCTCCGGCATAGCCAAGCGCGGCTTGGCCGCCTTGCACGAGCATGTCCCAAGCCGGTCCAAAGATCAGGATGAAGCCGACGAAAATAAAGAAGAACCAGGTATTCGCCAAGGACAAGATCCGGATCCCTTTCAGCAACCCGGTGAGTGAACTGATCAGAACGACAATCGCGATGGCGAAGGCAACGATGGCGAGGGTCACAGGCCCGCTGGTCAGTCCGGTAAGATCCGCCACGCCGCCCGACAGTAAGAGCATGCCCGCGCCAAGCGACGCAGCCATCCCCATCACCAGTGCCCACAGGATCGCAGCATCAAGGACAGATGCCACCGCATTGGGAAGCGGCCGTCCGAGGAGCGCGATGAAGGGCCCCGAGACAGAGTATGGCTTACCGAGATTGTGATAGGCCAGCGCGAAGGTGAGCGCGGCAACCGTGTAGATCGCATAAGGCGAAATCGTCCAATGCATAAACAAGCTGACCAGGCTGAAATGCTTCGCTTCGGCGCTGCCCGCAGCGATCTCACGCGCGGCGCCGCCTGGATCGTAAAGGTGATAGAGCGGCTCCGCCATCGCCCAGAATAGGATCCCGATGGCAATGGTCGTGCACAGCGTGATGGAAAACCAACTCCACGGCGATAAGATGGGTTTGGCCTCTGGTCCGCCAATCTTGATCCGCCCGAGCGGCGACGCCACCACCGCGAGACAGGTCAACACAAAGCCAAACACCGCCCACGTGATCACCGTAGAAAAGGTCGCGAGGATCCAATCATTGATGGTCTTCGCGAACGCAAAAAACGCATCGAGGTCGACCAAGCTGGCAATGGCTGCTGCGACGAAGATCGTCATCGGCACAACAATAACAAACAGGCGCAAGGACCCGTCCTGCGCCTGCTTTACTGTTGGAATATCTGCCAAGTCTTATCCGTCCAAGCCTTCGGGTTGGCCAACGATCACAAACGTAAAATTCTCGGGCGAGAGATACTCTGCGGCGACGCGGTTTACGTCTTGGAGTGTCACTGCCTCAACCATGGCATTGCGCTTGTCGAAAAAGTCGACCGGCAAATCGTCCAAACGCACGCCCATCATGCGTCGCGCAATTTTGGCATTTGAGTCAAAACCGAGTGGATATGAACCAGTCAGATAGGCCTTCGCATCGGCAAGCTCTGTTTCGGTCATACCATCTGAGACCATTTTTTCCATGTTCTCTTTAACGCCGGCGATAAACTCGCCAGCACTCTCATTCTTGGTTTGACCGCTGCCATTCCAGAGTTGAATTTTTTCGTCGCTGCTAACGCTTGTATACACGCCGTATGTCAGCCCTCTATCGACACGCAAGTCCTGCATTAGACGACTCTGAAAACCACCCCCGCCAAAAGTGTAGTTCAAGACAACAGCGGCGTAGAAATCGGGATCTTCCCGGCTCATCGCTGGAGCTAGGAACGTCACGAGCGTTTGTGGTTGCGGTAGGTCGACAACCACCGGATCTGGTTGAGCTGATTGAAGAACCACGTCGGCCGTCTCGCTGGGCGTACTGCTTGGCGGAAGCCCCGCGACTGCTTGATCAATCAATGGCGCTAGGTCTTGCGGTGATATCGCGCCCACCGCTGTGACCAACATGCCTTCTTTAACCATAAGCAAATCCTTCTGGGCCCGCATCGCATCTTGGCTCAGCGCCGCAAGGCTTTCTGCACTGGTCTCCCGAGCATAATCATGGTCGGGATAGAGCGCCGCTGCAGTGGCTCGCGAAGCAAGATAACGCGCATTGGTCTCTCGCGTCTCCAATCCGACTTCTTGCTCCCGCAAAAAGCGCTCAAACGGTCCATCGTCAAATCTCGGTTCGGCAAAGGCCAGTGCAATCATATCAAATGATGATTGTGCATTATCTGTCAGCATCGATGCGTTGCAGAACGTGCTTTCATTCGACGCGCCGCAAGAGAAGCTCATATTCAGCTCCTCCATGCCTTTGAAAAAAGCCTGGGCATCCATGTCACCCGCGCCTTCATTCATATGATAGACCATCGCATTGGTGAGGCCTTCCTGGCCTTCCGGGTCGTTGGACTCACCGGCCGTCCATGCCATGCGCAAAGACAGGATCGGGATGGATGGTTCTTCGACCAGCCAGACGGAGATTCCGCCCGGAGTGGTGAACTGTTGAATGGTTGCGAACTCGCCATTGTGCGTCGTCACATCCAATGTGGGTGCGGCATCCGCCTCGGGCTCACTCGGGGCGCTGCAAGCAGCGAGCAAAAGGGCGCAGACGGCGCCGCCAAGATATTTAGAGATACGCATGATCACTGCCCTCCTTCAGATGGCAGCAATTGCGCCTCGATAAAGTTTTTGTCTTCGGCAAACACCGCGCGGACCGCGGCCATGGCTTGTTCCGGTGTCACGGCGCGGACATCGTCGGCATAGGTCAGCAAGTCTTCAATCTCACCGCCAATCGCGAGCCAACCCCCAAACTGGAAGGCCATGCTCTGCTGACTATCGCGCGCGTAAATATCTGTCGCCGCCATAGAATTGCGGACGCGGTTGACGTCTTCCTCGCTAAAGCCTTGCTCGAGCGCGTCGTCTAACGCGGCCATCACTGCGGTCTCCAACTCTTCGAGGCTCACGCCAGGGCTCGGCGTGGCAAATATGAAGGCCGGGCCCGCATCGTGCAGTCCGGTCCAAGCGCCGGTTCCGACATTCACAGCGACTTTCTGCTCTTCGACCAGAGCCACGTAGAGCATGCTCGTATTGCCGCCGCCCAATACGTCGAGACCGACATCGAGCTGCAAAGAGAGGTCACGATCCTGCCGGGTGCTGGTGCCTTTATAATAGCGATACCAAACTGGCTGGCGGACTTTCGGGTCTGTATGCGTGATCTCTTTGGTTTCCGGCAGATCCGGCACATCCATCCACAAGCGCGTGCCATCGACTAAGCCTGATGGCTCGATCGAACCATAATGCTCTTCCGCCAATGTGCGCACTTCCTCGCCGGTCACGTCCCCAGCGACGACGAGAATGGCATTCTCCGGCGAATAGAATTTACGGTAGAAATCGATCCCGTCTTGCGGCGTTAAGGCCTCTACCTCTTCCATGCGACCGATCACAGAGATCTCATAAGGGTGACCGCTCCAGAATTCGCCCAGCACCATTTCCTGTAAAACGGCGCCTGGATTGTTCTCCAACCTTTGCCGGCGCTCCTCACGCACGACATCGCGCTCTGTGATGAAGCTGCCTTCTGGGTCCTCATCAATGATCAGGTCGGTCATGCGCTCGGCTTCCAAGCCCATCATGGTGCCGAGATGCTGTTTGGCGACGCGCTGATAATACACCGTATAGTCCCAACTGGTGCCCGCATTGTGCTGACCGCCGACGCGAGACACGGTGGCGTCAAACTGGCCATCCTCCAGATCGTCCGTCTCTTTGAACATGACATGCTCAAACAAATGCGCGATCCCGGATTTGCCCGGATCTTCATCCACGGCGCCGACTTTGTACCAGACCATATGCGTCACGACCGGCGCGCGGTGGTCAGGTAAAACCACAACATCCATGCCATTCTCAAGCGTGAAGGTCGCGGGCGCCCAAGTGTCTTCCGCGCTGTCTGCGAACGCGACGCTGCCAATGAGAGCCGTGGCGGCAAGCCCGCCGGATATGAGGTATTTCATGAAGTCTCCGCGTGCTTTGTCCAATTTCTGATATGATCAGGCTATTACGTGCCGGGCAGTTTCAAACGATCGCCGCTGCCGCGCGCAATCTGAACCTCGCCGCCGCCTGTCGCGCTGTCGGGGCCAGATTGCTCTGAACCATCTGAATTCACAACACGATCAGAAACACTTTGAGACTTGCGGATCACGCCGGCCTCTTCCCAATCCACTTGTTGACGGATGATGGGGCTGACTGCATTTGCATCTGCTGCTGCGACGAGGGCGCGCTCCACCGCGCTCGCATTTTGACCAATATCACTGCCAAAAGCCGATGCTGTACCGGCCCGAGCTGCGTCCACTTCGAACGGTGTGCCTGCCCCCGCTTCCGGCGGACGAAGGCTGTATTCTGGCGGAATGACCAAAGGCGCTTTTTTGACCACCCGAAACTCGTCTGGACTATTCGTCCCTCCGAGCGCCGCGCAGCCGGAAACCAAGCTGCCGGCGAATAATGTTGTTGCTAAAAGAACGGTTTTCATTCTGGCGTCCTCGCCTCATCTGCGGTTACGGCCCCAGCCGTGTTATCTTTTTGCGACATTAGGAATTGGTCGATAAAGAGCAAGACCGCTCCTACAGATATCGCCGCATCTGCCACATTAAATACGTATGGAAATCCGATCCCCAGCATACCGTCTCTACTGGTCGGATGAGCGAACGGATATTCCAAATATTTGAATACCCCGCCCAATGGAATCTTCCAACCGAACCAAGGCCCAGAAAAATCGAAAAAATCGACGACTGCCCCGAACCGGACCCGGTCGATCACATTGCCAATCGCGCCACCGACGACAAGAGCCAAAGCGGTTCCGGTCATCTTTCGAAGGGCGTTGAACAACCATATTCCAAATCCGATCGCGATTCCGGTGGTCAACAGTACCAGAACCCAACGCATAATTCCGTCCGACTGCCCGAACCCAAAGCTAATTCCGCGGTTCCAGACCATTGTCAGGTCGAAAACAGAGGACAGCTCGATTTTGTCGCACTCAAAACGATCACCCAAGCACCCAAGCGCATTGAATTTCGGTTCGTTTAGGATCAGCCACTTGCTCCACTGATCCAAGATCACAATGACCGGGATCAGAAAAAACAAACCATAACGGAAGCGTTGGGTCATACTTTACCTCTGATCTCCCGAATAGCAGCCGCATCCCGCGGTGTCACATCGGGAAAGTCCGGATCTGCGGTCGCTGGATCGAAATATTTCCAGCTGCGCGCGCATTTTACGCCGCTCGCTTGGCCGGGAAGAACCGCGACACTGCCCTCTTCCGGCATACGGAACGCGTTGTCAGGCGCGGCTTCGGTGACGAGTTCAGCTTGTGAGGTGATGAATATATCTTCCGCCACTTCGCCTTCATACGCGGCAAGCAGATCCGCATCCGCGATAAACACGCGCGGCGCCGCCTCAAGCGAGGAGCCAATGCGCTTTTCTTTGCGCTCAATCTCGATCGCACCGGTGACGACGCGGCGCACGCGGAAGATTTTTTCCCAACGCGCCGCGAGATCCGCATCTTTCCAATCGAGCGGGGTTTCCGGGAATTGCAGCAAGTGGACACTGTCCGCCTGATCCGCGAACACACTCATTAGGAAGGTCTCTTCCGTCGTGAACGGCATGATTGGCGCGAGCCAGACCATTAAACGCTCCAGGATTGCGGCCATCACGGTGCGCGCTGATCGACGACGCAGGTCGCTCGGCGCATCGCAGTACAGGCTGTCTTTGCGAATGTCGAAATAGACGGCTGACAAGTCTACCGAGCAGAAGTTGAGCAGCGCCGTCATGACGCGTTTAAAGTCATGCTCGGCATAAGCGGCGCGGACAGTCTCATCGAGCTCCGCCAGGCGATGCAAGACCCAGGTCTCGAGGCTTGGCATCTCGACCGGGAGAACCGCTTCCTCTGGCGTGTAGCCATGCAGCGCGCCCAAGAGATACCGCATCGTGTTGCGCAGGCGACGATAATTCTCCACCGCGCCTTTGATGATTTCGTCCGAGATGCGGAGGTCTTCGGTATAGTCGGCGCTGGCGGTCCAGAGGCGCAGGATCTCAATGCCGTACTGTTTGGCAAAGTCCGCCGGATCGATCGTGTTGCCGATCGATTTCGACATTTTCTTGCCTTCGCCATCGACAATCATGCCATGCGTCACGACTTGTTTGAATGGCGCCATGCCGCGGGTCGCGCAGCATTCGAGCAAAGACGACTGGAACCAGCCGCGATGCTGGTCAGAGCCTTCCAGATAGACATCGGCAACGCCGGTATCTTCATCAATGATGCCGCGGTCGCGCAGCGCAAAAGCGTGCGTGGTGCCGGAATCAAACCAGACATCGAGCACATCATTCACTTTGTCCCAGCCTGCTGGGTCATCAAGGAAGTCGCTAACCTCAGCGGAGAACCAGCCTTCGACCCCCTCTTCGCGGATCTTGGCGAGGATTTTCTCGTTCACCGCTTTGGCTTCTGGTTCTGGCAAAGCGGCGGTATGCGGCTCGCCTTTCTCATTGACGAGCAGCGTGATCGGCACGCCCCAATTGCGCTGGCGCGAGATCAACCAGTCCGGACGGTCAGCAACCATGGCTTTCAGGCGATTATAGCCGGTCGGCGGCACGAATTTGGTCTGTTCGATGCCGTCCAGCGCCATCTCGCGAAGCGGGCGCGAGCCGTCTTTGCCCGGTACGTCCATGGCGATGAACCATTGCGGCGTCGCGCGGCGGATCACCGGGGCTTTTGAGCGCCAGGAATGGGCGTCGCGAATGCTGGTCATGCCGCGCGCGAGGAGATTGCCGCTCTCTGCGAGGAGCTTGATGACCTCGGGATTGGCCTTGCCTTGCTCGCCACGCTTCTTGCCGGAGGTGCGAATGATATCGAGGCCGCGCAGAGCTTCGGGGACATCGTCTGTGTAGCAGCCGTCTGGATCAACGATCTGACGGATCTGCTGGGTTGTTCGACCTGACTCGACCCAGACGTTGAAGTCGTCCTCACCGTGGGCGGGGGCTGTGTGGACGAAGCCCGTACCGGCGTCGTCGGTTACGTGATCACCTGCGAGCATGGGGATGTCGTGCTGGAAGAAGGGATCATGTTCGGCAAGCGGATGCGACAGGACTTGATGCTCAATTATTTCGTCAACCGGAAGATCGATCACGCTTCGAAACTTCGTGGCTTTTGCAGCGCTCATCACCTCGTCGACGCGAGCATCTGCTATAATTAGCAACTCGCCGGGTTTAACATATGGTGCAAATCCCAGCTCTTCGGCGGACATGACTTCTTCGACTTTGTACAACGAGTAATCTATATTCGGATTGAAGCTCACCGCCTGATTGGCTGGGATTGTCCATGGCGTGGTGGTCCAAACTATGATGCTCGCATTCTCTACGTCATCATAGTGACCGGCGGAATTACCCGCATATCCATCTTTGAATGTGCTGCTGACGTTCACCGGAAACTTCACCCAAATCACCGGCACCTTGCGATCGTGATACTCAACCTCAGCCTCAGCCAAAGCCGTCCGTTCGACCGGTGACCACATCACCGGCTTCGCCCCGCGCACCAGGCGTCCGCCCATGGCGACGCGCAAAAATTCACGCACGGTCGCGGCTTCGGACTCAAAGTTCATGGTCAGGTACGGATCATCCCACTCGCCTTCGACGCCGCAGCGGCGGAAGCCGGCTTTTTGGACCTCAATCCACTCGGCAGCGTAGTCCCGGCACGCCCGGCGGAACTCATCACCCGGCACGTCATCCTTGGTCCGGCCTTTGCCGCGGAATTGTTCTTCGACTTTCCACTCAATCGGCAGGCCGTGACAGTCCCAACCCGGCAGGTAAGAGGCATCATAGCCGCGCATCTGGTGATTGCGAACGATGATATCCTTCAGGATCTTGTTCATCGCCGTGCCGAGGTGGATATGGCCATTCGCGTAAGGTGGGCCATCATGCAGGATGAAGGGCTCAGCCCCGCGCGCTTTGGCGTCTACGCGGAAGCGCTCATAGAGCTTCATTTCATCCCATTTCTCGATCCATTTTGGCTCGGCTTTCGGCAAGCCGCCGCGCATCGGGAAATCAGTGGTCGGCAAGAACAATGTGTCCTTGTACGGGTTTTCAGGTTTTTTCGGTTTATCAGTATCGGCCATTTGGACGTCTTCGGATCAGCGTGTGAAGAAAGGGCTAAGCAATAGGTCCCCGGCCGCGAGTCCCTTTAGGGACGGGCGACCGGGCCGCTAATTCGAATAATAGATATGATTGCTGCCCGTTTCATGCGGCTCCGCTTAGCAGGGCTCGGGGGGCCTGTCATCCCGCCAGATGATGCTTAGCGGTTTCGACATCCTTGTTCATCTGAACGATCATCGCATCGAGCGACTCGAATTTCAGCTCTGGCCGCAAATAACGAACCAGCGCGACCTCCAATTGTTGGCCATAAATATCGCCGTCAAAATCGAAAATAACGGTCTCGAGCAGAGGGTCGCGGATCCCCGTGGTTGGGGTTCGGCCAAAATTGGCGACGCCGTCGCGCCAGGTCTTTTCCCCCGCGATGCGCGCGCGGACCGCGTAGACGCCATGTCGCGGATGGATCAGCTCGCCGAGATGCAGATTGGCGGTGGGAAAGCCAATCGTCCGCCCCCGCTTCTCGCCATGTTCGACGATGCCGTCCGCGACCCAATCATGGCCGAGTATCTCGGCCGCTTTTTCAGGCTCACCAGCGATCAGCGACTCACGGATGGCGGTGGATGAGGCTTTCGCGCCGAGGGCTTCGATTTTTTCGACCACGGTCACGCCAAATCCTAACGCTCGCCCGAGTGAGGCCAGACGTCCAGCATCACCCATACGCCCCCGCCCGAAGCGGAAATCGAACCCAACGGTGACATGCGAGGCGCCGATGCCGTCTTTTAAGACATCCCGCGCGAAGACTTCATCGGTCATGGCCGCCATGTCAGCGTTAAAAGGCAGCTCAAAAACCGCTTTTGCGCCGAGTTCGACCAAACGCGCATTGCGGCGGGCGGGCCGGTAAATGCGGAATGGGGGATCATCAGGACGGAAATATTGCCGCGGCGGCGGCTCAAACGTCGCGACTCCAAGAGGTGCGCCCGCCGCCATCGCCCCGGCAATCACCGCGCGATGGCCTGCATGTACGCCATCAAAATTGCCCAAAGCGATCGAGAACCCGCGGGCGGAGTCTGGTACATGCTTATAATGGGCGATGACCGTCATTTAAGCGTCTCGGCTGGGCACCATGACCATGGCCTCGCCGGAAATCGCGGCTTTGCCATCGACATTGCAAGAGACTTTTAAAGTCACGCGATTGCCGCGGTCTTGCATTTCGGTCACTTCGACTTTCACGATCACCAGTGAGCCAATCAGCACGGGCCGGCGGAAGCGCATATTCAGGCCGACAAAGATCGATCCTGGACCAGGAAGATCATTACCGAGAATACCTGAAATATAGCTCGCGGTTAGTGCGCCATGCGCGATCCGCTGGCCGAATGGGGTCTTTTTCGCGAACTCTTCATCCATGTGCAGCGGATTGCGGTCGCCGGACACTTCAGCGAAGAGTTCAATGTCTTTTTCCGTGATGACATGCTCTGTCTGATGGGTCATCCCGATCGACAGGTCTTCGTACTTATAACCATCTTTATAGGTCATTGCGGATCCATCTCCGTTTTCACTCACGGTCTGTTACAATGTGTTTCAGGCTTCGTCACCATGCGAGTTTCGGCATCGCCCATTTTGCGGTGACGGCATAATCAGCCAGCAGGTCAATAACTTCCTGCTCAAAGTTCGCGCCATGCTCTTTCAATCCAGTGCCGACATAAAGGCCCGCATAGCCGCGCTGCAGTGCGCCTTTCATGTCTGTGGCCGGGCTATCACCAATGCACAGAATACGGTCTGCTGCCGGCTCCACACCCATATCGGCGAGGCGGGACAACGCCAAATCATAAATCGGTGCATGCGGTTTGCCCGGATAGATGACGCGGCCGCCTTCCTCTTCGAAAACCTGCGCCAGGGCGCCAGCACACCAGTGCAATTGGTCGCCAACCCGCACCCGAATATCCGGATTGGCGCAAATCATTTCCATTTCGCGATCAGCCGCTTCAGCTAGTCGATCGCGATAATCATCAGGGTGGTCGTTGATTTGGTCCTCAAAGCCGATGCAAAGCACAGTGTCTGAGGTCCGGGCATCGCCAAATTGCAGATCCAAGCCTTCATAGAGAAACTTGTCATGTTCCCAACCCGAGTCGGCGCCCATCCGCCAGAACACTTCGCCGGACCGTTGCTGAAGCACCTCGCGCGTTGCGTCGCCTGAAGTGACGCAATCATCATAGGCCTCTGGCGGCACCCCCAGTGGATCGAAATAGCGGAGGGCTTGTTCTTTCGGCACCGGTGCGTTGGTGATCAAACAGACCGCCCCACCCTGCTCGCGATACCGCACCAAAGCTTCGCAAGCTTCATCGAAGGCAAAGCGTCCATTGTGAATGACGCCCCAAACATCGCAGAGGACGGCATCATACTGATCGGCAATGGCGGCGAGACCGCCTGGAAATTGTGGTTGTGTCATGCCCCGCGACCTATGCGCCGCCGCGGGATGCGTCAATCTAAGAAGCGCGTGAGGTGAGCAAACGCACCAATTCGATCGGTGGTGCGGTTTCTTCCATCAGAGATGACTTGATCGGACGCGGCGCACCGAAGATGTGACCTTGGCCATACGGAATGCCGTATTCCAGGATCTCCACCACGCTGACCTCTTCTTCGATCTTCTCGGCCACGAGGGTTACCCCGTAACGCGAACAAATCGCGGCCACTTCTTCGCCTTCAATCTTACGTTCGACGGACGAGAGCGGTCGTGGCCCAAACGGATCGCGCAATTGATCGATCAGTTCGCCGCCTTTCAGCTTCACGAAGCGAATACCGGCATCTTGTAGGCGCGGCAGGTCGAGGTCGATCGTCTCGGCGTGGTCAATTGAGAACCGGAAACCAAGAGCCGTCAGGCGTTCCATCGCTTCGCGCATTTTCGGTGAGCGATGCTCGAACCGGTCGGCGCGGATCTCGAAGATCAGCGCGCCGGCAAGGTCGCGATTTTGCTCCATATGGCTTAGGAAGAATGGAAAAAAGTGTGGATCTTCAAGCGAGTGTGAAGACACGTTGCAAAATACTCCAACGCGACGATCACGGGCAGCCAAACGGCGCACGACTTCGACCGAGCGATACAGCATCATATTGTCGACCACACCGAGCAGGTTCGCGCGGCGGGCCGCGTCGAGAAATTCTGCCGGCAAGATCAGAGAGCCATCGGCGTCACGCAGGCGTGTATAACCTTCATAGAAAGCTACGCGGCGCTGCGGCAAAGAGACGATCGGCTGCAAGTGAAGATCGACGCGGCCGTCCTCGAGCGCTTCTTTCACGCGGCGGAGAACCGCATCTTCTTGTGGTGCGACCTCGCCGGTCGTCTCTGCGTCCGCGAGTTTCGATTCGAAACTGCGGGAGAGGCGTTCAATGAGCGTTTCCAGCTGGCGCATCTCGCTCACCAGGGCATCCCGCCGCTCGGTGAGCTCTTGTTTCACGGTGGTTTCGACCGCTGCGGTGCGGGCTTCGACCACATCGATCCGCGATTTGGTGTCACTTTGAACGGTTTCGACGGCACCGATTCGATCCGACAATTCTGTAGATCCGCTCGAACGGGCCGCAAAAAGGTGCACCTGCCCGATGAGTGCGGTCAGAATCGCACCGCCACAAACCGCCAGTGGCAGCTCAACCGCTGCAAAAGCAAACAAGCCCCAGCCGGCCGCTGCGCCGATCAAAGCATAGATCAGAAAAAACAAGGCAACCATCAATTCCCAGCCCCTGCAGACACCATATTCTTAACAAATAGACGTCAAACGTTAACGAATTGGTAGCTTTAGAGTTAATTCGCTGTCTTTGCCAACCGTCAGCTTAGTCCGTCTACAGCATTTCTTTCTGCATCGAGG
Organism: Pseudomonadota bacterium; assembly: GCA_038531195.1. Taxonomy (GTDB): domain Bacteria; phylum Pseudomonadota; class Alphaproteobacteria; order Caulobacterales; family Hyphomonadaceae; genus Henriciella. The sequence goes on from JBCBBY010000002.1 coordinate 86,964, forward strand.
AATTCGCGCAACGCTTGCAACGTTGGCAGGATTTTGGCCAGCGCTTCAACATCCTGCCCCGCCATCAAGATCTCAGCCAAGGGGGCCATCGCGTCGACCCCGCGTTGACGGGCCTCGCGGCCATTTTTGGTGATTGAGACGATCTTTTTCCGGCGGTCTTCGGCGCTGCCAACAATCTCGACATAGCCTTTGCGCTCAAGCTTCGCCAAGATCGCTGTCATGGACGGTTTGGTCATCTGAAACGCCTTCGCCAATCTTGACGGCGACGATCGATCGCGCACGCGGATAAAGTGATTCAACACGCCGAATTCGGACGGGTTGAGATCCGGCGCCAGCACTTTGGCAAACCGCGATGTGCTCAACTGATTGATGATTCCAATCTCATTGAACAAAGTGAAAATCATAGATGACGATTCAGCAGGGGTCATACCGGCGTGTTTAACAGCTTGCTCTCAACCGGCCAACGCGGACTGGCTGCGGGAAACTGTGTATAACCGACGCGGCCCAGCATATGGACGACGCCATCTGGCATAACATCGAGTTCCGCACGGAGATCCTCGTAAGGGTCCGCCATTTCAGGGAATTCTTGCAAGATCTGGCTGAGCGGATGAACACAAAGACCCGCCTTTTGCGCTGAGAGATTCATCCGAACCCAGGCCTGCCCCGCTTGCAATTGCGTGAGCCGCGTATTGGCATCGGCTTTGATCCAGACAAAGCCTTGTGCCGAGTGAATGATCGGCTCGTACATTTTCAGGCCTTCATTATAGGCCGTACTGCCTTTCGTATCGAGGCCCTTATGGCTGACAATCCCGGCCATTTTGAACAAGCCCATCGGGATGCCACCCATATCAATGCCGTCTGGATTTTCGACAATGGCACGATTGCCGATCCGCATCAGGTCAACGCTTTCACGGCGCGTGACGTCCGTTTCCATCTCAATGTTAAAGCCGCGCCAGGCTAAGGCGATAATCCGATCCCGCTGCGCTGGATCAATCGTACCGCCTATGTTTAGCGGCCCTGCGCCGTCTGCGATAACGGCATCAAGCGTTGCCTGCGCGACGGGCTGGCTTGTATCGTAAGGGTCTTTCGTCGACCGGCGCGCAAGAATGTTTGCGAAGAGAGGGTCTCCCTGCAAATCTGGGCGCTGCACGAAGGTGACTTGAGCGATCCGGTTGCCGTTCAATCGCGGGTAGGCTTCCCCATCTGGGAAAGGCGTTAGCGTGACGTCGTAACCTTTCTCGGCGGCGGCAATGCGCAGCAATTCCAACATACAGCCGAAGCCAATTGTAATCTGGCGATCGAACGGGTCTGTGTGCGGCAAGCGCCGATCCAGATCGACATAAACATCTATGCGATCGTCGCCGACCAGATCGAACTGCCATGGCTGCCGGTTATGCGGATTGGGCGCTAAGATGGCATAGGCCAGCGCGTCGAGTCTTGGATCACCGAAACTCTCACCAGCTTCTTTCCAGGGCGCGCGCGCTTTGGCCAATCCTGGCCCATGCGCAATCCCCACAGCTGCGGTCCCACCGACGAGAGCAGCAGCTCCCCCGGTCATCAAAATCGTGCGGCGTGTAAACATGTTCGTCCTCGATCCATTATAGTTAGTTATCTAACTAATATAATGAATTTCAACTGTCAAGCGAAATGCGTGACCCCTGGGTCACAGTGTTCGGTTTATCGCTTTGTTCAGGCGGGTTCTGACGCTTTGAAATTTGACAGCGGTCTCAGTGCTTTTTAACCAAAATCACAAATCCCGGCACACCCACGGTCCACGGTCACTGTTTGACCGGATGGGGGCGTCTCGGGGGAGACCGGGGTCCTGTGAAGAACGGGACCCCGTTGCTTTTCCAAAGACTTTATTCGACGAAGATAGGCGCCTTGATTGGCCAAAACTGTCCACCTGTGCCGTCCGTGCACGTAAGACGTATCGTTGGCTCGGTTTCGACAGCGTCCGCATTCGCGTCTGGCGCGTGATGACAATCGTATAGCTCCGCCAGCTGCTCTGCCCCATAGATTATGCGAAACCCAGACGGGATCCGATCGACCCGCAAATCCCCGGTATCAAACACGCGCTGGCCGCGCGCCGCTGAGCGCGCTGTTAGGATAGCCGCATCATATCCCCCAGCTGGATGTCCATGTTCAACGACATAAAGCGCATCCGCTTGTTCGAACGCTTTGTTCAACGCGTCGACCATGTCTTCTAATCCAGGAGGGCCGATGACTAGAAGCGGCTCAGGCCGACCTGCCTGCCACGATAGGTTTCGCACTTCGTCTAAGCCTTCAACTTCTTGCGCCCGCAAGGAGAAGATCATGACAGCATCCAATTGACGAAGGTCTTCCGTGCGCATGCCCTGCCCGGCCCCCGCCGGCGCGCCGAATTGAATTCGCTTGCCCCCCGCGACAACTAAAGTGCACGGAATGGCACGATCGACATTGCAGGGTAAGAGCGCAAACTGGTCAGGCCTAACGATCGTATCATGCCAGTCACCATGCCGGTCCGCTCCACCGCAGGCGGCTAGGCTCAGACCCGCTGCAATCATCCAATATCGCAAATCGCCAAACATGCTTCTTGGATACCCGTCTTCTTATTGAAGAATCGTTTCGCCTGATTCTGCGACAATCTCATTTTCGATGTATCCGAGCTTGTCGATTTCGACACGAGCGCGGTCCCCCGCCTTCATCCACTTTGGGGGATCGAAGCCGGCGCCGACGCCCGCAGGGGTTCCCGTGAAGATCACATCACCCGGTTCAAGCGTGAAGGCTTGCGAGAGATGCGCGATCTGTTGCGCAAGCGAGAACACCATGTCACGGGCATGCCCTTTCTGGCGCAGCTCACCATTGACATAGCCACGAATTTCCAGCGCGTCGAAATCCTCAATTTCATCTGGCGTCACCAGATAAGGTCCGAATGGGGCGTGCGTATCAAATCCCTTGCCCATGATCATCGTCTGGCTGGCTTTTTGCCAATCGCGGACAGAGACATCACAGCCGCAGCAATAGCCTGCGATCATTTCATGCGCCCGGTCTTCTGGGATATGCCGACCCGTACGTCCGATGATGGCGACGAGCTCAGCCTCATAGTCGAGTTGCTCGGATACGACGGGCAGCTCGATCGGATCGTAGGGTCCGTTCGCGGCGGTCGATTGTTTGTTAAACCATTTTTGCACCCCGGCAGGCGAGGCTTTAATAAAAGACACAGACTCTTTGGCATGAGCAGCATAATTCAAGCCAATGCCGAGAATCTTACCCGGACGCAGGATGGGCTGGCGTACCCTCACGTCGCTTAATGGCACCGTCTGACCCATGCGTGCTTGCTCTGCCGCGGAGTCGAGATCGACCAAAATTTCTTTCACATCAGGGCAATCCAAAAGATATGCCGTGTCATTTTCAATCAAACCCACCTGGGCTCGACCATTAACCACTAGATTGGCCCATTTCATTGGCGTGTGACCTCTTCGCTACGCTGCAGTGTTTCCGAACAGATTTCCTGAGACTGTCAATTGATGAGCGCCAGATTGACGGCTAATCGTACAATCTCAAGTTGGTGGGCTGATAGAAAGTATAGTGATTATGACTCAAGGTCTGCGGGCCCAGGAAAGTTCCCTGGCCGATCTTTTGTGCAACGGCATCGAAATGGCGATGCCGCCTTATCAAAGAAGTTACTCCTGGGAAATCTCAGAGGCGCAAGCCCTGCTCTCAGACTTACATGATGCCAGCGAGAGCGGCGAAGGCCATTTCATCGGCGCCATCGTTTTGGTCAAAGAGTCGCCCAATCGCTTTCTCATCGTCGATGGCCAGCAGCGCCTCACGACATTGACCATCTTACTCTCGGTCTTGCGCGACACAGAATCTGATCCCGAGCGCCAGGATAAGATCCACGCCATGATCGCCGACGACCCAACTGAGACGAAAGGTCCAAAGTGGCGCATTTCGCTCAATCATATTGACGGCCCCTATCTTCGCGAAGCGATCCAAACGCGCGGCGCGGCGTTGAGGAAAGATGTCGAGCCGAATGACAGTGAGAGCCAACGTCGCATGACGCGCAACCTTGAGAACTTCATCAAGACGGTGCGCAACATGTCGCCGGAAGCGCAACGCGAATTGGCAGATACGATCATCAACCGGATCCACTTGGTCAAAGTCGTCGTGGAGGACTGGGATGGCGGCTACAATGTTTTCCGCGTGCTCAATACGCGCGGCAAGTCCCCGAACACGCACGATATCATCAAGACCGACCTGCTTGAGAACGCGCACCTGGCCCCGCAAGAGGCAGATCAGTTTTCTCGCGAATGGTCGGATCATGAAGCCCGTCTCAGCGGATCCGGCTTTGACGATTTGCTCAACCAGATCAGCACACTCTATGCGCGCAAGACCCGCAAAGGCGCGAGTGAGTTTCGCAAGGCCGTGATTAATCGCTCCATAGGTGGAACCCGGGAGTTCTTGAGCAAGGAACTTCCCGCCTATGTCGATGCCTATGTCACCATCTCCACCGGCAAGGGTGAGTTCGGCAATCTAACCCCGCAAGTCACAGAGTGCCTCAACCACCTCCGCCTGATTGATCATCAATTGTGGCGCGCGCCTGCATTGAAGTTTTTGGTCAATCACAATGGCAGCCCGGAAATCGCCTTCTCATTCTTCCGTAGCCTGGAGCGGTTTGCGTATGGCGCGATGATGGCGATCACTGAGCAACGCAGTCGACAGCGGCGCTATCAAAAGATTGCGGACAACGCTGACAATCCGCGTGTGCTTCTCTCCGATTCAGGCCCGCTCGCCTTGTCGCGCGAGGAGCGCCGAGAGATTTCAAATCGCTTGCGCAGTCGGTTCGGGGCCTTTGCTCAGCGGCGCGCGATCGCGCTGCGCATGAACGCAGAAATCGAAGGCGGACGCGCACTTGGCCCTGATAATGGCGCAACGGTCGAACACGTCTTACCGAAAAACCTGCCAGAGGACTCGCCTTGGCGGAATGCTTGGCCGAACCAGTCGGTGCACCGCGACTTAGTCGATACGATTGGTAATTTTGCCCTGCTCTCGCAATCGACCAACCAAAAAGCCGACAATCTTTCTTTCGTGCAAAAGAAGGATCTCTACTTTGCCAATGGTTCGCCGGAATATGCGCTGACCAGCGATATTGAAGACAAAGTCGCTTGGACCCCGGACGTCACGCGTAGCCGAACTGAAAGCCTTTCAAAAATCATGGAGAATGCATGGGAGCTCAATAGTGCCATGCTCACATTCTAAGGCTTCAGGCAGAAAACTAAGACGTTGATTCAGCAAGCCGGCGATTGGCGGCATAGTCTGCAAGCTTGTCGGCCGCGTCGCGCGCTAAATCGATACTCGCATCAAACTCGGCCAACGCATAAGTCGTGGAATTGGCATCATCCATGTCAAGATCCGACAAGACGGTGATGAATGTCCGGCGGGCTTGCTTGGCCGTGACCAGCGCGCCTTCATAGCTCAGCAAATCGGCCCGAAGCGATTTGGCCGTGCGCTCTTGTGTGAAGAGCTTTTCAACTTCCATCGTCGCTACATCCAGACCGTGGGCGGCGCTCTCTATATCAGCGCGAATGATCTCAACCTGCGCGCCTGCATCACGGCTTTGATTCTTGACGGTCGTGATATAGGTGGCCTCGCGATCAGCGTCGTCTTTGCTCGCGCCATCCATCAGCACGCGAGCGAACCCGAAAAGACCTTTGCTCTTCTCGACCCAACTCTTGCGTTCAGCTTGTTCGGTATAGGCTTCAGCCACTTTGCTGAGACTGCTTTCTTGCGTCGACAAATTTGTTTCAACGGTTGCTTCAGATGCCACCATGGACACTGTTGCGCAGCCACCTAAACCTGTCGCCAACACTAAAGAAAAAAGTACACTACGCATTGGGCGCTCACCTGCCAGAAATCAACCCTCACCTGCAATATCACATACAGATGAGAAAATCGCCGTCCATACCCTTTATTCAGATGTTAACAGCCGATAGGTGAAGAGGTCGTGAACAAAGGCAAAAAATGCTTAAACTTTATCCACCTGTCGAAGCGAAACGGTCTGGCTATTTAAGAGTCAGCGACCTGCACGAAATCTACTGGGAGGAATCGGGAAATCCGGACGGTCTTCCGGTGATTGGAATTCATGGTGGCCCCGGCGGCGGGTCGAGCCCGGAAATGCGCCGGTTCTTCGATCCTACCGTGTATCGCATCATTTTAATCGACCAGCGCGGATGCGGGAAATCTACGCCCCATTCGGAGCTGAGAGAGAACGATACGTGGACCCTCGTAAGCGATATCGATGCAGTTCGAGCGCAACTCTCCATCGACAAATGGGTGCTATTTGGTGGCTCCTGGGGATCGACCCTAGCTCTTGCATATGCAGTCACCCATCCCGAACGTGTATTCGGGTTAATCTTACGCGGAATCTTCCTTTTGACGGAATCTGAGGTCCGTTGGTTCTATCAAGAGGGCGCAAGCCGCCTCTTCCCCGACTCATATGATCGCTATGTAGCGCCCATTCCGGAAGATGAGCGCGGTGATCTTTTACACGCCTTTCACCGCCGATTGACCGGCGATGATCGCCGCGCTCGCCGGGCGGCAGCAAAAGCTTGGGCGTGTTGGGAAGGTGAGACAATTACCATCCAGGGGCCTTCGAGCCGTCCGAAACGTTTCGAAGAAGACGATTTCGCGGATGCCTTCGCTCGGATCGAATGCCATTACTTCGTGAATAAAGGCTTCTTCCCGCATGACGGATGGCTGCTCGATCAGGTTAAAGAGAAGCTACAAACTATTCCGGGCCGAATTGTTCATGGACGTTATGACGTGGTCACGCCGCTCTCGAGCGCATGGCAGCTTCATAAGGCGTGGCCGAAGGCCCATTTGGATATCGTTCCGAATGCAGGACACTCGAGCCTTGAGCCTGGTATCGTCGACAAATTGATACGCGCGACGCGAGAGTTCGGCCGAGAATTCCGCCGACCCTAATACCGTTGAGCGGACATTTGTTCAAAACTATCAAAGCGATCTGAAATTTCTATTCGCCTTATTGGTGTGTTGACCCATCTCCCTAAGGTCAAACTTGGGAGTGACATTCAATGAAACATGTATTGCTGGCCGCTGCGGCCGGAACCCTTCTGGCTGCGTGCGCCAATACCGCGCCCACAGATGTGGCAGAAGACGTTGAAGCCACCACCGCCGAAGTCGAGGTAGAAGTCGAAGAGACGGTGGAAGAAGTTGTCGAGGAAGTGACAGAAACCGTCGCCGAAGCAGCGCCTGCTTTGTGCTTAGATATGGGCCCACAAACGCCGCGCGACATTTCAAGCGTGGTCGGTCTTAACACCGTAACTTTCCCAAAGGCTCCGCCTTACAGCGCGATGAACTTGTGCAACATTCACACGCACACAAATGCCGAGCATAAAGGCCCTGGCTTTAGCGTCTTCGTCGATGCGACCGACAATGGCGGCTATGGATGTAACGAGACGGCGGACCTTACCGAGGCTGAACTCGCCCCAGCGCCTGGCGCCTATAAAGGTGTCGTGCCAGGTCAAACCATCGAAGTACACTGGGTCCACACGACCTGTGACGCCGCCCCAGGTGAAGGCCTTGGTGCCTGTGTGCCTGAAGGCTGTACGGATCCGCTACTGCGCGTTGAAGCTCAGACCTTCTTGGTCGTGAATGACGCGACCGCACTCGATTTCACGGAAATGGCCGCTGTTGTCGATGAGAAAGGCGGCTTCTACCAGGCGGGCATGATCCCATCTGACACTGGCACCCCGGTCACCTTCCCTGGCTCAACTACGGGCCCGAGCTACACCCAAGAGGTTTGCTCGCCCGCGCAGGTGACATGGAACGTGCGCCCAATGTGCGCCAAGGTGGACATCAACTCGCTGAACAAGTGGGCTGAAGAGGGCAACGTCTTTAACGAGACCAAGTCTCACGGCGTCCGCCAGCTGGTCACGGCACCGGAATTGCTGTCGCCGATCCAGTAAGATCTGCGCGCCAAGCTTAAAGAAAACCCCGCCTGCGATCGGAGGCGGGGTTTTGTTATGGGTTTGAATGGTGGCGGCTTAGAATTTATCCAAGATGCCGAAGACCAGAATGATCCCAATGGCAGGCGGGACAACCCACCGCACGGCAAACCGCCAGAGGTTCATCACTGTACCCTCACCAAACTCAGAGGTCAGCATATCCCGGCTAAGCACCCAGCCCGAGAACACAGCGACCAGCAAGCCACAGAGCGGCAACATGATCGTCCCCGTGATCATATCGGCGAAATCGATATAGTCCGCTGAATAGACGTAACCGGCGCCGATCATAAACAGCACAAAGCCGACCCCTAGCGCAGCGCCCCAACGGTTCACACCTTGACGTTCCTCCAGCCAAGACACACCGACCTCCATCAGCGAGATAGAAGAGGTCAGGGCAGCAAAGAGCGCGAGCGTAAAGAAGGCGCCACCGATCAAATTCCCCATCGGCATCGCTTCTGAGCCAAACGCGATCGGGAGCGAGACGAAGAACAGACTCGGACCACCCGCTGGGTCTGCCCCGAAGGCGAAGACGATTGGGAAAATCGCGAAACCCGCAATCAATGCGACCATTGTATCGGCGCTCGCCACGATCGCAGATGACCGCGGGATGTCCGTGTCACGTGAGAGATAAGCGCCATAAGTGATCATCAAACACGACCCGACCCCGATCGAGAAGAAGGCTTGGCCGACGGCCGCCAGGAAGGTGCTGAACGTCACCTTGCTAAAGTCAGGTTGCAGCAAGAACGCCGCCGCTTGCGCGGCATCGCCATTGGTCAGGGCAAATCCTACAATGCCCAGCAACAGGATGAAAAAGAGCGGCATCAAAATCGACGCCGCGCGCTCAATACCGCCTTTGACCCCTCGCGCAAGAATGATGACATTCACAGCGATAAAGCCGCCTAGACAGGCCAAAATCATGCCGCGATTACCGATCGTTTCGCCAAAGTTGGCACCGGAAGTTTCCGCCGTGAAGCCACTAAATCCACCAGAGAAGGCCTGCGGAATGAACGCAATCACCCAAGCCGAAATGACCATATAGAAGGTCAATATAAAGAAGGCCGCGAGTGATCCGACCCAACCGACAAAGCCCCAATTTTGGCTCTTGCTCTCTGCGCGTGCGAGCGAATGCACGCCTTCAATCGCTGACATACCCGATTTCCGGCCCATGCCGTATTCGGCCATCAAGACCGGCAGGCCGAACAAGATGACACAAGCAATATAGATAACAATGAATGCGCCGCCGCCATTTTCGCCGGCGGTGAACGGGAAGCGCCAAAAGTTTCCGAGGCCGACCGAGGATCCTACCGCGGCCATAATGAATCCAAAACGCGAGCCCCACGTATCTGTCTTGCGACCGATCGCTGCCATATTCCTACTCTCCCAGGTGATTTTGTCGCGAGACTAGCCATGGCCGCGCAAAAATCAACGCGAGGACTGGGTTTTGACGCAAGCTTGATCTAACCGGCTAAGCCCGCGAATTGAGCGGATCATTCCGTCCCAAATGTACCGCGCCGACAATACCAAAGCACGCCGCAGTCGTGATCATCACCGTGCCACCATACGATAAAAGCGGCAAAGGCACGCCGACCACGGGCACCAAGCCGAGCACCATGGCAACGTTGAATAGAATGTAGAAGGCCACCGTCGCGACGGCCCCCGCCGCCGCAAATCGTGCGAAGAGGCTGGCCGCCCTGAGGGCGATCACCAAACCTAACCCCAAGATCAACATCCAGAGGAGCAATACGCCGCTGGTCACCAAGAAGCCGAACTCCTCGGCCAAAACCGTCAAAATGAAGTCGGTATGCTGCTCAGGGATATAATCGAGCTGCGACTGCGTGCCTTCCATATAGCCTTTACCCGTCCAGCCCCCGGAGCCAATCGCGATTTTGGCTTGTTCAATCTGATAGCCATCATCCATGACATTGACCGACGCGCCCGTCAGCTGCGCAAGATACGTATCGACCCGCTCGCGCTGATAGTCCTGCAGGACGAAGAAATAGATCGCTGGAATGCTCGCCACGGCGGCGACGCTGATCGCTAGGATCACCCGCCACCATAGGCCGGCCAGGAAAATCAGAATGCCGCCTGAGGCAAACAAAGCCAGCGTCGTACCGAAGTCAGGCTGGCGGAAAATCAGCGCTGCCGGCAAGGCAATCAAGGCGAGCGCGGGGAGATGGATCAAGAACCCGCCCGAATAATCATTCCATCGTTTGTGATAGTATGCCGCCAGCGCCAGCGTTAGCGTCACTTTCATAAACTCAGAAGGCTGCACGCCGATCGGGCCGATCTGGACCCAGCGCTGCGCGCCGCCGCCGGTTGTCCCGAAAAACTCGACGAGTACGAGCAAGACAAGCGTCGCGAGATAACTTGGCCAAGCGGCCCAGAACCACCATCGCAGCGGCACGAGAGCGGTAAACAGTAAAACAAACAAAGCGACACCAAAGCGCGTCGCTTGGCGCATTGGCAAACCGGCTTCTTCTGGATTGGTGAAGGTCGCTGAGTGCAAGATCGCGACGCCAATCATCGCCATCGCGCAGATCATCAAGATCAAGCCCCATGGCAATGACCGAACCTGCGTGAAGAAGGACTTGCGGTTAAAGTCGAGAGAATTGGAGCTTAGCGCAACCATCGCTATTGCGCTCCATGGTCGACACCGCTGCCGCCCCGCGAGGCCGTGCGGACATAAGTCGGCGTTCGGCGCGAATCCATTTTCAGCGCCTGCGAGAGAATATCGCGCGCCACCGGCGCCGCCGCTTTAGACCCGCCCTCCCCGTGCTCGACGATCACAGAGATCGCGTATTTCGGATCATCATGTGGAGCGTACGCGACGAAGAGCGCGTGATCCCGCAAACGACGATCGAGGTCTTCACCTTTGAGAATACCAGAGGCGCGCTCAGCGGCCGAAATCCGTCGCACTTGCGCCGTACCCGTTTTACCCGCGAGTCGAGGACCGCCTAGACCAAGGTCACCAGACCGGAGCGCCGTGCCTCCGGCTTCAGACGTGACGCCAAACATGCCGGCTTTCATACGCTGCATGAATTCAGGATCCATCGGCGCATCATAAGGAATATCCGCCTCAGGCCGCGGCCCTTCGCCGATAATCTTCGGCGTGATCAGTTTGCCTTCGGCTGCAATCCGCGCCGTCATGACGGCGAGCTGCAGCGGTGAGGTCGAGACTTGCCCTTGGCCAATGCCAACATTCAACGTTTCGCCTTCATACCAAGGTTCACCGCGCGCCGCGCGCTTCCACTCATCGTTCGGGACAACACCGCTGCGTCCGCCGGTCAAGCCCAGCTCCCAGCGTTGGCCGAAGCCAAACCGTTTGGAGAAGTCAGCCAGGTGCTCAATACCCATCCGTTTGGATATTTCGTAGAAATACGTGTCGCACGAGCCTTTGAGCGCCCAATGCATATTGACCGAGCCATGGCCGCGCTTTTTCCAGCAGTGCCAAGTATTATTGCCGAACCGGTAGTGTCCTGGGCAGTAAATCCGTTCGTTCGGATCAATCACGCCGGCTTCCAAAGCCGCCGCTGCCACAACCATTTTAAAGGTCGAACCCGGCGGATATGTGCCGTCATAGGCTTTGTGGTAGAGTGGTGAATACTCCACATCATCGCGCAATACGGCATAGTCCGCAGACGAGATACCATTGACGAAATCGTTCGGATCGAAAGCCGGTGTTGAGACGAATGCGAGAATATCGCCGCTTTCTATGTCCATGACGACTGCGGCGCCGCTTTCTTTGCCGAAGCGATCGATGGCGAACTTTTGAAGTTCTGCATCGACGGTGAGATAGAGGTCTTTCCCGGCACGCGGCGCTAGAGTTGGATCGTCAAATTCCCGAATAATCCGACCCGCCGCATTTGTTTCGAGCTTGCGGAAGCCCGCTTCGCCGCGCAGCCACTCTTCTGCGAACCGCTCGACGCCGGACCGGCCCGTCCGCATATCTGGGTGTTTAAACAGGCGCCGGATCGCCGCCCGCTCTTGGGCATTAGCGCCTTCGCTGAGGCGCTCGAGGTCCATCTCGCTGGCTTTCGCGACATATCCCAGCACGTGCGCAAAATCGCGCCCGCGTGGATAAGAGCGCGTGGTCGCCATTTCCACTTGCAAACCCGGCATGCTCGGTGCGAGCACCGCGAGGCGTGAGAAATCCTCGTAAGAAAGCTCACTCTTCACCGCCACTGGCTGGAAACTCGCTTGGCGCCGCGCATCGCGGATGAGACGCGCCTGGCGCTCTGGCGAAATGTCTATCTGATCGGCAAGCGCGGAGAGTAAGCGTGGTAAATCTTCCGCTTGTTCACGAACGATCGAGACACGGCCCGCTTGACGGTGCGCCGCGATCGCGCGTCCGAACCGGTCGAGGATCCGTCCGCGCAAAGGCGGCGCGAGATCGAGGCGCACGCCATTTTCGGCGGCGGCCACTTCAAACCGCTCATGTTCCATAATCTGCAGCTGAAAGAGACGCGTGATGAGACCACCAAACAGCGCAGCACCGCCGCCAGCAGCAATGACTGCACGGCGATTGAACAAATTGTCGACGGGACGATTGTTCATACGCCGCCTCCCACGACCCTACGCACCTTCAAATCGAATAGCGGCGCGACGACCATATGCACCAGCAACGTCGCCAAATAAGCGGCGAGCATGGGCGTAATGCGAACCAAATGCCCAGACGCGATGCTGGCGGTCAGCCAAACCACCGCGATGCCGAAAAACAAAGTGACAACCGGAAGCGCAAACCCGAGCACGGGCGAGCGTTCTGTATCCGCCATTTGAGTCAACATGGCCGAAACGCCATACGTCAAGAGGTTGGCCAGCCCATGGCTCCCCCACGGCGCTTGCGACGCGTCTTGCGCAAAACCGAAGAGAACGAGAAACACCATTGGCCCAAAGCCGAGGCCAGACCGGCCCCATCCGACGGCGGCAATCAGCCCGACATAGGGCCAAGTGAGCGGCACACCGAAGAAGGATTTTGGTGTCAGCCCGATCAACCCAATGATCGCGACCGCCATCGCGCCGATGATCAGCCGAGACCGCGGACGCGCGCCTTCCCAGCGCGCGACGAACCATTGCGGGATGGCGCTCAACCCGTTCACGATCCGTCTTCCTCGCTGAGTTCCGCAACTTCTGTTTCGATGGGAGACGCTTCAGGCGGGATAATCGTGATGGTCGGCTTGAGGCGCACATAGCTCAATTGCCCGGCCAGCATGGAGAGATCCACCCGGATCTCCTTCTCGTTATCGCCGCGCACATGTCCGACCACAACGCCGCGCGGGAACAACCCGCCTTCGCCTGATGTCAAAATGCGTTCATTCGGCAGAAAATCGCCCTGTTCCGGTAAATCGGTCAGACGACCGAGATTATCGCGCCCGCCAAACATAATCGCCCGCAAACCGCTAGATTCGCCCATCACAGGCACGCGGCTATTAAAGTCCGTAATCTTCAATATGCGCGATGAGCGATTGCCGACTTGCACGACGCGGCCAACAAGACCGCGATCGTTCTCGGCATAATAGCCCTCTTTAACGCCATTCGTGGCGCCCGCATTGGCGAGCAGAGCCTCGGCAAATGGACCATCTGTTTCGGCCATGATGCGGGCTGTTACCTCAGCGCCAGCCGGTTCGCCCTGCATATTGAGGATCTCTTCATAGACCTCGAGCCGCTCCGCCATGGTCAGCGCGAGCGCCTTATATTGCGCCAGTTCGCGCACACGCGCCTGTAATTCTAGGATTTCGCGCTCTTTTGCGGAGGCGCCGCTGATCCGGTCGATCAAGCTTGGCCGGGTGACGTGGAATAATTGGTCAGAAGCCGCCGTACGGATCGGCTCCACGCCCTCACTGAGGCGCGGCGAAGTTTGCAAAAGCAGAAGCGCAAGAAGCCCCGCCAAGGCTATAAAAAAGCCATACCGGCGGAGCGGTCGCTGTCGGTATCCCTTGCCGCTGGCGCGTGGCATGGGCGCATTCCTTCCTCAATCGATCGCGGGGACTTACCCCACAATCATGTCAAACTTCTGGCGACAGCACATTCTTCATGCGCGAGAGGTTCTCGAGGACAAATCCACACCCGTTCGCGACACATTTCAATGGGTCTTCGGCGATCATGACCGGCAATCTGGCCTGCTCGCGGAGCACCACATCGAGGTTGCGCAGCAAAGCGCCGCCCCCTGTCAAAACGATGCCGCGATCGACAATATCCGCGGAAAGTTCTGGCGGCATGGCCTCCAGCGCGATGCGCACCGCCTCGACAATCTCATTGACGGGATCTTGAAGCGCGTCAGCCATCATTTTTTCATTGATTTCGACTTCATTCGGGACCCCGTCCCCTGTTGCCCGGCCGCGGACCGTCACGGTCATGCCGTCACCATTTTCAGGCGCCAAGGCTGTACCGATCTGTTTTTTAATACGTTCTGCCGACATTTCACCGACCAAAATGCCCTGATGCTTGCGCAAATAGTTCATGATGGCTTCGTCCATCTTGTCACCGCCGACACGAACAGACCGCGAGTAAACCTGACCCCCGAGCGACAGAACCGCAACTTCCGTGGTCCCGCCACCAATATCGACCACCATAGATCCGGCTGGCTCTTCAATGGGCAAACCTGCGCCGATCGCGGCGGCCAATGGCTCGTCGATCAAATGAACTTCGCGCGCGCCTGCGGCCAATGCCGATTGGTGAATGGCGCGGCGTTCAACATTCGTCGCTGAGCTCGGCACACAAATAATGATCAGCGGCGACACGAACGCCCGGCGATTGTGCACTTTACGGATGAAGTGCTTGATCATTTCCTCGGCGACTTCGAAATCGGCGATCACGCCATCGCGCATCGGACGGATGGCTTCCATGTTCAGCGGGGTTTTGCCGAGCATCTTCTTGGCATCGTCGCCGACCGCATAAACCATCTTGCGGCCGCCTTGGTTCATATAGGCCACCACAGAAGGCTCATCGAGTTTGATGCCTTGCCCTTTGACATAGACCAGCGTGTTCGCTGTTCCGAGGTCAATGGCCATGTCCGTGGAGAGAACTCCGAGTAGGCTTCCGATCATTTTTCTACGCCGCTTTCTTATCGCGCGCTCATTTTTCAACTCACACGCAGCATTGGTTATTAGATCAGCCCTATACCCTCATGCCGTTTAGATTTAATTAAAGCAAGAGGCATTTCCCATTTCTCATGTACGGATCGTACACTATGTTTACTCTCAATAATGACCGGAGAAGTAGCCGAACGTGCCATATTGAAACATGCTTAATGCAAACGCCTCGTTTGTTAACGTTTCGGCCCGTTTTCGGTTGTTTTTAGACGATTATGCGCGAAATCAAGCGAGGTGCGATGACGGTCAATCGCCCCTTTTTATCTCCATTTGAAGTCGATCAAGAAGAAAAGCGCGCCTCTCGCTCGTGTAAGGAGAGACGCGCCTAAATGTGCGCCCGCGCCCGTGATGCGCGGACCGCGGTGCGGATTTAAGCCGCTTTGCGCTTCAAACGCCGCGCTTCGAGCTTATTCAGCGCGTGAATATAGGCTTTAGCGGCCGCCACCAGCGTATCCGGATCAGATGAGCGCCCAGTGGCCATAATGCCCTCGCCTTTCAAACGCACATGGACATCCGCCTGCGCATCCGTCCCTCCGGTCACAGCGCTGACTTGGAACAGATCCAATTTGCCTTGGTGCGGAATGATCTGACGGATCGCGTTGAAAACCGCATCCACAGGTCCATTGCCCTCGCACGATATGGAATGGCTCTCACCATCAACCAAAACGCTCAGGTCTGCCGTTTGCGGACCTTCGGACCCGGCGACGACGCGCAGTTTCTCAAATGAAATCCGTTCGCCAATGGCCGACAATTGATCGTCCACGAGAGCAATCAAATCATCATCGAAGACGTGCTTCTTCTTATCCGCGAGCTCTTTGAAGCGCTTAAACGCCTCATTCAGGCTCTCTTTGTCGAGCTCATAACCGAGGCTTTCCAGCTTATCGCGGAAAGCGTGACGGCCGGAATGCTTGCCCATGACGAGGCTGGTTTTCGAGACGCCGACATCCTCAGGCTTTATGATCTCATAGGTTTCGGCATTTTTGAGCATGCCATCCTGGTGGATGCCACTTTCGTGCGCGAACGCATTCTTGCCGACGATCGCTTTATTATACTGCACCGGGAAGCCGGTAATTCGGCTGACCATATGACTGGCTGAGGCCAATTTGCTCGTCTCGAGCCCGGTATGGAAAGGCAAATCATCGCGTCGGACATTGAACGCCATGACGACCTCTTCCAGCGCCGCATTGCCGGCCCGCTCGCCAAGACCATTGATCGTACACTCAACCTGCCGGGCGCCGTGCTGGACGCCGGCGATCGAGTTCGCGACCGCGAGACCGAGGTCATTGTGACAGTGGGTCGACCAGATGACTTTGTCGCTATCTGGAATGGTCTCCCGCAAGTGTCGGATCAGATTACCATATTCTTCCGGGTGGGAGTATCCGACCGTGTCGGGGACATTAATCGTGGTCGCGCCAGAAGTGATCGCCGCATCGATACATTTACACAAGAAATCGAACTCTGTGCGGGTCGCATCTTCGGCGCTCCATTCGACATCATCGACCAAGTTGCGCGCTTGTGCCACCGAGCGTCCGACCGCTTCCAGGACGGCATTCGGGCCCATTTTCAACTTATGCTTCATGTGCACGGGGCTGGTCGAAATAAATGTGTGAATTCGGGGCTTTGCGGCGTGGCGGACCGCTTCAGCGCAGCGATCAATATCGCCGGGAGTCGAGCGTGCGAGGCCGCAAATAGTGGCTGATTTCGACCGGCGAGCAATCTCTCGAACGGCTTCAAAATCGCCGACCGAAGCTGCGGGAAAGCCAGCTTCGATCACGTGAACGCCCATCGTCTCGAGGAGCTCACCCAAGGCAAGCTTCTCATTATGGGTCATGGAGGCGCCGGGCGACTGTTCGCCATCGCGCATCGTGGTGTCAAAAATTACAATTTCAGTAGAGTCGGTCATCTGTCTGGCCTGGTGATATGAGAAACTTTTTAGGTCTATCCCCTGGCCGTGGACGGCGCCGCTAATGCACCATCGCTACCGGCCAGGGGCCGATAAGCAGGAGGAGGCTCAGAAGGGGCAAATTCTTGCGCATGGACTATGCAATGCGGCGAGCGACAAAGACTGTCAACAGCCTATTCTGCGCTGAACGCAATATTTTCCCCTTTGCGCCGACGGTGGCGCACGTAAAAGAAGCCACCCAAAAAGACGGCAAGCGTCGCGACACCCGCACCCGCGGCGACAAGCAGATTGCCACGCAGCGCGGCTCGGATGGCCTGGAGCCCGAACGCGACGAGAGCGATCTTGGGGATCACGCCAATCGCCATTCCGGATAAATAGTGCAGATAGTTTGCGCGGATGGCGCCGAATATCATGTTGACCATCAAGAACGGGCCGGTGGGGACATTGCGGACAATCGCGCTCGCTGCGAAGGCATTGCGTGCGACAAAGTCTGTGAACCGCTTGATCCGGCCCTCGCCAAAGCGCTGCAGCGTCGCCTGCCCAAAAAAGCGACCGACCCAGAACGTGATCGTACCAGAACTGAGCGTCGCGACCCACGACCAAACCGCGCCCCAAAGCGGACCAAAGGCATAGACAGCAATACCGATCAGTATGAATTGCGGCACGCCGATGAACGCGCAGCCGCAAAAAGTCAGGATCAAAGCTGGCACCCCCCAAGGGCCCTCGGAAAAGGTCGCGATGGCGCGTTGCAGATCGTCCAAGTTGAGGAATTCGGTGTACCGGCCGAACAGGAACAGAACCAAGATTAAGGCCAACGCTCCGAGTCCCAGCCAGAGACCGAGCTTTGCGCGGTGTTGATCTTTGGAGGGGTTTTTCGGCGCCTCAGACATGGCCTTTCCCTGCGATGAGCGCGTAGGAAGGTCAAGCGCACAGCTCAGGTTGCAACCACAACACTTCATCACAAATCGATCGACGAACGCGTTTGTTGCGAAGGTTAGCTCGGCACTCCGGTTTTAACGGACAGATAGGGCAGCCTGAGCGACTCGAGACTTGAGCAATCAGTTGACCGAAAAGGTCAGCGACGTCGTGTAGCTTCGAATATCCGTGTCAGACCCGTCAGGCGCGGGCGCTTGCATTCGGGTCATGATGAGATGCGTTCCCGAGTGAAATAAGGGGATTGAGACTCGGCCATTCGCATCGGACTGAAACAAAAACCCGTCATCACCTTGTCGGTCCTTCTGTCCGCTTCGCGTTAAAACGAGGTCTTGATTGGCTAAAGCAGCGCCATCGAATGTGATGGTGACATTGAACATCTCACCGCTTCTTAGCGTTGACGGGTGCTGTTGAGGCGTCAGCTGGAGACGGCCAATCGGCTTTTGCACACTCAGCCAAGTCGGCTCGCCGATCGTGACGAAAGCATCAGAGACGGTGGCAGTTTGCGAAGACAAAATGGTTGTGCCTTCCGGAACGGCGATCGGCTCTACCTCGTCACTATTGACCAAAAAATACTGCCCATCGAGTAGGACATACTCCCCGCCTTTGCGACCGAGGCGCTCTCCCGTGGTGATCCGAGTCGTCCCCTCTTCTGTGATCGTCTGTTCGATCACAGTGCTGTTGGCGAACATCTCTATCCGATCCGGTGAAACGGATCGGCCATCTGGATGGATCACTGCAAAATGGTTGGACCGAACCGCATGTTTCGGCACGCAACAATGGTCGTTGAAAGACGTCTCGACTGTAATCGTCTGACCGAGTTTGGGTGTGAATGTAGACGGTTCGATATATGCTGTATCAGCGGCAGCGACAGCGCTAAAACAATACACTGAGACCAGTAGAGTAAGGTCTCGCATCATGACTCGTCGAGGCTCGCCAGCTTTGTCGTCGGACGAAGTCGATCGGCGAGCGCTCCAATCTCCGGCGTAACAAACCCATCAATAACCGCACGCGCCTCCACCAATGCCGGCTCGAGATCTTTCTCTCCGTCATTGACCTCGTTCGCCAGTGTTAGAAGCGGCATGTAGAGCGGCTCAGTTTCACCTTTGATGGTGATCGCGAAGCGATCATTCGCTGCTTCGATGTCAGCCCAATGCGCACGCACACCTGCCCAGAATTCTTCTGTGCCGTCCCAATAGTCTTCCGCGGCTTCCACCGGATAATCGTCAAACGCGCGATAGGTGTTTACACCCACCTCACGCACCAGAGCCTGTGGTGCGCCATCCAACATTAGTTTGGAATTGTCCTGTTCATGCACCCACCCCCAAGGCGTGATGACATGGCGATTGACCGCATCCACGGCGTGATAGTCGTCTCGTGTGGTCATGTCGCGGCGTGGAAGAGGCCGCCACGCCTGGGGCGGCGTCCATTCGGCAAGACCATCCTCATAGACCCAGGTGCCGACGGCGCCATAACGCGGCGCATCATCGACTTGATAAACGGTTTGGGACCAAGTTCCCGCACGTTCGCCAGCGGGAACTTCGCGCCATTCCCAGGCATTGCCGCCAATGAAAGTCAGCACACGCGCGGGTTCGTACTTCCAATCTTGTCGCCAGTGCTTGACCACAAACGGAGATTCGTCAGGACCAACCACGAGAAGATGTTGCATGCTAATGTAATCTCCGCGGTCTTCGACGACGCGCACCGATTCATGCCCGCCTGAAAGTTTAGGCTCTTTGAGCTCATATCCCTCTACGAACGAGACAGTCTCCGTGAAATCAAACGTGACTTTGTAGTCGCCAGCCATTGCGAGAATGGAGTCTCTGTCCTGCTCAAAATTGGTCGGCGTTTCGACCACTGTTTCAATCGCGGAGGGCGGTGCCACAGCTGTTGCGCAGCCTGTCGCGGACAACATTGCCATCACTGTTACGGACCAAATAGTCGTTTTGGGGAAATCCATGATCTTTCTCCTGATAGGCGTCACGGCCGACGCGCCGATAAGTTGTATTCCTCACTAATGCAAACGAGAATGACTTGCAATTGCATTTTTTCGAGTATAGTCGATTAGCGCAAATGAGACTTATTCTCAATAATAATTCATACCAGGAACTTCAGAATGACCCTCCGCATGAACCGCCAAAACCTACCTGCGCTGCTCGTTGCCTCCACCGCACTCTCCATCGCTCCATTCGCGATTGCGCAAGAGAATGACGCGACCGACGAAGAATTGCGCGAAGACCCTGTCACAGTCTACGGCACGTCAAACCCCCTCCCCGTTTTCGATTATCCTGGACAAGTCACAGTCGTGGACCGGGAGGCCATTGAAACGCTTGCACCCTCCGCTATTTCAGATGTTCTCCGCGACGTTCCGGGCGTAGATTTTGGCTTTGGTCCCCGGCGAACAGGGGAACTCCCGAGCATCCGCGGCCTTTCTGGCCAGAACGTGCTGATCCTTCTCGATGGTGCGCGCCAAAGCTTCACATCCGCGCACGATGGCCGCTTTTTTGTGGATCCCGAACTGATTGGCACAGCTGAAGTCGTTCGTGGCCCCGCCTCGGCGCTTTACGGGTCCGGCGCAGTCGGCGGCGTCCTTGCCTTCGAGAGCGTCGACGCCGACGATCTCTTGAAAGAGGAAGAAACCTGGGGCGCACGCGCGCGGGTCGGCTATCAGAGCGTCAACGAGGAGTCCTTGGCCTCGATCACAGCCTATACGCGACAGGGCGCCTTCGATGGTATTGCTAGTTTCGGCATCCGCCAATCTGGAGACATCGCACTCGCCTCCGGGGTCGACTTACCTTCAGATGACGACATCCAAACTGCGCTCGTCAAAGGCAGCTATGCCATCACCGACGCGCTCACGTTTGAGGGATCCTGGCAACGGTTTGCAAACACGGCAATCGAACCGAACAATGGTCAGGGGACGAGTGGAACCGGAGATGGGATCCTCGATCAGGATGTTGAAAAAGAAATCACGACAGAAACGTTCCGATTAGGAATGACGTTTAACCCACAAGCCAATGACTTAATTGATCTCGGGTTCAACGCGTATCAAACATCTAGCGATGTCGACGAGTTTGATGCGACGATCCCGAGAATAACGGTTCGAGATATCGAGACCACGGGTTTCAACATTCGAAATGCGTCTCGGTTCGTTCTCGGCACCGCGGATATGACGCTCACGATCGGTGGTGATTGGTATAAAGACGAACAAGTCGGGACCGACGACCAAACCACCGACGGCACGCGCGGCGGCGTCCCAAATGGCGAAAGTGAATTTACCGGCGTCTTCGCGCAATTGGAAGCTGTTGTCGAAACGCCAGCGGGTCAATTCGTGGTCATTCCAGGCGTGCGCTATGACGAGTTTGAAAGCAGCTCCGACATCGCACCGGATCAACAGAACTCGGATGATGCGATTTCGCCTCGATTTGCCGCGAGTTTCGCGCCTGAAGGTGCTAAATGGTTACGCCTTTTCGGATCCTATTCTGAAGGGTTCCGCGCGCCCTCTATCAATGAGCTTTATCTCGACGGTGTCCACTTCCTTGTCCCGCACCCCGTCTTGTTCAATCCAGCAATGGGCTCCTTTGAGTTCGTCCCGAACAACTTCATCCCGAATCCCGATCTGGTTCCTGAAAACACCAAAACGCTCGAGTTTGGGACGGGGGTCGACTTCCGCAAGATCTTTGTCGATTCTGACCGGTTCCAAGCTAAAATCAGCTACTTCGAAACCGAAGCTGACGACCTGATCAATCTATCGGTCAATGCTGCGCCTGACGCGACTTGTTTTGCGCCGCCATTCTTTCAGCCTTGCATGTTCGGCACCTCAGAATCTGCGAATGTAGACCAAGCTGAACTCGAAGGCTGGGAGGGAGAATTAAATTATGATTCAGGTCGTTTCTTTGCACGGGCGAGTTTCTCGACCATCGAAGGCACCGACGTCTCTGATGGATCTGACATTGGTTCTCTAACCCCGGACCGGGTGGCGGTTAATCTTGGCGTCAAAGTCCCGGAGTGGAATAGCCGGTTTGGCGCCCGCGTACAGCACGCCTCGGACTTTGAGCAACGTGTCTCAGACGGAATGGGCGGCTTCACACTCCAAGATGAGAGAGATGGCTATGTTGTGGTTGACCTATATGCCACCTACCGCCCGGACTTTGTCGAAGGTCTGCGTTTAGACGTTGGGGTCGATAACATATTCGACGAAGACTATGAGCGGGTCTTCGCTGGAGTGTCCGAACCGGGCACAAACTTCAAGATCGCCGCGTCCTGGCAATTCGGACAATAGGATATCGCTATGTGCTTACCTCTGGACTGCCGCCCTGAAAGAGTCTTTCCTAAACGCCTATGCCAGAGTTCTGTAACGCCTCGAGGCTCTAGCCCTGAATTAAAGAGATGTCTTGATCATTGTGGAGCGAAGGTATTCGCGTCCGTGCCTTTTGCACCTGCGCCAAATCCAAATCTGCTGAAATATACCCCGGCATGTCGCCCTTGGCTTCTGCAATGATCTCTCCCCAAGGAGAGACGATGAGGGAGTGTCCAAACGTCTCGCGTCCATCTTCATGGCAACCACCCTGCGCGGGGGCTAGCACGAAACACCCCGTTTCAATTGCCCGCGCCCGGACCAAGACATGCCAATGCGCTTCACCCGTGACGCGCGTAAACGCGGCTGGAATGGTTATGAGGTCAGCTCCAGCTTGCGCCAAACTCCGGTAAAGGTGCGGAAACCGCACATCGTAACAAATGCTCATCCCAACCCGCCCAACCGGCGTGGTTTCAACGATTGCTTTGCGCCCCGCCCGATAAGCGCGCGACTCTCGGTAGGCCTGACCGTCACCGACTTCGACATCAAACATGTGGATCTTATCGTAACGCGCCAAGATCTCACCTGCCGGGCCGATCAGAAAGGAACGATTGGCGAACCGTTCATCATCCGGCAGCGCGACAGCCAGTGATCCGATGAGCAAAGTAACCTTCAAACGATCCGCCAAGTTGCAAAGCGCTTTCAGGCAAGCATCCTCAGATTCTGGTCTGATCTTTGGACGCGCCTGGCCGGGTCGAATATCCAGAATGTTTGTCATTTCTGGCGTCGCAATGAAGGTCGCGCCATCGCCCGCAGCGTCTCCAATCAAAGCGCTGGCCGCTTCGATATTGGTCTCGACCTCAGGTGTCGAGCGCATCTGGATGCAAGCGGCGCGCAGCGTGGACATGGCCTTTCCTAACTCAAATTGGGTTGAAAGCCAGCGGGAAATCTATGCCCCCTTAGACCGTATCCTGACAGCTTCAGCTTTCACGCTTTAGAGGGCGAGTTGATCAAACCCGCGCCCGAACCGCCGATTTAATCAAATGCATTAAAAAACGAGGTGACAGGCCGATCTAAGAGTGCTCAAACGCCATCAAAGGTGAGCCGTGTGGGATCGGAATATGAAAACTCTTTCTTCAGCGATAATGACACTGTCATTGATCGCCCTGGCCGCGTGTTCAGGAGATACAACATCAGTTGATGAACCGGCAAAAGTTCGCCCGGCAAAATTGACGGTAGCCACCCGTGCAAACTCGGAGCGCAACCTGACCTTTCCCGCCGTTATTCGCGCGATTGAGTCAGCAGACTTGACCTTTCAAGTGGCCGGCGAAATTCGCGAATTGAGCGTCCTAGAGGGACAATTGGTCGAACGCGGCGAGGTCATTGCCCGTTTAGACGATCGCAACACGCAGAACCAAGTCGCCCAAGCACAAGCCGAGTATGACAACGCCTTGGCGGAGCTCGAGCGCGCCGAGCGCTTAGCCGCGCAGGATGCCATTTCAAGAAGCGTTTTGGAAACCCGCAGAACCACAAGAGACATTGCCGCCGCAGCGTTAGATAACGCCAAGAAGGGATTGAGTGACACGGTCTTGCGCGCGCCTTTTGACGGTTCCATCTCACAGGTCTCAGCGCGCCGGTTTCAGAACGTTCAAGCGAAAGAGTCGATTGCGATGATCCAAACCCAAGAGGTTGAGGCCGTGGTGAACATGCCCGGCACGATTATCGCGCGTATTCCTCAACTCAATCCGGTGGGCGTGAACGTAAAGCTCGACTCCGCGCCGAACGTCCCGATTCAAGCCGAATTCCGCGAAGCGGCGGGAACGGCGGACCCAGAGACGCAGACGTACGAGGTGAGCTTCTCCTTTACGCCGCCTGAGGACTTCCTAACCTTACCCGGCATGACCGCGACCGTCTCAACGACGTTGGATTTCGGAGGCGTTACGGACCTTTTTCCGCAAGGGATCGCTGTGCCGCTAACGTCAATCCTTTCTGAAGGCGACGAAACATTTGTCTGGATCGTGGATCCGGACAGTTTCAAGATCACCAAACAGCGCGTTCTGGTTGGCGCGGAGGGGGGTGAAAACGTCACCGTCGTCGACGGGCTCGAGGGCGGCGAGACCGTGATCGAGGCGGGCGTGACCTTCTTCAGCGAGGGCATGATCGTTCGCCCCTGGCAACCGCGCTAAGAGGGGGCGGTCATGAACATCGCAGAATGGTCAATCCGCAATCCAATGCTGTGCAGCATCGCGATGATCATCGCCTTGGTCGGCGGCTGGCTGGCATTCAACAATATGGCGCGTTTCGAAGACCCAGAGTTCACCATTCGGGTCGCGAAGGTCGTCACGCAATATCCGGGCGCATCACCAGAAGAAGTGATGAACGAAGTGACCGAGCCCTTGGAGACGGCCCTGCAGCAGCTCCCCGAGGTCAAATCCGTTAACTCCGTCTCGTCAGCTGGGCTGTCCGATATCAGCGTCGAAATTCGCTTTGAGTCGTCCACCAGCAAGTCTGATCTGCAAGTTGTATGGACAAAAGTTCGAAACAAGATTGCCGACGCCGAACGCAATCTTCCCCCAGGCGCGAGCACGCCCGTGGTGAATGACGATTTTGGCGATGTTTATGGGATCTATTATCTGCTCACCGGAGAAGGCTACACGCCGACCGATTTATTCGACTATGCCAAAGAACTACGCCGCGACTTGCTTCTGGTCGAAGGGGTCGCAAAAATCGGAATTGTCGGCGAGCAAGAAGAAGTCATCTATGTGGAAGTATCCCGCGATCGCGCGGCCTCGCTCGGCGTTTCGCTCAATCAGATCTATGACACCCTGTCCCAACAAAATACCGTTGCCAGCGCAGGAGATGTATTGGTCGGCGATGAACGGATCGTCGTCCACCCATCCGGTGAAATCACCTCAGTGGATGCGATTAAAGGGCTTTATATTGGCGATCAGCGGACGGGCGGAATCGCCCGACTCGGGGACATCGCCGACGTCACGCGCGGCTATCGCGATCCAGTGCCGCTATACTTGCGCTATGATGGCGAGCCGGCGCTCGGAATTGGTATTTCAAACTTGTCCGGCGTCAATGTTGTCAAAATGGGTGAAGCCGTAGATGCCAAGCTCAAGGCGCTTGAACCTTTGCGTCCGGGCGGCATGGTCCTGCATGAATACTATCACCAAGGCAAAGTCGTAGATGACTCGATTGCGGCCTTTGCATGGAATGTCATTTCTGCGCTCGCCATCGTATTTGTAACATTGCTGATATTTATGGGCTTCCGCTCCGGACTGGTCATGGGCGTCACCGTGTTGCTGACCATGGCCGCGACGCTTTTAATCATGTGGGTCGCCGGGATTCCGATGCATCGGATCTCGCTCGGCGCGCTCGTGATTTCCCTCGGCATGCTGGTCGATAATGGTGTCGTGATCACAGATGGCATGCTGGTGGGCATTCAAAAGGGACGAAAGAAGATTGATGTCGCGATCGAGGTGACGCGTAAGAATATGAAGCCTCTACTTGGTGGAACGCTGGTCGGCATTATCGCATTCGCGCCAATCGGGTTCGCGCCAGGAGATACGGCGGAGTTTACCAACTCTTTGTTCTGGGTCGTTTTCATCGCTTTGGGGCTGAGCTGGGTCCTCGCCTTCACGATTACGCCTTTGTTTTGTTATTGGGCTTTCCCAGAAATGACCCAGGCTGACGTTTCGTCGGACCAGCCAGATGGCCGCTTTATGGCATGGTATAAGAGTTTGATCCGCGCCGTGTTAGCGCAAAAGGCAATCTCACTCGCCGCGACGATCTTGGTGTTCATCCTCGCTATTTGGGGATTTCGCTTCGTGCAGTCAGGCTTTTTTCCAGCCTCAACGTCTCCTCAAATCGTGGTCGACTATTTCTTACCAGAAGGCACCGACATCGAACGCACTTATGAGGATATGCGCGCGCTCGAAGATTATGTGCAGGGCGTTGACGGCATTGAACATGTCCAGACGACAGTGGGCGGCGGCACGCTACGCTATATGCTGACATATGAGGTCGGGTCCGATAATTCCTCTTATGGCCAACTCCTGTTGCGCACCTCGGATTATCGGTTGAATGATCAGCTGATCCGACAAATCCAAGACTATGTTGATGCGAATTATCCCGACGCCCAAGCCAAGGTTTGGAAATTTAGATTAGGCCCTGGCGGCGGCTCGAAGATCGAAGCGACCTTCTCCGGACCCGATCCCGCTATTCTCAGGAACCTCGCCAATCAAGCCAAACAGATTATGGCGGACGATCCGAAAGCCGTTCTGATCAAAGATGATTGGCGACGCCCCGTCCCAGTCTTCCAGCCCGAATATTCTCAAAACAAAGGGGAACGCGTTGGCATTACCCGCAAAGATGTGGCCGATGCCCTCGCCGAGAATTTTAGCGGCTTGCAGCGCGGTGTTTATCGCGAAGGCGATACGCTCATCCCAATTATCTCGCGCGCGCCCGAAGATGAGCGTTCCAGCACGTGGGACTTGGTCTCCATTCAGATCATCAGTCCGACCACCCAGCAACCTGTGCCACTTGCGCAGGTTATCGATGACGGAGATCTAATTTGGCGTGATGCACGACTGCTCCGCACCGATCGCGTGCTGTCGATTAAAGCCCAATCGGACCCCGCGGTGGGCGAGCTCGCCGACGCGCTCTTCTCACGCCTGAAACCTAAAATAGAAGCGATCGAATTACCGCCTGGCTATACGCTGGAATGGGATGGTGAAGCCGGCTCCTCAGGTGAGGCGCAATCCAATCTCGCGAGTACAATTCCGCTTGGTTTGTTGGCCATGGTGTTGGTGGTCGTGGTGTTGTTCAACGCGGTAAGGCAACCGATTGTGATCTGGTCCATCGTCCCGCTAGCGATCGTGGGCGTGGTTGTTGGATTGGCATTCACGCAGACCCCATTGGAGTTCATGGGTATTTTGGGATTGCTGTCTCTTTCAGGATTACTCATCCAAAACTCGCTGGTTCTGGTCGACTCAACCGATGAGCTCATTGCGTCTGGCATGCCGAGATTTGACGCCCTGGTTGAGTCAGCTGCGAGCCGCTTGAGACCTGTTACGATGGGCGCATTTACGACCGTGCTCGGCATCCTACCGCTTTACTTCGACGCGTTTTTCAAGTCGATGACAGTGGTGCTTGCTTTCGGTCTCTCTTTCGCCACGCTGATCACGCTATTGGTGACGCCGGTTTTGTACGCCCTACTCTTCGGCATTCATCGCGACGAAACGGCGACGCCGCCGCCTGCCCCCGAACCGGAAGATGAGGAGCTCGTTCCAGCATGATGAGATCCTTACTTTTTCTCTTTACGGCAACGGCGCTGAGCGCCTGCGCAACGATCACCACGCCTGAGGAAGCCGGCGCCGCGGCGCGGGCGAGCTTGCCGGAGACTCCGAATGCCTGGGCGATGGCAAGCGAACGCGTCGGCCCGGTCGAGGCGGGTTGGATTGGACAGCTGGACGATCCAGTACTGTCTGCCTTGGTTGAGGAAGCGCTCGCAAACAATCGTAATCTGCAATCCGCCGCCGCAAATGTGCAGCGCTCTTGGGCTCTGGCTGGCCAGGCAGGGGCAGCCCTTTCTCCTTCGGTCAGCCTGTCATCGGGCGCGACCCGTAGCGGCAATATCGAAGATACCGGCGGTGATAGTTACTCGCTCACCGGACAAGCCAGCTGGGAAATCGATGTCTGGGGCCGCATTCGCGCCGGAAATCAGACCGCCATTCTGAGCGCGCAGGCGGCGGAAGCAGACTACGTCTACAGTCAGTATTCCCTAGCTGCCGCTGTTGCGCGGGCTTACTTCCTAGCGATTGAAGCGGATCTGCAGGCCGAAACGGTGCAGAACACACTCGACGCGTTGAATGAGACCGACCGGATTGTGGGGGTTCAATTCGAGTTCGGTTTGGCGACATCACAAGATGTGGCGCTGTCCCGGTCTGACTTGGCGCGCACGAAGGCCTCCTTGATTGCCGCACAAGGGTCGCAGCGCGATGCATTGCGCGCTTTGGAAGTGTTGCTAGGCCGATATCCAGCCGCGGATGTACAAGTCCGACGGGACCTTCCCGATATTCCTGCGCCGCCCCCGCCTGGTCTCCCGTCCGGGATTTTGGAACGACGCCCAGATATTGTTGCAGCAGAACGGCGTGTTGCGTCCGCGTTCAACAATGTAGACAGCGCGAAAGCGGCCCGTATGCCATCCATCTCCCTGACGGGCAGTCTTGGTGGATCTTCAAGCGACCTTGTTAGTCTGCTCAACCCTACCAATGTCGCGTGGCAGGCCGCGACAAGTTTAGTCGCCCCGCTGATTGATGGCGGGCTCCGAGAAGCACAAGTTGAACAAGCCACCGCAGAGCAACAACAAGCCATCGCAAACTATGCCGAAGCCGTCCTAAATGCTTTTGAGGACGTGGAAGGATCGCTTGACCAAACCGTGGTGTTGCGCGATCGCGCCGTGCAGCTTCAAGAAGCGGCTGTCGAAGCCAATAATGCTCTTCGCATCGTCAACTTGCGCTACGAAGAAGGCGAAACAGATCTTTTAGACGTTCTCACCATTCAGCAACGCGTGCTCTCAAACGAGGGCGACGTCGTGAGCATTGAACGCGCGCAATTGGATGAATGGATTTCCCTGAACTTAGCTTTGGGCGGCAGCTGGGAGTAGCCTGCCGTTCAGCGCCATCTCAGATTCTTACGGGCGAGATCGCTGATCTGCTTAGCGCCCATCAATTTCATATCGCGCTCAATCTCGGTTCGAAAATTCCCAAGGGCGCGCTCGACACCGGCTTGGCCCGCCGCGGCTAAGGCGTACAGATATAACCGCCCGCCCGAAACGGCCTTTGCCCCGACAGAGAGCGCTTTCAGGACATGTGTCCCGCGCTGAACACCGCCTTCGCAAATGACGTCAATCTGGTCACCGACCGCGTCGCAGATTTCTGCCAGTTGATCGAACGGCGCCCGCGCGCCATCCAGCTGGCGACCGCCATGGTTGGAGACCATGATGCCCGTGCATCCTATATCCACGGCGCGTCGCGCATCTTCAACGCTCATAATCCCTTTCAGCGCGAACTGCCCGTCCCATTGCGCACACAGCTTTTCAGCGTCTTTCCAATTCATCGATTGATCCAGCATGGTCGAAAAATAATCGCCGACCGAGATGGCAACATTCGTCCCTTGGCGGACATGACCTGATAGGTGCGGCATGTCGAATTTTTCTTTGGTCAGAAAGTTCCATGCCCAACTTGGATGCGCTGCAAAGCTAAAGAGCGAATCAAATGTGAGGCGCGGCGGCGACGTGAACCCCGTTCGTAAATCCCGCTCGCGATTGCCGCCGGTAATCGTGTCGACGGTCAAGGCCATCACATTGAATTTCGCAGCTCGCGCGCGCTCCAATAGCGCATCGTTCAACCCGCGATCCTTGTGGAAATAAAACTGGAACATTTTCGGCCCCGGCGCGAGGTCAGTGATCTCCTCAACGGACACGGTCGAGAGCGAAGAGACCCCAAACATTGTCCCGAACTTCGTCGCCGCCTTAGCGACGGCCCGCTCGCCATCATGATGAAACAGACGCTGCAATGCTGTCGGCGCGCAGTAGAGCGGCATGTCGAGCGTCTGCCCCATAACTTCGACTGACATGTCGACGGTTTCGACCCCCGCCAAAACATTTGGAACGAGATCGACATCTTCGTAGGCCTCTGTATTTCGGCGATATGTCAGCTCGTCATCGGCCGCGCCATCAATGTAATTGAAGATGGGTCCGGGCAGACGCCGTTTCGCTAAGTTGCGGAAATCTGCGAAATTGTGGCAGTCTTTCAATTGCATACCCGGCATCCCGTCTCTGTCCTGTTGTGCGATTTAGACCGATTAACGCAACTCTGCCAGACCGCAGAGCCCTTCCCCGCGGTCATGGATATGTGTTTGGAGATTCAGCTAGATCTGATACGAACGACGCGAAGACTTGCGATGAACGCAACCCGCGCTGCAATCGATGTGGCGCGGAGACAGTCGAGGAGGAAGACATCCATGCGCACCGGTATCTCAATCTTGTTGGCGAGCGGCCTTTTGGCGGCATGCAGCGAAGCTCCAGTCGAGGCGCCCACGACACAAGCAGAAGCAAGTGCGCCGGCAGAGACCGAACCGCCGACGCTCGAAGTGATCGCCACGGGGGCGAATATTGCCGGCGCGAATGGTATTCACTTTGGACCGGACGGTTTGCTCTACATCGCATCCGTAATCGGGTCAGATCTGACCGTCATCAACCCTGAAACCGGTGAAGAGATAAAGCGCTACACGGCCGCCGACGGCGTAATTGGTCCTGATGACGTCGCTTTCGCGTCAGACGGCTCATTTTATTGGACCTCCATCCTGACCGGCGAAGTGGCCGGGTTTAATACTGACGGTGAGAAAATCATCGCGGCACAACTTTCGCCGGGATCCAACCCGATCACATTCTCTAACGATGACCGCTTGTTCGTCTCGCAATGCTTTCTCGGCACCAATCTTTACGAACTCGATCCTGCCGGGGTGGAAGCGCCGCGCTTGATCGCCGACGATCTCGGCCCGGGCTGTGGATTGAATGGGATGGATTGGGGCCCGGACGATCGTCTCTATGGTCCGCGATGGTTTGTTGGTGAAGTCGTAAGCTATGATGTCGACACAAACGAACGCCGGGTCGAAGCGACAGGCTTTTCAACGCCAGCCGCGATTAAGTTTGACGGCCAAGGCGTGCTCCATGTGCTCGATACTGCGACCGGCGAGCTTATTCGGGTTCAAGATAGCACCAAGGAAGTGGTCGCAACATTTGATCCGGGACTCGATAATTTCGCATTCGACGCGAATGATACAGCTTATGTGTCGAGCTTCGTCGATGGCTTCATCAAGCGGGTAAATGAAGACGGCTCAATCACCACTTTGCAACCGGGCGGACTATCACATCCCGGCGGCGTTGGACTGATGGGCGATACGGTTTGGGTGGCTGATATTCATGCCATTCGGGGATATGACCGCAAGACCGGCGAGATCATAGACACGCAAAGGAATATTGTTGGGGTCGGCGAGCTTGGCGGCTCGATCAATCTATCCGTAGACGGGGGTGCATTGATCCTAACCTCTTGGTTCGATGGCGACGTCCGTGTCTGGGACCCAAAAACGCAGCAACGTCTTGCCCACTATCCAAACCTGTTAGGGCCCGTGGCAGCTATAAGATATGGCGATGGGATCGCGGTTTCCGAACACTTCAAAGGCACCGTGACGCTGCTTAGAGACGGAGATCCGGTCGTCCTCGCAAGCGGCCTCCCCGCCGCAGGTGGCCTTCAGGTGTATGCGGGCGCGCTCTATGTCAGCGATCGAACACTGGGTGAAATCCAAATCATCGCGCGTGATGGCATTGCCCTGGAAACGCCGGAAGTCGTCGCCAGCGATCTTGCCGGCCCTGAAGGCTTCCTTGTCACTGAGACTGCGATTGTGGTGGTCGAGGCTGAAACCGGACGCGTCACCAAGATTGAAGAGAATGGTGATCGTCATGAACTGGCGGCCATCCCCGCTGGAGCGCCTGGCGCCGCCGGAATGCCACCCTCACAAGTCTTTAATGGAGTCGCAATCGACCCGGATGGCAATCTCTTCGTCACGGGCGAAGCGGCGCGTGTTCTATATCGGATCAACGCGCCCTGGTGATCAAACTTCAGCGTCGCCAGTTCTGCGGCGGCGCGCCATGGGTGCCGGTGCTTTCAAATTTCGCTTCTTCAGCTTTGTGACGAACCTGAAGGTTAAAAAGCACGCCTTTGAACCGAGGCAAAAGCAAGTAGCAAAAGCCGCTCATTGATGAAATCAGAAGCGCCCAAAGGGACAACAAAACCAAGAGGGGCGCATCCACCATTGGCAGAATGAAGTAAAACGGCGCAAACAGGATCATCGCCAGGAACCCGACAAAGAATGCCGGACCATCGGCTGTGTCCGCGATCGAAAAATCAAGCCCACATTCGTTGCACTGCTCATTGAACTTCAAGTATCGATGGAACAGCTGACCCTGCCCGCATCGTCCGCATTTCAGCATCAGTCCTGATTTTATGGGGGTTCGAAACATAGTGATCTCCTACGCGCTAAATGCGTATCACGTTCGCCCCCTGCAAGCGGCGCGCGGGTTCGTCGCACCCGTCGAGATCGTGGTATAGATGTCACGATCACGTCTCCTCGAGAAA
Source organism: Pseudomonadota bacterium (assembly GCA_038531195.1). Classification (GTDB taxonomy): domain Bacteria; phylum Pseudomonadota; class Alphaproteobacteria; order Caulobacterales; family Hyphomonadaceae; genus Henriciella. The sequence continues at coordinate 119,399 of JBCBBY010000002.1, forward strand.
AAGTGACTTGACCCTTCCCGTCAGGCGAACAAATCCTGTTCCAGACCGCACGAGTTCTCACAAACGTTCAACTCAAACAAAAAATCGCGGCATAGGGAGTGAAAGACATGAAATTAAAGCACAATCGAATTGTATCTTTTGCCGGCGTATCGGCGATGGCCTTAACTTTGGCCTCACCGACCGTATTGGCGCAAGAAGGCGAAGAAGATGACAGCCGTCGCCTCAGTACAGTTACAGTGACCGCCACACAGCGGACGGAATCTATTCAGGACGTTCCGATCGCTGTTACGGCCTTAAATCCGGAAACCTTGGAGCGCGCAGGTGTCGCTGACGTGACCTCATTAGACAGCGTTGCCCCCAGCTTCAACATGAACAGCTCTGACACGACGACAGGCGGAACAACACTGCGCATTCGCGGTGTTGGCACAACCGGTAACAATATCGGCCTGGAAAGCTCCGTCGGTGTCTTCTTGGACGGCGTATATCTCTCTCGCCCCGGCGTCGCGCTAGGTGACCTCCTCGACTTGGAGCAAATCGAAGTCTTGCGGGGCCCTCAAGGCACGCTGTTTGGACGCAACACGTCCGCCGGTGCGTTGAACATCAAGACTGCGGCGCCAAACCTCGAAGGATTTGAGGGCTTTGCGAATGCGACCATCGGCAATTTTAATCTGGTGAATGTACAAGGTGGTATCAATGCGCCACTGATCGAAGACACACTAGCCGTGCGGCTATCAGGCGCCTTACGCCAGCAAGATGGTTTCGTTGAAGGCCTGAATGGGGTTGAAAGCCACGACCGAGATCGCATCGTTTTGCGCGGCCAAGCTCTGCTCGATCTCGATGAGCGGGGAACGTTCCGCGCCATCCTTGATTATTCCGAAGCTGACGAGCAATGCTGTCACGCCGTTTGGTTTACCGACTCTGCAGCCGCGGCAGCCTTCGCACCCGCCGGGTTTGCGTCAAATGGGGGGGCGCCGAATGTCGGCCCGCAAGCCCTCGAAAATCTTCGCTCAAATGACAGCGAGTTCGGCAACCCATTCGAGCAGTTTGGGTTCTCGATCGAGTATAATGTCGACACACCTTTAGGGGCGTTGACCTATATCGGCGCCTACCGCGACTTTGAAGATGAGACCTTCCGCAGCACCGATTATACGGGACTAAACATCTTCACAGTGGGTCGTTCACCTGAAGCGCAAGCGCTTCCGGGCTCGCCTTTCACACCAGGTGGCAATGTCACGACCATCGAAACCACGACACATGAATTGCGGCTGCAGGACTCCGCGTTTGATGATCGTTTGGATTGGCTGATCGGTCTTTACTATTCTGAGGAAACTATCGATTCCCGCGGGTCGCTTACGTTGCTTGACGAATATCAAGCTGGTGTGAGTGCGGGTCTCCTTGGTTCGCCAGTTGACTTGCTCACGGCGTTTGCTGGCGGCGTCGATGCGACAGGTGATTTCGCGGATAACGCGTTCCTTCAGGAAGGCGAGTCTTTCTCAATCTTCACGCATAACATTTTGGCCGTCACAGATCGCTTGGATCTGACCGTCGGCCTTCGTTATGTTGATGAGTCCAAAGATGGCCAGTTCACCCAAGAAGGCGGCAACTTTGATGCCTGTCTCGGGACATTCACAACGCTGGCGACGCAACCTGACGTCATTCCTGCAAGCTTGGCTGGTGCGTCGGTCGCGCTGAACTGTTTCATCTTCGCAGCGCCAGTGTTCAACGAGCAGAATTTTGGACCATTCTTCGGCGCCTTCTCTGGAAGCGGCTTGGACGGTCTGCTCCCGCAGGAGTTCAACGATACGTTTGAAGACGATGAACTCGTTTACACCGTCAAGCTCGGTTACGAGATTACGCCAGACATCAATGTCTATGGCGGGTTCACGCATGGCTTTAAGTCTGGTGGCTTCAACTTGGATGCTTCCGCGGCAGCTGGCGGCGCAGATCCGCGATTTGCTTCGGAAAAAATCGATGCTTGGGAATTTGGCCTAAAGTCTACTCTGTTTGACGGTCGCGCTCGTGCAAACATCGCGGTCTTCCATCAGGACCTAGAAGACTTCCAAGTCTTGGAGTTTACCGGCATCCGGTTCCAAACCTTTAATGTTGGCAAAGCCGAAGCAAGCGGGATCGAACTCGAAACCGAGGCACAACTGAGTGACGTGCTGTCTGCCAACTTCAACTGGACCTATTCGGATGCGAAATATCCAAGCGATTGCGATGTTCTCGATCAGACAGATCCTGCCTTCAACCCGAACGCAGCAAACCTTTGCGGCAACAGCCTGACCAACGCGCCAGAAAACGTGATTGTTGCAGGGGCCACTTACGAGGTCGATGCTGGCGGGTTCAGCTGGTTCGCGAACGGCAACCTGCGTTATGAATCAGATCGCCGAACCAGTACCCAGCCAACAGAGTTGCTCAGCACGGTTGTGCTGCCAGGTGACATTCAAGACTCCAACACCAAGATCAATCTGCGCGTGGGTGTTTCCTCGCCAGATGATCGTTGGACGCTCGAACTTTGGGGTCGCAACGTGACCGATGAGATCACCAAGAATGTCACATTCAATATTCCGCTGCGTGGGGGCGAAGGCGCCCGGGCTCGCGGTCAATTCACTCAGGATCCCGCCACTTACGGCGTGACCTTGAGAACGCGATTTTAGGTAACTCCCTACAAATTGCGTTTCCTTCGAACTGGGGCAGCCTCGCGCTGCCCCATTTTTTATCCTTTGAAAGCCGTGACTTCGACTTCGATCAGCATCTCTTGCTCGATCAAGCCCGCAATCACCATGGTCGCGGCTGGGCGAATATCTCCGAGATGCTTTTCGAGGACGGGACCGATGTCTGAAACAAGCGCCCGGTCGGTGACGGTGTATTGAACCCTCGCAATATCAGCCATGGAAAAATTGGCCTCGGACAAGACTTTGGCGATGGTTTGAAAGCAATTCTCCGCTTGCTCTGAGACGCCCTGAGGCAGAGACATCGCTTCATAATCATAACCGGTGACGCCAGAGACAAAGCACCAATCCCCCTGCACGACGGCGCGTGAGTAGCCCATGGTTTTCTCGAAGGGTGAGCCCGTTGAAATATGCTGACGCGGTGTTGGCACAGCGACCTCCTTTGCGATTCTTTGCGAAACCTCATAAAGTCATTGCAAAATAAACGGGAGGCCTATTCACAATGCATGCAACAATTTTGATCTGCAGCGCCAGCTTAGTTATTCTTACACTCTTGCTGGCCTTCTGGACCAGCGTTCAGCGCGGCTCGAGTCAAACGATCGCCTATAACGCGCCGCTCGACCCCGCTTCAGCAATGGCCAAAGCACAGCGTGCGCATGGCAATACAGCCGAATATGCGGCGCTTTTGATCGGGCTTTTCCTGATCGTTGGTTTTGCTTATCAAGGCCGCGACCTCGGCGGTCTCGCAATGTGGACGATTATTGTCGTCACCGTATCTCGTGTGATTCACGCCCTCGGCTTTCTCACATGCAAAACCTTGGAAAAGCCTCATGTTCTCAAAGCCATCGGGGCTTTGGGCACCTATGCGGGCGGGCTTCTTCTTGCCGGCCTCGTAATTAGCAAAGCGCTTTAGCTCTATTTGCCTTCAAACCTTGCCGCACGTTTTTCGAGGATCGCATTGACCCCTTCAATGTGATCCTCTGTGTGGTGCATCATAGATTGCGCGGCCGCCGACATTTCCATGATGGTCTCATAACTCGCGGTCGTGCCATGGCGGAGAAGGGTCTTCGCAACGCGCAGGCTCTGCGGTGGCTGCTGCGCCATGCGCTCTGCAAGGGCCATCGCTTCGTCCATCAGGGTTTCAGGCGGCACAGCGCGAGAGACCAATCCCCATTCCGTCGCCGTTGCCGCATCAATCACGTCGCCTGTGAAGAGCAATTCCGCCGCGCGACTGGCGCCGATAATGCGCGGGAGAAGCCACGCCCCGCCGTCGCCCGGGATCAAACCCAGCTTTAAGAAGGTCACGCCAAACTTGGCCTTGTCCGAGGCAATACGCACATCGGCCATACACGCGACATCACACCCAAGACCGATCGCAGCGCCGTTCACAGCTGCAATCAGCGGAACCTCCAAATTGTAGAGCGAATTGACGATCCGATGAATGTTGCGGCGATAGCCTTCGCGAACACTGTAAGGCGACCCAGCGAACGCGCCCGTTCGGTCACGCATCGCTTTGACATCGCCGCCAGCAGAAAAGGCGCGCCCTGCCCCGGTTAAAATGGCGCAGCGAATGGTGGGATCATCTTCGATCTCAGCACATGCCGCTGCGACGGCGGCGCCATCCCCCTCTTGTCCCAAGGCGTTCATCATGTCGGGACGAGACAAAGTCAGGATCGCAATTGCGCCCCGCTTTTCGAGTTCAATAACGGACATCGGGGGGTTCCTCCAAAACTATCTGTGTTGCTTTTACCGTCACGAATGCACGTGTCACCACTTGCCTCATGGTAAGTCCTGTGCCGTTCTTTGCAGATGAACACCGTCGCGCACATGGTCATTGCGGCCGCCGCTTTGTCTCGGCCGCAATCACCCAAACGAAATTGGGCTGTATTGCTTGGTGCATTTGTGCCGGATGCGTCAATGTTTGTCTTCTTCGCGTGGAGCAGGATCCAAGGCTGGAGCGGCGAAGAGACGTGGTCTGTGCAATATTGGAATGAGCCATGGCAGACGCTTGGCGCTGTCTCGAACTCGTTCGTTCTGTTTGGCGTATTGCTGCTCTTAGCTCTGCACCGGAAATGGGTCCTGGTGTCAGCGGCTTGTGCAGCGGCGCTTATTCATTTGGCACTCGACTTTCCATTGCATGCAGATGACGCGCACCGACATTTTTGGCCGGTGAGCAATTGGCGGTTTTTCTCGCCCGTCTCTTATTGGGATCCAGACTATAATGGTTGGCTGGGCGGGGTCATCGAAAGCGTCTTCACCCTCGGCGCCCTCATCGTCTTATGGGTGCGCTTTACGAGCACGCGCTGGCGCGCTGTGTTCTTGGGCCTCGCCAGTATGCAAGTCTTAATGCTGGCAGCGCAAATTATGTGGGCGCTGAACCGTTAGGGGGTATCGGTTTCAATCTTCGTGTAGAGCCCTGTAAACCACGGGGTCCATCGCTCGGTCTCAGCATCATATTGCTCGAAATGCTGGGTTACAGTCCCATCTTCATTCAACGTCCATTCGCCGGTGAAGTCCGCCTGCAGGCCGGATCCGACATATGTGATCGTCCCCTCGAGTTTCATGGATCCGGTTTCAGTTAAACCGCCTTCATAGTCGATCATTGCCCCCTGGCTGACCCAGACTTGCCGCCATTTTTCGGTCGCCGGATTGTAAAAGTTATAGCTCTGTCCGGTTCCGCCACTGATACTTTCCCAGCGCTCCAGGATCAGACAGCCATTTTCTTCGCGAGTGATTGTGTTGAATCCGGCAATCGTTTGATCCGGTTCGGCAATAACTTCCCATTCGCCGAGCCAGAAATCAAACTGATGAAATTCTTCGCCCGAGCACGGCGGTGGCGGCGTTTCGGCATCTTGCGCGTGTGCGACACCCGCCAGCACAAGTCCCGAGAGAAGACTCAATATCACACCGCGCATTGTTCGCTCCAATACAAGAAACCCTGCCGCGCAGCATTGCGCAGCAGGGTCAAATGTCAAATCGAAAGAGGAGATCTTACTCCGCGGCGGCCTTCAATTCCGTCGCGCTGAGCGTCGTGTAACGGCGCATGTGGTGATCGACATTGCCATATTCGCTATCGATCATGGTGAGGCGCTTGAAATAGTGTCCGACCGCCAGCTCTTCCGTCATCCCCATGCCGCCATGGATCTGGATTGATTCTTGTCCAACAAAACGACCGGACTGGCCGATACGGACTTTTGCGGCTGACACCGCTTTCTTACGCTCAACAGCATCTTCGTCGAGCTTAAGCGTCGCCATATAGGTCATAGAGATCGACTGCTCATGTTCCATGAACATATCGACCATGCGATGTTGGAGCACCTGGAACTTGCCGATCGGCGTGCCGAACTGCTTGCGCTGGCGTGAATATTCGACCGTCATCTGATGCGCGACGCCCATGGCGCCTACGGCTTCGGCACAGGTCGCTGCGGTCGCTTCGTCCACCACTTGCTCGATCAATGGCAAAGCTTCGCCCTCAGCGCCGATCAGCGCGTCAGCGCCGACGGATACGTTTTCAAAATAGACTTCGGAAGCGCGGCGGCCATCAACGGTTGGATAGTCGCGCGTTGTCACGCCATCCGCGCTTTTGTCGACGATGAAGACCGAAATCCCGCCCGTGTCGCGGCGGTCGCCGCCCGTGCGCGCTGTAACGATCAGCTTGTCCGCCCATGGCGCACCAATCACCACGGCTTTGTGTCCGTTCAACACATAGCCGGCGCCGTCTTTTTTCGCAGTCGTCTCAAGGTCGGCCAAATTGTAGCGTCCACGCGGCTCAGCATAAGCGAAGGCAAATGTGCTCGCCCCGCCCATAATCGCTTGCAGATGCTCTTCTTTTTGAGCGGCCGAGCCTGCGTGCTTGAGGAACCCACCACCGCAAACAACGCTCGGCACGAACGGCTCAACCACCAAGCCTTTGCCAAACTCTTCCATAACAACCATAGCATCGATCGGACCGCCACCAAGACCGCCATCCTCTTCGCTGAACGGCGCCATGAGGAGACCGAGTTCTGCAAACTGCGCCCACATTTCTGGGCGCCATCCGCTCTCGCTTTTGACGACACCCATGCGGGTATCGAAGTCATATTGTTCACGGATCAGCCGGGCGAGGCTGTCGCGGATCATTGTCTGTTCTTCAGTGAAGTTAAAGTCCACGGCGTGGCCCTCCGATCATTTCTCGTTTGTTTCAGTGTTCAATAAACTGGCGCAGTTTCCGATCAAGTCCGTATCGACCGGACTTGACGCTACGGACGTTGGCGCAGTTACTAATGTGGCGGTATCCGAGCCGCCTTCTTGCCAGCGAATGGCAACGGTCAACGGCATGTCGTCCAAAACGATGAGCCCTTCCTCGCTTGGCTCATCGCCGAAATATTTGCCCGTAATATCGTGCGCGGGCCATTTCTTTCCCATCAGGAAAAAGTCACGTTGCGCGCCAATTTCAAATGCCGCGCCATCGCCGGATGAAAGCTCAACCGACGCCCCCTCGGTCAAGGGCCAAAGCGCGGCAATTTCAGCCCGCTCCTCGTCTGAGGGCATCTCCGCATCGCAAGGCGTGAAGTAGATTCCTGAGAAGACGGCAAAGTGGTCCGAAGTTCCCCCCTCCGACCATTCCCCATCATTTCGGAAAATTTCAAAGTCTGCGCCTTGGGCGAGCAAG
>JBCBBY010000003.1:0-116233 GCA_038531195.1 Pseudomonadota bacterium
TGTTGCGGGAGGAGTTTCTGGTCGGTCTTCGGGTCGACGCTAACTCTAAAGGAAGACTTACAATGCGTAAGACTGTTGCAACTCTAATCGCCGCTGTCGTTATGGCAGCTCCTTTTGCCCAAGCTGAGGGCTCTCCAATCACAGTGCAGTTCACATACGATTCGACGCTGTTGAGCACTGAAGAAGGCGCAAAAACCGTCCTGAAGTCGATTAAGAAGCAGGCTGTTGAAGCTTGCTCATTCAAAAAAGCCATTACCGGTATGCCATCCTTCGATCGCGATTGTCGCGACGATCTGGTTGAGAAAGCCATTGGCGAGATCCGCCTGGCGGCTTTGGAAGATGGCCAAGCGACCACATATGTATTCGCGTCAGTTGAGACTGAAAACGAGATCGTCGCCCGCTAAGTCGGCGCATCGATCGTAGAAGAACGGGCGGAGAGAGAACCTCTTCGCCCGTTTTTTATGCGCCGAGTTCCACGTCGAAGCTGAAGTGCTGAGCAAGCGGGCAAGGGCAAAAAAAAGTCTCAAAAAAATCACTAAATGATTTGCTTATTGTTCAGTGTTCTGCTATCAAGAGCATGTGATAAGGCGTGAAATAGGCCGTGTTCGGATCCAAATCCGGCGCATAAAAGGTCAAAAAAGGCGCTCTTGTCTCGCATCGTCCTCCCAGTCGGCTCAATGGCCGTCGTCGCAATGAATGGAATATTCCAATGCGCAAAACACTTGCTACTCTCCTTACCGTTGCTGCGTTTGCAGCTCCTTTTGCTCAAGCTGAAAGCAAAGCCATCACCGTAGACATGACCTATGATCGCGCGCTGCTGGAAACCGAATCAGGCGTTGAGATCGTTCTCGCGTCACTCGAAGCGCAAGCGAATGAAGCTTGTACATATGCTTCACCACTTGTTGGTACACCGAAGCAAGATGCGACATGCCGCGATGAGCTCATGACAAAGGCTGTGGCTGAGATTCGCCGCGTCTCTATCGAAGAAGGCACAGAAGCAGCGTCAGTCTTCGCCAGCCTCGAAGCGCCAGCTGCTCAGTAAGCAGTAGAAACATTAAAAAGGGCGGTGATCTTTCGATCGCCGCCCTTATTTTTTGCGTCCGCGTCGGCCTTAAGCGACGCGTTCGACCATCATATGTTTGATCTTGGCAATCGCTTTGGCGGGGTTCAGACCTTTCGGGCAAACCTGAGCGCAGTTCATGATCGTATGACAGCGATACAGCTTGAACGGATCTTCTAGATCGTCGAGGCGCTCGCCCGTCGCTTCGTCGCGGCTATCGATTAACCAGCGATAGGCCTGCAGCAGTGCGGCCGGGCCGAGATATTTGTCGCCATTCCACCAATAAGATGGGCAGGATGTGGAGCATGAGGCACAAAGGATGCACTCATACAGACCGTCCAAATGCTCGCGCTCTTCTTCGGTCTGGTTCCACTCTTTTTCGGGTTCCGGCGTGTCCGTCTTCAAGAAAGGCTGCACATAAGCGTGCTGCGCATAGAAGTTGGTCAGGTCCGGGATGAGGTCTTTGACGACAGGCTGATGCGGCAAAGGCGCGATGGTGATGTGCGGCCCTGCAATCTCATCCCAGCCTTGCGTACATGCAATCGTATTGTGCCCGCCAATATTCATGGCGCAGGACCCGCAAACCCCTTCACGGCACGAGCGGCGGAAGGCCAGCGTCGAGTCGACATGGTTTTTGATATAGATCAGCACGTCCAGGATCATCGGCCCGCATTTGTCCATATCGACAAAATACGTGTCCCAGCGCGGATTGCCGCCTTCTTCAGGACTGTAGCGATAGATCTTGAATTTCTTGACGTTTTTCGCCCGTTCAGGCTTTGGCCACGTCTTTCCCTTTTTCGGCGCTGAGCCTTTTGGAAGTGTCAGCTGTACCATGCTTTGCTCCTAGTAGACCCGCTCTTTGGGTTTGATGTACTCGATCTCATTCGACATCGTGTAATTGTGGACAGGGCGGTAATCGATGCTCACTTTGCCGGCATCATCAGACCAGGCCAGCGTGTGCATCATCCAATTCTCGTCGTCGCGCTTGTCGAAATCCTCACGGGCATGCGCGCCGCGGCTTTCTTTGCGGTTGGCGGCAGAGTTCACCGTCACCGCTGCTTGGCCGATGAGATTGTCATATTCAAGCGCTTCCAGCAGATCGGTGTTCCAGACCAGGCCGCGATCTTCGATCTTCATGCTTGGTGTCTTCTTGTAGATCGCTTCGATCTTCTCGACGCCTTCATCCAAGACTTCGCCGGTGCGGAAGACGGCGCAGTTTTCCTGCATCGCTTTCTGCATTTCGAGGCGTAGATCGGCGACCGTGTGCTCACCGCTGGCATTGCGGATACGATCGAACCGCGCGAGGTGCGCGTCTGTTTGCGAATCCTGCATGGTCGGCTGGCTGGCGCCGGCTTCCAGTGTCGCGCCGCAGCGCAGACCGGCCGCGCGGCCGAAGACGACCAAGTCGATCAGAGAGTTTGATCCGAGGCGGTTGGCGCCGTGAACCGACACACAGGCCGCTTCGCCGACGGCCATCAGGCCCTGGACCACAGAGTCTGGGTCGCCGTCTTTCTTGGTCAGCACTTCGCCATGATAATTGGTTGGGATGCCGCCCATATTATAGTGGACAGTTGGCAGAACCGGGATTGGCTCGCGGGTCACATCGACGCCGGCAAAGACTTTCGCCGTCTCCGAGATACCTGGCAAACGCGCTGCAAGCGTCTCGGCTGGCAAGTGCTCCAGGTGCAAGAAGATATGGTCTTTGTTCGGTCCAACTCCGCGGCCTTCGCGGATCTCAATCGTCATCGAGCGCGAGACCATGTCGCGCGGGGCGAGGTCTTTCACGCTTGGCGCATAGCGCTCCATAAAGCGCTCGCCCTCGGAATTGGTGAGATATCCGCCTTCGCCGCGGGCGCCTTCTGTGATCAGGCAGCCGGCGCCATAAATGCCGGTTGGGTGGAATTGGATGAACTCCATATCCTGCAGCGGCAGGCCTGCGCGCAGGACCATGGCATTGCCATCGCCGGTACAGGTGTGAGCTGACGTACAGCTGAAGAAGGCCCGGCCATAGCCGCCGGTCGCCAGAATAACTTTCTGCGCCCGGAACCGGTGCAGCGTGCCATCATCGAGTTTCCAGGCGGTCACACCGCGGCACGCGCCTTCATCATCCATGATCAAGTCGAGCGCGAAATATTCAATAAAGAACTCAGTGTCTTCTTTCACGCACTGGCCGTACAGCGTGTGCAACATGGCGTGGCCGGTGCGGTCAGCGGCCGCGCAGGTGCGCTGGACCGGAGGGCCATTGCCCATTTCCGTCGTGTGGCCGCCAAACGGGCGCTGATAGATCTTGCCGTCTTCGTTCCGGCTGAACGGCATGCCCCAGTGCTCAAGCTCGTACACAGCAGCTGGCGCTTCGCGGGCGAGATACTCAATCGCATCTTGGTCGCCGAGCCAGTCAGAGCCTTTGACCGTGTCATACATATGCCACTGCCACTCATCTGGGCCCATATTGCCGAGAGACGCCGCGATCCCGCCTTGCGCTGCAACGGTGTGCGAGCGGGTCGGGAAGACTTTGGTGATACAGGCTGTTTTTAGGCCCGCTTGGGCGGCGCCGAGGGCCGCACGAAGGCCAGAGCCGCCCGCGCCAACAACAACGACGTCATAGGTGTGATCGACGAATTTATACTCGCTCATCTTTTTCCTCTCCCGCGTCTGCGCCTTAGGCGCCCGCCGTGAACCAGATTTTTAGCACCGACAGAATAGTCGCTGCTGCCAGGGCGATCACCGCAAACGTGTTCAGGATTAGAAGCGCCTGCCGCGTGCCGCTCTTAGCGATGTAGTCTTCAATGACGACCTGCATGCCCAAACGCATGTGATAAAGCGCCGCACTTAGTGTCAAAATCAGCAAAATTGCATTCACGGGTTGCGCCACCCAGATCAGCGCACCCTCATAGCCTGCTTTGCAGGCATGAATGATCGAATATATGAACCACGGCACCAAGAAGAGCAGGGCCAAAGCGGTCACGCGTTGGCGGATATGGTGCTGGGTTCCAACACCGGCTGAGCCCAGGCCACGAACGGATTTTGCACTCGTCGTCATATCGGCCTCCTAGTAGAACGAAGCCAGCGACCAGATGACCGCGGCGCCGATAATCGCAAAGGCGAAGTTGAACATAGACCAAAGGCTGGCGAGCCCTGGATTGAAGCCGATCATTGGGCCGTCCCAAATCAGGTGACGTAGCCCATTGGCCAAGTGGTAAAGCACCGCCATTGACCAGAGGAATAGGAGGATCTGACCGGGCAGGCTAAACGCGATCATTTCGACAAAAGCATACGCTTCACGACCGGTTGCGAGGGAAATCAGCCAAGCGCCAATCAGAAAAGCGCCGCCATAAAGTCCAACGCCTGACACCCGGTGAAAGATCGATCCCGCCATGGTCCAATGCCATTTCCAGATCTGCAGATGCGGCGATAGCGGGCGTGGGTCAGCCCGTCCCTGTCCAGCCATATTATTGTCTCCGTGCAAATATCTTTGCTTTTTCGCCGTTCTTAAGCGCGTCGGATAGCGTGTCAACGCGGTGCTACGTCTCTGACGACGCAGTTTGTGACTGCCGCTGGGTGAGGCCGCGCAGTGTCCGAGCGACTTGGGCGAACTGAGGACTGAAACGCCAAGTCGAATGACAGGCGTTGTCAACTTCAAATTGCTGCGTAAGCTGAGTCAGCTGCTCGAGTAGCAGTTGAAGAGCGACATTCACATTATTGCAAAGAAGAACGAATGCTTGATTTTATCAAAAAAAAGATGTTATGGGACGCGTGGGAAAATAATCTTGAAAAAGAAATCGGGGCGCGCGGCACGTTTCACCTGAAATCTATCCAAGATTTGACACTATTTGCGCATCTTAAGGACTATTCGAACAAATCGATTGCTGAAATAGGCGGTGGAAATTCAAAGATTTTGAGTGCCTTGGCTGCGAGAAACCATTGCTTCAATATCGAGAAATTTGAAGGTCAAGGCAATGGTCCAACCCAAGAAATCGAGATTGAAGGCGTGGAGAATATCATAGCTTTTCTCGGAGAAAAGTCTGGTAAAATTCCAAGCACTGCTTTCGATGTCGTATTCTCAATTTCAGTTGTTGAGCATGTGCCCACTGAAATGTTAGACGCGTTTTTGGAAGAGGGGCTCGAGTGTTTGAAACCCGGCGGATTGTGGATTCATGCAATCGACCTTTACATTGAAGAAGATCCTTCCGATTGGATCAAAGAACGCTTCGCGGCCTATCAAAAGTGGTTCTCACACCCTGATTTAATTCCAATTGGTGATGTTCATCCAGGGCCAATTCGATTCACAACAGATATGGCGACCAACCCGGATGATGAAATGTTTAGATGGGGGCAGTATGCGCCATCTCTCATCGAACTCCGTAAAATAGCGCAGAGTGTTTCGATTATTCTTGCCGGTACGAAGAGAAACTGAGTGAGGTCATTCTTTGTAAATTGGGAACATTGTGTTCGTGCGATGTCGTTGGGGGGGATGGGTTGGTTGCTCTTAACACCCATCGGTCATACACAGTCTTTAGATCAGATTATCAAACGCTATGAAGCGTTTGACCGCGCAGGCGATCCCGAAGAAACGGCACGCGCGACGGGCGAAGAGGCGCGCAGCTGGCCAGTTGTAACGCCGAGCTATGTCGAAGCACGCGCGCGGTCCGCTTCTCAGATGCTCGCAGCCTTAGATGCACTTGGCTATACAACCGAAGGCCCGGAAGTGCCGATTTTGCGGCATCTTCTCACCGAACAGATCAATGCCAACGCATATGATACGGCCCGCATTCCTTTCACCGGTGATTGGGGCTTTTTCGCCTTGCCCGCGTACACTGCGCTGCGGACCCGCGTGACCAGCCGGGCGCAGGCCGAAGCTTGGATTGATCGCTTGAATGACGTGCCGCGCTTTTTTAATCAACACACGGCCAATATGCGCCGGGGTATGGAAACCGGCTGGACACAGCACAGCGACCCATTGCGCACGTCAATTGAGCAGATCCGCGCGCAAATCGTCGATGATCCGACCGCAAGCACGCTTTACACGCCATTCGCCTCGCTCGAGGCATCCGCTTTAAGCGAAGCCGAAATCACCGAACTTCGCGAGGCGGGACGCGTGGCGGTTGCGGCGGCAATCGAAGCCTATGCGGCGCTGCTCAATTTCATGGAATTGGAATATGCGCCCGTGGCCCGGACTGAGCCAGGTCTGGTCTCTATGGCGGGCGGGCAGCAAGCCTACACCGTGGCGGTTGATTTCCACACAGCAGGCGCAGGATATACGCCCGAGTTTATCCACCAACTCGGCCAATCAGAAGTCGCGCGCATCCGCTCTGAGATGGAGACCATCATTGAGGAGCTGGAATTCGAAGGCTCGTTCAGCGAGTTCATCGCATTTTTGCGCACCGATCCGCAATTCTACGCCAGGACGCCGGAAGAGTTGCTCGAAAAAGCGTCGGAGATGAGCAAGCGATTGGATGCAATCTTACCGCGTTACTTTGGAACCTTGCCGCGCCTGCCATATGGAGTCGAAGCCGTCCCAGCGGCGATCGCGCCGGGATACACGACCGGTCGATATTCGGGCGGCGATGCCGAGAAAGGGATTGCGGGAACCTATCTGGTCAACACCTATGCGCTCGATCAGCGCCCGCTCTATGAGCTTCCAGCCTTGTCCGCGCATGAGGCGGTGCCGGGGCATCATCTACAGATCGCGCTCGCACAGGAGCTGCAAGACGTACCGGAGTTCCGTAAATCCTATTATGCCACAGCGTTTGGCGAAGGTTGGGGCTTGTACGCCGAAAAGCTAGCGGGCGAGGCGGGGTTCTATCGCACGCCATATGAGCGGTTTGGTCAGCTCTCTTACGAGATGTGGCGGGCCTGTCGCTTGGTCGCCGATACGGGGCTGCACTATTATGGCTGGACCCGCACCGCCGCTGAAGCGTGTTTCAAAGAGAATACCCCCCTTGCGCCGCTCAATATTCAAACCGAAGTGACGCGCTATATTGGTTGGCCAGGGCAGGCCACGGCTTACAAAGTGGGCGAGTTGAAAATTCTCGAGTTGCGCGCGATGGCGCAGGACGCCTTGGGAGAGGCATTCGACATTCGAGTGTTCCACGATGTTGTGCTTGGCCAAGGGGCGATGCCGCTGGACGCGCTAGAGCAACGCATTGAGGACTGGGTCAGCGACTCGACACGCGACATGAGTGATCCCAACATGTCGAGCGCGCCTTAGGTGACGCAAACAGAGTGACAGACATGAGCAACCATTCTTTTGATCAAAACAAGCTGCACGACTTGTTAAATCGCGAGGCCATCCGTGACTGTCTCTATCGCTACTGCCGCGGCATCGACCGCGCGGATGAAGCGGCTTTGCGTTCAGCCTATTGGCCGGATGGTACGGACAATCATGGCCCGTATCAGGGCAGCGCATCTGGCTTCGTTGATTGGGCGCTCAATGCGCTCAAATATGCCGAGCGGAATATTCACCAGATCCATAACATTCTGATTGAGTTCAAACCGGGCGGGGCCGCCGTCGAGAGCTATTTTTCGGCATTTCAACGCCAGCCGGATGCAAAAGGCGTTATGCAGGAACTCGAGATGAAAGGGCGATATGTCGACTGGTTCGAACAACGAGATGGAGAGTGGCGTATCCGAAATCGTACAGTGGTGTTTGATTGGGTCGAGACCTCGCCGCCGCCGGCAGGGTCGGAAGAAGACCGCTTTGGAGCGCTCACGCCGATTGGTCGAAACCACCCTGATGATCCCATCTACAATAATCGCGGACAATAATGCCTGTTCTCTCCATCATTGAAACGGGCCTCGCGCCTGAGAAAATTCGGGCAGATTGGCCGAATTACCCGGCCATGTTCGAAGCGTTGCTTGCGCCGCATTTGCCAGACTGGTCGTTTGAGACGATCGCGCTGTCGACGGGTGAGGCTTTGCCCGACCCCGCGACGCTGGACGCGGTGTTGATCACCGGGTCTGCTGCGGGGGTCTATGACGATATGCCATGGATGGCGCCGCTGATGGATTTCATTCGCTGGACCGCGGAGGCGCAGAAGCCGCAGATTGGCATTTGTTTCGGTCATCAAGCCATCGCTCATGCTTTGGGCGCGCAAGTGGCCAAATCGGAGAAGGGTTGGGGCATCGGACGGCACGTCTATGAAATAGAGCATGCCCCAGCTTGGATGGGAGCGGCTGCACCTGAAGGCTTTAGTCTCGGTGTCAGTCACCAAGACCAAGTTCTAACCTTGCCGCCAGGTGCTGTGCGTCTTGCTCAAAATGACTTTTGTGAGTTTGCCGCTCTTTCCTATCCGGGCGCGAAGGCGATCAGTTTCCAGGGGCATCCGGAGTTTAGTCCGGACTTCTCAATCGCGCTGTACAATGTGCGCCGAGGGACGAAACTCAGTCATGAAATGGTAGATGCTGCTGAGCAAAGCCTCGAGACATCCATCGATAATGACTTGGTCGGCCAGTGGATAGCCGCTTTCTTGACGCAGGCGTCACGCTAGCGTCGCGTCATATCTATCAAGCAATGAGTCACGCGCCTAAAGTCTGCGCGTGCCACCTCCATCACCTTCCGAACCCAATGCAGCGCGTCTGAGCCAGCGACAGGTTTGGATCCTGACCTTGGCGTCTGCTGTGGTGACGGCTAACGCCTATTACATCCACCCGATCATCGCCCGCGTCGCTGAGGATTTTGGTGTCACGTCCGCGCAAATTGGATTGGTCCCGGCCTTCAATCAGATTGCGCTGGCGCTCGGCATCTTCTTGCTCCTTCCGCTTGGCGATCAATTTAGCAATCGAATGCTGACCGGTGTTTTCGTCGCGGGTCAGTTTTTGGCCATGCTGATGATGACTCTGGCCTGGGACTTTCGCTTATTCTTGATCGGATCGACGGTCCTCGGCTTCGTGACGATCGCGCCTTATCTCATCCCCACTTACGCGTCCAAACGCGTTGATCCAGGAGAGCTCGGCAAAGTCACGGCGATTCTGACGACCGGGATTATCGCGGGAATTCTTGCGGCGCGCGCGGGTGCTGGCGTGATCGCTGAGTATTTTGGCTGGCGAACAGTCTATTGGATTGCCACGAGTTTAATGCTGGTTGTCGCCATTCTCTTGCCGATCACTATGGATGGTGGGGCTCGCACCGCCCAGAGGCCGAAAGACCGGAACTATCTGCGCCTTTTGGGGTCGATGGGACCGATTGTGTTCAAGCATCCTGAAATCCTGTTATCGGGCGTGATCCAAGCGCTCAATTTCGGGATATTCATCGCCATTTGGCTGGGATTAGGTCTGCACTTGACCAGCCCTGAAATGGGATATGGCGTTGATGTCGTTGGTTACTTGGCATTGTTTGCGCTGATCAATCTCGTCACAACCCCGCGCTTAGGCGCCTGGGCGGATAAAACGGGTGCCCGAAAAGCGCGGGCTCTATTGGTGTTATTCCAATTCGCAGGCGTGGCACTCTTCTTGGTCTTTGGGCACAGTCTCTGGCTATTAATGATCCCGATTATCATCACCAATGTATTCGGCCCCACGCTCGACGTGACGGGACGTATGACTTTCCTGACGGAAGAAACTTCGATCCGCACCCGATTGATGACGATCTATATCGTCTTCATGTTCCTCGGCGGCGGATTGGCGAGTTGGGGGGGGACAAGTTTCTATCAGGCCTGGGGGTGGAGCGGCACAGCGAGTTTGGCGCTTGCAATGTCCGCTGTGTCTGTGGCCCTCAGTGCGTCGGCATATTATTGGAAGTCTGATCATGATTGAAGGAGCCCCATGCGCGATCTGCGCGTGGGGCTCCGTTTGGCAAAAGCGTGACGTTATCGATTAGCCGCCAAACTTATAGCGCGCGCCGATTGAGAACACGTTTTGTGTATTCTCGATGTCGAGCGAGCCTGGGAAGAGTTGGTTGTCGAGCTCGATATCGTCTGTGGCGCGATATGCATATTCGCCGAACAGCTCCCACTGGTTCTGCAAGCGCCAGGTCGCGCCCGCTTTGATCTGATAGCCAAGCTTGGTTTCGCTCTCGTCGATCACTGTGATGCCAGATGGCTTATAATTGACGGAGACATCCGCGAAGCCAAGTCCGACGCCGACATATGGCTGCAGCGCGCCAGCTTGGTTAAAGTCGTAATAGATGTTGCCATAGATGCCCGTATTGGTGATGTCGCCTTGGCCATCCGCGACAACGGCGGCGACCGTCACGCCGAGAGGGTCTGGGGAGCTGGCAATCGCTGCGGCGTCCACAGCGTCAATGCTGCCACCGCCCAATGTCACACCCGTATGCGTGTCGACATCTGCTTGTGAATAAGCAAACTCGACCCCCGCCCGGAAACCATTGCCGTACCGCGCGCCAATTTCTGCGCCAAACGCAGTGCCACCGTCGAACTCGGTTGACCAGCCATACGGTGTGCCCGATGCAACGTCCAAGGTTGATCCGTCGCCAAGATTGCCAGTTGTAAATGCGCCGGTCGATCCGGAATTGTCGCTATCATTTTGTTGGCTCAGTCCAATCGAGCCGCCAGCATAGTATTCCTGTGCGGACGCAGCGCCGACAATTGCCAATCCAGCTGCCAGAGCAGCCGCTGTTTTGATGAGTTTCATACTCAACTCCCTGCTAAACTCGGAGAGCTTCTTCCCCCCGGTGCGCAGGGAAATAGTATTCTATATACGATAGGCAATATTAAATTTAGTTTGGGCTTGCTATTTGCATCTCAGTCTGCTCAACGCCCCTTAGGGGAAATATCTGCACCAGGACGTTACACATGTTGCCTAAACCGCAAGCGGACATCGCGCCAAACACGCTCGACTTTGAAATTCTGCCATTGGTCAAACCGACCGGATTTCGAGAATATGATGCCCGATGGTGGTTTAATGGGATTGGTCATGAAAAAGCGCCCGAACTGAACCTGACAGGTGTTCAGGCGCTCGGCCTGGGTATGGCGACCTTGTTCCACGAGCTGGGTGTCGAGCCGAAAGTTGTGACCGGCCACGATTTCCGCTCGATCAGCCAACCGATCAAGAATGCACTTATCCTTG
Source organism: Pseudomonadota bacterium (assembly GCA_038531195.1). Classification (GTDB taxonomy): domain Bacteria; phylum Pseudomonadota; class Alphaproteobacteria; order Caulobacterales; family Hyphomonadaceae; genus Henriciella. Next base: position 11,084 of record JBCBBY010000003.1, read on the forward strand.
GCATGGTCCAAGGGGGCTGCGAAGTTCTCGACGTTGGCTTAGCTCTCTCGCCAATGGTTTATTGGAGCCAGTTTGAGCTCGATTGTGCCTGCTGCGCCATGGTCACGGCCAGCCATAATGAAAATGGTTGGACCGGCGTGAAGATGGGCGCCAATCGTCCACTCACCTTTGGCCCGGACGAAATGGGACGCCTCAAAGAAATCGTGCTGAACGGCGATTTCCAACCGCGCGCCGGCGGCGGTCATTTCCGCGTCGATGATTTGCGCGAAAAATATATCGATAGCGTGGCTGAAGGCGTATCCATCAAGCGCCCGCTGAAAGTTATCGCCGCGTGCGGCAACGGCACGGCCGGGGCTTTTGCACCCGACGCTTTGCGCAAGATGGGTGTCGACGTGATTGAGATGGATTGTAATCTCGACAACACGTTCCCGAAATACAACCCAAATCCGGAAGACAGCGAAATGCTGCACGCAATGGCTGCCGCTGTAAAAGAGCATGGCGCCGATATCGCGCTCGGCTTTGACGGCGATGGCGACCGCTGCGGCGTGATCGACAATACCGGTGATGAGATCTTCGCGGATAAGATCGGACTGATGCTCGCGCGAGATCTTTCGAAGGAGTATCCAGGCGCGAAATTCGTCGTCGATGTGAAGTCAACGGGCTTGTACAAAACCGATCCCGTGTTGCAGGAGAATGGCTCGACGGTCGATTATTACAAAACCGGCCATTCTTACATTAAACGCCGCACGACCGATCTTGATGCCCTGGCTGGGTTCGAGAAGTCGGGTCACTTTTTCTTCCGCCCTCCTATCGGGCTTGGCTATGATGATGGTTTAATCGCGGCGAAAGCCATTCTGGAAATGCTCGACCGCAATCCAGATAAGACAATGGCTGACCTTAAAGGCGAGCTCGGCGTTGCATTTACATCGCTCACCATGTCACCGCATTGCGCGGACGAAGTGAAATATGACGTCATCGAGAAGATCGTGGAAGAATATAAAGGCCTGCTGGGCACAGAGATTCTCGGCCGCAAAGTGGTTGATGTGAACACAGTCAACGGTGCACGCGTGACACTCGAAGATGGTTCTTGGGTTTTGGCGCGCGCGAGTTCCAACAAGCCTGAATTCGCCGTTGTGGTCGAAAGCATGCGATCGCAAGAGGATATGGTCGCTCTATTCCGCGAAGAGGTGAAACCGCGCCTCGCAAAGTACCCTGAAATCGGCGCTTACAATCAGGAAATCTAGGCGTTCGCGCGTAGCCAATCATAAGCTGCATTAATCTCGCGCATGCGCGCGGCAGCGGAGGCGCGCTTGTCGTCGCTATGACGATCCGACGCAAACCGATCTGGGTGGTAGGCTTTTGCCAGGCGGCGATAGGCGGTTTTGATGTCCAGCAAGTGCACCGGCTCGTTTAGGCCAAGCGCCAGCAGATGTTTCGACCGCATCGTTTGAGACGGGCGTGCGTGTTCCGTGCGGCGCTTTCTATAGTCCTGCCACTGATCTTTGTTGGCGCTTTGGGTGCGTTGATATTCGGTGTTGCGCCAATTGCCGCGATAAGCTTGTTTTCTTGCTGACTGTGCGTCGGTCGCGACATCCGATTCCGGAAACCACTTGGATAATTTGCGTGATGCGAGAAAAGCACCTTTGCGCAAGACCGGCCAGGCCAAGACATAGAATGCAAGTGCCACCTGCAAAAGGAGAACGTGCGCCACGGTTTGCCAAGCCCAAAACATCGTCTGTCACCGCCATATGATCGTCGGATGTCCCCGCGCCATTGGCCGTCAAAACGATTGAAGAATGCTGAAAAGAGATACGCGAATTTGGCTTATTTTAACGCACGTCGATCAACCAAAAAGAGAATAAACTGCAATTAACACAACGCGCACAACGGAGTGTTACGCTTCGTCCGTTCTAAGGGGATGCAATGTTGAGGGATCTTGCACGATGAGACTTATATTCAGCACCGTATTCTCAGTTTTAGCGCTCGCAGCCTGCGGCGGTGGTGGCGGCGACTCGTCGTCTGCGCCGAGCACGCCGGTCGTGGTCGCACCTGTCAATTCCGCGCCAACGGTCTCAAATGCTGTGCAAGACCAATCTGCGAATATTGGATACGAGTTTAGCATAGACCTCAGCGGCACCTTTTCGGATCCAGACAATGACACATTGACCATCAGCGCGGACTTTGGGGCCGACGCGAAAGGGCTCGCATTGAGCGGAAGCACCATCTCAGGCACGCCGACCTCAACCGGCACAATCACTGTCACCTGCAGCGCAACAGATCCGGACGGCGAGTCCGTAACCGACACGTTTGAGATTGTCGTTGGCATCGACCAATCCGCAATCGCCTCCGTATTCAACGGTGCGATCGATTTGGAAAACCTCGCGGATTATGAGGGGCAAACCGTCCCGGATTACATCACCAAGATCAATGACGGTGGTAACCCGATCACAAATGAGGCGGCGACCCTCGGTCGAGTGCTGTTTTACGACACGTCATTGTCGACGGATGGAACGATTTCTTGTGCCAGCTGCCACCTTCAGGCTTTGGGCTTTAGTGATGCTGACATTGTTTCAACCGGAGTCGAAGGGGGGCTGACAGGGCGCCACTCGATGCGTCTGATCAATACAATGTTCGCCGATGAGACCGATTTCTTCTGGGATGAACGCGCGCCGAGTCATGAAGCGCAAGAAAGCCAACCTATCCAAGATCACAATGAAATGGGATTTAGCGGCGAAAATGGTCGTCCAGATTTGGACGATCTCATCGTGCAAATGCAGGCGACCGAATATTATGATGAACTCTTCCGGTTCGTGTATTTGGATGCAGAGATAACCGAAGCGCGCATCCAGGAAGCCTTGGCGCAATTCACCAAGTCCATTCAGTCATTTGATTCAAAGTATGATGAGGGACGGGCGCAGGTGAATGGAAACAATGCGCCATTCCCAAATTTCACGGCTGATGAGAATGCTGGCAAGCGGCTCTATATGCAGGCGCCAAACAATGGCGGTGCCGGCTGTCAGAGATGCCACCGGGCGCCGGAATTTGATATTCGCCCGGGCTCTGATCAGAATGGGGTGTTCCGTGTCGCGGGCTCGGTCACCGAGTTTGATTTGACCAATACGCGGTCGCCCACCTTGCGCGACATGGTCGGCCCAAATGGGCAGTCGAATGGCCCGTTTATGCATGATGGCTCACTTGCCACCATCCGAGACGTGATCGAGCATTACGATAATATTCAAGCCCCGGCGAGCGAGCCGCCGCGTTCAGAGTTTTTGGCGACCATCGACAATCGTCTGTTCCCGAACGGTAATCCCCAACCGTTGAATCTGACGGAAACGGAGAAAGATCAGCTTGAGGCTTTCTTGCTCACACTTACGGGGTCCAGCATCTACACAGATGAGAAGCTGTCCGATCCATTTTAGATCGAAGACAATACCTATCGAACGTCCTCATAATGTTGGGCCAATTGCTCAGGCGGTGCGCCGAACCCCCACAAAAGGCCAACATATAAATACGTGAGGTTGGCCCGCCAAAAGCCCCATTCCGCGACGCGTCTGTCAGATGACCAGACTTTGCGGGGCACTTGCCGGATGCGGCCAAATCCGCCGCGCACCATGCGCAGGCACAAATCTGCTTCTTCCATAATCACTTGATCCGCGGACCAACCGCCGACCGCTTCAAAATCGGCGCGGCGGCAGACCATCACCTGATCGCCGAATAGAAGTCGGCATCCATTGAAGAAAGAGACGGGCCGAAACAGCAACGGTGCGTACCAAGTCTTGAGGAAGTTATGAGCCGTCGTCACCCGCCGAACGCCATTTGGTCCGCGCATGATGGAAAGAAAACCCGCGAGCGCTGTGTCGGGGTCTGCTAAGACGCGGGTTGTGAGGTCAACAAAGTCGCGCGGCAGGTCGGTGTCGGCGTGCAGAAAGCAGAGCAGATCTCCGGTTGCATGCGCCGCGCCGAGATTCATTTGCGCGGCCCGTCCTCCGGTTGTGCTCAAGACAAGGCTGGCGCCGTTCAGCTTCGCCAGCGCAGCTGTACCATCATCGCTCCCACCATCGACAACAATGATCTCTGTAGGCACCGGCGCCAGTCGATGCAGACTGGCCATTGCGGCCGGCAGTGCTTTTGCCTCGTTTAAAGCCGGAATGATGATGGAGAGTGCCATGGGCCTAATGTAGCGGAGATACCGCGTTCGAACACTAAAGTTTTTGCGATCACGGCTCTGCAGCGCAGAATTACGTCGATTTAATCGCATCAGCACAGTCTTCGTCGCTAAGCTCGCGCGTGATGATTGGGTGGTTTTCGGATATACGCGCACGCTTTGTGTGGATCTTTGGCGCTGTGGCCCTCGTGCATACAGTTGTTTTTGCTGTATTTTTATCCTTTCGTGTGTATCCGACTCCGAGTCTGGACCGAGATTTCGTTGAGATCGAATTTGCGGATCTGGAACCTGACCCAATCGAGGTGATGCCTCCCGAAATTATCCCAGAGTCTCATAGCGTTTCGGAGACGGAGACTTCCGCACCTCAAAACGTCATTGAACCGATGGTGTCGCTGCCGACTCGCCCGGAGAATTCTGAAGTGGCGCCCCCCATTCTTATGCAGGAGGTCCCGAGCGTGGACGAAACGGTCGTCGCAGAGACCCCGTCTGACGCCGACGCATCGCAAGGGCCTCCATCCATCAGCGAAGCAGAATTGGCGACGGTCGTTCAATCGCTCAGCTGCCAACGTCTTGCGCATCGCCGTGATGAGGCGTGTCCAAAGCTGGATCCGTTCGACGTCGCAGCCGCCTCGCAAGCGCGCCGCGAAGCCGCGCCCGCGCCGGCCCAATTGGTCGGCGATTTCGGCCCTAAGACCTATTTGGAGAACTTCTTATCTCAAGAGGACCGCGACCCGTATTTGATGCCCGGCATGTCGGGGGATTTATTCACGTCGACCTTGCCGTCAGGGGCGTATAATGCGCAGCGCATCCGCAACGGGCAAACCCCGTTATGGGATAAGGAGACCGAAGCTGGGTTTACCCGAAAGGATTGAGGGACAGCCTCAACTGCCCGTTTGACGCTTTGAATACTGTTTCAGCGTGGCGATGATCTTGCTTTGATCTTCTTGTGGCACGTTCGCCCAAATCTCCAACATGTCCGTGGTCAGGTCGCCTGGCACGTGATCGAGCAAAAACCCGGGCGAGACTTGGAGATGCGGTGCGAACCTTTGCAACCAGCTGGCCGAGAGCCCGCGCTGCCCGTTTTCGAGCAAAGAAATGACGGCGGCTGTGGTCCCGACCTTGGCCGCCAATTCTTCTTGCGTCAGGTCACGAAATTCACGCCAGGCACGAAGATTGTTTTTCGGTTGGGTCTTATCCATGGCGTGCCTAATCGGTCCGCTCGGGCATGGTGACCACGTTTTGCGCGTCCGGCGCTGGGTTCAATACGTCTTCAATCGCGCGCCCAAGTTCTGCGTAACTCTCAAGCGCCACGTCCAATGGCTGAACGAAGGTTTGCCCGAGCTCGATTTCACCGGTGTTTTTGTTGATGCGACGCCGTTGTCCGATCACTGTTTGCCCAGGACCCGCGCGGAATTCGACATGGATTTCCAGCCAGACTTCTCCATCCGCATCATCGCGCCGTTTGCGCGACGAGCGGGGGCGGAAATAGGTCAGATTGGTGGCCTCTGCATCACGTGCTTTGTAGAGTGCGAAGCCGTGTTCTGCCGTGGCGTAGAAGACTTCTTTCGTCCATTGAGACGATTCTTTTGGGTTCAAAGGATTGAACACCACAATATCCTCATTGAGTCCTGTCGACTCATAAAGGTTGAGGCCGATCGTAAACGCATGAAAAAACACGGAGCGCGTGACGCTAATGATCAAGTTTGGTCGCTCGATCGATTCGTACACGATCTTGTCATCTTCCAGGCTGAGCTTAGGCACCGCTTCGACGCGATGGCCAATCTTGAAGCCGAGCTTGTCGGCACCCAGCACCACCTGAGGCAGGCCTTCAATGTGTACGCGCATATCGCCTCCTTGCTCGTTCAAGCCATTTTAGGATCGATCTTAAACCTGTAGCATTTGCTTGAGCGACGTTAAAGTTTCGGACCGGTCTCCATTCAAACGGCTTGTTTTGTCGCCCGTTTGGCGTGCGCGTTTAAGATCTCCAACAACGTGTCCGGCGACGCGTAAGGCACAAACAGATCGCCAGACTTTGCGAACTTGATTGGAAGTTTCAGTCTCTCTGCCTCGCGGGCAATGGATTTTTTGAACCGAGGCGTGGTCTCCACACCTGCCAGGATCATCGCGTCGCTCCGGGCTGTTACCTCTGGGTCCCATTTCGTGTCTTCGATCAAAGCGGTTTGGAGATCGTAGAAAAACGTCTCAGGCGACAATCTCTGAAGCGCCACTCCGGCGCGCTTAAAATCATTTTCGTGGTTTGCCAAATAGGCCAGGTCGCCCTCACTCTTTTGACCGAATTGGCGATAGAACCAGATCGGGTCGCGCCGAAGAACCGCTTTCAGCCCGCGCACGGCAATTTTTAGTCCGCTTTGCGACAGTAGCGTTTGGCGGATCATCCGCATCAGCCAAGTCGGCCGAATGACATCCCAAATATCAGGATGAAATAACGGGTTCGCATAAATGGTGTAAGAGATCTCGGGGCTGAGTTGCGCCAGGCGGTAACAAATCGAATTGCCGGTTCCCAAACCCAGCAGCGTGACGTTTTTCAATTCAAGCGTTTGAATGAGCAGTCGAAACAGCGCCGATTCGGCGGCGATGGCTGCGCGATTTTTGACTTCGCGGCGCGACATCAAACTGGCTGGTAAACCGGGCAGGGGCCCAAAGCCTGGGCGGCGACAAAAAATGACTTGGTATCCGGACGCCCACATTTTCTCGCAAAACTCGATCGATGGTGGGATTGGGAACTCAATCGAATTGATGATCACCAATGGCGCGCGCTCGCTGGCTTCCCCGCGATACATCATGACTTCGATTTGGATCGATGTGTCGGCCAATGAAATCGGAACGAGCTTTCTGGGGTCGTCGGACTGGCGGTCCCAACCGGCTTGTAATCTCATCGAATTTTCCCCGCGCATCATGACACGCTACAGATCAAAAATTGGTCTGTCCATTTCGATTATGCAACAGGAGCGAACGTTGTCGTCGCGTCATACACTCAATGCGGGTGGATTATCCGCTTCTTTTTGACCGGGCGCGTCTGAGCGCGGTCTTTGCGCGCTCGAGCTCTTCAGCCAGTTGGTGTGCATCTGAGCCGGCCTTAGACGCTTCGATGCCTAAGCCCGCTTCAATGATCTCGAGCCATTCCTCAATGAGGGCGTCCTCGCGTTTCGGATCGTCGTCTGGGAACGTCTTGGGATCATTATCAAAAATCAAAAGCGGCTCCTCACTCGGCCAACTTTGCACATTGCAACAAAAGATCAAGCGGCACAGGACGAAAAGCCGAGCGGATCAGTCTCTGAAACAGAACGGTGCGGTGCGCTCTAGGTCATCGTTCTCGATCGCGACGTCTTGCTGGATCATTTCTAGCAGAGGCATGATCGGTTCAGCGAAACCCACGCGTCCGTCGCTGCTCAGTCTATTCGCGTCGACCCCCTGGTGGATCGCGATGATCTTTCCGGTCTCGAGATCAAACACCGGGGCGCCGAAGGCCCCTTTGAGCGTGGCATGGCGGTAGGTGACGCCTTCGCTGCCCGCCACATCCAGCCCGCTTGTAATGAGCAATGTGAGCTCTTCCGTTCCGCCCGAGACTGCGGTTAAGCCGTCAATTCCGAACAGTGCAAAGCGGCCGCCGCCAGATGGACCCCAAGGGTCCCGCTCGCAATCGAAATCACTCGGTTGGAACGCGCGCGCGCCAAAGGGGATGTCGCTTTGAAGGGCAAAGACTTTGAACATCGGCTCGGCTTCAAGATGCGCGGCTCTCTGCCAAACAGGCTGTGAGGCGAGCATGATGGTCGCTGACTCTTTGAGGGTTGGGAAGGTGGCGGAGATCGCGGCGAGACCTTCCGGTGCTAACTCTTCAGGGGTCAGGAACCGTTGTTCCATGATGCTGTGATCAATTTCGGGATCGTCTAAGTTGGCTTCGCTCGGCTCTGCGGGGGCCTCAACGGCGAGGTCTTCAGGGCTCAAAAAGCGCTGTTCCATGATCGAATGGTCAATCTGTTCATCATCGAGATTGCCACTTGGTGGCATGTCGAATGGCTCGGGGTCCGGGATCGCAGTTGGATCATCTTCTGGCCGGCGCACAAAGGCTCTCGAAAAGCGCTCGCCTTCAAACGCCTCAGCCCCGGCGGCGCCGATGTCGTCCGTCGCTTCTAGAAAGGCATTGAGCCGTTGATCTTCCGCGATCAGCTCTTCGTCGCTGACAAATCTTGGGATCAGCACATAAGGGGTGCCCGTCCAATCGGGATGAATAACCGCGCCATCGATGAGCAAGCCGGTAATCGTTTGCCGGCCCCGCTGAAGCCGAACCACGCCCCCGGCAAAGTTTGCGGCAACTGGGAACCAGCCGCCTTTGGTCTCAAACGGGGCATTTCCGGTTGAGGGCGCCCGCAGCGCGATGTCGGAAGACAGTCGAATGTAGGCGCCTTGCAACTCATCATTCGTCTCGGTCAGCAAATCATAGGCTTCGACCGCAAAGTCCTTCGCCTTCTCAGCTTCTTGCCACTGCATGACCGAGACCCCGGCCAGTCCGGCCATTGCCAGCGCGACGACAGACACTGCAACGAGTAAACCGCGACGGCGATTGCGCGCGGCCCGGTCGGCGGCGTCGGCCGCGGCTTTACTGTTGGAGATGAAATCCATTTGGTCATCAGACACAGCCGGTGCGCCATGTGGGCGGCGGGCCATCCAAGTCGACGCTGCCTCCAGCTCTTCGCCCCGCAGCAAAAGGGCGTCGGTTCGGCCACGGCCATCCCAACGCCGCGCCAGTGCGCCAAGCCGCGTATGTTCACGGATCCATTCATGATCGACGCGCAAGGCGGCCGAGAGTTCTTTCAATCCGATCGCAAAAGACTTGCCTTCATCGAAGAAGACATAGTTTAGCTGCGACAGTTCTTTCGGCACCTGATCATCTGGGACCGGTCGCCATACGACCGGCAAGAGGCGCTTATTGAGGCGCAGCGTTTCTGCGACTTCCCAGCTGCAATTCTCGGAGGTCAGGCTATCCGGGGAAAGGATATAGACGATCGTGTCAGCGCTTTCGATCAGGCCGCCGAGGCGTTCTTCCCAAGGCTCTCCAGGGGCAATATCTTCTTGGTCGATAAAGGCTTCAAAGCCGCACGCTTGCAGCGCATTGACCAGTTCCAGCGCGAATGTCGTGTCCGCCCGCGAATAGGACAAAAAGGCTTTAATTGGTTCCGGTTCCGGTCGTGCATCATACGCCATAACGGATCTCCTAAACGCCCCTGACCGTCAGACTATGCCAGACGCGGATTGGAGAAAAGGGTTAACCCTTTGTCTGGGAGTCGTTTAATCGATCAGTCCAGCGACCCGCAGCAAGTGGGCTTCGAGTTTTAAGCTCTGCTTTTGCAGGTTAAACCGTTCCTGCGCGAGCGCCCGGCCGGCCTCGCCCATGCGCGCAGTGGTCGCTGGATCTTTGAGCATTTTGCGAAGGTTATTGGCGAGCGCGTCCGCATCGCCTTCGTCGCTGAGATATCCCGTCTCTCCGTCTTGTACGCACTCGACGATGCCGGAATGGCGCGTGGCGGCCAATGCGCATCCCGACAGCATCGCTTCGATACAGACCAGAGGCAGGCCCTCTGCGTCCCCCGATGGCGCGCGTTTTGATGGAACGCACGCGATCTTGGCCGCGGCCCAATGCGCCGGCATGTCATCGGCCGGGACCCAGCCGGCCAGGTCGACCTCCACGCCAGATTGCGCGAGCTTGTCATGCAGGCTTTGTTCAAACGCGTCGCGCTCGCCTTCTGGTTTGTTGCCGCAAAGCCGAACCGTCCAGCCTTCGAGTTCTGGTCCCAATTGGGTAAGCGCATCGATCAGCGTATCGATCCCTTTTTTAGGGGACCAGCGGCCCGCAAAAACCAACAGGTTTTGCTTCTCACCCGGCTGAAATTTTGCTGGGTCCGCCGTGTTATGATGGACCACCATTTTCTCGTCCGGCGCGCCCTTAGCGAGGAGTTCGCGGCGGATGAAGTCTGAGCAGGGCAAGATCAGGTCAGCGCGGTCCCAAAGGGCTTGGCGCCGGCGATTATAGACTCGGACGAATGAGTCCTTGGTGTTCGACGTTTTGGTCGCGTCGCCGCCATAATAGGTCACCACCAAGGGCAAATTGAGTGCCTTCGCGAGGGGGAGGGCATAAGCGCCCGACTTGCCGAAACTTGCATGGATCGCGATCGGGTTGAGGGCCCGCAACTCGGTTTCCAATCGTGATGAAATGGCGCCGAATTGTTTGAACCCGGCAGCGCCCAACGGGCCATGTAGTGACGTGATGTCGAGTGCTGTCGTGCCTTCAGGCACGGGGCCGTTAATTGTGTGCCCGATATAAATCGGACGAAGCGTCTCAAACGCCGAATATCCGCGCGGAATGAAACTCTCCGAGGGCGTGAACATCTTATCGCAATAAGCAAGAAAGTTGCGCGGGCTGGCCATATTCGCTGGGTTAGACAGATGCTTCGGGAACAGCAAGACTCGGCCTGCGTATTCGATTCAAAGGCTTCTGAACGGCCCTTGTGGGCGGGCACGTCGCGCCCATTCGGGGGTCAAAGCACCAATTGCGTTTGCGTGACCAGGCAGACTTTCTTGCCTGACGGGTCTTTCACTTCGGTTTGCCAGACCGATAGGCGCCGCCCGATCCTGACCGGCGTCGCGATCCCGGTCACAACCACCCCAGCCGGAGGGCCGCTCAAAAAGGACGTGTTGCTGTCAATGGTCGTGGTGCCACTAGCGCCTTCCGGAATGGCGAGCCAAGCGCCGGTGGCCCCGAGCACATCGCAAAAGCTCATCATACATCCGCCATGCATGGTCCCACCCGAGGTACATAATTGTTCGCGAATGAAAAGTTCGCCGACGACTTTCTCTTTACTCGCCTCGAGGAGTTTGATCCCGAGTAGTTTTGCGTAAGGCTGGGCTTCTGCGATTTGCGCTAATGGGTCCATGGCTCTCCTCCGTTTTTATTGAGGCTAACGTCATGCGATTCGTCGACAAGCCGGGACGTCGGGGCACGCGGCCTGGAGTCCTCACAATTCTGTGAACAGCAAATTGGTATTGTTTCTCGATAATCACGCGACAGGCGAATTAATCTGCGTTAAGACACCTCATCCATGAGCTAGAAGGGAGGCTTTGGTGATGAAAAAAGTCTACAAACTGAACTATTCACTCGCGGGCGCAGGTGCCGCGCTGGCGCTTGTCCTAGGCGGCTGTGTTGCTGTCGAGGATGCAGCGGACACGTCCACGTCTGCGGCGACCGAAGAGGTGGAAGCGACAACTGAAGACATCGTCGAAACGGCGACAGCTGAGGTTGAAGAGGCCGTCGAAGAGGTGATGGAAGAAGCGGTCGAAATGACCTCTGAAGCCAAACTCGCGGCGATCCTGGCGGCTCAACCAGAAGAGGTTCAGGCGCGCTACGGGGCCCGCAATCCTGGCGAAACGCTGGCCTTCTTCGGCATCGAACCCGGCATGACCGTGGCTGAGGCACTCCCAGGCGGCGGTTGGTACTCGAAAATTCTATTGCCGTATCTTGGCGAGGAAGGCGCTCTGGTCGGCGCCCATTATCCAGACGACCTCTGGCCTCGCTTTGGGTTTGGTGAAGAATGGGCAACGACCCGGATCGAAGCCACAGCGAATTGGCCGACCCAAGCGGCTGAATGGGGCGTCGAAGGCGGCGCGAAGATTAAATCCTATCAGCTGACCATGATGCCGGAAGAGGCGAGCGAAAAATTGGACGCTGTCTTGTTCATCCGCGCCCTGCACAATCTCAACCGCTTTAGCGATGAAGAGACACCCTATGTCACAGACACAGTGGCGGAAGCGTATCGCGTTTTGAAACCTGGCGGCATTGTGGGTGTGGTTCAACACAGCGCGCCTGAAGGAAATAGCGATGAATGGGCGAATGGCAGCGCCGGCTACCTTAAAGAGTCCGCAGTCATTGCGATGTTTGAAGCCGCCGGCTTCGAGCTGGCCGCCTCATCTGACTTAAACGCCAATGCTGACGATGTTCCATCTGAGGAAGAGTTTGTTTGGCGTCTGCCTCCAAGCCTGTCAGGCACAGAAGAAGGCACGCCTGAGCGCGCCGCTTACGAAGCTATTGGTGAGTCCAATCGGATGACCCTGAAATTCGTAAAGCCTGCTTAATCAGGCGTCTCAATTTGCGTGGCGCGGCCGTCCCCGGTCGCGCCACCGCTTTATTCGGCTTGGCAGTCGGTTCGGCTTGGCTTAGATCACGCGCTGATATCGAAATGAGACTGTTATGACCGCATACCGTTTGTTCGGGGCTGAGACCTCGCCTTACTCTCTGAAAGTCCGTTCTTTCTTGCGCTATAAAGGCGTGGAGTTTGAATGGATCGGTCGCAGCAAAGCGACGGATGAAGAATTCGCTGCGCTCGCGCGCGTGCCGACCGTGCCGCTCCTCCTCTCGCCCAATCGTCCCGCCAATCAGGACTCAACCAGCATCCTTGCGACGGTTGAAGCCGATCATGCAGAGCCGACAGCTGTGCCAGAAGATCCAGCCTGCGCCGCCCTGGCTCTGATCCTGGAAGACTATGCCGATGAATGGCTGAACAAGCTAATGTTCTTCAACCGCTGGGGTCAGAAGCCAGACCGCGAAGTGGCGGGTGAACGCACACTTGAACAATTGCTCGATGGCGACATTCCGCGGGCCAAGAAGAAGTCACGCGATCAGATCGTCAAACGCATGCGCGATCGCTTACCTTTGGTGGGCGTTGAAAAGAAGAATGAGAAAGTCCTCAAACCAAGCTTTGAACGCTTTTTCACACTGCTCAACGCGCATCTCGAAAAGACGCTATTCCTGTTTGGCGGCAGCCCGTCCGCGGCTGACTTTGCGATTGCAGGCCAGGTGGCTCAACTGCTTCTTGATCCGACGCCGGGTGATTGGCTGCAAAAAAATGCACCTTTCGTGACCGCCTGGAGCGAGTTCATGGATGCCCCGAAAGCTGGTGGTCCGTTCAAGCCGCTCAGCGAGTTGGAAGAAACGCTGCTGCCGCTGTTCAGAGATGAAGTCGCGCTGACCTATCTGCCATGGGCGAAAGCCAATATGGACGCTGCAGAAGCGAAAGCCGAACGGGTTGCCCTGAAGCTCGATGGTAAAGCTTATGAGCAAATCACGCAGCACTATGCCGCGCGGGCGTTCAAGTCTGTCAACAAAGCCATGCAAAGCGCCAGTGAGGCCGAAGGGCTGCAAGCGTTTTTGGCATCGGCGAATGCGTCTGAAGTGTTTGCTTAGTCCATATCGTCGGGCTTGGATTGGTCTCGCCACATCTCAAAATTCGCGACAATGATCCGTCCTTGATCAAGATCCACAGCAGGGACGTCTTCTAATGTAAACGGCACGAGCACAGGCTTACCGCGCTCTAATGGTTGCACCTCGACGAGGTCGCCTGCGCCATGATTGAGCACCGCTTTGACGCGGCCGATCGGTTCGTCACCGTCCGTGAAAACGTCTAGCCCGACCATATCGTCGATGTAGAACTCATCCTCGTCAGGCTCGGGCAGATCGGCGCGCGGCACATAGAGTTTTGTGCCTTTCAAACCGTCCCAGTCTTCTTTCTGGCGCAGCGTTTCCGGGGTGACGATGAAGTGGTCCTTTGCGGGGCGCGCGCGAAGCGGCGCAATCAGGACGTCGCCACCCTCGTCCAAGAGCGGCCCATAGTCGAAAACGGCTTCCGGCTCGCCTGTGAAACTTTTCACGCGAACATCCCCGCGCACCCCATGCGCGCCCAGAATTGCCCCAACGACGATCAAATCAGACTTCTCATTCGACATGGCGGGTCTCGTAAACGCTGCGTTTACAGAATGGAAGCTTTCAATTTCGCCTCACGCGCTCTAGGAGTGCGCGCTGACGAACTGAAGATGAAGACCATGACCGATCCATTGCCAATCTCGATAGATGACGTTCGCGACGCCGCCAAGGTGCTCGAAGGCCAGATTGAGCGCACCCCGATGCGCCATTCGAAGACGCTGTCTGAGATTACGGGCGCTGAGGTCTGGGTGAAGTTTGAGAACCTGCAATTCACCGCTGCGTTCAAAGAACGCGGCGCGCTCAACAAGCTCGCGCGGTTGACCGAAGAGCAGAAAAAAGTCGGTGTCGTGGCCGCCTCGGCGGGCAACCACGCGCAAGGTGTGGCCTATCATGGCCGGCGACTTGGCATTCCAGTCACGATCGTGATGCCGGTGACAACGCCGTTCAATAAGGTTGAGCACACCCGCGCCTTTGGCGCACGGGTTGTCCTGGAAGGTCACACATTCGATGAAGCCAATGCGCATGCGCAGTCTTTGCGCCAGCGCGAAGGGCTGACTTGGATCCATCCGTTTGACGATCCTGAGATCATGGCGGGGCAGGGCACAGCGGCGCTGGAAATGCTCGAAGAGCAGCCAGATCTCGACACTTTGATTGTCCCGATTGGCGGCGGCGGATTGATCGCTGGCATGGCGACAGCCGCTAAGGCCCATAATCGGTTCTTGCGCGTGGTCGGCGTCGAAGCGGCAATGTATGCGGGCATGCGTGCGCGCTTAGAGGGCCGCGAGCCGAAGACAGGCGGTGCGACGATTGCGGAAGGCATCGCGGTTAAAGATGTCGGCGCACTGACTGAGAAAGTCGTGCGCGAGCTCGTTGATGATGTTGTGCTGGTCGAAGAAGAGCATATCGAGCGCGCGATCACGCTGTTCGTCGATGTTGAGAAAACTGTTGCCGAAGGCGCAGGCGCTGCGGGTCTTGCGGCGATGTTGGCGCATCCAGCGAAGTTTGCCGGGCGCCGGGTGGGGCTTATCCTATGTGGCGGGAACATCGATTCTAGATTGCTCTCTTCCGTGCTGACCCGGGCTTTGGTGCGCGACAATCGTCTCGCCAATATCCGCATCATTGGTGATGATCGCCCGGGGCTATTGGCCCTGGTTTCGAAAGTCATTGGCGACGCGGGCGCCAACATTATCGAAGTGACGCACAATCGGATTGCGCTCGACGTCCCAGCCAAAGGCGCTGAGTTTGACATCCTGATGGAGACGCGCGACGCCCAGCACACCCAAGAGGTCATCGACGCGCTCGGCCAAGCGGGATACCCACCACGCACAAATTGACCATAAGAGCTGTGATTTTCGGCAATAAGCAGTGGTCATATCAACATCGCTTAATATAACGGTCCTGTAAGAATCCAGGATCGAGGCAGAATGATGCGATTTATGTGGGCCGCGCTCGGCGCGGTGATGGCAATATCGAGCGCAAACGCGCAAGGGATAGAACAGACCAAGGGCGAGTTTGTAGATAAGTTCCGGCAATTGGATGAGGTGCTGCCAAGCCCCAACGTCTATCGCAACGCCGCGGGCGAACCCGGCCACGAATATTGGCAGCAAGAAGCCGATTATGACATCAAAGTCAGCCTGGACGAGCCTGCGCGGCGTCTGACGGCGTCGCAAACCGTGACGTATAAGAACAACTCGCCGGACACGCTGCGCTATCTCTGGCTGCAGCTGGACCAGAACCGGTTCCGCGAAGATTCGATCGCGGAAATGACGCGGACTTTCTCTGCGAAGCCGCAAGGGTCGCTCAATCAGCGCGAGGCGATGACGCCGCAAGTCTCGCTGAACTCACTGCGCCGGATGCAGAATCAAGCTGATACCGAATACGGCTATGACATCACCAAGGTCGCAGATGGTCGCGGCAATGCCCTGCCAAACACGATTGTCGGCACGCTGATGCGCATCGACCTGCCGCGTCCACTGGCGCCGGGTCGTTCGACGACGTTCCAAATTGATTGGGAGTATAACCTGCTCAATCAAAAGGCGATGGGCGGCCGTGCTGGATTTGAACACTTCCCGGATGATGAGCGCGAGGGCGGAAACGACATATTCCTCGTCGCCCAATGGTTCCCGCGCATGGTCGTCTATTCCGACTATGATGGCTGGCACAATAAGGAATTCCTCGGCAGCGGTGAGTTCGCGCTCGAATTTGGCGACTATGCCGTCGAGATTACCGTTCCGGATGATCACATTGTTTCGTCTTCGGGCGTTCTACAAAACCCGCGCGCGGTGTTGACGGCAGAGCAGCGCTCACGCCTAGCTGAGTCTCGCACGGCTGATCGCCCAGTGTTTGTGGTGACGCCGGAAGAGGCCGAAGCCAATGAGAGCTCCAATCCGAGCGGCATGAAAACCTGGCGCTTCGAAGCTGAGAACGTTCGCGACTTCGCCTGGGCGAGCTCGCGCAAGTTTGCTTGGGACGCGCAAGGCTTTAGCCAGCCTGGCGCCGAGCACGAGACGGTCATGGCCATGTCCTTCTATCCGAAAGAGGGCGGCGAGTTGTGGGAGAAATATTCGACCACATCTGTGATCCATACGATGGAGGTCTATAACCGCTTCGCGTTCGATTATCCGTATCCAACCTCACAATCGGTCAATGGACCCGTGGGCGGGATGGAATACCCGATGATCACGTTTAACGGCCCGCGCACCACGCTTCAGGATGATGGCAGCCGGACCTATACGATGGCCGAGAAACGCTTCCTTATCGGCGTCGTGATCCATGAGATCGGGCACATCTATTTCCCCATGGTCGTCAATTCAGATGAGCGTCAATGGACCTGGATGGATGAAGGCTTGAACAGCTTCCTCGACAGTGTGGCTGGCTATGAGTGGGATCCTGAGATCCCGTGGACGCGCTCGCTGCCGCGTGACTTGGTCTATTATATGGTCTCCGATCAGCAGGTGCCGATCATGACCCAGTCTGACAGCGTTTTGCAGCTCGGCCCGAACGCGTATGGCAAGCCGTCTGCGGCACTGCACATCTTACGGGAAACCATTCTCGGACGTGAGAAGTTTGACTTCGCTTTCCGTGAGTATTCACGCCGCTGGAAGTTTAAGCGTCCAACCCCAAGCGACTTCTTCCGCACCATGGAAGAAGCCTCCGGCGTTGATTTGGATTGGTTCTGGCGTGGCTGGTTCTACACCACCGATCATGTCGACATCTCGCTCGACCGCGTCTTCCACATGGAAATGAACACCGAAGATCCAGACATCGATCTCGCGCGCGATCGCCGCGACTTTGAAGCTGAACCAGAGCGCGTCGGTGTGACCGCAAATGAAGCCGAAGGGATGCAGACCTGGGTGCAGCGTTTCCCAGACATTCGCGACTTCTATGACGAGAATGATATCTACACCGTCACCAATAAAGAGCGGAACGCTTATAAAGGCTTCCTCGATGGCTTGGACGATTGGGAACGGGCCGCGTTCGATCGTGCCGTCGCTGAGGATGCTGAGTATTATGCGCTCGAATTCTCGAACATTGGCGGCCTCGTCATGCCGATCATTCTCGGCCTCGAATTTACCGATGGCACAGTGGAGAAAATGTACATCCCAGCGGAGATCTGGCGTCGCAACCCGCACCGCGTGAGCAAGCTTCTGGTCTTCGAAAAAGGCAAAGAGCTGCAACAGATCGTCGTTGATCCCGATTGGGAAACGGCTGATGCTGACCTCGAGAACAATTACTATCCGCGTCGTATTACGCCGTCGCGTGTGGAAGCGTTCAAGTTCAGCCGCCCGATGACGAATGATCGACGGGACATTATGCAGGACATCAAAACCGAACTTAAAACGGACGAGGACTCGCCAGAAAGCGACGACAATTCAGAGGAATAATCTGTGTTCAGTAGAGTAAAATGGATCGGCCTTGGCTTGGCGAGTGTGCTGCTCAGCCAAGGCCCCTCCCAGGCCCATGAAGAAGCCATTGGTCTGACCGAAATCACCGTCTTTGCGCCTGCAAATGACGCGGCCTGTACGCCGCAAACCTGCCGGGTCGAAGTGGCCCACCGGCTCAGCATCCACGATGCCGAAAGCACCTTGATGAGTATCCTTGGCGCGCGCGCCGATTTGGTGGGCGACCCCGCGGCGCAGGAAAAATTCCAAGCCTATGTGACGGACCGGTTTGTGCTGGTCGATGAAACCACCGAAGCAGTCGTCCCGCTCACCATGGTCGGCGGGGAAGTCGAGCGCGGATACTATTGGGTCTATCAAGAGGCGAGCTTGTCCGAACGTCTCGATTCTGTGGCGATCACCCAAGGCGTTTTGATGGACGCGATCCCGCAGCAAACCAATCGCGTCAACATCGTCCGAGATGGCGACACAAACACGCTGGTGTTTAGCGCTGACCCTGGCCCACAAAGCTTCAGCTTTGATTAGGTGACACTGCGCCAAAACCGTCCTAGACAGCCTGCAACATAGGCTCAGGAGTTATGATTTTGCGTACTCTTTTTCTTGCCCTTTGCGGCTTCATTCTCGCAGCTTGTAGTGGAGAAACCATGGACCCGATCGACCCAAACGATCCGCTCGCTTCTTACATTCCTTGGGACTCTGAGCGTCCTGAAGTGCAAACCACCGAAAGCGGATTGCAATATATCGTCGTGCGTGAAGGCGAAGAGGGCGGCGACGTCCCGGGTCCCCGCGACCGCGTTAGCGTGATGTATGATGGCCGTTTGGTCGATGGTACGGTGTTTGACAGCTCGTATGCGCGCGGGTCGACATCGACCTTCGGCGTTGGCCAAGTGATCTCAGGCTGGACCGAAGGCCTGCAGCTGATGTCTGTCGGCAGCGAGTTCATCTTTTATATCCCAACCGAACTCGGCTACGGCCAAAACCCGCGTCCTGGCGGCGTGATTAAGCCCGGCGATGATCTGATCTTCCGGGTTGAGCTGAAACAAGTCGTCAAAGCGCCAGAGCCGCGCGCCACGGATGCAGCGGCATGGGAAACATACACGCCGTGGAACTCAGAGCTTCCAGATATCGTGAAAACAGGCTCTGGCTTGGAATATGTCGTCCTCGCGTCTGGCGAAGAAGATGGGGTCAGTCCGCAAGGCAATGACCGTGTCGTGGTCTATTATGAAGGCCGGTTCGATGATGGCGGCGAGGTCTTTGACAGCGCGTTTGAGCGCGGCGAAGCGGCCATGTTCCCCGCCAATCGCGTCATTCCAGGCTGGGTTGAGGCCCTGCAACTGATGAAACCTGGCGACCGCTGGTTGGTCCATGTGCCGGGCGATCTGGCCTATGGACCGAACGGCAATGGACCGATCCCGCCAAATGCGGCCTTGAACTTTGAGGTCGAATTGATGGATGTTGTCCCCGTCCAATAAAATGCACCGCTCTTAGGCGGTCGCTTAGGAGGGGAAAACGATGATCAACGTCATTCGATTTGTGGGGCTGACGGCCGCTTCATTTGCACTCGCAAGTTGTGGGTCTATTCCAGATGTGTCTATGCCGAGCATGCCAAGTGTTTTTGGCGGCGGCGATGAGAATGAGTGTCCGCGCCTGAAAGCCGGGTCTGGCCCGTATTCGCCACCTTTTCCGGCAGAATGTCGGACGATGAATAAGACGGCGACAGGGGTGCGTTACATCCCGATCACCAATGGCGACATTAATTCAGGGTCTCCCGGGCCCGGTGCGACCATTGTCGTGAATTATGAAGCTTTCTTGGCCGAGACCGGCGCCCGCATCGACAGTTCCTATGCGCGCGGGGAATCGAGCGTTTATCAAGTCTCTGAACTGATCGATGGCTGGGCAGAAGCCGTGCAGCTGATGAATCCGGGCGATGAGTGGTTGGTATATGTTCCATCCGCCGAAGCGTTCGGGCCTGAGGCACTTGGCGATTTGATCCCTGGCAATTCGGATTTGGTGTATCGCGTGCAGCTTGAAGGCTTCATCTCTGCCAATGATCTTGCGGATGTTGCCGCTAATACGCCGCCGCCTCCTGGGCCCGATATGGCTGCCTGGGAAGCCAGTTTCCCTTGGAATCCTGAGCGGCCTGATGCCGTAACCTTGCCGAGCGGTGTGTCGATTGTCGTTCTAGAGAAAAGCGAAGGCGATGGCCCATCGCCAGTGCCAGGCGACGAAGTCGTGGTCCATTATGAAGGCCGGGTGGCGGAAACCAGTACATTCTTCGACAGTTCATGGTCGACGGGGGAACCGGCAGTGTTTGAAGCCGGGACATTGGTCGCGGGCTTTAACGAAGCTTTGGCGCTGATGATCCCGGGCGACCGCTACCTAGTCCATATTCCAGCCGATCTCGCTTATGGCGAAGAGGGATGGGGAGATGACATCCCGCCCGGTGCGGACATAATGTTTCAGCTTGAACTGCTCGGGTATAAATCCCGCGTTGGCGAATAATCCCTATTCGGCAGGGCGCTGCGCGACCATCAGATAATTGACCTTGGTGTCGTTCGACAGGCGCCATTGATCCATGATGGGGTTGAAGCTGACGCCTTGCGCCGGGTCGCAGGCAAGCCCGGCTTGAGCCAGCGGGCGCTCAATTTCGTCTGGACGCAGGAATTTCTCAAATTCGTGCGTGCCCTTGGGGAGCCAGCCAAGCACATATTCGGCCCCGACAATCGCAAGGGCGAAGGCTTTTGCCGTACGGTTGAGGGTTGCGACGATCATGATCCCCCCCGGTTTGACCAGGCTGGCGCAGTCCTGAAGGAATTGCGCGGGATCAGCGACATGCTCAACCACTTCCAGATTCAGGACCACATCAAACGGCGCTTCACCGGCTTCGATCAGTTCTTCCACGGTGCCAGCTCGAAAATCGATGTCGAGCCCGCTCTGCTCGGCATGCGTCATCGCAGTTTTGATGTTGGCTTCGCTGGCATCGACCGACACCATATTGGCGCCGAGCCGCCGCATCGGTTCGCTGACCAGGCCGCCGCCGCAGCCAATATCGAGGATCCGAAGACCCTCAAAAGGACGCCGCGCTTGCGAGTCTAAGCCGAAATGCATCTCAATGGTGTCGCGGATGAAACCAAGGCGCACTGGATTGAACTTGTGCAGCGGCCGGAATTTGCCTTTTGGATCCCACCATTCGGCCGCCATAGCGGTGAACTTGGCAACCTCATCAGGGTCAATACTCGGCCGCGACGGGGCCTCAGAGGCGGGTTTGGTTTGAGCTGCCATCAGTTTAGCAATCCTAATTGCGGTTTTGCGCCGAGCCCTTTAAGGAAGCGCCTGCTTAGTTCAGCGCAAATGGTATGATTTTACGAGGCGGCAATGGCGCGCACTGTATTGAAATTTGGCGGAACCTCCGTTGCGGATCTCGATCGGATCTCGCATGTGGCTGATATTGTTGCACATCGTGCCGCGAAAGGTGAGAAAATCGCGGTTATCGTGTCGGCCATGTCAGGTGAAACGAACAAACTCGTCGGTCTGGCCAAAGGCGCGGCTGGTGAGGACGTGGTCGGTGCCGACTTCGATGACGAATATGATGTGGTCGTTGCCTCTGGCGAGCAAGTCACAAGCGGGCTCTTAGCTCTATCTCTCCGCAAACGCGGCTTACAGGCCCGCAGCTGGCTCGGCTGGCAAATGCGGATGAAGACACGCGAAGGCCATGGCGCGGCGCGGATTGACGGCTTTGACGAAGAAAGCGGGCTGGGCGCCGCGATCGATAGTGGCCAAATCGCCGTCATTGCGGGGTTTCAAGGCGTGACAGACGATGGCCGTGTCTCAACATTGGGGCGAGGCGGGTCCGATACCACCGCGGTAGCAGTCGCTGCGGCGCTCGGCTCGGTGCCTTGCGACATCTATACCGACGTGGACGGCGTTTATACGACCGATCCTCGCATTGTCCCGCAGGCGCAGCGTCTGCCGCGGGTATCGTATGAAGAAATGCTCGAAATGGCCTCGCTAGGGGCCAAAGTGCTGCAAACGCGCTCGGTTGAATTGGCAATGAATCACCAAGTGCCGCTGCGCGTATTGTCTAGTTTCTCCGGCCCGGAAGACGAAAATCCCGGGACCTGGATCTGCAATGAGGATGAGATCGTGGAAAAACAAGTTGTGAATGGCGTCACTTACTCACGCGATGAAGCCAAAATCACCCTCTATGGTATGGAAGATAAGCCTGGCACCTCGGCGAAATTGTTCGCCTTGTTGGCCCGCGAAGGCGTCAATGTCGACATGATCGTCCAGGCCAATGCTCGCGGCGAAGGTCGGGCGAACATGGTGTTCACCTGCACCAGCGGCGACAGTGAAAAAGCGCAACGGGTCCTCGATGCCAACCGCGAAACCGTGGTGTTCGACAATATGGGGGTCACCCGTGACGTGGCCAAAGTCTCGGTTGTCGGGGTCGGGATGAAATCTCATACGGGCGTCGCCGAAACCATGTTTGATGCGCTCGCCTCAAAGAATATCAATATCGACGTAATTTCGACCTCAGAAATCAAAATCTCGGTATTGATCGATGCTGACTACACTGAGCTCGCCGTTCGCGCTTTGCACACCGCGTTTGACCTTGACGCGAGCTAGGTGAAAGTCCCATCTGGGCCTAAGCATGCCTGATAGCTTTTCCATCCCCCGGCTCTTAATGAACCGCTTGCGGTCGGTTATGGCCGCCGAAGCGGACACTGAAGCGCGTTTGATGAAAGTGGTCCGCTTGATTGCGGGCACGATGGTTGCGGATGTGTGCTCCATCTATCGGCGCACGGATGACGATCGGATGGAACTGATCGCAACGGAGGGCCTGCGCGAAGATGCGGTCCACCGGACCTTTTTGGCGATTGATGAGGGTCTCGTTGGACAAATCGCGCAAACCGCGCAGCCTTTGTCGATCCAGGACGCACCCCGTCATCCCAATTTTTCATATCGTCCTGAGACCGGCGAGGATCCGTATCACGCCTTTCTCGGCGTACCGATCTTAAAAGGCGGTCGGGTCATAGGAGTACTGACCGTACAGAACCGGACAGAACGGGTCTATCAGGACGACGAAATTGACAGTTTGCAGACCATTGCCATGGTCTTGGCCGAAATCGTACCGACGCAGGCAGGCGGTTCTGATCCGGCCAGCGCGGCGCATGACGGGCGTGCGGTAAACTTACAAGGACGCTCGCTTTGCGGCGGTCTCGGCATGGGCCGGGTGCGATTGCACGATCCGGTGATCCCACCGGCGCGTTTCTTTGCGGAAGATCCTGAGACCGAAGAACACCGCCTCGAAACCGCGCTGGAAGAGCTGCATCTGTCCATCGATCGCTTATTGGCCGCTGAGATTGGCGGGCTTTGGGGCGAACCTCGCGAGGTGATTGAGGCCTATAAACTGCTCGCATCCGATCCAACCTGGGCTGAAAAGCTGCGGGAAGGGGTCCGCGGTGGCCTGTCTGCTGAAGCATCGATCGATCGTTTGCGGCGTGAGCACCGAGCGCGGTTCGAAAAAGTCAAAGACCCCTATCTGCGCGAACGCTTGCATGACCTCGAGGATCTCGACAATCGCCTGTTGAGAATGCTTTCGGGAGCTGAGGACCCTAACACGCAGATCCTAAAAGCCAACGGCGATGCGGAAGTCCTTGTCGCTCGTCGCCTAGGTCCGGCGGAATTGCTGGATTACGGCAAATCTGGATTTGCGGCGATCATCCTAGAAGAGGTCGCGACCTCGAGCCACGCCGCAATTGTGGCGCGCGGGATGGATATACCGACGGTCGGCGGCATTGAGGGTTTGCTGACCATGGTCTCGCGTGGGGATCAGGTTATCGTCGATGGCGAAGATGGGCGCGTGCATTTGCGCCCAGATGAGGACCTCCTAAAGGCCTATTCCAACCGACAAGCCGTCTTAAGCGAGCGCCAAGCGGTCTTTGCGGCCTTGCGAGACGAACCGACGGAGTCGCAAGACGGGGTTCCTGTTCGCCTTATGCTAAATGCTGGTCTGGGCCTCGACACAGAGCACCTGAACAGCACGGGCGCTGATGGCATAGGGCTGTTTCGGACTGAGTTTCAGTTCTTAATGTCGGAAAGACTGCCCAGCGTCACCGATCAAATCGACCTCTACCGGCAAATTCTCGACGCGGCGAATGGCCGACCGGTCTATTTCCGAACTTTGGATCTTGGCGGCGACAAATTGCTGCCAAATCTCAATGATGCGCGGGAAGAGAACCCGGCGCTTGGCTGGCGCTCCATTCGCTTCGCGCTTGATCGTCCAGGCCTGTTTCGCCGCCAATTGCGGGCTTTGCTCCGTGCCGCGGATGGTCGTCCTTTGTCGGTCATGTTTCCTATGGTGACCAGCGCGCATGAGTTCCGAGCGGCAAAAGACATGCTTCTTGGCGAAGTCGAATGGGGCAAGAAACGCGGTTTTGCCGGTCCGAGCGAGCTCAAAATCGGTGCGATGCTGGAAACGCCCGCTTTTGCCTTCGCCTTGGAAGACATCGCTGATCAGGTCGATTTCGTCTCGATTGGGACCAATGACATGCTGCAATTCTTCCACGCAGCGGATCGGATGACACCTCTGGTTTCCGAACGTTATCCTTTTGTAAGTCGCCCCGTGATGCGTTTTTTGGCACAAGTCCGCCAAACGTGCGAACGATTGGGGGTTCCTGTATCAATCTGCGGCGAAGGCGCGGGGCGTCCGCTCGAGGCATTATGCCTTTTGGGATTGGGCTATCGCAGCCTGTCCATGCCTGGCGGCGGCATTGGTCCAGTGAAAAGAATGTTGCGATCTCTAGATTTGGAAAAATTCGGCCCGGCATTTGCAGAGCTCCTGCAAAGTCGCGAGCCTGCGCTGCGTAACGGAGTCTTAGAGCTTGCCGGTGTACAAGGTATAATTCTGAACGATGTCTAAGCTTACGAGTGATCCAATGTCTGCCGCAAATGCCGCGCAGAGCGCTGCGGAAGATAGCGACACGCACGCCATGCATGCGGGCGCGCGCCTGCTTGCCGCGCGCGAGGCAAGACAGTTAAACTTGCGCGAGGTTGCGCAACGGACGCGGCAATCAAAAGAGACCCTTGAGGCCCTTGAAAAGATGGAGACCGCCCACATCCCTGCGGGCATCCTCCGATTGCAGGCAAAAAACTATGCGCGCTTCCTGGGGCTGCCCGAGGAAGAGATCGCGTCTGAGTTTGCGCCGATGGGAAGTGGTCCGGCGATTGAAACGGTGCGGACGTCTGGGGCCTCAAATGCGCCTTCAAACCAAGTCGTGATGTTTGGCGCTGGCGCGATTGTCGTTGCGGCCTCGATTATCGGCGGGGCGATTATGCTTGCGCAACCCAGGGCGCCCGAAACGGAAGACCGATTGGCAGTCTCCGCGCGTCTGGCGCCGGCTTTTTCTGAGATAGACGACATCAATGATCTCGTCGGAGACGTGTCAGAAGAGTTCGGTATCTTCGCCGTAGACCGTGCCTGGATTGAAGTCCGGGGTTCCGACGGGACTGTGTTTCGCAGCCGGGAGATGATGCCAGGCGAGTCCTATTTCCCACGCAAAGGGGCAGGATGGACCATCACTGTCCAGGATGCTGGCGCTTTTGAGTGGCGGCTGGGCGATCTGACCGCTGACGCTGTGGGTGAGACGGGGCAATCCCTCTATTCGGTGAGCGTCGATAGCGCGCTTCAGGCAGCGATTGCTGCGCGATCCGCTGCGCTTGCTGAAACGTCGCGTGCGCCCGGCCAACAATAGTTGAATTTCATCTAAAGTGCGTTTGAGCGCCGAAAGGCCAGATTGGCCTTTAGTCCTCGCCGTTCAATTCCTTTAGGGCCTGAACTTGCTCAACCACGCCACTATAGTGTGCATTATCATCGCCAGGTGACATCGTCGGGCGGCAACGCGGTGCACAATCATAGGTAAAGTTTGCGCCGGCGCGATTCACACTGACCCAAGTGGTTGTGTTTGCGGTGACCACAACATTCGACGACATGATGGTGTTTCCATCTGCGTCGAAGATCATCAGATTGGTCGTCCCGTAAGACCGACCAGAGATAAAGAGAAGCTGGTCGTTATGAACGGCCACATCCGCGATGTTTGGATTGCCGATAATAATGCTATCCGCGCCGGTTTTGAGCTTAAGCGCCTTCGCTTTGCCCGTCTCGACGGTGATTTGGCTCGCTGCGGCGGTGCAGCTCATAGCTATCGCGATACCACAGGTAAGGGCAGTCTTTGTTAAAGACATCATATCGACACTCCAAAACGTTGCCCTAACACATGACGTAAAGAGGTTATTTGAATCCTAAGGTCGTAAACAATTTTGGTTGGGGTGTAGCGATCGCAACATGGTTATCAAATGTTTTCGGGTTGGCGGAGAATTTTCTAAACGCATTCACCAGATCTTCAGGGCTGCGAACTAGAAGCGGAATTGTTCGAGATGGCTCGAATGACAATTGGGGACGACAACCTGCATGGTGGGAGTCCCTGATGCAAAATTTTTTCAAAAAGTGGTTTGGCGAAGAGCCAAAAGTTGAAGTCGATGAGACTGCGGTCCAGACGGCGGTTGACGTTGCAGACGAGGAATCGGGTGCAACGGCGATTGAATATGGTCTGATCGCCGCCTTGATCGCGGTGGCCGTGATTACGGGTGCAAATGCACTCGGTAGCAATCTCGGTACGACGTTCAATAAGATTTCGACCCAAATGGAAACTGCCCAGAAGACGGTAGGCTAACGCTACAATGTTGGTCGCCTGTCGGGCGGCCAACATTTTTGCTTTGGAGCGGAACGCTGTTTGGTGTTCCGACTCCTTGCGTCTCATTTCATTCCGCAGTCCTGAGCACTTAGGACAACGCGTGACAACTCTTTGAAATTCCCCTGTTTCAGGGGTTAACAATGTCTTGTGGAATCTTCAGGATTTATTTCTGTTGATTCACGGGATTTTTAGCGCTGCACGATATCAAGACACCTGTTCCGGGGACACCCCAAGAAAACTCTCGGGACGTCTATAATCTGCATAGTGGGAGTTTCCAATGCGTAAGTTTTTTGAAAATGAGTCAGGTGCAACTGCAATCGAATATGGTCTCATCGCTGCTCTGATCGCTGTTGCGATCATCGGTGCTGTTTCTACACTCGGTGGAAACGTATCTGATACGTTCAACACTGTATCTGATCAGCTGGGCTAAGCCCTGCCTGAGATTCGTCTCAGACACGATACGGAAGCCGTTGGGTTCGCCCAACGGCTTCTTTCGTTCTGGCCATCAAGTTATCTTTAAGTCCTTTGCCTTAGCCCTCCGATCAAACGAACCCTTTTGGAGGATTGCAGCATGATCCTATCGCTCTTCGCGATGAGCTTTTTCGGACTCTGTATCTATGCGGCCCTGATCGACATCGAAACCTTGACCATTCCCAATTGGCTGAATGGCTGGCTTGCCTTTCTATTTATACCCGCGGCAATATTAGCGGCGCCGGGGTGGGACGTGGTCGGTTGGCACGTTCTGGTTGGCGCGATCGCTTTCATTGTCTCTGTGGCTCTATTTTTCTTGGGCGTGTATGGCGGCGGCGACGCGAAGTTTGTGCCAGGGGTGCTGCTTTGGGTCGGGCCTGCGGGCGCTGCACCGTTTCTGGTCGCGACCGCTTTGGCCGGCGGCGTGCTCACAGTGGTTGTTCTCATTATGCGCGGTATTATGCCGAAAGGGTACGCCCCTGGGTTCGGGGTTGCGACCTTTGAAGACCGTAAAGGGGTGCCTTATGGCGTCGCCATTGCAGCCGGGGCTCTGTTTGCTGCCCCAGCGTCTCCGTTCCTTGCGAATTTCTTAAGCCAAATCGGCTGATTTAATTAACCATGCTTTAGCTTCAGCATGGAATATTCAACCCGGTAGACCCCGACCTTTCTTTAAAAGGGGCAGTAGAGAGAAGGCGCCCTCCATGTCACCAATGCGGCTTATCATCCTTGCTGTCGCGGCTATTGCTGCGGTCCTTGCAGCTTTACTGGTCCGAAACCTGGCCAATCAACCGGAAGTCGTTTCCGCGCCGACCGAAACCGTCGAAAAGATCGTAGAGGTTGAAGTCGCTGAGCAGAAAGTGCTCGTCGCGAAGACCGATTTACGCGTTGGTACGTTGCTAACACCTGACGAGTTCAAGTGGGCAAACTGGCCAGAGTCCACGATCAACCCGGCTTACTATACAGAAGAGATCGCACCGGACGCGATGGAAATCCTGACCGGTAGCGTCGTACGATCTGCGATGTATGCCGACGAGCCGGTGATGCCGCAGAAAATCGTTCAGAAAGGCGAAACAGGGTTCATGGCTGCGCTGCTGAGCCCAGGCAAGCGGGCCATGACGATTGAAATCTCGCCAGAGTCAGCATCGGCTGGCTTTATCCTGCCTGATGACCGCGTCGATGTGATCCTGACGCAATTGGTTGAGTTTGTGGGCGAAGATTTGCCGCCGCAATTGATCACCAAGACGATTATGGAAAATGCGCGCGTCATCGCGATCGACCAAACCTTCGGCGACGTCGATGGGATTCCGACGCTCACCGGTTCAACCGCGACAATGGAAGTCACACAGGTGCAAGCTGAGCTGCTGGCCAATGCTGCGCGCGGCGGCACCTTGTCGCTGACCCTTCGAAGCGCCGCGGATGCGGGCTTCAACGAAGGCGAAGCGCTCGCAAATGATTTGGCCATTAGCGACATCGAGTCTGGGGGGCGATCCGTGATCATCTACCGAAGCACAAAAGCACAGGCCGGAGGCAGCTAAATGAAACGCTTGCAGCGAACTGTGACGGCCTCAACATTGGCGCTCGGTTTATGCCTGGCGCCATTGACGGCGTTTGCGCAAACCAGCAGCGAAACCAACCCTCTGGGCGTCAGCACGCTTGAGCCTGGCGATACAGGCGTATCGCGCAGCCTAAGCCTGGGGGCAAATAAGTCGGTTATTGTCGACTTAGAGCGGCCTGCTGCGGACATCATCATCACCAATCCGGAAATCGCAGACGCCACGATCCAAACGGCAAAGCGGATCATATTCCGCGGTGTTACACCTGGTCAGACGAATGCATTCATCTTTGATCAGAATGGGCGGCCACTTCTGAATCTCGAATTGTCTGTGGCGCCGGATACAACGTCAATCAATGAGATGATCCGACGGTATGTGCCGCAAGCTCGGGTGAACGTCGATGGCGTCAACTCGACGGTTATTATTTCTGGTAGCGTCGACAATATGATCCAATCCGATCAGGTGATGCGCTTGGTGCGAGCCTATCTGCCCACCGGAGATGTCGAACCCGTCAACATGATGACGGTCCGTGCTAAAGACCAAGTCATGATGGAAGTGCGCATCGTTGAGATGCAGCGTTCGATCATCAAGCAGCTCGGAATCAATCTTGGCGGCACGGTCAATGTGGGCGATTTACAGAGCCGCGTTGAGGACGTTTTGTTCGCAGACGTGGCTGGTGACGGCATTGATGCTCCAGTCAATACGGGCACAACGGCCCTGTTCGGTGGTTCGCCTTTCCAAAACACATTTGGCGTCGAATCAACCAACACGTTCGGCCTTCAAGGCGCAGCTCTCGGTGGCTTTAGCTCGGATCTCGTCTTCAACAATTATGTTGGCGGTGTAGAGCGGACCCGCGCTTCGGCAGCGATCGACGCGCTTGAGCGGATTGGCGTTGTTCGGACACTGGCCGAGCCTAACATCACAGCCGTCTCCGGCGAGAGCGCAAACTTCTTGGCGGGGGGTGAATTCCCAGTTCCCGTTGCGTCCGATGAAGAAGGCGTCTCGGTTCAGTTTAAGCCTTATGGTGTCGGCCTCGCCTTTACGCCGATGGTTTTGTCTGAAGGCCGTATTTCTTTGAAGATCTCGACCGAGATTTCGGAACTGTCCAACCAAGGCGCGTTCCAAGGTGTCGCTGGAGTTTCGGTGAACGCCGATGGTCAATTGATCAGCGTTCCAGGGCTAACCATTCCAGCTCTGGTCGTGCGCCGGGCTGAAAGTGTCGTCGAGCTGCCATCTGGCGCTTCTATGATGCTGGCTGGTTTGATCCAGTCTCGCTCTCGGCAAAGCATTGACCAATTGCCGGGAATTAAAAAATTGCCCGTCATTGGGGCGCTGTTTCAGTCGCGCGACTTTGAAAACCAAGAAACCGAAATGGTGGTCATTGTAACCCCATATCTGGTTGACCCGGCCCGGAAAGATGAGTTCGGAACGCCTGCGGATGGCTTCGTAAATGCGACCGATCCGAAGACGGTATTCTTTGGAAAAATCAATGCTCAGTACGCGGATTCAGGCAAAGGTCTGTCCACGGACAATTACTCGGCCCCCGTTGGCTTTATTGAGGAATAGGTGCCATGAAGACTTCTAAAACGATCATCTTCGCCGCCCTGGTTGGAAGCTTGTTTGCCGTGACGGCCTGTCAGTCCGGTGGCCCGACCAATTCGCATGTTCCAATGGTTGACTATTACGGAACCCCGCTTGATCGCCATGAGATTGGTGTGAAAGAACGCCGCGAATATTTGGAAGTCAATCTCGATGCTCGCGACACGCAATTGCGCGCGGCAGAGGTGATGAAAGTTCGCAACTTCCTGCACAAATATAAAGATGTCGGCCACGGACCATTGGTCATCTCGATGCCAAAGAGCGCACAGGCCCCGCAACTGGCGGTTGGCGCCGTGTCAGAGATCCGAGAGTTCGCGTGGGAAGCCGGTATCGATTACCATCAGATGCTCGGCGCGGCGTATGACGCCTCAGGAAAGTCCCTCACGCCCATTGTGATGGCGTTTAAGACCTATGAGGCAATTGCGCCGGACTGCCCGTCCATGGCTGAATTTGACCTCGCAAACGCCGTGTCTAACACCGAACTGCCAACCTTTGGATGTGCGGTACGCGCCAATATGGCGGCGATGATCGCAGAGCCGGCTGACCTCCTGGGTACACGGCCTTTGGAAGATGGTCTGTTCGCACGGCAGCAAATTCAACTGGATCTATGGCTGCAAGGCCAGCCGACCCCATCAGCGCGCGGCGATGGCGAAACCGCCACAATTTCAAACGCTGTGAACTAGGGTCACAAAGACGCACAAGGAGTGAAGTAGAATGTCGAACGATAGTGCTCTTTTTGAAGACGACTTCGATATGGAATTCGAAGACGATTTCGATTCTGCTTTAGCCACTGTTTTAGACGAAACTGACGATTTACCCACTGACGTGGTTGAAGCGCCAGAGGTGAATCTTGATGCGCCGATGAAAGAGCTCGACGATTTCGATCCGAGTTCTGATTTGGCGGATGACGCACATATTTCGCTGGCCGATGCTGACGAGGGCGGGTATCGCGCTATTCCGGCGATTGCGGCTATGGCGTTTTGTGAGTCGCCTAAGACGGTGTCTCTTATCGAGGCTGTAGCCAATGATCGCCGCATGCAACAGGCAACCGTCCAGGTTGAGATGGGCGGACTGGATGCAGCCATTGCTTATCTGACAGAGAATCCAACACCCAACTTGCTGATATTGGAATCGTCCGCCGCGAACACATCAATGATCGCGCAGATTGATGAGCTTGCGTCGCATTGCGATGAAGGCGTTCAGGTTATGGTCATCGGGAACACCAATGATATCGGTCTTTATCGCCAATTGATGGCACGCGGCGTGAGCGAATATCTTGTGCCGCCAATTGCGCCGGTTCAAGTTGTCCGCTCTATCAGCCAGCTCTTTTCAGATCCGGATGCGCCCTTTGTCGGGAAGTCGATCTCCATCATTGGCGCCAAAGGCGGCGTTGGAGCTTCGACCATTGCGCACAATCTGGCCTGGGCCTTAGCGGAAAGTGCTGACGTCAATACGGCGCTGATCGATTTAGACCTGTCTTTCGGAACGACGGCGTTGGACTTCAATCACGAAAATCAACAGACTGTGGCGGACGCTTTGTTAGCGCCGGACCGCGTCGATGATGCGGTGATCTCCAAGCTGCTGTCCAAAGTTACAGATCGCTTGTCGCTCTTCACGGCGCCTGCCACCGTTTCGCAAATCATGGAAATTCCATCTGAGTCATACAGCGTCATCATCGATACGGTGCGCCGCGTGATGCCTTATGTTGTGCTCGATCTGCCGCACACTTGGAACGAATGGACCTATCAGACCTTGCTGGGCTCTGATGAAGTTATTCTGATTTGCCAACCGGATCTTGCCTCCTTGCGCAATGGCAAAAATATGATTGATGAGCTCAAAGCACAGCGCCCGAATGACGCGCCGCCGAAGCTCGTCGTCAATATGATGGGCGTGCCAAAGCGGCCTGAAATTCCAGCCAAAGATTTCGCGGCTGCAATTGAGGTTGAGCCGTCGATTATCTTACCGTTCGATCCGCAATTGTTCGGCACGGCGTCTAATAATGGCCAGATGATTTCTGAAACCGATGCAAGCTCAGAATCGTCCGTCGCGATTGACCAATTGGCGAGTGAGATTTCTGGACGTGAAATCGTCGCTCAATCGAAATCACTGCTGCAAAAGTTGCTTGGCAAATAGGGGCGAGTAGAGGGCTAGAACATGGCATTTGGCAAACGCGCTGCCGGACCAGTCACAGCAAAACCAGCCGCCCCAAAAGCGGCGGCGCCAGCGGCTCCGAAGCCGCCGGCGGCAAAGCCTGTGGCGCAAGCGCCAAAACCGCCGGCTGAACCTAAAGAAAAGCAAAAACCTGCTGCTCTGAAGCCGCCGCCTCCGGCGAATGAAGAGAAGATTACCCAGGTGACGGATCGCTCGGAAGAGTATTACGCCACCAAGACTACGATTTTTAACGCGCTCATCGATACGATCGATCTCGGCCAATTGGCGCAGCTTGATCAAGAGAGCGCCCGCGAAGAAATTCGCGACATTGTCGTTGAAATCATCGCCATCAAAAACGTCGTCATGTCGATCTCTGAGCAGGAGCACCTGCTCGACGATATTTGCAATGACGTCCTCGGATATGGTCCGCTCGAGCCGTTGCTCGCGCGCGATGATATTGCCGATATCATGGTCAACGGCGCCGACACTTGCTACATCGAAGTCGACGGTAAGATTGAGCGTACGAACATTCGTTTCCGCGACAATGCGCAGCTGATGAATATCTGTCAGCGCATCGTGAGCCAGGTCGGCCGCCGCGTCGACGACGCGAGCCCGATTTGTGACGCGCGTTTGCTCGATGGCTCTCGTGTCAACGTGATCGCGCCGCCACTCTCGATTGACGGCCCAGCGCTGACCATTCGTAAATTTAAAAAGGACAAGCTGAAGCTCTCAGACTTGGTGAACTTCAAGTCGATTTCTGAAGCTGGCGCCGAGATCTTGCGGATTATCGGACATGCGCGTTGTAATGTCCTTATCTCCGGTGGTACGGGCTCAGGTAAGACAACGCTGCTCAACTGTCTGACTGGCTTTATCGAGCCGAGCGAACGCGTCATTACCTGCGAAGACTCTGCCGAACTACAATTGCAACAGCCGCATGTCGTGCGACTGGAAACCCGGCCTCCGAACATTGAAGGCTCTGGTGAGATTTCGATGCGCGACTTGGTCAAGAACTGTCTGCGGATGCGCCCTGAGCGGATCATCGTGGGTGAGGTTCGTGGTCCAGAGGCGTTCGACTTGCTGCAGGCCATGAACACCGGTCACGACGGATCCATGGGCACGCTGCACGCCAACAGTCCACGTGAAGCGCTGTCTCGTGTCGAGTCTATGATCACTATGGGCGGGTTCAGCCTACCGGCGAAAACCATTCGTGAAATGATTGTCGGCTCGGTCGACGTGGTCGTTCAGGCGTCTCGTCTGCGCGATGGCTCGCGCCGGATCATGTGCGTCACCGAAGTGATGGGCTTGGAAGGCGATACAATCGTCCTGCAAGACATTCTGAAATATGAAATCGAGGGCGAAGGCGATGATGGTAAGATCATCGGTCGTCACCGCGGTACGGGTATTGGCCGTCCAAAATTCTGGGAACGCGCGCAATACTATAATCTCGAACGCGATCTCGCGACCGCCTTGGACGAATTG
Organism: Pseudomonadota bacterium; assembly: GCA_038531195.1. Taxonomy (GTDB): domain Bacteria; phylum Pseudomonadota; class Alphaproteobacteria; order Caulobacterales; family Hyphomonadaceae; genus Henriciella. The sequence continues at coordinate 44,926 of JBCBBY010000003.1, forward strand.
GACTAAGGCATGACCCTGGACGGCGATCTCCTCCTCATCGCAATTGGTGCGCTCGCATTTCTCTGCATCGCAGCCGTCGGGTTTGTGTTTACCGGCGACGACAATGCACAGAAAGCCTCTAAGCGGGCCCGTCAGATCGCAGCGAATGAAACGCCGGGGCGTCGGGTTGCTCGCAATGATCCGAACGCGCAGAGGAAGAAGCAAACGCAGCAAATGCTGAAAAAGCTGCGCGAGCAAGACGAGACTCGGCGCAAATCCTTGGTCGCCAACGACATTCAGTCCAAAATCAATCAAGCTGGCTTGGAAATGCCAGCGCAGATGTTTTGGATTATCTCGGTCATCTTAGGCGCCGTCGCGGCCTTTGTGACATGGTATTCTGGCGCCGAAGGGCCGCCAATGATTCTAGGCTTCCAGCTCAAATCACAACCCGCGATGATTGCCGGTGCCGCATTCGTTGCGGGCATCGGTTTGCCGCGCATGGTGCTTGGTTTCTTGACCAATGGCCGGAACAAGAAACTGATGAACCAGTTTGCCGACGGCATTGATATTATCGTGCGCGGTGTGAAATCAGGTCTGCCATTGACCGAGTGTTTGCGGATCATTTCGAATGAAAGCCCGGCGCCGCTCGGACCAGAGTTTAAACTGCTGACAGATAACCTACAAATGGGCATGAGCACGGAGCGCGCACTGCAGCAATTTTATAAGCGGGTGCCCCTGCCAGAAGTAAACTTCTTCGTTATCGTGCTGTCGATCCAAGCGAAAGCGGGTGGTAACCTGTCTGAAGCCTTGGGCAACTTGTCCACCGTTATCCGCTCGCGCAAAATGATGCGTGAGAAAATCAAAGCCTTATCCGCTGAAGCCAAGGCCTCTGCTTACATTATTGGCAGCTTGCCGTTCGCGGTCGGATTCATGGTTTACCTAACCACGCCGTCTTACATTGCCGAACTCTGGACGAGTTCTGGCGGACACACGGTCTTGTTCGTAGGCTTCTGCCTGTACTGCATCGGCATCGCCGTGATGCGCAAAATGATCAGTTTCGATTTCTAGGAGGCGGATATGGGCGAGTTTGCACGATCTCTAAGCGATCCAGCCACCTTATTATCTATGGCTGTGGCCGTCGCCATGTTTATGACGGTGGTTGGCGTGATGCTGCCGGCCTTGAAGGGCGATAAGCTTGAAACACGCCTGAAACAAGTCTCTGAGCAGCGCGATAAGTTGCGCCGCGCTGCCCGCGCCGACCTTGAACAAACCGGCCTCAAGCGCGAATCAAAAGGCACCATCAACGACATCACGAAGAAGCTTGATCTGCAAAAGCTTCTCGAAGACCCGAATATTGAGTCAAAACTCGAACAAGCCGGCATGCGCGGCCCGCGTCCGCTGACCATATTCTATTTCTGCCGCTTTGCCCTGCCTTTCCTATTCGGCCTGCTCGTCTTCTTGTACGTGTTCTTCGTCAACGACTTTGGTCTTGCTGGCGGGATGAAGTTTGCAACGGTGATTTTTGGCCTGGCCGCCGGCTTTTACGCGCCGAACCTATATGTCGACAATATTGCCGCCAAGCGTCAGCAATCCATCATGCGAGCGTTTCCAGACGCTCTCGATATGATGCTGATCTGTGTTGAGTCCGGTATGTCGATCGAAATGGCATTTGCCAAAGTTGGCGCTGAGATCGGCACCGCGTCAGTTGAGCTCGCAGAAGAGCTTCAATTGACCACAGCTGAACTGTCTTACTTGCAAGAGCGTCGAGCGGCCTATGAAAACTTGGCCCGCCGGACCGGGCATGAAGGCGTCAAAGCGGTGACGATGGCGCTGATCCAAGCCGAACGCTATGGTACGCCGCTGGGCGACGCTTTGCGCGTGATGGCGAAAGAAAACCGTGAAATGCGCATGTCAGCGGCTGAAAAGAAAGCAGCGGCGCTGCCGGCGCAGCTGACCGTGCCGATGATCTTATTCTTCCTGCCGGTTCTGTTCCTCGTGGTGCTCGGACCAGCGGTGATCAAAGTCATGCGGATGAATGCCGAGAATAACGGCTAAAGCCAGCAAAGCTTAGCTTTCGGCCACATCAAATCTCGCTTGTTTGGGCTTACTTGTCTTGCGATCCACGCAGGAGCGGGCGCAGGCTCTGCACTTTAGGTTGAGGGCCATCGCCAGCCAGCGCTGGCTCTGCCGTGTCGACATTCGCCGCAACCATAGGGTCGCTCATGCTTTCTGCCTCGACCTTGGCTTCAGGCACTCCCGGCATCACTTCTTCGGCGGCTGGCGTGCGTTCAAGCTCGTCGAGCACGTCGCTAATGTTGCGCAGCTCGTCATAGCTCTGCTGCGGCGCCATCATCTCTCGCAACGCGCGTTGATTGGCCTCGATGGACCGAGGCGGCGCGTTTGGATCGACAGCGACCATCTCATCAAATCGGCCTTGCAGACCCAAGATAAGCGCCAGGTTTTGACGAACGCGCACATCTTGATCTGAAATCGTGACGGCTTTTCGGAGCGCGGTCTCCGCTTCCATCAATTGCCCTGTCAGCGCCAGCGACAGGCCATAGTTTGACAGTGTTGTGGGCCGGTTTGGATCCCGGTCGAGTGCGTACTCATACGCCATTTGCGCTTTATCGTGCTGTTCTAGGCGATCGAAGGCGACGCCCAGTGCGGCCAAGGGTGTCGCGACCTCTGGCGGCGCTAAGTCTGCACTTCTGACGAAGGCTTTGGTGGCGTCTTCATAATTGGCTTGTGCCATCAGCGAACGACCAAGCTCGAGGAAGATTTCATAGCCCTCAGGATGGATGGGGGCCGACACCGTGGCGATCTCCATGATGCGATCATGGCTGTTAATCCCGCGCAGCGCCCGCATGAAACTGATCGTTGTGTCCAGATTTGACGGATCTTTCTGATACTCATTGGCCCAAAAGTTCGCCCGTGTGATCGGGTCAGAGCGATTGGCGCGCGCAATTGCTTCTTCCGAAGCGGGCTCAAGCGCGGCTTCGATCGCCTCTTGCATCGCCTGATCCTCAGCGGAGAGGGCGTCAGAAGAGGTCGCACACGCGGCGCTCATTGCGAGGGCCACCAATGGAAGTGCCAATTTGGCAGTTTTGGCTCTGGACATTTGTTAAGCTCCGGGGCTGTTAGGCGCATCATGCCCGAAACCTGGTCAAGACAAGGTTAACAAAACGGGTGCCAACATTAACGTGTAAGGAGCGTCCTTTGCCCCAGCATTCTGCGTTGATCACGACCGCCAAAGGTGCGGTCCCGGTCTATCTGTTTTCAACCACGGATTGGGAAAATTCAGACGGGTTGCCAGCGGATTTAAAGGCCATGGCGCTGGCGCAAGAGTTTAAGGCGCGCGCGGGGCAAATGGTCCTCTCAGCGACCGCCGATGGCGCTTTAGCGGGTGTGCTCTTTGGCGTCGGGGATGGGTCCGACACGCTTGCAGTGGCGGCGCTGTCTTCGAAGCTTCCTAGCGGCTCATATCAAATCGCGAGCGATTCCGATTATCCACTCGCGCACATCGCGGCGGCTTGGGCCGATGGGGCGTATCGCTTTGACCGGTATCTCAGCGACAAGGCCAGCCCCCCTCAATTGGTGGTCGGCGATGATGCTGCCGGAGAGGCCTGTATCCGTGAGGCGGTCGCGATCGACCGACTTCGCGATCTGGTCAACACCCCAGCCGAAGATATGGGGCCACCGGAAATTCAAGGTACAATCAGTGACTTGGCTGAACGTTATGGCGCAACGCTGCAAACGGTGATCGGCGATGCATTGCTCGAGCAAAACTATCCCATGGTGCACGCCGTTGGCCGGGCTGGACCAGAAGCGCCGCGGATCATGGAGCTGAGCTGGGGCAACCCGGAGCATCCAGAGCTCGCCATTGTTGGAAAAGGGGTCGCTTTCGACACGGGCGGTCTCAATCTCAAGACTGGCAATTATATGCGCCTGATGAAAAAGGATATGGGCGGCGCAGCGCATGCCATCGCCTTGGCAGAACTGGTGATGGGCGCCGATCTCCCCGTGCACTTAAAGCTTTATGTGCCTGCGGTGGAGAATGCGATTGCCGGCAACGCGTTCCGTCCCGGCGATGTTCTGTCGAGCCGCAAAGGCCTCAGCGTTGAGATTGATAATACCGATGCTGAAGGACGTTTGATCCTCGGCGATGCTTTGACGCGGGCTTGTGAGTCTGATCCTGACCTGTTGATCGATTTCGCGACCTTAACAGGCGCTGCACGTGTTGCGCTCGGGCCAGACCTTGCGCCGTATTACACCGATGACGATACGCTCGCGGCCTCGATCGCTGACGGGTCCGGACACAGCGGTGATCCGGCTTGGCGGATGCCGCTCTGGCAACCGTATCGATCCATGCTCAAAAGCCCGATTGCTGATATCGTCAATAGCGCCGCCGGGGGCATGGCCGGTTCGATCACCGCGGCGATTTTCTTGAAACAGTTCGTGGATGCTAAATCCTGGGTGCATCTGGATGTCTGGGCCTGGCGAGAAGGCAAATATGGCCGTCCTGCTGGCGGCGCAGCATGCGGCTTGCGCGCCATGTGGGCGACCGTAAAAGCGCGTTATAGCTAGCGTTCATCGCTGATCACATAGCGAGGCCCGACCCCGAGGCGATAGGCTTTGTCATCCGGATTATAGAGCTGGCAAACCTTAAGCGACAGGCACCCGCAGCCAATACAGCCATCGAGATTGTCGCGCATGCGCTGCATCATCTCGATCCGTTGATCGAGCGTCTGTCGGAACTGGCGGCTGATCTTTGACCAGTCTGACTTGGTCGGTGTGCGCCCCTCAGGCAAGTCCGACATGATATCTTTGATCTGATCAATCGACAGCCCAATCTGCTGTGCAATCAGGATGAAAGACAGACGCCGAATATCTGACCCTTCGAAACGCCTTTGATTGCCAGCATTGCGGTCAGGCGTGACTAAGCCCTTTTTCTCGTAGAACCGGATGGCGGAGACAGATAGGCCTGTACGTACGGCCAAATCACCGATTGAGAGGCCTCTTTTCATTGCCATAGAATATCTCCAAAAAATACCTTGACCTAAACTTAGGTTTAGGAATTACACACGGGTCTCCAAAGATCAAATCAAAGGAGAATATTATGTCAAAAGCCATTCTGGAACACATCAATATGACGGTGTCCGACCCTGATAAGACAGCACAAATGCTGGTCGATCTTTTCGGTTGGAAAGTCCGTTGGAGCGGCGCGTCGCTGAATAATGGCCGCACGGTCCATGTCGGCAATGAGGATGATTATGTGGCCCTCTATAGCGTCGGCGCACCGCGGCAGCTTGGCGAGAATGAGAATTACGCTATGGCAGGGGCCATCAATCATCTCGGCATTCTTGTTGATGATCTCGATGCTGCGGAGCAGCGTATTTTGGCGCATGGCATCAAAACGCATAGTCATCAGACATATGAGCCAGGCAGCCGCTTCTACTTCCACGATCATGACGGGATCGAATATGAGGTGGTCAGCTATGCTTGAAGGATTGATGCACAGCTATCTCGCTGCGCTTTCACGCGCTTGGCGTCCGCATGATCTAAGAGAACGCGGAATCGTGACTCGCCAACCGAGCAAACCGCGCTAAGCTTCCCTGCAAGAGCAATCAGGGTGAGATGATCAATGCTAAACAGATGGATGGCCGCAAGCGTTGCGGCTCTAGGCCTCAGCGCGTGCGTGAGCGTAGACGTTGATTTGGACGACGGTTCTGTCGTCGAGGTTGAGACAGTCGAGGCGAGTGTGGTTGAGGCGGTTGCGCCGGAGCCGATTCTCGGCCCAGGTGACCGTATGCCATCTGGGCGGGCGCTTGGTACGCGCTCCGCGGTCGTTGCGCCAAATGCGGCGGCAGCCACCGCCCATCCATTAGCGACTCAAACCGCGCTCGACATCATGAAGCGCGGCGGCACAGCCATGGACGCCGCAATTGCAGCGAATGCCATGCTGGGCTTGGTCGAACCGACGGGGAATGGCATTGGCGGCGACCTCTATGCCATTGTCTGGGATCCAAAAACTGAAAAACTGTACGGCTATAATGGCTCCGGCCGCTCACCGATGGGCGCAACGCTGGCGGATATGCAAGCCAAAGCCGACGCCTTCATGGACGGCGAAGAAATCCCGCCCTTCGGCGCTGCGCCAGTCACTGTACCTGGTACCGTCGAAGCCTGGGGCGCGTTGCACGAAAAGTTCGGCACGCTGCCCTTCAACATGCTGATGGAACCGACTATCCAATATGCCCGCGAAGGAGCGCCTATCCCGGAAGTCATCGCCTTCTATTGGCAGTTCGGGCCACGCCGGTTCGGACCTGCGGCCGAGAGCGGCATGCTGGAAGAGTATGAGAATGCCAAGGCGACTTATTTCTCACCCACCCCGGTCGAAGGCAGCCTGTTCAAAAACCCGGATCTTGCCAATACGTTAGAGCGAATTGCTTATGCAGGGACGCAGGATTTCTACACCGGCGAGATCGCACAGACGATGGGCGACTATTTCACGCGGATTGATGGCTATCTGCGCTATGAGGATTTCGCGGCGCATGATGGCGAATGGGTTGATCCGCTTTGTGTTGAATATCGCGATCTAGTGAAGCTTTGCGAACTCGGCCCGAACACGCAGGGCGTCGCGGCGCTCCAGATGCTGGAAATGCTCGAGCGCTTTGACTTGCGCAGCATGGGCTTTGGCTCGGCGGATAGCCTGATGGCGCAGATAGAAGCGAAACGCCTCGCCTTCGCAGACCGCGCTGCGGGCTATGCAGATCCAGCGTTCAGCGGGATTGATCCGACTGTCTTCATTAAGCCGGGTTACAATTTTGGCCGGTCCTGCGCGATCGACTTAAAGCGTGCGAGCGACAGCGTTGCGCCGGGAATTGGAGAAAGTGAGCAGGTCACAGCCATAGTAAATACGATAACTGCTTGCGATTATGCCGGTGAGTTTTCGGTGTCAGTTCCGCCCGAGATCGCAAAAGCCGACGCGAAACTCAACGATGGCGACACAACCTATCTTACCGTCACCGACGACCAGGGTATGATGGTCTCACTCATCCAATCTAATTATCGGGGTATGGGCTCTGGCCTCGTCGCAGACGGGCTCGGCTTCATGTTTCAGGATCGCGGGCAATTGTTCAGCCTCGACCCGGAGCATCCGAATGTGTTTGAGCCCGGCAAGCGCCCCTTCCATACGATCATTCCGGCTTTTGCGTTCAAGAAGAATAAGCCGAGCTGTCAGGTCCGCGCGGAGCCGATTGAGCAAGCCTGTCCTTATGAACCCTGGCTGAGCTTCGGGCTGATGGGCGGCGGGATGCAGCCGCAGGGCCATGTTCAGGTTATTCTGAACTTGATCGATTTCGATATGGGGTTGCAGGAGGCTGGCGATGCGGCGCGCTGGGAACATCGCGGCGGCTGTGAGCCGACTGATGGTCTCAATGGCGATGATTGCGAAAGCGATATGGGCACCGTCCATCTCGAGAGCGGGATCCCCGTCGAAGCGCGCGCTGAGCTTGAACGCCGTGGTCATACGGTCGAGTGCTGCCGCGCCAATGGCGGCGGTTATCAGGCGATCATGCGCGACTTTGAAAGCGGCGCCTGGATTGCGGCGACTGAGATGCGCAAAGATGGGAATGCGGACGGGTATTAGGTCCGGACACGCCCGTTCGCCGTCGATACCTGCGCAAGCAGGTATCCATGGACAATAACATCGTTCAGACTAGGTTGAGACCGCGCTCTATAGACCCCTGCTTTCGCAGGCGTCTGCGGGAAATGGGTAACGTATTTTGAAAAATGAAAGCGGCCAGTCCGCGGACAGTCTTTGTCTCGTCTAAGATTACTCTACGTGGCTTTGAAAGCCTGCGCGGACTGGCTATCTCCGCTTCCAACAAGCTCGTTATTACCACAAACTTGACCTTACGGCAATTTACCTAACCAACGCTGAGAATGAGCGAGACCAAGATTTGTCATCCCGGCCGGAGCGAAGCGAAGAGCCGGGACCTAGCATCCCAATCAGCTCGATGCTGGGTCCCGGACAAGCTCTAGCGAGCTTTCCGGGATGACAAAGCGGGTCTACAGTGAGTGCCAATGGAAGCCTTCGCCAATCTCCTCGAACGCCTGCTGCTAACGCCGTCGCGCAATGGCAAACTGGCTTTGATGGCGAACTATTTTGCCACCGTGCCCGATCCAGAACGCGGTTGGGCGCTCGCCGCGCTGACCAATGAGATTGACCTGCCAGGCGTAAAAGCCGGGCTGGTGCGCCGCTTGGTTGAGAGCAAAGTCGACCATGAACTTTTCCGCTTGTCTTATGACTATGTTGGCGATCTGGCCGATACGGTCAGCCTCATCTGGCCAGCGCAGCATGGCGCCAACTATGTGCCGACCTTGAGCGAGGTGATCGCGCAATCGTCTAACGCGACGAAAGTTGAGGGTGAGAAGCTGATCGAAGGTTGGCTTAACGCGCTCGATGCGCGCGGGCGCTGGGCTTTGCTGAAACTGGTCACCGGCGGCTTGCGCATCGGTGTCTCCGCGCGCCTCGCCAAAGTGGCGGCGGCGCAGTTCGGCGATGTTGAAACGAGCGAGGTGGAAGAGATCTGGCACGGGCTGGAGCCGCCTTATCTCAGTCTGTTTGCGTGGCTCGATGGCAAAGCCGACAAGCCCAAGCCAGATGTCGCCGCGCCGTTTCGCCCGGTCATGTTGGCGCATCCGCTGGTCGCCAAGAAAGATCGCGACAATCCCGATGCGGTGGACCCTGATCTCATCACCGCAGATACCTTTGCCGCCGAATGGAAATATGACGGCATTCGCGTTCAAGCAGTCGCCGAAGGCGACACGCGCCGGATCTATACCCGCACCGGCGATGATATTAGCCACACCTTCCCGGATGTCTTAGCCGCGATGGACTTTGAGGCTGCGATTGACGGGGAGCTCTTAGTTCGGGCGCCGGATGGCGGCGTTGCGCCATTCAATGAGCTGCAGCAGCGCCTCAACCGCAAGACGGTCTCGAAGAAACAAATGGACGCCCGGCCCGCCTTCATTCGCGCCTATGATCTATTGGTGGACGGTGAAGACGACTTGCGCAGCATGACGTTCGAGCAGCGCCGGGCGCGTTTAGAGGCGTTCATCGACACGCTCGCGACGGATCGCATCGACCTCTCACCGTTGGTGCCCGTGACGACGGTCGACGCCCTTGAAGCGGCGCGCAACACCCCGCCTGCGGCCGAGATTGAAGGTCTCATGCTCAAACGCTGGGACAGTGTCTATGAAGCCGGTCGCCCAAAAGGGCCCTGGTTTAAGTGGAAGCGCGATCCCTTCTTGATCGATGCGGTTTTGCTTTACGCGCAGCGCGGGCATGGCAGACGATCGAGTTTCTATTCCGACTTCACATTCGGCGTCTGGCGCGAGGTTGATGGAGAGGATCAACTGACCCCAGTCGGTAAGGCCTATTTCGGCTTTACCGATGATGAGCTCAAGCAGCTCGATAAATTTGTTCGGGACAATACGCGTGAGCGCTTTGGGCCGGTGCGCTCTGTTACTGCGAACAAGGAGCATGGTTTGGTGTTGGAGGTCGCGTTCGAAGGGTTGCAGCGCAGTCCGCGCCACAAATCCGGCATCGCCATGCGGTTTCCGCGAATCCATCGCATCCGTTGGGACAAACCCACTTCGGAAGCCGACCGCCTCGAAAACCTGGAAGCCTTGCTTCCCGCGAATGCGTGATGGACTTGTCGTCAAACGCTGTTAGGCCAGGGCGGTGAATTTTCGCGACTTCCTTCTGCTCTCCGGAATTTGTTTTGTTTGGGGCCTAAATCTTGTGGTCACCCGTTGGGTGATTGCGGATGCCGGTGTGCCGCCTTTCTTCTTTGCGGCAATGCGGTTTGCTGGGATTGCTTTAGTCTTGTTCTGGGTGCTGCGGCCGATCCCGAAGAATCTCGGAATGCTGTTCCTGATCGCCATGGGTATGGGGGCCGTGCATTTCGGGTTCTTGTTCCAAGGGCTCGCCAATGCAGAAGCCAGCGCCGTGTCTGTGGTCGGGCAATTGGGCGTTCCATTTTCAACTCTGATGAGTATGGCCTTTCTTGGCGAGACGGTTGGTTGGCGGCGGGGACTTGGAATTTTGCTGGCCTTCGCTGGGGCGATTTTAATCGCCGTCGACCCGCAGACCTTCCAGCTGAGCTTTGGTTTGGTCTATGTCGTGATTGCGGCCTTAGTGGCATCGGCGGCGGGCATCTTGATGAAGCGCATGCCATCGATCAGCGCGCTGCAGATGCAGGCGTGGATTGGGCTTTTCAGCTTTGCACCACTTTTCGCCATGTCGGGCTTGTTTGAAGCGGATCAAAACGGGTGGGGCGCGTTTATCGAAGGCGGCTGGTTGGTTTGGCTCGCGACACTGTTCGCTGTGGTTGGCGTCAGCGTATTCGGGCATGGCGGTTTCTATGCCTTGATCAAGAAGTACGATATTTCTTTGTTGTCGCCGCTGACCTTGATGACCCCGATTTGGGGCGTGGTCTTAGGCGTCGTCTTGTTGGGCGAAGTGCTGACTTTGCAGCTCGTGGTCGGGTCAGCGATTTCGCTGGGCGGTGTATTTGTTATTCTCGTGCGCCCAAATCGCACTATGCCGGAAGCGGCTTTGGGCGATAAAGTGCGAGGGACCACCGAATGAAGATCGAGGCGTGGCCGAGCCCCAACTTCAATGATCGTAAGCACCCGATCGATATGTTGGTCTTCCATTATACGGGCATGGAAACTGGTCAGCAGGCGCTTGATCGGATGTGCGATGCGGAGGCTGAAGTGTCCGCGCATTATATGATCTGGGAAGATGGTCGTGTGGTGGCTCTGGTCGAAGAAGAGAAACGCGCCTGGCATGCCGGTGTCTCGAGCTGGCAAGGTGACGACGATCTCAATTCCCGCTCGATCGGAATTGAAATCGTCAATGGCGGGCATGATTGGCCAATGGCGGGCGGCGTCTTGTCACCTTATCCAAACGCGCAGATCGAGGCGCTGATCAGTCTGTGCCAGGATATCCTGCTGCGCTGGGATATTCCGTACAATCGCATCGTCGGACACTCCGATATCGCGCCGAGCCGCAAGGATGATCCAGGCGAACACTTTCCCTGGGACCGCCTCGCGCGGGCAGGGATTGGCAAATGGCCATTATCGATCTCTGAAAACCCTGCCGTCCCGCCAGATGTCATCACCACAGGACGCGCGCTTGAAAAAGGACCGCACCTGATCGGGCGTGGGCTGGGGCCAGGCGACGACAAGAAAGCCGTTGTGCGGATGCAAGGCATGCTGATCGAGATCGGGTACGGGCTGGAGCCGTCTGGTGTGTATGACACTGAGACTGAAGCGGTTGTGCGCGCATTCCAACGACGCTGGTTACAAGATCAGGTTACGGGCTGGGCAGACATTCGCACGCTGCAAATGATTGGCCTGGTTCATCCGCTCTTTTTGCTGGCCGATTCCGACAGGCAGTGACGATCCCCTTCACGGGCAATCTAAAATCCACGTGCTCCGTATTCCAGACTGTTCAAGATGCATGGATCCAGACTTGATTGAAATCCTTCAAGACAAAGTCCCCGCAATTGTTTGGGCAAATTGAGACAAGAGCGTCTTTACAGGCGCGATTATTCGAGGGCATGAATCTCCAAACGAGCGGAAGGTTGTGAACAGTATGACTGAGTCGATTTTCTTCAATGCGTATCCGAGGCAATGGCGGCTCATCCTCAGGGGGTTGGTGTTTTTTAGCCTGCTTTTGGCATTGGTCTTCTTCGCACTCTCCATTCGTTTGGGAATTGGGGGAGAAGATGGTTTGCCGACCTATCTATTCTTCATCGCGTTTTTGCCGGGCTATTGTGCGCAATTGCTCAGATCAGCGGTGTCAACGGACTCTCCAGATGCGGACGATAGCGCATTCGCTTGGAGCATATTGATCTGCGCGTTCACTCTTTTGATCACGTGGTCAATCTACTTCGACCATTCTAACAGCATAAAGCAACAGGCCCGGGCGCAATGGAGCGTTTCCCAGGCTTGTACGCAGGATGGTGAAATCCGCACGGATTTTAAGACCGAGTGTTTGCGTTTGATGACGCAAGCCTATGCACGACCGCAGATCTGTCTCTTTGGTGCGACCCCAATGGCGACCTGCGAAGTTGAGCTAAGAGAAAAGCTTAATCGCCCAGTTGGTTGGGAGCAGCGTCACTTTTCGCAGGACGCGACCTGACATATAGTTTCTACGCGCTCTCTAGCGACTTCACCTGAACCTTGGTCGGCCGCGAATTGCCTTTGCCGTAAAGGTTCACTTTCAATTTCGAGATGGCGTGCACCAGCGCGTTGGGTCCGTATTTGATATCGCCAGTAAACTCGATATTCGGGAACCGCTCAAAGATTTGCTCATATGCCACGCGCAGCTGCATCTGTGCGACGCGCGATCCGAGGCATTTGTGTACGCCATGACCGAAGGCGATATGCTTTTCGACATTGTCGCGCGTCATGTCGAACACGTCGGGGTTTTCGAACACGTCAGGGTCGCGATTGCCGCCGCCATACCACATCACCACTTTCTCATCCTTGGCGATGCGTTGGCCGTTCAGCTCGGTATCTTCCAACACTGTGCGCCGCATATGCTTCACGGGTGAGACCATGCGCAGAGCTTCTTCCGACATGCGCGGGATCAAGCTTGGATCATCGAGTACCATGGCGCGTTGATCCGGCCACTCGGTCATCAGCTTGATCGTGCCGGAGAGGGAATTGCGGGTGGTATCATTGCCTGCAAAGATGATGAGGAGCCAAGAGCCGTCTAGGAATTCTTGCGGCAATTCCTCATTATTGACTTTCGAGTGAGCGATAACCGTAAGCAGATCATGGCGCGGATTGGCGCGGCGATCAGCCATAACTTTAGCGCCATAGGCAAACATCTCTTCGACAACAGATTTGAAGCGTAGCGGGAAGAGCGGCTCGCCCAAGAATGTTCGGATGGGGTTTGAAATGAACTGGCTCGCCATTTCGAGATAGTGCATCCAGTGGACGATCTTTTGGCGATCTTCTTCGTCGACCCCCAGCATTTCGCAGAGTGTGTAGAGCGGCAACTGGTTCGAGAAGATCTTAACAAAATCGACGACCGGGCCCTTCTCTTCGAGATCATCGAGCAGGCTTTCGACTTTGATGCTGACCTTTTCGCGCAACTCTTTGACATAAGCCGGAATGAAAAAGTCTTTCTGTTGGATGCGCATCTGCATGTGCTGCGGTTCATCCATTGAGATCAGATTGTCGATCGAGGCACGCACCAGGATTTCGGGGCGCCAATATTCGCGGGGTGGAATTGCCAGGCTGATGCCGCCGCGTTGCGACGAATAGATGTCGGGATTTAGCTCCACTTCTTTGATGTCTTCATACCGTGTGACCGACCAAAACCCGCTCAGGCCTTTACGCATTTTCGACCACATAACCGGAGCTTCACCGCGCATTTGGGCGTATAAGTCATAGGGATGTCCGCGGGTCCACGAATTGGGATTCCAAAGCTGGAAGTCTTTTTCCAGCATCGGATACACCATCTCATTTGCGGGCATCTGGCGCGCGTCATCGACAAAAATCTCGTCGCTAATCAGCTTCATGGTCGTTTCCCCGAATAGTTTTCTCATCCTATGTCGCTATTGCGCCGTACGGACTTCAATATTTTGTAAAGAATAGGCGCGCTTTTCCTTGCGGCATTCAAGTGAAAAATCTCCGCCAATTTCGGGGCTTGTATGCTGGGGCTGGCGCCAGGTGCGCAAATCCTCTATATCCGCGCCTCCAGACGGCTGGGCAGTCGCTGTCCCCGACTTGATCGGGGGTGGAGGAAAGTCCGGGCTCCATGGAGACATGGCGGTGGATAACGTCCACCCGGCGCAAGCCGAGGGAAAGTGCCACAGAAAGCAAACCGCCCCAAACTTGTTTTGGGGTAAGGGTGAAAGGGTGGGGTAAGAGCCCACCGGGGCTTCGGTGACGCGGCCCGCATGGTAAACCCCGCCAGGAGCAAGACCGAATAGGGGGCGTATATGGGCCGTCTTCAGCCTGCGCCCCGGGTGTGTCGCACCAGGCGCTTGGTAACAAGCGTCGCAGAGGAATGACTGCTGAACCCGAAAGGGGGAACAGAACCCGGCTTACAGGCCGTCTGGACTTTCACACCTGTTTGGAGCGCGCCGACCCTAGCGCAAGGGCACCGGTTGCACGCGCCGGTTAAACCCGTCACCATCTTGGCAAGGGAAGAAACCAGGAGACCACTCAGATGAGCACCACAGAAGACCAAGCCGTCCTTGTTGAACGCCGCGGGCGGATCATGATCATTACGATGAACCGCCCAGATGCGCGCAACGCCATCAATGGCGCGCTTTCGAACGGCATTTGGAATGCCATTCAAGAATTGAACGATGACCCGGATCTCACCGCCGGCGTGCTCACAGGAGCGGGCGGCTATTTTTGTTCGGGAATGGACCTGAAAGCTTTTGCCCGCGGCGAAGACATTGGGCCTTTCGGTAAGTTTGTGCGTGTCGGGTGTGAAAAGCCGCTCATCGCCGCCATAGAAGGCTTCGCGATCGCGGGCGGGTGTGAGATGGCGCTGACCTGCGATCTGCTCGTAGCCGCAAAAGGGGCGAAGATTGGGATCCGCGAAGTGAAAGTTGGCCTGTTCGCGGCGGCCGGCGGCGTGTTCCGCCTACCAAGCCGCGTCGGCTATGCCAAGGCGATGGAGATGGCGATCACGGGGGATCCCATCTTGGCGGAAGAGGCGATGGATGCAGGCATGCTATCCGCGCTCACAGAGCCGGGCGAGACCGTAGACGCTGCGATCGCGCTTGCGGAACGTGTGGCGAAGAATGCGCCGCTTGCGGTCGCCGCCTCGAAGAAGCTCGTCCGGGCCGCCTCGCAAGGCTATGACGAAGAGACATTGTGGAAGATGCAGGAGCCGCTGCAGAAAACGGTCTTCACGTCGAATGATGCCAAAGAAGGGCCAAAAGCCTTTGCTGGGAAGCGCGAGCCCAACTGGACCGGTACTTAATTTAGCGGACGATGTTCACGCGCTCGACTTGAGCGTCGTAAACAATATCTCGTAACTCAATCAGCATGCCGCTGTGGGCTTCAGGATGCGCCTGGATCAACACAGCGGCATCTGGCGTTTCGGCGCGGCGGCGTTCAATGCTCGCGCGAACATTGGCGATATCCTGCAGTTCCGATCCCACACGAATGACGTTTTTCGCATCCACATAAATCATGATCGCGGGTGTCACCGGTTTTGGGCAATCAGGGCAGGCTGATGGCGGCGGTTCTAGCGCAATCGCATCTTCTTGAATGAACGTGGATGTGACGATGAAAAAAATGAGCAGAATGAAGACCACATCCAACATCGGTGTCAGATCGACATTCGCTTCATCCGCTACTGCTCTGGCATGACCGCGCATACTTAACCTCCCAATCTGGAGGTATTATGTCATATTATGACTATATGTAAATATATTACATGTTCGGACCACGTACTCGCTAGACAAGTTTGATTGCTATTATTGCGATTAGCTCTGGCAGTTTTGCGTCTTACCCATCACGCCCAGATTTTCGACTTGGCCGGTGCGATTGTCGACGTCGAAATAGATGTCGCCATAATCGTAGACGGTGGTTTGTCCTTTGCTAACAACACAATCGGGGACACCAAAGGCCGCGCGGGCTGTGATCTGTTCGGTCCCTTTGGAGATTCCATTCGGGGTCTGAAACCGGCCATCATGGACAATAATCCAATAGACCTCATCATGCGCGGCGACGGTGAGGCCGTCGAACACGTAGGTGGTTGCTGCTGTGTCCGGGATCGGGATGGTGCGTATCGGAACGCCCTTGAGCGCGAGCAATTGGTCCAACGGCATCCCGATTTCGACATCGCCGACGCGTTCGCCTGGGATGATCCGATTGTCATTCAGGGTCAGCGGCTTGGTCGCGCAAGCGGCAAAAACGGTAAGGCTAGAAACAATGGCGAGGGTTCGAAGAACACGCATACAGGATCGCTTTCAACTGCTCGCCCCCGCAGCAATTGGCTCTAATCACCGCAAATCATTGCGTTTGTCGAGATGGAGTCGCGTGAACTCTCTGTCAGGTTTGGCTTAAATCGTCGACCGCACCGTCACGTCGCCCCAGACGATAAAGTGCGGATTGTCATAACCGCGATCTTTTTTTCCGTAGCGGAGCGGCGATCCATCGAGCTCGGTGACGCGACCGCCCGCGGCTGCGGCAATGGCATGGCCGGCGGCAGTGTCCCATTCCATCGTCCGCCCATGACGGGGATAGAGGTCCGCCTCGCCAGCTGCCAGCATGCAGAATTTCAAGGAGGATCCAGCCGAGATGATTTCATTCACCGATTGCGAGTCGAGAAAGCGATTGGTCTCATCGCTGCGATGCGATTGGGATGCGAGGGCAGTGACGCCGGCGTCTGGTACGCGGCGAATGCGCAGCGGTGATCGCTCGGCTGTCAGTGGTACATCGCTGCCCGGTGCGACTGTTGCTTGCCAAGCGGAGAAGCGATCCTCGGCAACAAATAGTCGTTCGAGCGCTGGGGCGTAGACCACGCCCATGATTGGCACACCATGCTCAATGATCCCAATATTCACCGTGAAATGATCGCGCTTGTTGATGAATTCTTTGGTGCCATCCAATGGGTCGACCAAAGCGAAACGGTGTCCGTGTTCTGGGATATGGCCCGCAGCCACTGACTCTTCTGCGATCACCGGTAGGGACGGCTCGGCGTCCGCCAAGGCCGCGAGGATGATCGCTTCTGCTTTCTCATCCGCTTCCGTTACGGGCGAGCTGTCATCCTTGCGATCAACGTTGAAGTCCGTCGCATAGACTTTCATGATCAAGGCGCCGGCATCGAGCGCGATGCGGGCCAATTGGTCCCCGGTGACACTCATGAGGCGTGTCTTTCTTCCAACAAGGCAAAAACCGGATCCGCCGCGAGAACACGTTGGATTGTGTTTAACGCATCGAAGGCGTCTTGGCTGGTTCCGATCGCTGGAACGGATCGATCTTTGACGCGTGCGATGAAAGTTTCGAGCGCGCGCTTTGTACCATTACTCTCGTCAAACCGGTCGACCGTCTCATGCTTCATCTGCAGACCGTCCGTGCGGGCATAGACCAGCAATTCCTGACCGAATTCATGGCGCTCTGAATTGAGGCCTTCCAGCCACATATAGCCGCGCTCAAATCCCAGTTCTAACCGGAAGGTTGGACGCCATTGGCTCGCCGACATGTGCACATTCCCAAGAATGCCCGCATGCGTCCGCAGGCTTGCGAAGACATTGGTTTCGCCGCCCGGCTCAGGGGCTCGGTCTAAATCTGAGAAGCCCGCGACGTCTTGGAACGGTCCGGCAAAGAGGTGCATAATATCGATCAATTGCGGACCGGGATCGAAGACGACGCTGTCATCTAAGGCGGAGCCATGACACCCGCATACGCCGCGCAATGTGAGCAAACGGCCATATTCGCCAGACTGTGCTTTTGCGACCGCCGCCTGCACGGAATCATGGTGGCGGGCGGTTAAACCAAACTGGATCATGCCGCCTGCGCCTGCATGTTCGGCGCGTCGAATTTCGATCATGTCCTCGATAGAGGCGGGCACGGCATGCGTGGAATATACAGGCCAACCTTTTTCCAAGGCGAAGACAGACCAGGCCGGCAAGTCAGCGCGCGCCCCCGCAATAAAGATCGCATCGAGCGCGTTGCTTTCCATCGCGGCGTCTAGCGTCGAAAAGCCCGCGCTACTTTCACTTGCATCTAGCGCAAACGCCGAGAGCAAACCGCGTTCGCTGAGATCGTTGATGGCCAGATGATGATCCGGATCTAGCCGATCAGCGCCGATCACGGCGATGCGAAAACTGGACATACTCAACCCACTCCCAAAGTAGAGAGAACGGTTAGCCGGTCGGCGCAGCAGCGACAAGTTGCTCTGTCACTGTTCTTGCAAAAAAAGATGGCGAAATGGCGTTACGGCGCCAGTGACTTTAGGAGCATCTCCGCTTGATGGCTGGAGAAATTCTCTGGCAAAGGCGCCCGCATGATCATCACGCGCGACCAAATACGTCCTGTCAGCGTGTCGACCGCGTCATCCAGGTCAAAGTCTCTGCGGACAATCCGCTTGGCGGCGATTTCGGCCAAGATGAGGCGCAGAGGCGCCCGGATATTGTCCTTCATCCAAGCGCGCCATGTGTCGCCTGCCGCGCCATCATCGCTGACGGCAATCATCGCGACCCGAAGCACCGCGTGCCCGGATCCAATGCGGGTCGCGTCTTCGATGGGCTGAATCAGGCTGGCAATGCGCTCGACCGGGTCGCGGCCAATTTTTGACCGCTCACTGACCAAATCCATCGCCGCTTCGACGCACATATTCCCGATCGCCGGCCACCATCGATAGATGGTCTGTTTCGAGGCTTTGGCCTTTCGGGAGACTTTATCAACGCTGAACTTTCGCCAGCCATGTTCGGCCATTTCTTCGCGTGTGGCTTGTAGGATGGCGGCGCGCGATTCTGCGCTGCTACGCTGGCCTTTTCGAGGCATGGAAGTGGTGTCCTTCATCGCGTCCAATCATCTATGTTTGCTACACATCGCGTTAGCATGGAACGATCCGTTTGTCTTTGGAGACTTACAGACAATGAAACTCGCCAATTTGACGCACGTTTTGGCGATGCAATCGGATAACATCGGTCTATATGATGCCTCGACGGAAAGCAGATTAAACTAGGGGCCGTTATGGACGTCGCACTTTCGACCCTTCTCTCGCCAATCATCTTGTTTTTTGCGCTCGGCATGGGGGCCGCCTTGCTTCGCTCTCAAATGAGCGTGCCGGAAGCCATCGCCAAAGGCATGGCGATCTATCTGATGATGGCAATCGGGCTCAAAGGCGGGGTCGAGATGTCGAAGAACCCGCTCACCGCCGAAATCCTCATGGTGCTGGGGGCGGGCATCGTTTTGTCATTCATGATCCCAGCCATCGCGTTCATGTGTTTGCGGCTGACCACCAAGCTCGACCGGATTGATGCGGCGGCGACGGCTGCGCATTATGGCTCGATTTCCATCGTGACATTTGTGGCTGCGACCGAGGCGGTCCGCTTGTCCGGGCTCGATAGCGGCGGGCATTTGGTCGCTGTGGCGGCGTTGATGGAAACGCCTGCCATCATCACCGCGCTGGTTTTGGCTGCGCGCGGCCAAGCCAAGCGTGAGACGCCAATTGCGGGATCCGAGCAGGGCGAACTGGTTCGCGAGGTGTTCTTAAACGCCTCGATTGTTGTGCTCGTGGGGGCCTTAATCATCGGCTGGATTGCCGGCGAAGAGGGCACTGCTACGGTCCAACCCTTCTTCGTAGATCTGTTCCAAGGCGTCCTTTGTCTCTTCCTGTTGGACATGGGGTTATCGGCTGGGCGCGGGCTTCGCCAAGGTTGGCGTCAGCTGAGCGTCATGACCGTTGGGTTTGGGCTATATATGCCACTCATATCCGCCGCGATTGCAGCGACGTTTGCGGCTCTGATCGGGATGTCGGCGGGCGACGCGGCGCTCCTGATCACCTTGTCGGCCTCAGCATCCTATATCGCCGTCCCGGCCGCTATGCGTTTGGCACTGCCGGAAGCGAAGCCTTCGATTTATTTGACCCTATCGCTCGGGGTCACATTTCCGTTCAATGTCACAATCGGTATTCCGATCTATATCTATCTGGCATTGCTGATGACCGGACAGGGGTGATGGATGACCAAACATTTACGCATTGAGTTGATCATTGAGCGCATGGCACACAAACGCGCCTGCCGCGTGCTCGAAGCGGCCGGCATGACTGGCTATACCGTCCTGCCGGCCATGGCTGGCTATGGCAATTCTAAGCGTTGGAGCCGCGACACTGACCTCTCCGCGAGCGGCGACATGGTGGTCATCATCTCTGTCGGCGACGAACCCAAAGTCCGCGCCGCAATGGATGAGATTGGCAACCTGCTCGGCGCCCATATCGGGATCGTGACGAGCACGGAAGTTGAGGTGCTGCGTCCCGGACGGTTCTAGTCGGCGCTATTCGCCCGCCGCGCGTTGAACCGCTTCTTCGATCAGTTCGCGCGCTTTTTCGACACCTGACCAGCTCTCAACCTGGCTCCATTTGCCGGTTTCGAGGTCTTTATAGTGGGTGAAGAAGTGCGTGATCTTCTGAACCAGAATGTCCGGTAGGTCGTGATAGGTGGCGATTTTGTCGTAATAGGCTGTCAGCTTCGGATGCGGCACAGCGAGAATTTTCTCATCCGGGCCTTTATCGTCGGTCATCATAAGCACGCCAACTGGACGCGCGCGTACGACACTGCCTGGCACCAGGGGACGATTGCCAACGACCATAACGTCGATTGGGTCACCATCTAAGCTGAGCGTGTGCGGGACAAAACCGTAATTACAGGGATAGCGCATCTCGGTGTAGAGATAGCGATCCACGAACATGGCACCTGAGTCTTTGTCGATCTCATATTTGATGGGATCGCCGCCGAGGGGAACTTCAACAATCACGTTAATGTCGTCTGGCGGGTTCTGTCCGGAGATGATTTTGGTGATGTCCATGGGAGGAAGCCTTTTGTGAGTGCTCAATTTGCGCTGCCCGTGCAGGATTGTTGCCAAAAGGTCAAGCAGACAATTCTGACTTGGCGCGCGGTCGCTCTGATGCTTAAATTCTGACCTGTGGAGTGAATTTGGGATCGGAAATGAAACTGCTTCGGAATCTTACCCTTGTCGGGCTTGGACTTGGCGTCTGTGCCGGGGCCGCATCGGCTCAGGAATTGCGCACGGCATCTGAGAATGTCGTCGCGTGTCAAAGTGTTGTTGATGCGCTGGAGCGTTTGGACTGTTTTGAAAAGGCAGCGGCTGAACTCTCCGCCGCGCTCACCGTTCCACCGCTGGCGCAGGAAAGCATCGCTGCGCCGAGCGTTCCGGCTGCTGTGCCGACTCAGCAGGCTGCGGCGGAAACTGCGCTGGTTGCGGCCGCGACTGAAACGGTGGCCGCTCCTGTCACACCGGCGGCGGCGCCAACCCCAGTGCAGCAGGCCGCTGCCACCGCTGCGGCGACCACAGACGCTGCAGAAGACACCACCCAACGATCCGTGCTGCCGGGCTGGATCCCGCGCGTCACGTTCCGCAACAATCGTGATGTTGAAAAAGAACCGGATCAGTATGAAACCGAGATTACGCGTATTCAGGTCAACCGGATTGGACGGCATTTCTTCACCATGTCAGACGGGCTCGTCTGGAAGATGAAGGATATTGAAGAGATCCGTGCACCAAGTTCACTTCCAGCAGATGCGATCATACGCCAAAATATTATGGGCGGGATCTTGCTTAAAATCGTCGATACCAACGTCACTTATGCCGTCGAGCGCGTAGAATAGCGTTTAGTCGATAAGCGCGTAGTTGAAACTGATCGAGATTCGAGGGTCTTCAGATCGGCTCGCCATCACCTCATGGCGGAGCCAGCTTTCCCACATCAAGATATCGCCCGGCTGAGGTGAGACGTAAAAGAACCGTTGGTGTGCGGCTGGCGCGTCTGTTCGCAAGGGCGGGCTTGCCATCATCATGGCGAGCCGAGGATCCTCAAATTTTATTCGTCCAGCGCCATCCGGAACCGCCACATAACACGTTCCGGAAATGACGGAATTGGGATGAATGTGCCCGGAATGGTGGCCACCTTCGCCGAGAATGTTGATCCAAAGACTGTCGCATTTCAGATGGGCCTGTCCGAGATCCCAATGCAGCGCCGCCGCATAGTCCGCTGCCACCTGATCCAAATGCGAGACCAAGTCTGCGAAAGCGGGGGCGCGGTTCGGCAAATCATCCAGAGAGGCGTAGGATGTATAGCCTGGATAGCCTTCCGTCTCGCACCAGTCGTGACCGGCCTCATCGCCATCCTCAATCATCCAGCACGCCGCTTCTAGCTCGCCTAGAAGGTCGCCCTCTGGCAAGCGGGTGCGTTCGATCCGCGTTGGAAACAGAAGTGTGTGGGTCATGCGCCCGTCTTAGCCATGTCGAGCCGTCTGGCAATGCGCGTATGGCGTGTGTCTGTGCAGTAGGCACACTAGGGATCGCGAAAGTTTTAGCTTTTCGACCTCGTGATTCTTGTGTATTGAATATTATACAAATCATTCAGCGCTAAGGAGCCCGCCATGGCCGAGACCAGATTCACAGTGAATGGGGAGGCGCGCGTGGTCGATATGGACCCGGCGACGCCCTTGCTTTGGGTGCTCCGGGAGCAGCTCAAACTGAACGGAACCAAATTTGGCTGCGGCATTGCTCAGTGCGGGGCTTGCACGATCCATCTCAATGGTGTGCCGGTTCGGTCTTGCTCGACACAACTGGCCGCGGCAGAGGGCGCGGAGCTCACCACCATTGAAGGCGTTGCCGCGGAAGATGGCAGCCGCCATCCCGTTCAAGATGCATGGGTTGAGCATCAAGTTCCGCAATGTGGGTACTGCCAATCCGGTCAGATCATGTCCGCCGTGGCGCTGCTGCGCGATAATCCCAATCCAACGGATGCCGATATCGATGCGGCCATGAGCGGGAATATCTGCCGGTGCGGCGCCTATGGCCGTATTCGCCAAGCCATTAAAACAGCAGCCAGCGCCTAAGCGCGCCACTTTAAGGAGACCAGATTATGGGAAAGTGGACACGAAGAGGCTTTATCGCAGCCGGCGTTGTGACCGGCGGCGCGTTGATGGTGGGCGTTGGTATTCGCGAAGGACACCGAGCGCCAAAACTCGCGGGCTTGGTCACCGATGAGGGCGAGACCCTCGTGAACGTTTGGGTCAAACTGGCGCCGGACAACACCGTCACCGCCATCGTCCCGCATAGCGAGATGGGGCAGGGGGTTTTCACCTCAATGACCCAAATGCTGGCCGACGAAATGGATGCTGATTGGGAGAAAGTGACGTTCGAGCAAGCCCCGGCGCACGAAGGGTTTGCCAACTATCCGCTTGGCCGTGAGTTCATTATGGGCGACACAACGGTGCCTGGGTTTGTGCAAGACTCGCTGAATGGCGGCTTTCTGCGCATCGCACAGTCTATGGGCTTACAGATCACCGGCGGCAGCACCGCGGTCCGTTTCACTGGCCAAGGCGGCATGCGGATTGCCGGCGCCGCTGCGCGCGAGATGATTGTCAAAGCGGCGGCAAAAGCTTGGGACGTCCCAGCAAAAGAGCTGCGGACCGAAAAAAGCTATGTCCATCATGATGCGAGTGGTCGGTCCGAACCGTATGCGAGCTTTGCTGAACAGGCAGGCAAATATGCGCCGCCAACCCGGCCGACATTAAAAACGCCAGACCAGTATACCCTGATGGGCAAGTCGCTGCCGCGCTTTGACATTCCAGCCAAAACCGATGGCACAGCCACGTTCGGGATCGATGTGGATCTGCCGGATATGAAATACGCTGCAGTTATGGGCCCGCCGGTGCTGGGCGCAGAGACGGTGAGCGTCGACGATACTTATGCGCGGGATATGCCGGGCGTGGTGAAGATCCTCGACAAAGGCACGTTCGTCGCGGTTGTGGCCGATGGCTATTGGCAGGCAGAAAACGCGATCCGTCAGCTTGATGTCAACTGGTCCGAGACGGGCGCTGAAACGCTCAATCAAGCGGATATTTTCGCTGAGCTCAAAACCGCCATGGATGCCGTGGGGGATAAAGGCAAAGAAGACGTCTCTGTCGGAAATGCCCGCAAGGCTGCCAATGATGCCCCGCGGGTCTACGAAGCGGAGTATTCGGTTCCGTTCTTAGCGCATGCTGCCATGGAGCCGTTGAACGCCACCGCTTGGGTGAGGGAGGGCAAAATCGACTTCTGGTCAGGCCTGCAAAACCCCCTCGCGGTGCGTGATGAGATTGCCGGCGCAACCGGCGTCAAAAAGAAAGACGTCACGGTACACAATGTTCTGCTTGGAGGCGGCTTTGGCCGTCGGTCCAATCCGGATTACCCCCTCATGGCGGTCGCCATCGCCGAAGAGTTAGACCATCCGGTGAAAATGATCTGGTCGCGCGAACAAGACACGCAGCAAGACTGGTATCGCCCGGCCTCTGTTAGTCGCTTCAAAGCGGGTCTGGATGAGGCAGGCATGCCGGTCTCTTGGGATAATTTGTTCACTCAGAAACACGACCCGCCAGAGGCGTCGCACATTCCATATAAAATCGACAATCAGTTGATCCATTATGCGCATGTCGATCACCATGTTCGCTTTGGACCTTGGCGCTCTGTCGACCACACGCAGCATGGCTTCTTCATTGAGAGTTTTGTTGATGAGCTTGCCGACCAAGCGGGTATGGATGGTTATGCCTACCGCCGTAAATTGCTCGAACATTCCCCGCGCTATCTCGCGGTGCTCGACGCGGCCGCCAAAGCCGCCAATTGGGGACGAGACGTGCCGGAAGGGCGCGGCCTTGGGATCGCATTGGTCGACTCGTTCAGCACCGTGGTGGCGCAAGTCGTCGAAGTCGACGTTACGGGTCCAGAACCCAAAGTGATCCATGTCTGGTGCGCGGCTGATCCAGGATATGCGATGAACCCGGATGGCTTCATCGCGCAGATCGAGAGCGGCATCATCTACGGCCTGACCGCCGCCCTATATGGCAATATCACCATCGAAGACGGCGCCGTCGTGCAGTCAAACTTCCATGACTATCCGATGCTGCGGATGCGCGAAGCACCTGAGATCTCGGTTGAGATTATCAATAGCGGCGAGAAAGTCGGTGGCGGCGGCGAGCCTGGAACGCCGCCGATTGCGCCGGCTCTTGCAAATGCGGTCTTCGCCGCGACAGGGGTACGGGTGCGATCGCAACCGATTGCGAACTTTAAACAAGGACTGACTTAGACCGGCGTAAGCTTAGGGCGCTAAGCGGACGGGCATGGCGGAGAGCCCGCGTGCCCCGATCCGCTTGGACCATTTTAAGTCGCGCCCCAGGGTGAGATCTGGCCAGCGCTCGACGATTTTCGACAAGGCGAGCTCGGTCTCCATTTTGGCGAGATGGAGGCCGAGACAGATATGCGCGCCGCCGCCCCAGCCCAGGTGTCGGTTGGGGCGGCGGGCAAGGTCCAATTTTAAGGGCTGATCAAACTCATCCGGATCTAGGTTGGATGCGCCAATCAAAGCGACCACCTTGTCGCCGCGCTTGAAGTGAACGCCAGAGAGTTCCGTATCTTCGATCACAAAACGCGGTTTGGTCATGTGTACGGGCAGAGCGTATCGCATCAGCTCATCGACCGCGATGCGCCAGCCATCCTGGTCCAGGGTTTTCGCCATCTCCCAAGCGCCTGGCTCGGTTTTCAATGTGTAAAGACCACTCGAGAGCAGGTTGGTCGTCGTATCATGCCCGGCCACGAAAAGGACCAGAACCAAAGAGACGAGTTCATCCTCGCTCATTTGACCATCATCGGCGGCTTCGGCATGGATCAATGCGCTCAGCAGGCCAGGCTTTGGATCGCGGCGGGCGCGGTCAATTTCTTCGCGCAATTGCTTGATCAATCCGCCCAAGCCCATCAATGCCCGCAAAATGCCGAAGGTCGAGGCGGCTTCTGAAAATCCCGCAATCGTATTCATCAAACGGTCCCGCGCGCCGTCCGTCAGGCCCAGAAGGTCGCTGATGACTTGCAGCGGCAAGGGGCGAAACACCGTCTCGGCCAAATCCACTTCAGGCTCAGGACGCGCTGCGATTTGATCGAGATAGTGATCGACCATGGCCCCCACACGTTCCCGATTGGCTTCGATCGCCGCGCGCCGGAACGGGGCGTCGGCGCAGCGTCTGAGGCGGCGATGGTCTGGATCATCCAGCGAAAGAATATTCTCCGATAGCAGCCGCAAAGACTTTGGGATGAAAGGCAGGCCAAACGCCCGGTTGTGACCAGCATTGCGGGCATCCAGCGCGAACAGGTCCGCGCGTTTCAAGATCGACTGCGCGGCCTCAAACTTAAGCGCGGTTTGCACAGGCCCGAAAAGCGGGATTTTAATCTCGGCAAACGATCCAAGCTCGAGGGCTTCCGCGAGCGTGCGATGCGGATCAGCTTTGAACTCAGGTGAGGTGAGTTTCAATTTGCGCATCGCTAAGCCATATCGCCGAAACGCGCGTCTCACAACTCATGGGTCAGCGGACGGGTTGGGGTCAGCGGCCGCGTCCGCGCGCCGGGCGCTTGAGATCGCTTCCACCAAACCGATGATGGTGATGGCTGACCAGGCCACGCCTAAGGTAAAGCTCGGCCAATGGGATTGAACGAAATAGATCGGCAAGAGCAGCGCGTACGCCACCAGGCTCATCCAAAGGTAACTTACGCGACTGACCTTTTGCGCGGTAAAGAGCAGGTACGAGCCGCAAAACAGCCACACGCCCGCCCATCCCAGAAGGTCGAGCGCGCGGGCGTAGTCGCTCAACAAGACAATCGCACCCGTGACCGTCAAAATGGCAGCGGGCGCGAGCGTTCGCCAGAGACGCGGCACGATGCGTTGCAAGATCGATGAGTCCGTCAACCCAGCATAGCTCACCACGAGCCAGAACACGTTGATCAGTACGGCTTGCCAGGAAGAGATGGCAACAGAGCTTACGGTCAAAAGCACCGCTGCGGCGACATTCATCGCAAAATAGCTCGGGCGGTGGATCGACTTAAAAATCGACAAATAGGCGTGCGATAAAAGATACAGCGCGAACGCTGCCCAGCCTGCGATCTCGAATATCATTCCAGAACAGTAATGTGCATGTTCTTGACGAACAATTCCTTTCCCACATGTGGGCCGTTCAAGATTAATACGCGCGTTTCATCGACCATGGTCTTAAAAATACGGTCGGATGGGGAGGACTGCAAAATCGTATCGCTCCAATCCAAGACCAGCGCGCGCGTGCCTTGTGGGATGGCATAGAAGACGCTGTCGCCGTCTGTTTCCAGTCTACCGACAATGACAGGAAACCCTTCAGAGGCGCGCAATTCGGCGGTTTCGCCAAAGTCTGAATCAATCTGATCTGACCCGGTGATCGGTCCACTCAAAACCCCAGCTTGGCGGAGCTGCGCATAACTTGCATCAAAAGCAGAAATAAAAGCTGCGCCAGAAGGCGTCCGGGCGGCAATCATGTGGAGCGGGAACGGCTCAGAAATCCCCTCAACCGTGTTGAGCAGCTCAACTTGGTTTGGGAACTGGGTGGCGGTGGTGGCTTCAAGCACCGTCGCAGGGAGCGGAAGGGCATCAATCTCACCCACCAGCAAGGCGCGGATGGCCTCCACTTCGCGGGCGAAGACTTTGACCTCATTATTACGTGACTCCGCCGTTTCGAAAATCTCAGCGATTGCGCCGGTATAAGCATAGTCCTCGAGCTGCCCGATCGTTAGGCCGGAAAGTTGATCGGAGCCGAGTGAGTCAGGAAACGCCCGCCGGTTATAATATATGCGGGTCTGAGTCTCGAAGAGCGCTTCAGAGAAGTGAAAAAGCGCTTCGCGCTCGGGCACTCGACGCCAAGGGAAGGTCGCTGCGTTTGGCGTCCTTTGCGTGCGATACAAGGAGAATCCAAAGTCGCGATATTGGAACTCGTAATCTTGATCCATATTCTCCAAAATCAGTCGCACCATCGCCATGCCATCACCGTCTGGTGATCCCTCAGGCTCGATGAAGGGGCGGTATGTATCGGTATAGACGGTCACACGATCGGAGGATTGTGCTTGCATACCCGCTGGGAACGCCAGACACACCATCAATAGCGCCAATAGCTGTGAGGCCTTAATTCTTGAGCTTCCAATAAACATAAAGCGCCACCAAGGTTAGGATTGAAAGAGCTCCGCCGAGTAAGACGGTGTCTGTGTCGATGGCCGCAATGCCGGCGAGCAACCAAGACATGTCATCATCATAATATTCGAGCGCCGGGTTCGACATCAGTTTGCGGCTGTATTCAGAGAAATACAAAGAGAGCTCGACGACCGTCAGCAAGGCAATCACCGCCAGAATGAGGTCCGTTACGAAACTGCTGCGTTCTGACCGCGAGGAGACAATTTGATCGATCTTTGATGTGCTGGCTTTGACCATACGCTCGCCGTTTTCGACCAGATTGTCGAAATCCCAGCCTTTGAGGAGCGCATCCATCTCGACTTTCCTCGATCGCCTGAGAAAACTGCGCTGAACGTGAAATTGGATGCTCAAATGTTGCATTTTCTCGCGCGCGTCGCCGAGCATCTGCTTGGCGGTTCGGATGTTTTTTTCGAACGACGCTTCGATCAGTGCCTTTTGCGTCCTGAGGTTCAACTCATACTGCGCTGCGAAGAAGAATTGCGCCAACCGAACCACATGTAAGATTTCCGCGAGGTCGGATTCTGGCTTATCAACGATGACATAATTCACCCAAGTGATGGATCTATCGAGCTCACCATCGATAATTTTTTGAGCATCATCCGGGCGGACGGTCTCGGCCAGCCATTCGCGGATGAATGCTTTTGAGCGCTCCTCAGCGAGATTACTTTTATTGAAGATGACGGTGCGTGCCGTCCACGCGATCTTCGACTTATCGACCGGCTCGAGGGGGCGCGTTTGATCAACCACCCGCTTTGGTAATTTGCTGTGAATGTCGGAAAGCAGTCTGTTTAAAGGCGCCGCCCAGCGCTCAACTTCAGCACATGTTTTCTCCTGAGCTTCTGTCTCCACCTGGCTTGGCGAGAGTCCGTCTTCCAGGTTGAAATCCAAGATCAGGCTGGCAATGCCATTTGAGTAAATGTGAAACTCGACCTTTGGTGCGTCGTCGTCGACTTTTGGCGTCCAAACCATCAGCCTCAAATCATAGTCGTCCTGACTGAGATCGTCGAAATCAACGCTTACTCCGTCGCCGCCCGCGTTCGGCACGACCACGTCGTCCGATTTGTCCGGCAACGCATCGATAACGCTCTGATAGAGATCCAAGCGCGGGTCGATGCCGGACTTGAGTTCCAACGGAATATAGATCGGCGAAATTGTAATAATGCGCATGTTCTGTATCCCACCACGAGAACTTGGCTATAAGAAAATCGTCTTTCCGACAAGCAGAACCAAAGCAGAATTCGCGGGCTGCGCGAGGTTTTCGGTTAGTTGAGGCGTGGATGCAATTTGCGGACAAAGTCGCGCGCGGCGATTAAGCGGCCTGTCCGTTGGTGAGATCAAATTTTACGTGGCTCTTATTGGCGAACTTGGACGAACTCGCCTGCGCGCTGGCGATGCGGATGAGATCGCTCGGGCTGATACCAGGCTTGAATGACGACCCGCCAAAGGCACAGCGAATATAGCCGATGAGCTCATCAGCGGGTTTTTTGACAATTTTGAAGTGATCCAATTCCTCGATCACCGATTTAGCGATCTTGCTGGCATCCGCATAAGCCGATTTTGGCAGCATCACCGCCAAGACTGAGCCGTCCAGGCGGGCGCAAATGCCGGCATCGCCAACATATTTGGTCAGGAACCCGGCCAGAGTTTTGACGACAAATTCTGAAATATCCATGCCAGCCGTGAGGCTTAAGTCGCTGAGATTCTTGATCTGCACGACCATCACGGTCATCGAGTACCCATTCGCCAAGGCGCCGGCAGAGCTTTCGGTCAGCTTGGCTTCGAACTTTTCGCGATTGATGAGTGCGGTGAGCGGGTCGAGATTCAGGTTCTCACGCAATTGCGTCACTTTGGCATTTAATTGCGTGATTTCGTCATGCTTGCTCTGCAGGGCCAATTGTATGTTCTGTGCAGATTCCTGGGAGGATTGAGTTTGTTCAATAATATCGTCGAGGGCGTCAATGATCTCTTCAGGTGACGAAGCTGCCGGTAGCCGGTCTTTGGCTTTGTCCATTGACGAGGCATAGTCGCTGGCATTCGAAATGGCCTCGGTGACGAGAGATTGCGCGCCAGCGACCTTGCTTTCGATTTCTTGACTGATGTTTTCCAGCTTCGCTTCGGTTTCGCGTTTCTCCGCGATATAATTCTCATGCAAATGGCGCATTTCAGCGTCGCTGACACCGCGATTTTCGGCGACAATTTCGTCCATTGCGAGGACCAAGTCTGGATTCTTCTTGGACGTATACTCATACCAAACCGCATAGGATTTCGGGTCGGCGGAGGTCTTATGTTGGGCGATCATTTTAAACGCGGTACGCCCCGCGTCCCAGGATCGAGTCAGCGCTGTTTTTGGAGATTTGCGGGCGAAGTCTTGAGAGTTTTGAGCGGTCATGGCGTTGATCAAAATACATCCAATGATTGAATGTATTCACATATCAACTTTATGTTGAATGATGATTAAAGCGCTCGATCGATTAGGATAGAATTTGAAGACGGTCGCATTAAGGATGACTATTCGTCTTCAGGGCATGCGCGGCGCGCGGCAAAGACTTGCCGGGAGTCGACGCTGATCGCAGCATCTCGCAACATGTTGCGACCGATGAGCAGTGGGTAGTTGAAGCCAGACCGGTCTGCGAGATTCACCTCGCCTTGCACGCGCAACCCTGCCACGCAGAGCTCCATCATCACGACGGGCCGGGCAATCGACCCGCCGCCTCGGCGGCGGATGGCGACCCAACGCACAACGGGTTCGGTGTAGACAACTTTTTTGCCGCCGCGACTGGTCAATGTGAATGTAATCAGCTCGGGACGGTCTTCCGCTGCGATGTCGTCATCCATGGGTTCGACGTCTTCAGCCGGGGGGTCATCCGGGGCGGGACCGTCCATCATCGCAATACTCAGCATCGCGCGGGCATCCTGCTCTGTGTCCGCCAGATGGCTCGCCAGTGTCCGGCCTTCGTCAAACTCATCTGGCCGGCTGCGGGTCAAAATTTCAGCATGGATTGAAGTTGTCTGCGCGCCGCTATCGAGCTTGGCGGACATCAGCAAACGGTCCGGCATGATCCGCGCGTGCTCGACCCATCCACGCGTATGATAATCCTGCGCGCTGGTAGCTGTGGCGATCAAAGTGAGAAGAGTGACGAAAAGCATGAAACGTTGCTCGAGCAGATCTTTTTTTTAGAGGTTAACAAAATCGCTAACAGTATTCGTATTAACGATCACTTAAACTTGGTTAAAATCACAGTGTGAGGACATCACGCTCAAAACCGCGCCAAATCATGGCAACGCAACCTAAGTCATACTCACCGTGCAGACAGCAAGCTCTAAGACCCGTCTCGTATTATGCTGTGCCCGTTTTTGCGCGATCCAACAGGGATAGTTCGAAGATCAGATGCTCAAAACTCTTGGGGCGACTTAAGCCAAACCCTTGCAGATAATCGCAGCCCAACAATTGCACGATATTCGCCATTTCACTCGTCTCGATACCTTCAGCGATGGTCTCGGCGCCAAAGGACCGAGCGAGTTGGCAGGTTGCACGGAGCAGTTTGCGGGTTTCCTCAGACTGTTCGATCTCGAGCAGGACTTCGCGCGCGATCTTCACGCGTGTAGGCTGGACTTGTTGAAAGCTGAATATCGAGGCGTGACCGGTGCCGAAATCATCGATTTCGATCTCTATTCCAGCCTCTCGCGCGCCGACGAGCTTTTCTTGGATCTCTTCCATATGGCCGTCAAAGTCGACAGCTTCACTGATCTCTAGAGCCAATCCGCTTTGGCAAAGCGGCGAGGCGATGAGGTCGTCGATGAAGGACGTTGCCAAGAGTGATTTGGCGGTAACGTTGATCGCAATCCGCGGCAATTGGATGCCCTCCGAACGCGCTGTTTTTACGTCGCGCTCAACCTTGGCCAAGACCAGAGCGTCAAGTTCGGACCCTAGGCCGAGGGCGATCACATCGTCAATAAAGGCCGCGGCGGGCTTCAAGCCATAAGATGGATGATCCCAGCGCACCAATGCTTCGAGAGACTCGATCTCACGGGTCTCCGCGTGAAACACAGGTTGGTAGTGGATCGTAAACTCATCGCGCTCAAAGGCCAATAGAACCTCATTGGCCGTCAGTTTCGCGGCTTCAACTTCCTCCGACAATTCGTCGGAGAAAAATTCGTATCGACCGCGCCCCAACTCTTTGGCGCGATACAATGCAACGTCTGCGCGGACGAGGAGATCGCGCGGATCCCCCGCATCGCGTTCATTTTGTGAGATGCCAATGCAAATTCCGATGCTGGCGCCGAACTGGCAGATCGACTTTTCATAGTGAACGGGCTTGCTCATTTCCTCGATGATGCGCTCTGAAATAGCTTTTAGGTCCATCACCGTCGAGCCGGGCTTGGGCAGGATCACAAACTCGTCCCCTCCTACGCGGGCGACGATATCGTCCTCCGACGTGCATGCCTGGAGCGTGTCGGCGACGTGCTTCAAGACATGGTCGCCCGCGGCATGCCCGAGTGTGTCATTGATGGCTTTAAACCGATCGAGATCGATATGCATGGCGCTCAGCGTGTCTGGCGAAGCCACGCCGTTCTGTTCGAGCTCATGCATCGATGCTTCGAGCGAGCGGCGATTAGGCAGGCCCGTCAACGCGTCGTGAGTCGCTTCGTGCTCAAGGGCCACGCGCAATTTCTCAAGTTCCTTGTTCCGTGCGACGGCGGACATTTGCGCCTTCGACAAAGCAAGTGATTGGCGTTCCAAGCCGTCGATCGATTTGGAAACGATCATTTGTGCCGGCAGGAAAATGATCAAGCCTTCCAGGATCAGAATGAACAAGGCTGTATAGAACGAGAGTTCTTGAAGGTTTGCCATGCGTTGCGCATCGCGATCTGCGACAGCCTCAAACCCAGACACAGCCAGATTGAGATCTTGCAGCAAAGCTTCGCGATCGAATGCCAACAGTGCGGCCCAGGTCGCGTCCCGAGTCTCGCTTGAGTCCGCGAGCTTTCTGGCGAGACGTATATAGGTTTGTATGCGTTCATCGAGATTCCGGCCATCGCCGTAAATGTCCTGAAGCTCTTTTGACAATTTGGGGGATGCCACCAATCGGCCATGTGAACGCGCGAAAAGTTCGATCGCATCGTTGAACTGCATTTCAAGCGCCTCGTCCGGCGCTTCTTTCATCTGGGATCCGAGAAATAGAATGCGCTGACTGAGCATGCGTTGGCGGCCGCTCTCATTGATCAGTGCAGCATTCTTGGCACCGGCGTTTAACGCCATGGTTGCGGAGATATGCGTCGTCGCGAGAAGCGCGAGAATGATCAGGATGGCGGCCGTGTAGCGACGCCACAACTTCTTGGGATTCCCCGCCTGCTTCAGTAGAAGCGAGATTTGTTCCATGTCTGGCTCCGCACGTGTGTAATGCTACCAGAAGTAGAAACTCAGAATATTTGATTAATCGCGACGGCCCAGCCGCGCAATTTGTTTGGGCGCGTACGAGGCGATCAAGAGACCGCCTCAGATCACATCTGCATCGTCCAACCTTCGACGCCCATGGCCGCCTGCCGAACCGCTTCACTCATGGTTGGGTGGGCGTGGCATGTCCGCGCGATGTCTTCGGAGGAGGCGCCAAATTCCATGGCGATCGCCACTTCGTGGATCATCTCGCCGACGCCAACACCAATCATGTGCGCGCCGAGAATTTTGTCAGTGCCTTCTTCCGCGAGGATTTTCACGAAGCCGGAGGTCTCGTGATTGGTCCGGGCACGCGAATTGGCCATGAAGGGAAATTTGCCCTTCTTATACTTGATGCCAGCCTCTTTGAGCTGTTCTTCGGTTTTGCCGATCGTCGCGATTTCCGGGTTGGTATAGACCACGCCTGGCACGAGATCGTAATCGACATGACCCGCTTTGCCGGCGATGAGCTCGGCGACCGCCGCGCCATCGTCTTCGGCTTTGTGGGCCAG
This sequence comes from Pseudomonadota bacterium, assembly GCA_038531195.1. GTDB lineage: Bacteria > Pseudomonadota > Alphaproteobacteria > Caulobacterales > Hyphomonadaceae > Henriciella. The sequence goes on from JBCBBY010000003.1 coordinate 78,665, forward strand.
CATAGGTCCGGCAATACAATCGCCAATCGCCCATACGCCAGGGGCGACTTTGAAATGATTAGTGGTCTCGATGATGCCGCGGCGATCGGTTTTGCCGCCAACAGTCTCCAGGCCAAGACCTTCAGTATAAGGGCGCCGTCCGACCGCAACGATGACAATGTCCGCGTCCAACGACTCTGCGTCGCCGCCTTGCGCTGGTTCCATGGTCAGCTTCAGCTTCGTCTTGAGCTTCTCCACGCTGGTCACTTTGGTGCCGAGCTTGAAGGTCAGGCCTTGCTTCTTAAACGTCCGCTGCGCCTCTTTGGCGATCTCATTGTCAGTACCAGGCAAGATCCGGTCGAGATATTCGATCACGGTGACGTCTGAGCCAAGACGCGACCAGACACAGCCCATTTCGAGACCAATGACGCCGGCGCCGATCAGCACGAGTTTCTTGGGAATAGCTTTTAAGCTGAGCGCGCCTGTGTTCGACACGATGCGCTCTTCATCAATCTCAATCCCAGGCAGGGTGGACGGTTCGGAGCCAGTGGCAATGACGATATTTTTCGCCGTCAGCGTCTGCGTCGAACCATCCGCAGCAGTCACTTCGACTTGGCCAGGGCCTTTGATCTGGCCTTTGCCTTGATAGTGATCGACTTTGTTTTTCTTGAGCAAGAAAGCCACGCCTTTGGTCAGACCGTCCACAGCGTCGGCTTTCTGCGCCATCATCTGTTCAAGGTCGATCTCCAGCTTGCCGGTCTTGATGCCCATACCGGCGAAGTCATTTTTTGCGGCGGCATAGAATTCCGATGCATGCAATAGAGCTTTTGATGGGATACAGCCAACGTTCAAACAGGTGCCGCCTAATGTATCGTTTTTCTCGATACAGGCGGTCTTTAGACCCAATTGTCCTGCCCGAATTGCGCAATTGTAGCCCCCGGGGCCACCGCCGATGATCACGACGTCATAGGTATCTGCCATTGAGTGTTTGCCTGTCTCAGCTCGCCAAAAGAATCTGGCGGCAACCTAGTGACGTTATTGGTAAATGCAATCGCAGAAACGTCTTAGGCGCGACGTAATGTCAGTATCAGAACCGAAAGGGCAATGGCGGCAAGGCCGAAGATCACTTCATCCATCCAAAGGCCGGAATCGGCGCCAGATATCGCCATCAGTCCGCCAAGAATGGCGAAGAAGATTGAACCGATGGTCGCAAACGTTGCGCCCCCTCGGACGTTTAGAATGACAATCAGGCCGCCCAAGCTCATCAGTGTCGTACTCACCACGCGAATAATCCCCGTGGGCGGTTCGAACAGAGCGCTCGCCACGCTGCCACCGCGACTGGTAAATGCAAGGATCGCTTCGAGGGCGCCCCAGCCCAGCCATAGGCCAAGGCCAAGCATGACCAATCCGGCAACTTGTCTGATCATGATTATTTCTCCATCAATCCTCTATGTGCCGGATTTGACAGGGATTTGCAAACGGGGCGGAAACGATTGCAGGTTATTTCGCGGCGCAATTGTGGCAGATCAATGGCGCCGCTGTCGCGCCATCATTTTTCGCCCTTCAGCGGCGAAATGCGCTCGCTGCCTGGCGATCGCGGCTGGGATGGGACGCCGATATTGCTTCCTCGGCTTCTCCTGCGGCGCGGCAGCTGGCGTGATCACAACTTGCTCATCCGTCGCGGGCTCAGGCGCAGCGACGGGGGCGGGCTTCGGTTTTGGCGTGCGGCAGAGTTCCAGCACAGCGATGCCGAGCAACAATGCGCCAGCCGCAGCGCCCGCGACGGCGCCCTCGCCCGCACTCGGGTCGCGCCACCACCCGGTTTCGAAATCGACCAGGAAGACGCACGGAAATCCGGCGATCGCCCCTAAGAAGTACCAAAGCCGCGCGGCTTTCTGACGATTGCCGAGGCTCAAGGCAGCGGCATAGAAACACAAAGCGGCGAGGAAATAGGGCGCGCCATAGGCAATTCCGAGCTCCCGCCAATCGATACCGGACAGGCCCGCCATGGCTTCATCTTCGAGCATAAAGCTCGCGACCATCATGAGACTTGGCCAGCGGATCGCGGCCATTGCTCCAAAGGCAAAGGCGATTGCGTATAATGCAATAAGAAGCGCAATCAGTCGTCGTGGCATATTTTCTTAATAGACCCGTAAAATTGATATGCCATGAACGTATTCGAAGGAATTGCGTTATGTTTCGATCTGCACCCCCTCAAGTTCCTATGGCGCTGATGTTTCTGGGCGTTATCCCATTCGCTTCGGCGGCGGGCATGATGTTCATTTGGCGCGAGGATTTAGCGCTGTTGAACACCGCGGCGCTCTGGCTTCTCGTCTACGCGGCCGTGATTTTTAGCTTTCTCGGCGGCGTTCGCTGGGGCGCTGAGATAGCCAAGCGCGAGCGACCGCGATTTGCTGAGCTCGGGCCGGCGACCATCGGGGCTTTGGCCGGATGGGGCTTGGTCATGGCGGGCTTCAGATATGGCATGCAACCATGGATCTTCGCGGGCATGGCTGGCGGGATTTTGATGCACTATATCTATGACAGCATTTCACCTGAATTGCCGATTTGGTATCGCAAGCTGCGCCTTTGGCCAACGATTGGCGCGATCGTCTCGCTTGCCGTGGCCTATTTGCTACTCAGCGGGACTTAAGCTGCGCGGCTTTGGCAGGCTAATGCCGGCCGCGCGGAAGCTTATAAAAGCGAGCGCCAAAGAGGCCAGCATGTTCCAGCCGGCCATAGACAGACCATAGCGACCTTTCCAAGGATCATCCAAACAGGATGCGACAGCCTGCGGCTGGTTCAGCGCGGATGGATCGAATGTGTTCATATCGAAACTTGTGGCCAAGCAGCCGCTTGGGGCCGGCCAAAATTTATACTCGACCCCGGCATGATAGCCCGCCACCACGGCTCCAGTCAGAAAGACCAGGCCGAGCATGATGTTGAAGGCGAGGATAAAACGCGGGTTTTGGCGGATCTGCCATAGAGCCAGCGCCGTAATCGTCATTGCCGCGACCGCCCAATAGACCTCACGTTGCCGCAAACAGAGTGGGCAAGGGGCAAGATTGGCGAAGGTCTCAAACGCATGCGCGGCGCCGAGCATGAGGCCAGCCGCCAGAAGCGCCAAAGCGGGCCATCGCCAGGTTTTCAGGAAAGGGTCAATTCGCGCCAACATAGCCCCTAAATCGCGCCGCAGACCTCAAGAGTCCATGCGTCAAGCGGGCACGGGGGTTTACAGAATTGTCATCCGGGCGCTCAGCCTGTGATCATGTCTTTCACAGACGAAATGATCCAGGTGGAACCGGTTAGCAAGATTCCGATCCAAACCGAGCCAAGGATCGAACCCAGCACGACCAGAATGCCATCGCGCGCCATCAAGCCAAAGGCGACCACGGCGACCGCAATGGCGGGCGTCGAATTGGTCAGCGGCAGCGGCACCATGATGGAGGCCGCAAACGCGGTCAAAAACAGAGCGACGACCCGTTCCATCGACTTACCGGTCAAAAACGTCAGCCGCGGATGCGATATCCGCTCCAGCCAGCCAAACCATTTGCGCCCAAACCCTGACATCCGGGTGAGGCCAGCCTTGTCGATTTTGCGGGTCCCAAACTTCTCTGGCAACCAGGGTTCATTCCGCCCTGCGAGCATTTGCAGGGTCAGCGCGAGCATCGGCAAAGACACAACCTGCGGCACGCCATAAAGGAACGGAATGGCGCAAGGCAGCGCCAAGATGAACAACATCGCCCCGAAGGCGCGTTCTTCGAGGCGGTCGAGAATAGCGTGCAAGCTGAAGCCATCTTCTGGCGCTTCATTCGCCATGGCTTCGAGCGATTGGAGAAAGGTGCGTTGGGGCCGGGAGGTCTCTGTCATAAGGCCTCCCTAGCCAGTTTTGTGCCAGCCGCAAAGCGGTGATTGACGGATGGCTTCGACTGCGGCAGTTAGGCGCTCTTCTACCTGACACGTGCCTCCCTGGCGGAATTGGTAGACGCGACGGATTCAAAATCCGTTTCTGGCAACAGAGTGCCGGTTCGAGTCCGGCGGGAGGTACCATTGGATTGTCCATAGACGTCCATCGAAGTCCGAAAAATTCATTAAAAACAGCGTAAAGAGCTGGATTGGCGTCCATGGTTGTCCACGGGCATTTGTGGCAATCTGAGCCGATTGTTGGTATTTTGTTGGTATAATCCTTGCGTTCGATACCAACACGGAAAGAAATACCAACAAATGAAGCTAAATGATCGAAAAATCAGGAACTTAAAGCCAGAGAGTAGACCTGTTCGGCACAGTGACGGGTACGGATTGTTTCTCGAGGTTACGCCTAAAGGTTCGAAGCTTTGGAAAATGGCCTATCGTTTTGGTGGTAAGCAGAAGCTCCTCTCTTTCGGTGCCTATCCGATTGTGACGCTCTCGCGAGCGCGCGAAAAATGTATCGACGCAAAGCGCCAGCTTTCTGAAGGAGTAGACCCTCGTGCACAGGCTGCAGAAATCAAAGCGCAGCGAATAGCGAAAACCGAACATACGTTTGAAAAGATCGCGGCTGAGTACGTGGAGAAACGGAGAAAGGAAGGATTGTCTAAAACGACCATCCAAAAGAAGGAGTGGTTTATTCAATTAGCCTGTGCAGACATCGGCAAAATTCCAATCAAAGAAATCACCGCACCCATCATTTTGATTCCACTACGTAAGCAGGAGGAACGAGGAAACTACGAAACCGCCCGGCGGCTTAGGTCGACCATTGGACAAGTCTTTCGATATGCGGTGGCGACTGCGCGCGCGGATACCGATCCAACTTTTGCGCTTCGCGACGCGCTTATTACTCCGCGTGTTCAACATCGAGCGGCAATGACGAAAAGGGATGACTTTAAGAATCTCGTCCAAACAATTTGGACGTTTAAAGGTAGCTCGGAAAGTATCATCACGGCGCTCAAATTGATGACCTTCCTTTATACCCGTCCGGGGGAGCTCAGGTTGTCATACTGGGATGAGTTTGACTTAAAAAATGGCGTTTGGACGATCCCCGCAGAGCGTATGAAAATGCGCCGTGAACACACCAAGCCGCTTTCTCAACCTGTCATCGATTTGCTCAAACAACATCGCTCAGTTTCAGAAGGGCATAGCCGAGTCTTCCCATCGCTCACAGGTCGAGACCGGCCGATCAGCGAGAATACGATGAACCAAGCGCTTAGAAGAATGAGTTTTTCACCGGATGAAATGACATCCCATGGTTTTAGAGCATCAGCTTCTAGTTTGATAAATGAGAGCGGCCTTTGGAATCAGGACGCTATTGAAGCCGAACTTTCACATGCGGATCCAAATCAAGTCCGTAGGATCTATCACCGCGCTTTGTATTGGGAAGAGCGGGTTAAGATGGCGGATTGGTGGGCAGACGAAGTGTTGAAGATGGTGGCGGACAATTAGCGGTTCCAATTCGATTCCACCTGACTCTGAGTCAAATACCAGGAAACGATCACAGAAAAATAAGCAATAAAAACAGATGTTTTGTTGTTCTTTGCGATCACAGAGTGTCACGCAAAACCGCAAAGAATCGTGGTTAGCGTTACACTTGCGTTACAGTTTGCACACGCACGATAGACAATCGTGAGTGCGGAAGACTACGGCATTGGAACGGTTTTTGACACCTCACATTTTTCGCTCAATCGGTGGGAACGAGACCGCGCGCTAATTGCGCTTCATATGAGAATGCACGTCCATTCGTGACGATGATGCGCTCAAAACCTAATATTGCGGCCATACTATAAACATCCAATTCTTGGCTAACACCCATCTCGGATATTGCAGGGGCGAATCGGAGGACTGAGGTCATACGGGCGAGCATGGCGCGCGCGATGTAAGGGGTCATTCCGTCGTCCACTTCGAGCGCTACAAACAGCAGTGTTTTACGACCATCGCCTACCGTTTGAACTACAATAGGTATGATCCTATCCCCACTTGTCGCCGCTAAATTGATTTGATCGGCAAAGAACATTCTTTCAGGTGGTCCGATGTTTCTTAGCGCACCAAAGTTGATTTCACGCACTTCGCGATAAGTGATCACCGGGAAATATCGAGTTTCCCCTGTCGCTTGAGCCGCAGTCGCATCAATTTGACTGATGTCTGGCAGGGAGGGCATATCTTGGGGCGTGGTTTGGCACGCCGCGCAAAACCCTAACACGGCGAGCGCGCTCAACGATTTTTTGGTTTTACACTGCATCAAATTTCCTTTCGGGCTTAAAGCTGTTGCATGGTGCGCGAGGGCAGAGCCGGTTGGATTCAGACCGTTGGACTTTCATGCGCCATGCCGTGTTGAGTGGTTGGAGACGCTCGTCCTCCCAGAGCCAAGCAAGCCGGTACGAGCAGCAAGATGACAATGCTCGCAAATGCGAGGCCGAAGGCGATGCTCAACGCCATCGGAATCAAAAATTGAGCTTGAATGCTGGTCTCGGAGATCATCGGGAGCAGTCCTATAAATGTTGTAAGTGTTGTGATCATAATCGGCCTAAAGCGGCGTTGGACGGCGTCGATGATGTTATCCGTCTTGTCGCCACCTTCCCTCTGCCGCTTATTAAAATAATCGATCAGTACGATGCTATCATTGATGATGACGCCAGATAGCGCGACGACGCCGAACAAAGACAAAAAGGACAAGTCGAATCCCAAGAGCATGTGTCCGAAGATCGCGCCAACGAGACCAAACGGAATGATCGCGATGATCACGAGCGGCTGGAAGTACGATTTGAGAACGCTGGCAATTAAGGCATAGATCGCCAAGATGGCGATCAGGAAATTCCTTACCAAAGTTGCCATTTCCTCGGCTTGGTTTCGCGCTTGGCCTTCCGAAGATATGATCAACCGCGGATGCTCCACCACTAAAGCGGGTAGGATTTCAGACTGGATAAATGCGGTGACCGAGTTCGGAGTGGTCAGTGTTTCATCGACGTCTGCATCGATAGAAATAACGCGCAACCCATCCACACGGTCAATGGTGACGAAGCTTCTCGTTTCTTCAAAACTTGCAACCGTGCTGAGCGCAACTTCTTCGCCATTCGACAAAGGTATTCTTAGGCGAGCCAGATCCGCGAGACTTCGGCGTTCGGCTTCCGGGAAGCGAATATAAACTTCTATTTCTTCTCCGTCTCTTTGGAATCGCTGCACTTCTTCCCCGAAATAGGATCGACGGATATTGCGGGACAGATCGTCTACGGTCAGCCCTGCCGCGATGCCCGCTGAGGTGAGAGAGAACTCAATTTGGCGTTTGCCAGGTTGCGCCGTTGACTCGATTTCGCTCACGCCCGCAATTGTTTGCATCTGTTGGATGAGGGATTCCGCTGCTCGAAGGAGTTGGTCTTCTCTGGGATGCGATAGGTTGAAGCTTACATCTGCGCCGCCTGAGAGCCCGGAGGACTCAAACGTCAATGACTTTATGCCTGAAACGGAACCGACGGCTTGACGCCAGCGGCGCTCGATTTCAGCGGAGCTTAATCCGCGGGTGTCTGCCGGTGCGAGCTCGAGTGTCGCCACCGCGATCTCTGAGCGTAGTTCAGTGCCACTCGCCCCAAATCCAGAAGAAAGCTCTCCGCCAATCGTGACGGATATCGATCGATAGAGATCTCCAGGTTCATCCGAGAGGCTTTCCTCTAAGCCATCGAGGACGCGTTGCATCGCGGCTTCAGTTTGTTGAAACGGCGTCCCAGCCGGCATTTCCAGTGAAACGGTAATTTCATCTCCTTCGACCGTTGGAAAGAATATGAACCGGATATGCCCACCGGAAAGCAACCCCGAGGTCGCAATCAGAACAGCCAAACAGCTCGCAATAACAACGTAGGGATAGGTCACACTAAGACGCGCGAGCGGTACAAATACCGAGTCTCGGACGCGGTTCAATCCAGATTGAACCGCTTCCTTGAGCTGTCGCATTGCGCCGACACTCCAATCACGGCCGTGCGCCAGGTGGGCGGGCAGGATCAAAAACGCTTCCACCAGAGAAACGAAGAGAACACTCAGTACAACGATCGGGACAGGACGCATCATCTGCCCAATTAGCCCGGTCGATTGCAGGAGAGTCGCAAAAGCGAGCATCGAGGTGGTTACCCCAACAAGGACAGGAACAAACACGCCTTGCGCTCCAAGGATCGCTGATCGTGCGCCATGACCCTGCCGCTCTTGTTGTTCATGAATGTTTTCGCCGACGACCACGGCATCGTCGACGACAATACCCAATACGACTATGAGGCCGAGCAAGGAGGTCATATTTATCGTGGTGAATTGGCCGAACAGAATGAAGCCACCGATAAAGGCGGCGGGAATGCCAATGCTCGTCCAGACCGCTAGACGCAGATCCAGCGTGAGCGCCAGAAAGCCAAATACGAGCGCGAGCCCCATGATCGCATTTCGCGCGAGAAGATTGACTCGATCCCCAATAATCTCTGTGGAGTCTGCAACGCCTGTGACCTCAATACCTGAGGGCGGCGTGTAGGTCTCAAAGAAGCGCGCAACCGCCTCGCGAACATCAAAAGCGTCCTCGTCTGTGGCCCGATCAATCTGCAGGAACACAGCAGGTTTGCCATTATAGGTATTCACCAACGGGACTTCGACAAACCCATCACGAATGGTCGAGATATCACCCAACCGAACACGCTGGCCTCCAGTGTCGCTCAAGACGATGACATTGGCCAAAGCTTCAGCGTCGCGTGCCTCATTGTCCGTCCGAAGTAAAATATCACCGCCGGAGGTGCGAATGGTGCCGAGAGAAAGGCTGACCGAGGACGCGCGTACGGCGTTTGCGACCTGGTCGATCCTCAGTCCATATGCGCTAAGATCGTCCTCTGAGACCTCAATAGAGACTTCGTAGTCGCGAACGCCTTGTAGCGTCACCATGCTGATACCATCGCTCGAAATTAGATCGCGGCGCAGTGTCTCGGCTGCTTGCTTCAGGCGTTTTTCGCTGACATCGCCAATCACAACGAGCCGCATCACAGACGAGACGGCCGACGCCACCGAAATCCGCGGTTCGTTTGCATCTTGTGGGGGAAAGTCTGTTAAACCGTCGACTGCGGATTGTGCTTCTTCTTTGACAGACTGTGCATCGGCAAAGTCGCTTAGTTCAAGGTTCACCGTCCCAAAGCCTTCCGAGGCGGTAGAGCTCACGCGATCAACACCTTCAAGGCCGAGAACGGCATCTTCGAGACGCCGTGTAATGGCGTCCTCCACTTCTGCAGGCGTCGCTCCGGGATATTCTACCGCGATGGAGACCATGCGAGGGTCGATTTCCGGCAAGACTTCGGCCTTGGTTTGTCCCATCACGATCAAGCCGCCAATCAGCAGTACAAACATTAGCAGATTTGCGGCGACTGCATTTCGTGTGAAAAGCGCGATCAGTCCTCGCGGCTCGGACCCATTGTCGCTCATGGTCGCGCCTCAGTAGTTCCGATTTGTCCGGCAATGGCGACCGATTCTCCCTCCTGAGGATTGTTCAGCGTTGTTATGATTATTCCATCGGCAACATCGAATGGTAGCGTGACTATGTTGCCGGCTTCAGCAGAGACGAATTGCGGACGTCGAGGTGCGAGGGTGCCTGATTCAATGACCCATACCGTCCTATTCTCTTGAACCGCGCCTTCGGGGAAGACATGCGCGTTCGGGATCACCGGACCCGCAATTTCAACGTCTACAAAGTCCCCCGGCCGGAGAGTCACGGCTTCGGTGAATTCAAGTATCAACCCTGCAAGCCGCGTTTGGGCATCAAGCTCGGCTTCCTCTCGCGTCACGCGCGCCGCATATGAGGGGCGTTCTTGTTGAAGAGCGAGTTGTCGAGTGCGCACAATCGCATCCCGTCCAGCGGCGGGTGACAGCCCGTCCAGGACGGCGGAGTTGACCGGTACGGACACCTCGACACTGGAGGGGTCATAGGCGCGGCCATAGGACTGACCCGCGGATAGATTCTGTCCGACTTCAATCGTTGTGGACAGAATACGGCCTTCAAATGGAAGTGAAAACGTTACGCGTGAGAGATCCAGTCGTGCATCGGCGATCGCGGCTTCAGCTGAGCGAACCGCAGCTTCCGCGCGAGCCAGTTGAGGCTCGCGAGCAACATTTTCGGGAATGGGTTCATTGGGGCGGACCAAAGCCCATTCACGTCGAGCAATCTCAGCTTCCGCGCGCTCGACCTCCAAGTCGGCTTGACGGGCCGCAAGATCAGCATTCGCGCGTTCGATGTTCGCGCGGTAATCGGCATCATCAAGTCGAAACAGCACTTCACCCGCCCCAAAGCGCCCGCCTGATGCGAGGGCAGGGTTCACAGAGATCACCCGGCCCGAGACTTGCGGACTAAGATCAATCGAGTTCCGGACCTGTACAGTGCCCGTTTCATTTAATCGGATTTGCGTATCGCGGACGAGCGGTTGAACGACATCCACTGTTTCAACTGATGATGCTGACGCTTGAATTTGCGGCGCTGTGGAGGTGTTTGAGAGGACCCGATTTACTAACAATCCAAACGCTAAAACCCCAAATACCAGACCGACTTGGATCCAACCTTTGAAGCGGTCTTTCGTCGTGGTCGTGGCGGTCGTTGTTTCTGTGGGTTTGTCGTCTTCATGCGTCATAAGGATTTCCTAGTCGGGTCCGCCTGAACTGCGACGGGCATATCTGACCAGTCTCCGCCGAGGCTTAAAAATAGGTCGATCCGCGCGTTTAGAATGGCTTGTTCTGTGAGGATCAGGTTTTGTTCCGCCGCATTCAGACTGCGCTGTGTCTCCAATACAGAAAGCAGAGACGCGAGCCCTTGCTGATAGCGTCCTTGAGCAAGTTCATTCGAAAGACGCGCGGTTTTGAGAGCCGCATTGAGCTGGTCGCGTTGCGCCTCTAAACCGGTTAAATCTGATAATGCGAGCTCAACGTCTATAACGGCAGCGTGCATCGTTCGCGCAAACGCATTGGCAAGTTCATCCGCGCGCGCTTCTTCGACTTGGATCTGCCTCCTAATGCGCCCGCCTTGAAAAACGGGCGCTGTCAATGAGCTTGCGAGACTTGAGATATATCGATCCCAATCAAAGACGTCGTTCGGTGTGTCGCCTTGAAAGGACAGCGAGGCGCTCAACGCCATCGCCGGGTAAAGACTTGTTCTTGCTGCACCAATATCTTCTAAAGCTGCGAGGTATCTCAGTTCTGCTGCAGCGACATCAGGTCGACTGGCAAGCAGACTCGCCGGTCGACCCGGAGAGATCGAAAAGTGCGAGTAAGGTATCGCTGAGCCCTTATAACTCGACTGTGTTTCGCCGGGCGAGCGCGCCAATTGCTCGTCTATGATCAGAAACTGCTTCGCCAAATCCGTTTCAATTTGGGGAATATCAACGAGGGCCGTTTCGAGATTTTGCAATGCGATTTGAACATCGCTCGCCGACACGGCTTCGGAGCCTCCTGCATATCGCTGGTTGGTCAGGTCGTAAGTCGCTCGGAAACTCTCCGCTGTTCGGTTTGCAAGTGCAAGGCGACGCTCCAAGGCGGACGCCGAAACATAGTTTTTTGCAAGTGCCGCAATTTCACGTTGCTCCGTGGCGCTGATAACAAGTTGGCTCGCTATCGCATTTAATTGCGCCGCACGCTGTGTAGCTCTCAATCGTCCAAAAATATCGGTATCAAAATCAAGTAACAAGCCTGCCGAATAGGCCTCTGACCAGGAAAAGTCGCCGGTAAAATCTGGCGCTCGACTGGTCGAGATATCAGAAAAAGCCAAGACGGAAGGAAGTCTCTGTCCACCTGCAATCTTGGCCGACAATAGCGCTTGTTCGGCCTGCAAACGGGCTTCTTTTAGAGTTAGGGAGTCGCGGCGAAGCGTTTCCACCATTGCATCCAAATTCGCGCCGCCGACTTGGATCCACCATTCAGAGGTTTGAACGGATTCTACGGCGCTAGAGCGATCCGAAAAGTATCGCTCCAGGCCCATGGTTTCATCAATCGTCGGCAAAGACTCTGGCGACGGGGTCAGCATGCAGCCCGGCAGTGTGACCGAGAGGAGGGCGGCCCCTAACCAATTGGTGTTTTTAAGACTGACCAAGTACCTTGCCTCCGAAGACGCGCGCCCGCAAGCTGCCTAGAAATGTCGGAATGGCGAGCCCATGAGATTTGGGCCGCCATCCCCAAGTCTGTTGTTCTAGATTGAGCCATCAGCGTGAGCAGAAAGCTCGTCTGGCGAGAGGGTGCCGTCTTCGTTCGTATCGGCACTTTCGAACATCGGCGCAGGGGCTTCCATCATTTCGGTTTTAGATATTTGACCGTCATTATTGGTATCAGCAGTTGCCGATAGGTCATTGAAAGCTGCCTGAAAGCGGCTTTTGCCAGGGCCAAAATTTGGGCGATCTTTGGAATCAATGACGCCGTCACTGTTTCGATCCATACGGCCAAACATCGTGCTTCGCATATCGAGCACTTCTTGCCATTCAATGCTGCCATCACCATTGGCGTCTGCGCGTGAAAGGCGGTCTGATGCCGACTGGGCTTGGGCGTTGCTCGCACCCGCTAAAGCTATCATACCCGCCACGGTTGCAAGTCTGATGTTGCGACCTGAAAACCAAGTTGTCATAAAAAACACTCCTATGTGTGTTATTCAAAAATCAAGGCCCCTGCACCCACAAATTAATGCAATACATTAAATCTTAGCGCGCGCAATATGTTTTCTGCTCAAGATGTGAGTTAGAGGCTCAAAACTGTCGCAAACCACTCAGCTGATAAATGTGTCGACTACTCTGCTGTGTCCTCATCCTTCCATTCGTGTATGGCCGTAACGACACAGCGTCCGCCGCCATATCGTGGGCGCCCGGTGAATACATCGTCGCCCCGCTCGAGACATGAAGAGGCACCAGAGCTACGCGTGGTGATTGCCGAAAACGCGCTGTCAGGGTCGCAGCTGCCGACGAGTTCAAGGTAGTACCACTGCCCTTGGGCCTCGATCAGCATTCGCTTTCCGTCGAGCGCGCGCCAGCCATCGCTCGACCGAGGACAGATGCGAGGCACCGTTTCACCCTTACTCGATGCGATGTCTTTTTCCTGTTGTTCTGCCGCTTCTGCGTCCGCGGCAACGTCTTCAGGAGAGGTTGTGCAACCCACCAAAACCGCGCTCAGAAGAGTGATTCCGGCGACCTTGCATAGAGTTTTGAATCGGACTTGTGGCATGTGAGAGTTTCCCTTAGGCGTCAGTGAGTTCATTTCGCAAATTCCTTTATGTCGACCACATGCAGAGCCGCGCGATTTCTCTGGGAAGCCGGTCAGACAAGCAATGAGGGTTTGACAATTAATATAAAGCATTAATATGCTGGCGGTTCAAGAGAAGCGTAAAAAACGCATCAAGGCGAATGATTAAGCGCCGGACGACGCGAGAAGGGAGCGCGCAAACATGATTTGGATCGCAAGGGTCACCGGGACACTGGTTTTTCTTTTTTCTTTATTGTTGGGCGCTTCTGCGCTGATTAATCCAGAGCGGGCAGGCGAAGCTTTGGGCTTCGTTCCGCTGACGGATATGGGACGCAATTCTATACGAGCAGACATCGTTGCGTTTGCTTGGGGAAGTGCATTGTTGAGCGCGGGTGGGCTCTTCACAGGTCGAGGACGTTGGTTCTTGGGCGCCGCAACGCTCTTCGGCATAGCTGTCTCTGGCCGTATTCTGGATGTGATTGTCGCTGGGCCACCGGAGGGCGTTGCGCCGGCCATTGTCGTTGAGTTAATCGTCGTCGCCTTTGCACTTATCGCCGCAAAATGGCTGCCCAATAGGGCGGCCTAAGACGGGGATCATTTCTACGTGAATAAGCCTCGGATTAAAAATCGCCACACCCCCCAAATCATTGCGATAAACAGACCTAGAATGGTGAGGCCCACAGCGACAATCCACGGCCAGTAATGCAACCATACTTTTTGTGCGATGTTCGCGCCAATTTGTTCGATTACATCATATCCCTCGGGCAAAGGCAGCACGCCGACCCGGTCTGCGTAGGCCTCGTAATCCAACATCATAGCGGCTTTGAGGTCCGGTAGCTGATCGCTCAAATCCGAAGTCTCGCCTGGATCTTCCACCAAGTCGAACAATCGCCAAACACTATCGCCATGCGGCGGGACATTTCGTGCGAGTTTATAGCGCCCGCGATAAAGCGCGATTTGGCCAGAGGTTGTGAAGCCGACAGGCTCGTCAGGCCCATAAACATAGTCGACATCGCCCTCAATCAGCGGCGAAAGAGATTTTCCAGTCATGGGTTTGGTATCGCCCGGCAAAGTCTCAGAGATACCCGCGAGTTCCAGAATGGTCGGCGCAATATCGGCCATTGTTGTAAATGCTGTCATGGTCTGACTTTGCGGAAGACTAGGCCCCGAAACAATTAAGGGTACGCGCAACCCGCCATCGCCTGCATGAAATTTAAACAAGTGGTTCGGCCCGGCCGCCGCTGCTGCGCCACCTGGCCCGATCGCGACCCAACTTCGTCTTTCACCTAATGTGTCATACTCACGCTCATAGCCGTGAAGGTCGAACCAAACTTGACCCGCTGTGCCCCATGCATCTCCAGCTTCAGGTCCATTATCGGACGTCACTATGAATACAGTATTTTCATAATCGCCTGAGGATTTGAGTGCATCGATGAGGTGTCCGAGCTCTGCATCCATGGCTTCGAGCGCGCCGGCATTGACTGCGAGACTTTTGGCAGCAAGCCTTTGTTCATCTTCGCTCAGCGATCCCCAATCGGGGATAGTCTCGCTAAGATCGGCGAGCGGCGCCCCTTCACGCACAAGCCCGAGATCTTGCGCACGTTGCCAGCGCTTTTCCCGGATTGCGTCCCACCCCTCAGCATACGTATCGATATATTTCTCAGTATATTCTCGTGGGGCCTGAACAGGGATGTGCACCGCCAGAAACGCGACATATGCGAAGAAGGGTTCGGAGCGATCCGCGTCTTGTCGCAAATAGTCTTCCATTTTTCCGGCGATAAAAGTGGAAGAATAAAAATCCTCGGGCAGACGCGCGCGTTCACCATCTTCAAACCAGAGCGCTTCTTTATAGTAAGGCAAATAGGGTTTTTCTTCCCAATGGTCAGCTCCGGACGCATCCAGCACAAAAGAGCGGTCGAACCCGTGATCAATTGGCAAGTCGCCGTCGCCATGACCGAGATGCCATTTACCCGTCATATAGGTGCGGTAGCCCGCGCGTTTGAGCTTCGTCGCAATCGTCTCAACCCCAGGTTCAAGCGCCATCATGTAGCCTGGTTGGTTGCGATGTTCGGGCGGTAAGACCTCCTCAATCGATCCAAATCCGGCGAGGTGATTGTCCATGCCGGTTAGCAGCATTGCCCGAGACGGTGAGCAAGAGGGTGTGGTCCTGTGTTGTTTGAAGATCATGCCCCGCGCAGCAAGTGCATCGATGTTTGGCGTCTGAGCCTCGCCACCGTAAACCCCAAAATCCATAAGCGCCGCGTCATCAACGAGCACCAGCACGAAGTTCGGCCGGTCGACCTGGGCCATTGCTGAAGCAGCCTGAAAAATCGAGAAGATTATTAGACCAAAAACGTATCGTATCATGATTGAGCCTTCATTCGGATGGAGGTCGAGAGAACTTACTGGCGATGCTGCGCGAGCCGATCGCATCGTGCACAGCTTCGGGTCAGTCGGTCCCAGCCTGATTGAAGACGGGCTTTCGCTTTTCAATGAACGCCATCATACCTTCTTTGGCATCGGCTGTGCGCGCATTGGCGTGCACGGCTCTGCGTTCATCAGACAAAGACTCTTGGAGGCTTTTCGCTTCATACCCGATCACAGCATCTAACACGGATTTCACCGCCAAACGGGGCATTGAGGCGAGCTCTTCTGCGAGCGAGATTGCCCTTTGTTTTAACTCTGATATTGGCCAGACCTCGTTGACCAAACCGATCCTGAGGGCCTCTGGTCCGGACACTTTCTTGCCTCTGAGTATCATATCAAGTGCGTGATCGCGTCCGACGCAGCGGGGCAGTCTCGCTAATCCGCCCCAAGCTGGGACTGTGCCGAGATCCATCTCGGGCAATCCGATTTGTGCGCCCTCTTCAGCGGCGAGCCGAAAGTGACAAGCGAGAGGGAGCTCCAAGCCGCCACCAAGACAGTACCCAAAGAGGGTGACGACAGAGGGTTTTCCCATGCGTTCGATTTTTTCGAGGACTCGCCAACGCTGGTCAAAGACCCCATCAATGCTGCCTTTCGCAGCAATCCCGTCACGCATTTGTTTCAGGTTCATTCCGACCGAGAAGTTGTCGTCCCCTTCCGAAGTGAAAACCACTGTACGCACCGTATCATCGATTGCAAGCGCATCCACAGTGGCTTCTAACTCATCCATGAATTCGAGCGTCATTCGATTAAAAGGCGCGTCATTGATCGAAACGATCGCGACCGCTCCGCGGCGCTCTAACAACAAGGGTTTGGTCATTCTGGGCTCTCCCGGTTTTATTTTTTGATTGTATCAGATGTCATCGCTGCAGACGCGGAAAGGAGCGGTGCTGAAACATGAATGGAACGCCACAAATACCACAGCGCGATGATGGCAGGGATGTAATAGATGAGAACGAAAATCGAGATCACCAAAGCCACATTGTTGACTAGGCCGAAATGGATCAGCGTTGGCAGATCAATCAAATCGGTGATTAGCCTGACAAGGATGAGCGCAAACAGCATCGATCGGTTTTTCAGAACAAAGGCCACGATGAGCGCTATTCCGACAGCGAAATTTCGCGCTGCGTAAATGAAAGCTGCCTGATTGATGTTCTCCGCTTCCGGTCCGCCCATCATGGCGGGCCGCGTGAGCGCTATTAATGGCCCAATAAACATTGGAAGCGTCTCAAACATTATGAGGATGGTCAGCCAGAGCGGAAGCTTTTCTTTGGGATCGGAGAACATTGGGCCCCCTTATGCCGCATCGCCGGACTTGGCTAAACCAGCGAGGTCGAGGCGCCAGCGTAGGGTGTCGATACGGTCCTGGCCAAAAAAGGGCTCGTTTCGAAAGACCAAGGTCGGAACGCCCCAGTGTCCTGAAGCGTCTAAAGCATCCTGGTTTCCGTGAATCTCTTGAATGTGGTCACCGTCTTCAATCGCCAAATCGAGATCCGCCAACACCAATCCAGCAGCGGTTGTGGCTTTTGAAAGTTTATCACCCTGATCCCAGTCTGCTGTGCCACCGAATATCAGATCCGAGACGCGATCAATAAACTCAAGTCCTCTACCACGCCGAGCGGCTTCAACACCAAGCTTCGTAAGGCGGTAAATATACGGCTGCTGATACGATACTTTCATCGTACGAAAGTCTTGAACCACCGGGTCTGGCCGCGGCCAAACAACCCGGCGACCTAACATTTCTCCTCGTCGCTGGCTGTCCATCGCAATGTATCGCGGCGCTCTCCGGTCATCACTGTCAAACAAGGATTCCGGAGCCCTAATGGCAATCGGAAGTACTGGTCTGACTTTCACATCGACGTCGTAGTCTTCGCGCAGCTTTAAGAGATCGTGCGTAATTAACCGAGAGTAGGGGCTTCTGAAGGACCAGAACACATCGACAAAGTTTGGCATAGGCTTTTAACTCACCAGTTCCGGTTTTTCCGATGCGGCTTCGTGATTTTTGGCGGCATGGAACAAAAGCCCCTTGAAGTCTCCGGCAGTTCGCCAGCCCTCCATGTGCTGAAAGAAGCCTGCAGCGCCCCCGGGGTGTCCTTGAGCCTGCTTGAACTCCTTGCTCCAACCCTGCCCCTCATTGTTCCAGAATCCTGGGGTGCAATCAGTCGACCCGATCATTGAACCTGGATTGGTTAGGATGAGCTCAACCCATTCGGCTTCCGCTTCCCGAGTGGGTTCTACCGATGAAAAGCCATTCGTTTCAGCATGAGACACGATTTGTGCGACCGTTGCAGCGTGGTCGACAATGTTATGTGGGATGTTGGAGGCCATATTAGCCGCTTGGTTCATTTGGATCATGAACGCGTTTGGAAACCCATGCATCTGCAATCCATGCAATGTTCGCAAGCCTTCGCCCCAATGTTCCGAGAGCTTCTGACCATTTCGCCCAACAAGATCAAATCCAGACTTGAGCTGAAAGTTGGCGCCATACTCGAAACCCGACGCATAGATGATGCAGTCAACTTCATATAATCGGCCGTTCGCGATAAGGCCCGTTTCCGTAATCTGTTCAACCCCCTTGCCGCCCGTGTCGACCAGCGTCGTATTGGGAGAATTAAATGCGGGCAAATACTCGTCACTGAAGCATGGGCGTTTGCAGAGCTGGGGGTACCAAGCTTTGAGGTTTTCAGCCGTCTGCTCATCCTGGACGACGCTGTCTACACGCGCTCGAATTTCATCCATTTTTTCGATATCCGCATCCTCAAATGCAACTCGCAAGCGCTCTGGATTGCGCCCAGATGGAGAGCGATTAAGAGTCTTCCCGATCCGACTGACGGCTCGAGCGACCCACAAGGGGGTTTTGCCCAACATCTTTTTGCGGACGCGGCGAGAGATCTCAGTCCAGCCATCATCAATCAAGTCCTCAGATGGAATGCCCCCACCCATATTCTCGACGAAGTTGTCCATCCAACGTTTTTGCCAGCCCGGAGTAGAAACAGATTGAAACCAATCCGGATCAATTTTCTGATTATTGCGCTGATCAACGGATGATGGTGTTCGCTGAAATACAAAAAGGGATTTCGAGGCGGCTGCAAGTGGAGGAATACACTGCACTCCGGTTGCCCCCGTCCCGATTACAGCAACGCGCTTATCAGCTAAGCGTTTCATTGGAGCGCCAAATTCGTCGCCGCCAGTGAAGTCATAATCCCACCGGCTGGTGTGGAATGATTTTCCTTTAAATGTTTCGATTCCCGGAATACCTGGCAATTTGGCGACGTGTAACGGTCCGGTACCCATTGCCACGTACTTAGCTGTGAAGTCATCGTCTCGAGAGGTTCGGATACGCCAAACCTCACGCTCTGTTTGCCATTCAATCGAAGTCACTTCTGTGTGGAAAAGCGCTTTTCTATACAGTCCAAAGTGTCTGGCGATACGCAAACAATGGTTGAAAATTTCGGGACCCCGAACGTACTTTTCGCTTGGCATATATCCGGTTTCTTCTAACAGCGGCAGATAGATCATCGCAGCCGTGTCGCATCGCGCTCCTGGATATCTGTTCCAATACCAAGTTCCCCCCACATCGCCGCCTTTGTCGATTAGGCGGATGTCGGAAATCCCCGCTTGCTTCAGCTGGGCGCCGACCACAAGCCCGGAAAAGCCAGCTCCAACGAGCGCCACCGTGACATGGTCCTTAACTGGTGATCGTTCGCAAACAGGCAGGTGCGGGTCTTTGGCATAATTTTCGAATTCGCCCTCGAGACGTACATATTGTTCGTTTCCGTCGGATCGAAGCCGCTTTGCACGCTCAGCAGCGTACTTTTCCTTGATGGCGTCTTTGGCGAGGGTTTTATCCGACATTCTGATTTCTCCGTTGCAGCCATTGTGGAATGGGACGCAGCGGAGGGGAGTGACTATCAGCGTTCTCTACTCGCGCAGCGATCTATCACCACAAGTAATGCGATGCATTAATTTGTGCAATTAACAGCTTTGACGGTGCGGGGCAAGTGCTTTCAGCTGGACAAATTTAAGGAGCCGGCGCGCTTAGATATCCAGCAAGAGTTTGTGATGCTTCTCTGATCGCTTCGTCAATTGGCGCAGCCGATCCATCTTCCACGCGATCGGCATACTCAACGGCCTGCATCAACGAAATTTTGAAGCCTTGTCGCAAGCGTGTTGACAATACTTCAGCTGGCAAATGCTTAAGGCAATCTACGACTAGACCCCGGAGCGTGAGGATGCTCACGGCTTCTGCCTCGGCGATGATTTGCGCCATATCGAAGCGTGGATCAGAGGCCAGTTGCAGGCAGAAACGAACGTACCGACGCCCATCGTCGTCTAGGCACGTCTCCAAAAAGGGCGCTTGCGCTGCATGCAGCAAGTCAAATAGCCGATTCTCGCCAGCCGACGTATCAACTTTAGCGAGGCGCACCAGTCGATCGCGCTCAATACGCTGGAAGCGTTCAATGAACACTTCTTTGATCAGCGCTTCGACTGAGCCAAAATGGTAGTGAACCGCGCTCAGGTTCCGGGCGCCGGCGGCGCGCGTGATTTCTTTGACCGAAACAGTGCCGATGCCTTTCTCTGCGAAGAGGCGTTCTGCCGATTGCATCAAAGCGGTCCGGGTATCCGAGTGTGTTGACTTTCGCATTCACTTCTTCCTAATGCGTTCCATTAATATAACAAATTAGTTAAATCAGAGTTTCGAGCAAAATGATGAAGATGACAAGCGAGCAAAATCGCTCAAGCTCAATCGATCAGCGAGAGAGCGGTATATCTCCGCGAACTCGAACGCCGCATTGTCATCTGTGAGGACCGATCTCATGGAGCCGCAGACAGACGCACATCACTCAAACCCGGATCGAGTCGCCGAAAGAACACTGCTAAAGCATGACGTGCGACCCGAGGTGCCGCCGCTGGGACGAGCGACAAAACTCTCGTTCGGGATCGGCGCTGTCGCCGGAGGGGTTACAACCGGGGCGTTCGATTTTTTCTTATTGATTTTCTACAGTCAGGTTGTTGGTCTCGATGCGCGTCTGGTCGGGATTGCGATTCTCTTGGCGCTGATCTTCGACGCCATAAGCGACCCAGTCGTGGGGTATTGGTCTGACAATTTTAGATCAGGTTGGGGACGCCGGCATCCCTTCATGTATGCATCGGCGATTCCGGTTTCGATAAGCTTCTTTTTCTTATGGGCGCCGCCAGAAAACTTCGGTCAAATCGGCTTGTTTTGGTATGTGCTCATACTCGCTATAATCGTCAGAACTACTGTTACATTCTACCGGACGCCTAGCAGCGCGCTCGTGCCGGACTTAACCTCTGATTATGACGAACGAACAAGGCTGTTTAGCCTCAGGTTCTTCTTTGCTTGGACCGGAGGCAACGCCCTTACCGTTCTTATGTTTTTTATTTTATTTCCGGCATTCGTAACTGAATCCATCTCTGATGGACGGTTTAATAAAGAAGCATACATCCTGTACGGTTTGATCGGATCGGCGATGATTTTCCTATCAATCATTATCTCGTCGGTTGGAACGCATTCTAGAATTCCATATTTGAAATCGCCGCCTCCAACGCGCCCCATGACAATTAAAGGCATCTTCGGAGAAGTCTTTGAGACTCTAGCCAATCGATCATTCATAGCGCTTTTCATTGCGGCTCTGATCGGGGCGGTCGCGAGTGGGGTGGCAGCTGGCTTGTCACTCTACTTTTTTACTTACTTTTGGGGGTTCACCGAGATTCAAACGGGTATGGTGTTTCTTGGAACCTTTGTTGCCGCGGCAATTGGGTTCGTTCTTGCGCCCTTGGTTTCCCGAAAAATTGGAAAAAAGAGAGGGGCGATGATTGTTGGACTTATTGCGTTTGGAGGCGCGCCGCTTCCGATCGTTTTGCGCCTCTTAGATTTATTGCCCCCAAACGGTACTCCTTTCGTTTTCTGGTTTGTGACGATTACCAATGTCATAGATGTTGGTCTGATTATCTGTTTCCAGATCTTGTTCGCATCGATGATTGCCGACCTAGTGGAAGAGAGTGAGCTGAAAACTGGGCGACGCTCTGAGGGCGTGTTCACAGCCGCGGAAACATTTGTCAAAAAATCCGTCCAGGGCTTCGGCGTGCTCGCTGCAACAATGGTTTTAACAATCGCTCAATTTCCCACAGGGGCAGATGTCGAACAAGTTCCAGATGAGGCGATCTGGAAGATGGGGGCATACTATGTGCCCCTAGTTCTATGCCTATGGCTTTCAATGATCGCGGTCATTTCCAGATATCGGATCGACAAAACCGTGCACGAAGAAAACCTCAGAAAGCTCGGCATGTGATGTAATCCAAAATTAATGCTAGACATTAATTGCGCTAACGGTTATCAGTGATTGAGCCATGCAAAAAGGTGTTTGCGCGTTTCCTCCCAATCAAAGCAGACATTAAAGTGTGACGATAAAGTGGTTAGAAAAACAATACTCGCTGTGTTCGTTTGTGCACTCATCATCGTTGCACTGGCATGGTTCAATCGAACGTCAATTTTCCTTTTCATCGCATACAATACCGGTAAGGTGGACGTTGCTGAAACCCGGGAAATCGTCTGGGAATCCGGAGTTGCGCAATCATACACCCCGGTAGGTCAAAGGCCTCCAAATATCGTTTTTATTCTAGCGGATGATCTTGGTATAAACGATATTTCGACATTTGGTGGCGGCGTCGCAGATGGCCGCGTGAAAACCCCAAATATTGATCGGCTAGCAGCCGACGGCGCTATCTTTTCAACCGCATATTCAGGGGGTGCAACCTGTGCCCCATCACGCGCAATGTTGATGACCGGACGATACCCAACAAGAACCGGTTATGAGTTTACTCCGGCGCCCGATAGCATGGGGCCGCTCATCGCCCGAGTTACACCGAACACGCAAGTCAAATATGGGTTACCTCCACTCGTGCACAATCCAGCCCATGAAGAAGTTGGTATAGAATTTTGGGATAAGGGACTTCCCACCGAAGAAGTGACGGTCGCGGAAGTTCTACAACAAGTCGGTTATCACAATGTGCATATTGGCAAATGGCACCTTGGCCGTTCTGCACCTTCACGCGCGGTGTCTCAAGGGTTTGATGAAAGCCTGATGATGGCGAGCGGTCTCTTCCTCAAGGAGGACGATCCCAACGGCGTGAATGCAAAGCTCGATTTCGATCCACTCGACAAATTCATCTGGGCGCGGATGCAGTTTGCGGCGGATTTCGATCGCAAAGGTGATAAACTGATCGAAGAGTGGTTTGAGCCCGGCGGATACCTTACAGATTATTATACCGACGAGGCGTTAAAGGCGATCGAAGCCAATAAAAACAGGCCTTTCTTCCTCTATTTGGCGCACTGGGGGCCGCACACACCGCTGCAGGCGACGCGTGAGGATTATGAGGCTGTCGGAGATATCGAGCCGCATCGCCTTCGCGTTTATGCCGCAATGGTTCGCGCCATTGATCGTTCGGTTGGGCGCGTGGTCCAAAAACTCGAACAAGAAGGTTTGTCGGACAATACGATCATTATCTTTTCCTCAGATAATGGGGGCGCGGGCTATGTCGGTCTGAAAGATCTTAATCAGCCCTATCGTGGTTGGAAAAGCTCATTTTTCGAGGGTGGAATCCGTGTGCCGTTTTTCGTGAAGTGGCCTGAGCGTATTAAACCCGGAACGGTAATTGATGAGCCTGTCAGTCATGTTGACTTACTGCCGACCCTGACGGCGGTTGCCGGGACATCCGATCCTGCCGGCGTCGCAATTGATGGTAAGAACATCCTGCCCCTAGCTACCGGGGAGGCATCCAGTGTGGAGCGTGCAAATGATGCGCTTTATTGGTCGAGCGGGTTCTATAAAACCGTCAGAGCTGGCGACTGGAAGCTGCAGGTGGATGAACGCCAGAATAAAAGATGGCTTTTTAATCTGGCAGAAGACCCGACAGAAAGAACCGACCTTTCCCGCGAACGACCCGGAAAGCTGAAAGAGCTCCAATCGCTGATCGATCGTCACTGGCAAACCGCCACTTCGCCTTTGTATCCGCATGCAATGGAATGGCCCGTTCGGATCGATAAAACCAATACGGAACCGTTTGAGCGAACAGACGAATATGTGACCTGGGCGAATTAAACGCGAGCGCTTCTTTTATTACCTCGCGTCCAAGTTTGACATGGCGCCAATCTCTCAAAACGATGGCCTAATCGACTTAAGACCTTGACAACCCGCGCCCGCCAGTATTCGAATAATGTAATACA
This sequence comes from Pseudomonadota bacterium, assembly GCA_038531195.1. Lineage (GTDB taxonomy): Bacteria > Pseudomonadota > Alphaproteobacteria > Caulobacterales > Hyphomonadaceae > Henriciella. The sequence continues at coordinate 102,501 of JBCBBY010000003.1, forward strand.
TTAAATTATAATGCATCGCATCACAAAGATGATGCGGACAGGGGAGTTGAATGAAACACGATCAAACCACCGCGTGCCTTATTAATAACAGTAGAGACCTCTTTTGCAGTTCAGCGCTCGCTCTTTTGCTCATGTCTTCGGCGCCTTTTGCAAAGGCTCAAACCGATAGCTTACCTCAATCCGACGATGAGACGGCGCGTCTCGCCACGGTGACGGTGACCGGCACGAAAAGAGAGCAAACGCTGCAGGAAACGCCTGTCGCTATATCAGTCGTCGGAGCGGAAGAGATTGAGCGGGCGGAAATCTTGGACTTTCAAGACTTACAAACGCTCGTGCCGTCTTTGACGATTCGCCAGCAGCAATCGTCTGCTAGTACGAGCTTCTTCATTCGAGGGTTTGGCAATGGGGCCAATGCGATTGGGCTTGAACCATCCGTAGGGATCTTCGTTGATGGCGTTTACCGGTCTCGAGCGGCTGCTTATATTCCTGATCTGCCAAATCTGGAACGCGTTGAGGTTCTGAGAGGACCGCAATCCACCTTGTTTGGCAAAAACGCATCCGCGGGAGTTGTTTCCGTTGTCACGCGCGGCCCGCAATTCGAGCCGTCCGGGAACATCGAGGCAAGCGTCGGGAATTTCAACGCCTTTCGGCTAAAAGGAGATGTCACCGGACCCATAACTGAGACCTTGGCTTTTGGTCTTTCGGGGAGCGTCAACCAAAGAGACGGTTACGCTGAGGATCTTGGGAATGGCGAGAAATACAACGAACGAGATCGCTGGGGTATTCGTGGGGAATTGAGATTTGTTCCGAACGAAAATTTGGATGTTCGGTTTATCGCTGATTATGACCAGATTGATGAGCAGTGTTGCTTGCTTACCAATATTGTCGAGGTCGAGCCGACAATTGCTGAACCGATCACGCCTAGCAATGTCGTGCGGTCGCTCGGTGGGCAGGTTGTCTCAGAGGATCCATTTTCTTACGACGTGTTTTACGATCTGATTCCGATCAATGAGATTGAGAATTATGGCTTCTCGCTTCATTCAGAGTATGATTTCGGCTTCGCGACGCTAACAAATATTTTGGCCAATCGAACCTCCAATTCGCTCGCAGACTTTGATTCAGACGCCACAAATATCAACATATTTGGCAGCAATGTTTCTGACACAGAGATTGAGACGTTCACACAAGAAATTCGATTAACATCTAACCCGTCTGAAAGCCGCTTAGATTGGATGATCGGAGCTTACTTTCTAGATGAGACCATAGATATCGAAAGCTCGCTCGCTTATGGCGACGAGTATCGCGCTTTTCTGTCAGGTTTGGTAGGCAATCCAGCCTTGTTTCCAGCGCTTGAGGTTGGGCTCAACGTACCAGTCGGAACCTTTGCTGCCGCGGGGCAGGGCGTATCTGAGTCAATTTCGCAAGACAACGAAGCCTGGTCGATTTTTGGAACGGTCGATTACCGATTAACAGACCGGCTGACCGGCACGATTGGTCTGAATTATACAGAAGACGAAAAACAAGTCCGCATGGACGTCCAAAGTACCGATGCACTTGCAGCCGTGAACCTGGATCAGCTTGGATACACTGCGGCGCTGCAGGGCCTATTGGCGCAGCAAGGGGTAAATCTCCAAAATCCAGCTTCTGTTGGTCCGTTTGTCCAAGCCAATCCAATGCTATACGCGCAGCTGCAGCAACAAGCGTTGGCGGTCGCTCAGAGTGAGAATAATCCCTTCGATATCCTGCGGCCTTTACAGGTCTTTCCGCAATTCTTGAGCTTCCCAAATGCGGTCGAAAACGGTCAGACCAGCGATAGCAGCACATCCTATTTGCTGCGGCTGAATTACGAGATCAATGACAATATCAATGTCTATGGCTCCTATTCCACCGGCTTCAAAGCCTCATCTTGGAATTTGCAAAGACAAAGTGCACCATTCGTTTCCGACTTTACGCCTGGCAATCCGATCGTTGACCCAGTAACGAGCCAGTTGGTCTTCCAAACACCTTCCTCTCCGGTGACGGACGCTGGTTTATTTTCGACGAACCTTTCCTCAGGCTCGCGTTTTGCTGGGCCTGAAGACGCCGAGGTTTTCGAGCTCGGAATAAAGGCCCAATTCGATGAATTCGCGGTGAGCGTCGCGGTCTTTGATCAGTCTATCGAAGGATTCCAGACGTCTATCTTCAATCCTGATGAGGGCTTTGTGCTTCAGAATGCCGATAAACAATCCACGACAGGTATTGAGTTCGACGCAACTTGGAGTCCGATCAGACCGCTGACGCTCACATTTGCCGGAACATTTTTGGATGCCGAATATGATGAGTTCCCCGGCGGCGCTGTTGATGAAGACGGTAATCCAATCGACCTCTCCGGCCAAACGCCTCAAGGCGTCGCTGACACGCAGTTCACGCTCGGCGGCAATTTCAATTTCCGTATTGCTGATATGGGCGGATATGTTCGAGCGGATTGGCAATTTGTCGGCGACTCGAATTTCTTCGACAATCCAATTGATCAGCTGGCCGTAGAGCAGGCCGGCTATTCTCGAGAGCAAAACCTCGTAAATGCATCGGTCGGTGTGATGACAAAAAATGATATCCTCGTCTCTATTTGGGCTCGAAACCTATTCGAAGACGAGTTTCTTGTTGGCGCTTCACCGGCTCCGATCCAAGAGGGCAATTATAACGGGATTCCCAACCAACCCCGCACGTTTGGCGTCACTGTTAAGAAGAAATTTTAGAGACCGGAGCTGAGGATTCTGTCGATTAATCCGATGACTGCTTCTACAAAAAAGGAAACCCAAATGGCTGAATTGGTGCTTTATGGTGCAGCGCTGTCTCCCTTCGTTAGAAAAGTCCAAGCCGTCTTGCACCATGTTGGCGCTGACTATGAGATTGAAGACGTCGACTTCTTCAATATGCCAGATTGGTTTGTTGAAATCAGTCCAGCGCGCCGAATACCTGTTTTGCGAGACAGGACGATTGGGACATCAGGTATTCCCGGAACTATCCCAGATTCGTCGGCCATTGCCATGTTTCTCAACCAACGCTTTGATGCCGGTCTTTACGGTGACGACGCATTCCAGGCAGGACGTATTGCATGGTTCGAGGAATATGCGGATACCGAATTCGCGCAGACGGCGGGACTAGACCTGTTCAGGGCGATCATGTTTCCACTCTTTCGAGGAGAAGCCCCGGATGTCGAAACAGCGTCTAAGACATGGAACGAAAAGTTTCCAAGGTTTTTCGACTATCTAGAAAGCGCTTTAGACGGAAAACCTTACTTTGTCGGCGACAAGGTCAGCATGGCGGATATATCCGTCGCGGCTCAGTTGTTGCAAATTGACCTCGTGGCCGGCTTGCCAGACGAGGGGAAGTACCCGCATCTGGTGCGGCACACGCAAGCGATGAAAGCGGCGCCGGGTTTCGTCGAGAACCTTGAAAGATGTTCCGCATTTATTAGCGGGCTTCTGCCGGAAAAAGTCCGACTGGGATAAAGCGATCCCTGGTCTGCTCTCGGAGTATATTAAACAGGATGTGCAATGCTTAAACTACACTTCGCTCCAAACTCTCGCGCGGGCCGTATTGTCTGGCTCTTGGAAGAGCTCAGTTTACCCTATGAGCTCAACAAAATGTCGTTTCACCCGAAAGATCTAAAATCAGAAGAGCATCGAGCGCGCCATCCCCTTGGTAGAATCCCAGTTTTGGAAGACGGCGACTTGCTCTTGTGGGAGTCGGGCGCAATTGTTGAGTACATTTTAGAGCGCCACAAAAATGGTGGATTGAAACCATGCGTCGATGACCCGTCTTGGCCCAAATACCAGCAATGGTTTCATTATTGCGAAGGTATGGTCATGCCGCCGATAAACACAATTGTTGTTCAGACGATCTTGCTTCCAAAGGAGCGACGAAACGCGACGGTCTTGGAACAAGCTCAAAAACTGCTGACAAAATCATTGGTCCCAATCGATGATGCCCTTCGTGACAAAGACTTCTTGATTGGAGATTTTTCGGGCGCTGACGTTATGCTGGGACATGCATGCTATATGGCAAACCGCATGGGGCGCGTGACCGAAGAGATGCCGAATTTGCGTGCTTACGTTCAGCGAATTTCTGATCGCCCCCACTTCAAGACCGCGATCAAAATGAAGTAGTGCTTAGATTCTTTCAAGCCGGCATTCGCTTCACCTATTGCAAAAATTAATGCATCGCATTAGGGTCGAGAGTATTCTGCGATCGAAAAGGAACGCAAGTCATGTGGCGAATTCTAGGATACATTCTTATCACATTGGTGGTGCTTGGTTTGATCGGTGCTTTCGCGATTACGAGAGGCGGAAAACTTGTGACGCCGGAAGGATCTGGCGAAGTTCAGATCGGCGATAAAACCTTTGAAGGCATGCCATTACCTGACTATGCCGCGAAATTTGTGACCGAAGATTACAAAAGCTACTTCATCGAAGTAGAGCCTGGTATCAAAGTCCACATGCTTGAGGTCGGGACCGGCTACCCGATCTATATGCAACACGGAAACCCAAGTTCGGCTTTCCTGTATCGGAAAGTCGTCGATGAATTGCCGCTTGACCGCGTCCGCGTGATTATGCCGACATTGGTCGGGCTGGGCTTTTCGTCGAAAGTTCCGGTCAAAGATCATTCCGTGGTGAATCATAATCGCTGGCTCAACGCGGCGCTGAACGAGCTTGATCTGGAGAGCGTCATCTATGTCGGACAAGACTGGGGCGGGATCGTCGGTATTGGCGCCTTGTCACTTTCGCCCGAACTGATTGATGGCATCGTGATGATGAATTCGGCGATTTACTCGCCGACCGAGAAGATTGACACCACCCGACTGCACGAATTGGTCCGGACCCCGATTGTCGGCGAGCTCTTAATTGAAGTAATTTTCGGGCCCTTCGATGGAATGGATGGGGTTCAAGGGGATCCGGAGTCAATGCCGCCAGAAGTGGAGCAACTTTACGGCCGCCCGGTTAATGAAAGTGGCAACAAGAAAGCACCGCTCGCGCTGATGCGCATGGTGCCACACGCGCCTGAGCATCCGAGCACCGCGCCGATGGGAGAGCTTGTCACATTCGTACGTAGCTTAGATGTCCCAACTGAAATCGTATGGGGCATGAATGACCCGATTGGTGGAGATGTCCTACCGGCTATGCAAGCGCATTTCCCGAATGCCCGCACCACTGAAACGGAAGCCGGACACTTCCTGCAAGAGGAAGTTCCCGATGTCATCGCGGCAGCCGTGATGCGCGTTTACGAGGAGGTTCACACGCTGGATCTTGCATCCGTTTCTGAAGCCGATCCGACCCAGCCACTCGAGTAAAAAAGCAATGCTAAAAGTCTTCCTGCTTTCCATTGGCGTCCTGCTTGCTCTGCTTTTGGTATGCGCGTTTAGTATAACGAGAGATGGGCGCCAGGTGACTCCAAGCGGTGAAGGAACCGTCAAAATTGGAACGAAGTCCTTTGAAGCCTTTGAGTTGCCCGACTATGCGGCGTCCTTCCTCGACGGGAGTTACAAAAGTTACTTCATAGAGGTCGAACCTGGGATCAAGATCCATGTCCTAGAGATCGGTGAGGGCTATCCAGTCTATGCCCAACATGGAAATCCAACGTCCGGATTTCTATATCGAAAAGTCGTGTCTGAGCTGCCAACAGACCGCGTTCGCGTAATCATGCCGACAATCATTGGGCTTGGCTTTTCATCTAAAGTTCCCGCAAGTCAGCATACGCTCGCAAATCATAAGCGCTGGATGAGTGAAGCCTTAGAGCAGCTTGGGCTCACAGAATTGGTTTATGTTGGTCAAGATTGGGGAGGTGCCATTGGCGTGGGCGCTCTGAGAGAAACGCCTGAGCTTTTGAAAGGCGCTGTGATTCTAAATACCGGGTTCAATGCGCCGACGGAAAAAATGAGCCTTTCTCGTGCACACGATTTGGCAAAAACACCTGTTCTCGGCGAGTTGCTTCTGGAGAACTTGGTTTCGATTTTTGATCGATTGCACGAAACGCAAGGCGATCCAGCGTCAATTCCTGAGGGCGTCGCGGAACTCTATGGACGCCCTGTGATTGAAAGTGGAAATAAAAAAGCCCCCCTAGCTCTGATGCGCATGGTTCCAGATGGGCCCGACCACCCGAGCTCCGCAGAGCTTCGCAACATTCAGTCTTATGTTTCGTCTCTAGACATCCCTGCTGAGATCGTATGGGGGATGCAAGATCCAATTTTCGAAAGAGCGCTGCCGACTATGCAATCCTTTTTTCCCGAGGCGCGCGTCACAGAGACCAGGGCAGGGCACTTCCTGCAAGAAGAAGTGCCAGAAGAAATTGCGGCAGCGATTATGAGAATTGTCGAACGCGTTGATGCGGGCGAGGCTATTTCGCCAACACCATAGGCAAGCTGCAGCGTTTCACGCACGCGCGTGTCTTGAAATGCATTTTACGCCCGGCGATCGCGCGTCGTCATGCCTACCAGCGTTCTTTAAAAGGGCGTAAGTCCATTTCATGTGTCCATGCGGATTTTGGCTGTGTGTGGACATACCAATACGCTTCGGCGATCGCGTCTGGCGAGAGGCAACCGTCTTCGCCGAGTTTTTCAATGTATTCGCCGAAGCGGCTACGCACCATCTCGCCATCAATGACGCCGTCAATGACAAAGTGCGCAACGTGGATCCCGTCCGGCCCAAACTCACGTGCCAAGGATTGGGCGAGCATACGCAATCCAGCTTTCATAGAAGCAAAATGAGCGAAATTAGGTCTGCCGCGCATCGAGCCAGAGGCCCCGGTAAAAAATAGGCTTCCATGGCCTTGTGCTTTCAGAATTGGGATTGCCCGTTTGGCGGTGAGGAAGGCGCCAAAGCATCCCACCCGCCAGAGGTGTTCAACCGTCTTCGGTTCAAGTTTTTCAAATGGAATGATTGCATTGTTTCCGACATTATAAAGCAGGGCATTGATCGGATGCTTATCGGCCACATGTGCGAACAACTTATCTAAATCTGTTTCGGACGTTACATCGACGGCAACGCCTTCCGCGGAGCCGCCAGCTTGGTTGACTTCGCGCGCCAGCGCTTCAACCCGATCTTTGGTTCGGCTGCCTATAATGATGTGCTGATCTTCACGTCCAAATCGTCTTGCGAGTGCGCCGCCGACGCCGCGTGAAGCGCCCGCGCCTAGAATTATTGTACATCCGGGCATTCTTCTTTGCTCCTTCTTTTACATTGGACACTGTTCCTGCTGAAGAGGGCGCATATGCGCTCCGTTGATGGTGCTGGACAGATCGAGTTCAGTTGACTTTCTTGCTTTGATTAATGTAACACATTAATTAAAAAATTGACAAGCACAATACACTTTCGAGCCATCTCAAAGAGGACCCCGCGCATGAAGGAGCTCATATACCATCGTCATTTCCTGCCGGCGATGAGACGATACGAAACGAAAAAAGCCGTAATTGATGGAACATACGAAGCGACATTTAACCAACACGCAGATAGGGTTTTCCGTCTCGTGCACGCATTGCGACATCAGTGCGGTCTTTCGAGCAGCGATCGCTTCGCGGTCCTTGCTCGAAATTCTCATACCTATCTAGAGCTCTTCCATGCGGCTTTCTTAGGCGGTGGCGTTATCAACCCTATGAATTTGAGGCTTAGCGCGAAAGAACTGAGCTATATCATTCGAGATTCAGGGGCCGAAGTCATTTTCGTCGACAGACATTATGCGCCTTTGCTCGCCCTCGCTCTCAATGAGGGTACTTCGTTTCCCATTCGACAATCCATCCTAATTGGGGATGAAGACGACGGCGTGTTTGACTTTCACTATGAAAACTTGCTGGCGCAGGCAGAGCCCGAGTTGCCTGCAGAACCTGACGAAAATGATCCCGTTGTGCTGATGTACACCGGCGGGACTACCGGCCTTCCAAAAGGCGTGGTGCTGACACAACGGGCCAAAATGTTGAACCAATATCATGGCCGCCTTGCTCGACCGAAGATGAACGACTCCTCTGTGAGCCTTATCCAAACGCCGATGTTCCATGTGGCATCTACTGGAGCTTTGCTGTCAACTTATGCGGTGGGGGGAACTACAGTTATAGTGCCTGGGTTTGAGCCGCAATTGGTGATGAAAGAAATAGAACGTAATCGGGTGACCTCAACAACAATGGTGCCCACAATGATTGGCATGATGTTGATGCATCCTGCATTTGAGCCGGCGCATCTGAGCTCTCTAGAACAATTGACGTATGGGGCCTCGCCAATGCCGCTCTCTTTGCTCGACAAGTTGCGTAAGGCTTCGCCCGAACTCGAGCTATTTCAAGGCTATGGCATGACTGAGAGCTCCGCGAGCCTTACTTCCCTAAGCCCCGATGATCATCGCGCCGGCGGCGAGCGCCTAAGATCAGTCGGGCAAGCTGTGGTCGGTGTAGAGCTTTCAATTCGAAACGAAGACGGTATCGAAGTGCCGAGGGGTGAGGTCGGTGAGGTCTGCGCCAAAGGCGGTAACTTCATGACTGAATATTGGAAGAAGCCTGAAGCGACCCAAGAAGTGTTTCGTGATGGTTGGTACCATACTGGAGATGCGGGCTATTTCGACGATGAGGAATATTTGTTTTTAGTAGACCGCGTAAAGGATATGATCGTCACCGGCGGAGAGAACGTCTATTCAACTGAGGTTGAAAATGCGATCGCGAGCCACCCGGCCGTGCAACAGGTTGCTGTAATTGGCATACCCAGCGAAATCTGGGGCGAAGCTGTCCATGCCATCGTCGTCACAGAGGATGATGCGAGTGTATCGATCGAGGAGTTAACCCATCACACAAGGCATTTGATCGCTGGCTATAAAGTTCCAAAATCCATCGAAATACGCACTGAACCGCTTCCTCTTTCGGGTGCAATGAAAGTCCTTAAACGCGACCTTCGAGCACCTTATTGGCAAGACCACGAAAAATCGATCGCTTAGACTGAGGTGTCGCACATTTTCGCTATAGACACGAATAAGAGTGGTTCATGAACGAGATTGACTATCTAACGTTTCGCCAAGACATACGAGAATTCTTGGAGGAAAACCTAACCCATTCTATGCGCCAGGCTGGACGTTTGCAGACATATGCTTTTCCGCACATGGAGCAGGCGCTTGAGTGGCAAAAAGTCCGCAACATTCACGGGTACGGAGCGCCGAATTGGCCTAAAGAGTTTGGCGGCACTGGATGGGATGTCAGGCAACAAGAAATATTCCACGAAGAATGCTTAGCTGCCGGTGCGCCTGGCATTCATCAGCAAAGTCTAAACATGTGCGGCCCTTGTTTGATTGGGCATGGCTCAAAGGCTCAACAAGACTATTACTTACCCCGAATTCTGTCGGCAGAACACGTGTGGTGTCAGGGGTATTCAGAACCAGAATCTGGGTCAGACCTCGCCTCAATAAAGACAAGTGCTGAGCGAGATGGTGACCAATACATTGTGAGCGGTACAAAAATATGGACGTCCAACGCTCACGACGCCACACACATGTTTTGTTTGGTTCGTACATCATCCGAGGGGCGGCCACAGCAAGGAATATCTTTTCTACTTATAGATATGAAAAGCCCTGGCATTACTGTGAAGCCGATCAAAAACCTTAATGGCGTGCATGAACAAAATCACGTTTATCTAGACAATGTGCGAGTTCCGCAAAGCAATCGAGTTGGGGGCGAAAACGAAGGCTGGAAGGTCGCTAAATACCTCCTTGAGTTTGAACGTGGTGGCACATCGATCGTGCCCATGCTTCGACGAAACCTTGCCATGGTTATGACCGCCCTCGACGAAGCCGCAGCGCCTGGCGCGGCCGATCAATTAGATCACGCGAACTTTAGGCGCATGCTGGCCGCGAAAGAGATGTCAGCATTAGCAGTGCAGGCGACCGAATTACGTCTGAACTCTAAAAGCGGGCAAACAGGGTCTCCTGGTGCGTTCTCGTCAATGACCAGAGTTATTTCCCGAGAGCTCCTCCAAGACATAGATGAGCTTCTTGTCGAGACGGCGGGGCCCTATGTTATGGCTTTTCAACCGGAGGCTATGCGACCGGGATTCGACGGCAAAGTGATCGGGCCCGATTACGCTCATACTGCAGTCCCCAGGTATTTTGACCAGAGAGCTGCCACGATTGCGGGTGGGACCAGTGAAGTTCAGAGAAACATTATCGCCAAGGCTTTTTTGGGGCTTTGAAGCCTCTCAACCGATAGCCACCGATCCAGATACTGACACCCTTGGTAATGTAGCCTGTGGGGCTGCCATCGGACAGTTTATCTTCGTTCAGGCATTGGGCGTGATCTTCAGAACCTGTCCGCCGCCTGCACCTTCAGTTAAAACATAGATGTTTCCATCAGGGCCCATAGCGACATCACGTATCCGGACGTCAAGCTCTTTGAGGAGAGAAAATTGAGTCACGCCGGGCTCTGCTGGATCGACGACTCTTAACTCGCGGGTGGCAAGGGCTGCGGAAAAAAGCAAGCCTTTCCATTCGGGGAATGCATCACCGGTATAGTACATCAAAGAGCCTGGAGCGATGGACGGCGTCCAATGCAAAATTGGTTGCTCGGTCCCAGCCGTTTCAGCATACGGGCTAATTTGAGCGCCTGAGTAGTCCACGCCCCAAGTCACAAGCGGCCAACCAAAATTTGCACCAGGTTTGATGATGTTTATTTCATCTCCACCACGGGCGCCATGTTCGTTTGAGTAAACAATGCCTTCGGAGGCTAGCACAATCCCCTGGTGATTGCGGTGTCCAAACGACCAAATCTCTGGCAGCGCACCCGCTACATCAAAAAAGGGGTTATCCGCTGGAGGCTTACCGGCATCTGAAAGTCGTAGGGTTTTTCCGAAGTGATTATCAAGTCTCTGAGCCTCGTGGCGATAGGCGTATCCTTCTCCGGACGTCAGCAAAATTGTCTCATCCGGCAAAAAAACAAATCTGCCTCCATAGTGGGCCGCACTACTGCGAAATGCATCAGCCTCGAATAGTAGTGATAAGTCTTCAAGTTTGGCACCCTCATCCGTCGGGATGTAGCGGGCGCGCGCAAGCCTGAGTGTGTTTCGCCCGTTCGTGCCGTGCGCATAGGTAAGATACACCCAATCGTTTTCTTCGAAGCGCGGATGAGCTTGCACTTCAAAGAGACCGGCTTGACTGCGCGTATACACGTCCGGCAGGCCAGCCACTGTTACATTCAAGAGAATACCGTCTCGGATCAATCTAAGCTCACCGCCACGTTCGCTGACTAAAATGTCTCCATTCTGTAGCCAAGAAATATCCCAAGGTGAGTCCAATCCATCAGCGAAAACTTCAATCTGATATTGTTCCACAGGATATGAGCCGACCTCACCAAATCCAGGCGTGTCGGCTCCAGCTTCGACGCTCGCGCGCAACACTAGAATGACCAGCATGGTCATCAATAAAAAGCGCATACTAAATCTCCAAGCTTGCCACGACTAATGTGATGCATTAATCTGGTTTCTCCGGTACAACGCAGCTGTCGTCAAGGGGAGCAAAAGTGAAAAAGACGCTATTGGTGATTGGCGCATGGTTTTCGAGCGGTGCTGTGTGTTACGTCTTTGCAGCACTCTTCTCCCAACTTGTCGTCTTGAATGAGCTAAGGCGGCTAGGCCTAGATATTTCGATGTCTGACAACCTATTCAGTCTGGCGCACGCAGTGCTCAATATGGTCCCTTATATGATTGTAATCCTAATCGGATTTGCGATAGCTTTTGGGGTCGCTTCGGTCGTCAAACAAAGCGCGGCAAGGCTATCCAAGGTTGCTTACCCAGTCGCAGGCGCCGCTGCGATGGGAACTGCACTCTGGATCATGAATCTGCGGTTTGGAGTATTCCCAATTTTGGGAGCACAAGAAACTTATGGGTTGATATTACAGATCTCAGCCGGAGGCTTGGGTGGACTTGCTTTCGAGCGTCTCCGCCCAAAGCGAATGGCGAGTTGATGAAACCAAGCTTTCAAAAAACTTTTACTCCTAACGCTCGGCTGCTTGGGGCGTTGGTGACGGCACGCATGTTCGGCACTGAGGATGGCCCCCAGCATGAGATTCGGTTGGTTGATCTGATACGATCGAGGGTGCGGTATGGGTGAAAAAGACAACCCAAACGTTTCGGGACAAACGAAGGTCTCAGCGACGTCAGTAAAGTTACTGAGCGATGAGACCTGCATGAAGACATTAAAAGCTCAGAAAACTGCGATACTGAATAAGCCCGTTCCAGATCGTTTGAGAATCCTGGTCGAACGAGTTCGTTCAATGGACCCCGACCGGTGACAGGTTCGCGTGCTCTTGCAAGGAGACTGACTATCTCTTTGGGGCGCGTGGATTGTTGCACGGCCGGCGACTGCATGCGGTGAGCTAGGGCTTCAGTCCGTCGGAAGGTCTCATAGGCTGTGTGTTCTTGTACAGAAAGTTAGACTCGGGTGTCGTGGTGTCGAAATCGCAGTCTGGAGCCCTCTATCGCTCAGGCCGCCTACTGGGCGAGGAAAGAAGCGTAATATCTGCGGCCCAAATCGCTCCTAATTGGACGCGCATTGTTCGCTTTGGATCTGCCTGAGCCTGCAATGAACGTTGCGATAGAAGCATGTGGTAGCAGATATGAAAAGTTCGCCGGATGAGCGGCAAACATTACAAATGTGAGTCATACCCAGACGTAACTAGTACGTGGTTTCGTTCGAAGCCAAGGTAATCATAACACTTACAAAATCGATCGAACTTCGCCTCGTTGGTTTGGCCTTTGGCAATGGCTAAAAGCTACGTCCGTTAAGCGATCTTTTAAGGCTAGATTTGAGCACAAGGGGCAAATCATGAGTTCTTTTCGCGTTGCTGTTTCTAGTCTTGCGGTGGCGTTGGCGCTTGCGAGTTGTTCGGGAGGTGGTGGTGAGAGCGATGGTACGGTTTCGCCGATTGCTGGTACCAACCCAAATCCCTCACCTCCTGCTTCGCCACCGCCGCCTCCACCACCCACGACGCCACAATCAGTGACCTTTTCGGGCGAAACCGAAATCTGGCATCCCATTACTCTGACGTTGGACGGCCCGAGCGCAGAGGAAGACGGCGCGACCAATCCGTTCACCGACTTTGCCTTGAACGTGACCTTTCGCCGGGGCAGTGAGACCTATACGGTCCCCGGATATTTTGCCGCCTGTGGCAATGCTGCAGAAACCAGTTGCTCAAGCGGCGACCAATGGCGTGTTCATTTTACGCCGGATACCGTTGGCAATTGGGAATATCAGATCTCGTTCCGCGAAGGCACAAATGTAGCACTAACTGGCGGCGGTGCTGTGGTGGCAGATTTGGATGGTTTAAGCGGGTCCTTTTCGATTGGGAGCAGCACTAAAACCGGCAATGACTTTCGAGCCTCGGACAAAGGCCGATTAAGCTACCAAGGCGGACATTATCTACAATTCGCGAATGGCGATCCGTTTTTCAAAGTCGGCGCCGACTCACCTGAGAACACGCTAGCCTATGAAGACTTCGACGCGACACCAAATCGCGGCGATCGGCGCAAAGATTGGTGGCCGCATTTGGATGATTACGGCAACGCGACCGGTGCCGAAACTTTCCTCTGGCAGGACACAAAAGGTCAAGAGCTGCTTGGCGCCTGGTCCTATCTCGCAGATCAGGGCATCAATGCCGTATCATTTTTGACCTTCAGCCTTGGCGGCGATGATGAGAACATTTTTCCGCACCTGCTGCGCGTTTCGCTAACCGAATACAACGG
>JBCBBY010000004.1:0-92933 GCA_038531195.1 Pseudomonadota bacterium
TGAGCATGCGGATCAGTTCGGCGCCTTTTTCATACACTGTCGCGGTATAGAGATTGTCGATACTGGCATAAGAGTCCGGGCGGACTTGGTGCGCCAGTGGGCCCGCGTCTTCGGCGAATTGGCGCGCGCGCAGACGGATCACGTCTTTGATCCGTTGCACCGGACGGGAGCGCAGATCCGCGCTGAACTCTTGGTCGCGGAAGACAGTCAGGCCCTCTTTGAGGCAGAGCTGAAACCAGTCGCGGCAGGTGATGCGGTTGCCGGTCCAGTTATGGAAATATTCGTGGCCGACAATGCTTTCAATCGCTTCGAAATCAGCATCAGTCGCGGTTGATTCATCGGCGAGCACATAGGCCGAGTTGAAAATGTTCAGCCCCTTATTTTCCATCGCGCCGAAATTGAAATCCCGCACCGCCACGATGTTGAACACCCCAAGATCATACTCTCGCGCAAACACGTCCTCATCCCATTTCATGGACGCTTTCAGGCTTTCCATCGCCCAGGCCGCGCGCTCACCATCGCCTTTGTCGACATGCACGGCGAGATCGATCTCAGCGCCGCTCATGGTTTTAAACTGGTCGTGATAGACATCATAGTCGCCGGCGCAGAGCGCGAAGAGATAAGAGGGCTTAAGATGCGGGTCGTCCCATTCGGCAAAGTGGCGGCCGTTGGCAAGATCCCCGGTCTCACCTGGCGTGCCATTGGAAAGCAGGATGGGATAAGCCGCTTTGTCAGCTTCTAAGCGCACGCGAAACCGGCTCATTACGTCTGGGCGATCCGGCCAGAATGTGATGCGGCGAAACCCGATGCTCTCGCATTGCGTACAAAACCGCCCGCCCGACATGTAAAGCCCAGACAGCGCCGTATTCGCCGACGGATCGATTGTCACCAAGGTCTCGAGTTCGAAAGCGTCCGGGACGTTCGATAGGGTGAGCGCCCCGTCATCCACCGCATAAGCGTCGGAGGATAGCGCCGCACCGTCAAGCTTGATCTCGTTGAGCTCCAATTGCACCCCATCAAGCACCAAAGGACCGTCTGACAGACGCCGTACGGACATCTTCGTCCGCACCGTCGTCGCAGCGGTTTCAAGGTCGAACGTCATTTCGACCTGATCAATCGCAAACGCATAAGGGGTATAATCAGCAAGTTTGATTTGAACCGGCGTTTCGGTGCGCATAGGGGAACCCTTTCTCGATATGACTTAGTCCATGTAACTGCCTTGTAGCGGCATGCAATCGCAGCGGTGTAATGACCGTGTTTTTCGCCGCACCCGCCTACCGTGGCGTCACGGGTTTCCGTGCACGTCAACCGCGCTATTGTTGCCGCAATAGAAAATGGCAGGGAGGCCAGATCGGCCATGAATTTTGATTTTTCCGATGATCAAAAATTCCTTGGAAATGAGGCGCGTAAATTCCTCGATGGGGAGTGCACGACGCAGCATGTTCGCGAGGTGTTGAACGATGATGATAAAAGCCATCACGAAGGTGTTTGGCAAAAAGTAAAAGAAATGGGGTGGCTCGGAACCGCCATTCCTGAAGAACATGGCGGGCTTGGTCTTGGATCGCTTGAACTTTGTGTGCTGGCCGAAGAAATGGGGCGTGCCCTCGCGCCAGTCCCATTTGCGAGCACCGTGTACTTCTTTGCGGAAGGTCTCATGGTCGCGGGCAGTGACGCACAAAAAGGGGCGGTCCTACCGGGTGTGGCGAGCGGCGAGGTCGTCGGCTGCTATGCCGCAAGCGAAGGCCCTGGCAATCCAGATCCAGCAAAACTCTCTGTCTCTTTTGATGGTAGCAAATTGAATGGCACCAAACTGCCCGTGACCGATGGCGACATCGCCACCCACGCGATTGTGCTCGCGAAAGAAGGCAGCGGTGCGAGCTTGGTCTTGGTTGACCTCAATAGCGCCGGTGTCACGCGCAAGCCCGTGAAAACGCTGGAACCAACCCGAAGCCATGCAGAGATCACGTTTGACGGCGCGGCGGGCGAGCGTCTTGGCGCGGCGGGGTCGGGTGCTGACATGCATGATGCCATCATGAACCGCGCGGCGATTTTCCTCGCTTTCGAGCAATTGGGCGGCGCGACGCGTTGCCTCGAAATGGCGACAGACTATGCCAAAGAGCGTTACGCGTTTGGACGCCCAATTGGCGGCAACCAGGCGATTAAGCACAAACTCGCTGATATGTACGTGAAAAACGAAGTGGCGCGCTCCAATTGCTATTACGGCGCTTGGGCGGTCTCGACCGATGCGGTTGAACTGCCAGAAGCGGCGGCGGCCGCTCGTTTAGCGGCAAGTGAAGCCTACTGGTACGCGTCAAAAGAGAATATCCAAACCCATGGTGGTATGGGCTTTACCTGGGAGGTGGATTGCCATCTCTTCTATCGACGCGCCAAACTGCTTGCTGTGCAAGCTGGTGCGCCAAAGGTTTGGAAAGAGAAATTGGTCCGCGCACTCGAAGTGAAGAACGCGGCATAAGGGACGGAGACGAGATATGGATTTCAACGACACCCCCGAAGAAGCAGAATTCCGCGCCGAAGCGCGCGCCTTTCTAGAACAGCATCTGGAGCCAAAAGGCGCAAAGCCCCTGCGCCAGCGTGTTTCTGGCGAAGAATTCATGAAGCAAGCCAAAAAGTGGCAAGCGGAGAAGGCTAAAGCTGGTTACGCGAAAATCACCTGGCCGAAAGAAATGGGCGGCCGCGGCGGAACGCCGATGCAGCAAGTGATTTGGGGTCAGGAAGAGGGCAAGTTCGATTCGCCCGGCGGTCCTTTCACCATCGGTCTTGGCATGTGCATTCCGACCGTCATCGCCTTTGGCTCAGATGAGCATAAGAAACGCTATGTTCAAAAAGCGCTTACGGGTGAAGAGATCTGGTGTCAGCTGTTCTCAGAACCGTCCGCTGGATCCGATGTAGCTGGTCTTAAGACCCGCGCCGTTAAAGATGGCGACGAATGGGTGATCAACGGTCAGAAAGTCTGGACGTCCGGCGCACATTATTCGGATTATGGCATCTTACTCGTGCGCACCGACCCGAAAGCGGCCAAGCATAAAGGCCTCACCATGTTCATCGTGGACATGAAACAAGCAGGTGTTGAAGCGCGCCCTATTCACCAAGCGTCCGGCGGACGCGAGTTTAACGAGGTCTACTTTACCGATGTCCGCATTCCAGACAGCGATCGCCTCGGCGAAGTGGGGCAAGGCTGGAAAGTCGCGATCGTCACGCTGATGAATGAGCGTCTCGCGGTTGGCGGTTCCCCAGGTCCGGATTGGGGTGAGATTATGAATTATGCGAAAGAGGCAGGCACCATCAGCGATGCTGCGTTCCGTGATAATCTCGCGGACTGGTATGTCGCTGCACAAGGCTACAAACTGACCAAGCTGCGGACGCAAACGGCGCTCTCAAAAGGTCAAACACCGGGTCCGGAGAACTCGATCGGCAAAATCATCACGGCCAATCAGCTGCAGGATATTTGTAACTCGGCGATCGAGATGCAGGACCATTATGGCCTAATGACCGGCGATGAGATGCCGGCCGATGGCTTGTTCCAGCAAAGCTTCATGTGGGCGCCAGGCCTACGGATCGCAGGCGGCACAGATGAAATTCTCAAGAACATCATCGCTGAACGCGTGCTCGGTCTGCCGCAAGACGTGCGGGTCGATAAAGACATTCCATTCGATGAATTGAAGTCTGGCTAAGCGTTCAAACGCACAAAATCATCAGGGCTCTGCAGATTCTGCAGGGCCCTTTTTCGTGCAAGTAATTCAACTTTAACAAGATAATCGCTAGAGTTAACGTCGGAGTTGGAACCTGCAGCGATGTTTTCATCGAAGTCGAAAAGCAAGCTAAAAGTGGATTTGGCCCGCGCGGCGGGGTCAACCGCGCCTGCGCCGATTCAGATATTGCGCCCCCGTCGCGAAAACCGCTCGGCGCCGCGCAAAGGCATATGGTGCGTTTGCAGCGTTTACACCGAATCCGGCTCAGTCCGTGAAGGGATTATTCTCGACATTTCCAAAACCGGCGCGCGGATCCGGTTTCGCAATCGCGGAACGCTGCCGCCCATCGTCAAAATCAAGGCGTCGCGCATTGGCCTCAACCGATTTGCACGCGTGGTTTGGCAAACGACTTATGATGCGGGCTTGGAATTTATCGCTAATGCGCGGACAAAGAGGTCCTGAGCTAAACGAGGAGCTGCCTGATGGATCGTGCCAGCCTCATTGACTTGTACCATGCCGCTATTTCTGCGTCTGGGCAGTTCGAACGAAAAGGCAAAGCCAATCCCTACACGTCGGCGAATGGGCATATGTTCTCGCAGATCAACAAAGATAATGAGCTCGGCATTCGTTTGCCTAAGGCGCGACAAAGCGAGCTTCTAGACTCGCATGGCGCGGGCCCTTTCAAATCCTACGGCGCGACGATGCGGGATTACGTTTGTCTGACCGAGGAAATGCTTGCGGATCAAAGCCTGATCACCGCGCTTTTGGAGGAAGGGTTTGCCTTGGTCTCGGCGATGCCGCCAGGGGGTAAAAAGTAGGCGCGCCGCTAAAACACGCCCATTGCCAGCCCTGCACCAAGGGTCGCGCCAATCGTGCGGCAGCGCTCTAGCTCTGGCTCAGGAATGGTTTTCTGAGCGAGGATTTCTGCCTCTGTTTGTGCGTGTGTGCAGACGATGAGCGGCGGATGCACCTCTTTGAGACGCCACCCCGATGCAATTCGCGCGGTTTGTCGGACCGCGTTTTCGCCGTCGGATCCGGCGCAGATCATTTGCGCATAAGGCCGCCCTTCGATCTTGCCGAGCACTGGATAATAGGTTCGGTCGAAGAATTCTTTCATTTCACCGCTGAGCGCGGCCAAGTTTTCTGGAGCAACAAAAAGGTAACCAGACGCGGCGAGCAAATGCTCTGCATCAACGTCTCTCGCTTGTATCAAAACGGCGTCGGTCTCCTTGCGCGCGGCAGAAAAGGCTGCTTGCGCCATTTGCTGCGCGCCGCCGGTTCGCGAATGATAGATGATCAGAAGTTGGGTCATTGGCGTGGTTTTGAATCTGCGCGGACCTTAGCCGGATAAGGGACGAATCCAAGCCTTGCCAAAGGACTCTCCTCTCTTGATCCGAATCAGATCAATCACAGCGTGTGAAATATGCTTTGCTACTTCCGTTTGTGATGCTGGCCGCTTGTGTGCCACCGGAGGCGCAGACCCCTGTGTCGGCGTCCTCAAGCTCGATCTATTGGTCTGACGGCGATAGTGGCCGGATTGATGGCAAGAAGTTCCGTTTGGCAGATGTCGACGCCCCTGAGACCGGCGGTGTTGGCGCGCGGGGCGGTGCAAAGTGCGAGTTTGAACGCGAGCTCGGCTTTGATGCTAAGGCATTCATGGTCGAACTCACGCGCGACGCGGTCCTCGAAATTACCAGTAGTTCGGGTGAAGACCGTTATGAGCGCGAGGTGATCACGCTATCGGCGAACGGCCAAGATGTCGCTGAAGCGGGCATTGCCGCCGGACATCTCGGCGAATGGCCGCATAAAGGGCGTCGCGCCCTGACCAAAAAGCCAGATTGGTGCGCCTTTCGCGGCTAGGTTCGTTTGAAAAGCCGTGAAATGAAGCCGGGGGCCTCATTCGCGGGCGCTGTATGGGTTTGTGCCTCGGTGTGAGCGTCGACCTCGACATGATGGCGATGCCGCCACGTTTCTAAATCTTGGGCATCATCAATGTCGATGAGCTGCGGGAGGACGCCGACTTTGGCGCTTTCTGGTAAATTGGCCCAGACGTCTTCCATCGCATGTGGGCCGGACCAACGGACATTGTAAAACGGGCTTGGCGTACGTGCAGACTTGTTGATCCCAAATAGCCAAAACCCGCCATCTTGCGCCGGTCCGAAGACCGCATCATGGCGGCTCAGCGATCTCACCGCCTGTCGCAGAAGCGCTGGCGAGATATCCGGCGCGTCGCTGCCGATAAACAGCACAGGGCCTGAAGCCGCTTCGCGTAGGCCCTTACTTAATCGATCGCCGAGATCGCCATGCCCTTGGCTGCGCCGCTCCAGATGGACCGGCCAGAGTCCGCCGAGCGAATTGTCCAGTTCTCGGTCTGGCGCGGTGTAAAGGATAGGAGTCCACGGCCCGCCAAACACGGCGCGCATGGTCTTGGCCTGCAAAGCGGTGGCGATCCGCCGCGCGGTTACGGGAGAGCCAAGCCCTTTTGCGAGCCGGGTCTTAGCAAGGCCGATCCGCGGTGGTTTGGCGAAAATCAGGATTTGCGGGCGGGTCATTTCAAAATCTCGATTCCAATCACGCGGTCATGCTCATCGACGTCCAAGATGATCTGCATCCCGCGCAGGCGCTCATCCAAGGCGAAGACGTCAATCGACCGAGCCACGCAGCCAGGCGTCCCGGCGCCGGGATGATCTGGCAAGTAGACATAACCGGCTTCCAATTCTTCGTCCCAACTGGCGTCTAGTGACATGTCTGCACCCCATTGCAGTTGCTAGCGTCTCTATTTGTACATCTTAGCCAGAGATTCCGGCCTTGCACCAAGCAAATATCGCGTGATCAAATAGGCATTGCGCCAGCTGCGGCGCCGCCAACCATCGCGATCATATTTGGAGGCATCGGTCCGCGCCTCGGCCGAGAGGATGGCGATGCGCTTTTTGCCCAGGGCACGGATGATCTGCACATCTTCCATAAAGGGCGTGTCGGGATAGCCGCCAATCTCGTTATAGAGTTTGCGCGAGATCAGCAGGCCTTGGTCGCCATACGGCAGACCAAGCGTGCGCGCGCGCCAATTGGCGCGTCTGGCGACGACCTTTGCCATGGTATGGTCAGAGCGAAAGGCGAGCGTGAAGACGGCGGCTTGCTTCGCGCGGTCGGTAATATGGGCCTTGGCGCGCTCAGCCCAATCGCGTGAAAGCGCTGTATCCGCGTGCAGGAAGAGGAACCAATCCCCGCGTGCGTGTTCAAAGCCGTATCGCAACTGAGCGGCACGTCCGCGGTCGGGTGCGGTGAGAATGCTCGCGCCGGTGCCTTCTGCGATGCGCCGGGTCTGATCATCGCTGCCGCCATCGACCACGATCACCTCGCGGATGAGGCCACTTTCCAAACCCGGCATGAGCGCGCTCAAGCAGAGCGGCAGGACCGCTTCAGCATTATAGGCGGGAATGATGATCGAGAGAGGAGCGGGCATACTAAGCTAAGTTAGTCCACATCTACCAAGTCTCCCGACTCATTCATCCGTCGACCCAACAGCCCCTCAATCCGACCATTTAGAAAGGTACGAAAAGACTGGAACGACTCCATTTTAACGAGACAGTCTCTATGGACTCGAGCGTCATTCAGATGACCGAAGCGGGTATCTGAGGCCTCGTGAAATGCTGGAATGCCGACGATATCGCCTAGATCGTTCATCGTTTCGCCACAAATCGGGCACCGCGACGTTCCGCCAAAAATTAGAGCCAAATTAGACCTCCACCCCCATCTCTTTCAACCGCGCTTGCACCAGCAATAGATCCCGCCAAGCCCGGCTCTTATCCTGTGGACGGCGTAGCAAGTAAGCCGGGTGAAACATTGGCACCAGCGGCGCTGTGGTGCCGGACGGGGTCTCAAACGGACGTTCCGAACCGCGCAGGCGCATGATGCCGGTCTTAGTATCGAGCAGGCTTTTCGCCGCAACGCCACCGGTGGCAATAATGATCTTCGGCTGCGCCAAGTCGACCATCCGGTTCACGAACGGGCGACACACGGCAAGTTCATCGGCTTCCGGATTGCGATTGCCCGGCGGGCGCCAGTAATTGACGTTTGAGATGAAGGTATTGGTCTTCCGGTCGAGCCCAATGGCGCCGAGCATTTTGTCGAGGAGTTGCCCAGCTTTGCCGACAAAAGGCAGGCCGATCCGGTCTTCCTGGCCACCCGGGCCTTCGCCGAGGACCATCACCGGCGCGCCGAGCGTGCCATCATAGACGACGGTCTTTTCGCACAGCTGTTTGAGCGGGCAGCCGTCAAAGCTCTCAATCGCTGCTTTCAGCGCTTCCAGCGAATCAGCGCCAGCGGCCAGCGCCCCGGCTTCTGCGATCCAATCGGTGAGGGTTTTGGCCTTGCTGCGCCGCGATGTCCGTCCGCCCCGGACTTGATCCGGGGTCTCCGGCGCCGACTGGGTTTGCGGCGAGCGATCCTGGGTCGAGCCCGGGATTGCGGCGGATTGCGCCTTCATCACAGCCGCAATTTCCGTATGGTCGACCTCAACACCCATCTCCTCCCACCAGTCGGTGAGTGCCTTTAACGCTGCGGCAGAGGCATTTTGGGGCATTGAGACCTTGTAAACTTTGGCTAAAGAGATGGTCAGATAGTGGAATATACCTCATTGGCGCGCAAGTCGTTGCGCCAGCTTTCGGGAGAGATTTGATGAGCGAACGCGAATCTATGGAATTTGACCTGGTCATCGTGGGCGGCGGCCCGGCTGGGTTAGCGGCCGCCATTCGTGCCAAACAGCTGGCCAATGAAGCCGGAGAAGAGCTGGAAGTCGTCGTTCTGGAAAAGGGTGGCGAGATTGGCGCACATATCCTCTCTGGCCTGGTGCTCGACCCGAAAGCGCTGGATGAGTTGATCCCAGATTGGCGCGACCGCGATGATCGCCCGATTCGCACCGAAGTGAACGCTGACACATATAAGCTGCTCGGGCCGAATGGCTCGATGGCGATGCCAACCTTCGCCTTCCCGCCCTTCATGCACAATCATGGCTGCTATATCGGCTCACTCGCCAATGTGTGTCGCTGGCTCGGCGAACGCGCGGAGGAGCTGGAAGTCCAGGTCTTCCCAGGCTTTGCCGCATCTGAAGTGGTTTATGGCGAGAATGGTGAAGTTCGCGGCGTTGTCGCTGGTGTCATGGGCATTGCTGAAGATGGCAGCCAAAAGCCAGATTATGAGCCCGGCATGGAGCTGCTCGGCAAATACGTTCTGTTCGCCGAAGGCGCACGTGGCTCCCTGACCAAAGAGGTCAAAGCGAAATACAACCTCGAGGCCGATTGCGACCCGCAAAAGTACGGCATTGGCCTCAAAGAAGTCTGGAAAGTCCCCGCCGACCATCCTGAGTTCAGCGCGGGCTTCGTGCAGCACACGTTTGGCTGGCCGGTGAAAGAGAAAGACGGTTCAGGAGGCGGCTTCCTCTACCACTTCTCTGAAGGTGGCGAGAATTATGTGTCCGTCGGCTATGTGGTGCACCTCAACTATAAGAACCCGCATCTGTCACCTTATGACGAGTTCCAGCGCTATAAGCACCATGATGACATTTCGAAATTCCTCAAGGGCGGCAAACGCGAAGCCTATGGCGCGCGGGCGATTACGTCCGGCGGCATTCAGTCGATCCCGAAACTGGCCTTTCCAGGTGGCGCTCTGATCGGGTGCTCAGCGGGCTTTGTGAACCTGCCGCGGATCAAAGGCACACACAATGCGATGAAAACCGGCATGATGGCCGCAGAAGAAGCGGTCGCCGCTCTGCGCGAAGGCCGCGCGTCTGATGAGCTGAGCACGTATCAGCAAGCCGTTCGCGATAGCTGGGTCTGGACCGATCTGGCGCGCGTTCGCAATGTGAAGCCTTTAATGGGCCGGTTCGGCACGATGCCTGGTGCGATCCTCGGCATGCCGGACATGTGGATGCGCTATATGGTTGGTTTCGGCTACATTCCGCAGCTCAAACATGGCAAAGCAGACCACGAGTATTTGAAGGCAGCGAGCGACTGCAAACCGATTGACTATCCAAAACCGGATGGCGTGCTCAGCTTTGATAAGCTGACCAATGTCTCGTTCACCAATACCTATCATGCAGAAGATCAGCCGAAGCACTTGAAAGTTGCTGATCTCGGCCTGCAAAAGTCGTCCGAGTTTGATGTCTTTAACGGCCCATCGCAGCGCTATTGCCCGGCGGGCGTCTATGAGTGGGTAGAAGAGGATGGCCAGCCGCCACGCTTCCAGATCAACTCGCAGAACTGCATTCACTGTAAGACCTGCGACATCAAAGACCCGAACCAAAACATTAATTGGGTAACGCCGGAAGGCGGCGGCGGTCCGGCTTATCCGAATATGTAATCGGCTGAGGTCACGACGCGACTGCGCGGGATGAGCGGAGGAGAGGATGCGGGAATATAGTTTCAAACCTGCGCCGGTTCGCAAAGCTCAAACTTGGGCGATCAAGGACGACCATCTTATGCGCCGCGGCGGGGCGTCGGCTCTGAAATTGGCCGACGTCACCGATGCGAGCTGGAATACGGTCACGTATCGCGGCACCCGTTCGGCATGGTTACATCTGACCGCTGGCGACAACACGCTCAAGATTGAGTGCACCGACAGCGGCGGTGGCCGCGATGAGTTCCTGGGCCTAATCAGTGCCGTTGCCAGCACGCTGGGGCGCGTGAATCCGCAACTTGAGATTAAGTACGGCTACTCCGCGCCGTGGCGCACAGCCCTGTTTATACTTGGAATTATGGGCACCTTGGTCGGGGCGTTCCTCGTCTATCTGGGCCTTACAGGCATGACGGGAAGAGGCGGCGTTCAAGCGACAATCGCTGGCGCCGCGCTGTTGATCTTGCTTGCCCCCGTGGCCTGGGCCTGCCGCCCAAACTTGCAAGCTGAGACCTTTGGGCCGGATGGATTACTGGCTGAGATCGTCGCGCTTGGCGGACCGGCGGTGCAAGATCCAGAGACCGCTGCCGGCGAGCGTTAGTGTCCAGAACACAGCGAACGGGACCGCGCCCCCAGCGCGTGCGCCGATATAGGCGAGGACGCTGCAGGTGACAGACAGCCCCCAATACAAGATCGCTGTTTCAATATGCGTCCAACCGGCAGCGATCAGGCGCTGATAAGCGTGATCGAGATGCGCCTCGAGCCAGTTCCGGCCATGCTTGGCGCGCCAGACCAAGGTCAGCAACACGTCAATCAGGAAGGGAAGGGCGAGCGTCGCGATGGTCCAAACCTCTAGCCCTGTCGCCAAACCCATGCCGGCGAACAGCGCGCCCAATCCGAGCGATCCCGCGTCACCCGCATAAATCTGACCGCGCAAATTGTGCATCAAAAAGCCCGCTATGGCCGCCAGGAGCGGGAACCACCAAAACGTCGTCTCAACAGCTTGCGTGACACCAGCAATGATACCGAGCGCGGCCAACATGATCGCCAAACACCCTATGGCCAACCCGTTCGAGCCATCCATAAAGTTCGCAGCATTGGTGAAAACGATCAGCCAAAGCGCACTGCCGATGATCAGAAATCCGCCAATCTCAACGTCTCCCCATGGAGTGCTGAAAGCTTCGGGTGTCAGCCCGAAATTCGCTGCGGCCAGGCAGGCGAGTGCAAAGAGCCCTAGCTTCAGTTTGGTGTTTGCGGTCCAAATATCATCCCAGAGCCCGATGAGAAAAGCGGTTCCGGCAAACCAAATGACCGGTGCCCAACCGCCCACATCTTCAGCAATTCCCGAGGGGGTTTGTCGTAAAAGTTCAAGCGGCTCCGGCACTTGAGCCGCGATGAAGATGATGGACGCCAGCGCGGTCCCCGCGAGGCCGCCCCCCAGCATCGCCAAGCCGCCCAGTCGCGGAACAGCGTGTGCCTGGGTTTTTCGCTTACCATCTGGGGCGTCGACCACGCCGAGCCGCATAACAAGGGAGCATGCAATCAACGTGACCGCGAATGTGACAAAGCAGAAGCTGATACAGAATATCGCGTAGTCGACCACACTAGGCCCCGCCGAGCAGAGTCGATTGCACCCACCAATCTGGATGTTGCCGGTAAATTTCGTCTGCGCCCGCTTCAGCCAATTCAAGACTCTCAAACAAAGCGAAACAGGTCGCACCGGAGCCTGACATGCGGACCATGCGAACACCGCTCAATGACTGTAACCGGCCCAAGGATTCTGTGATTTCCGGGTGCATGCTCATTGCGGGAACTTGCAAACTGTTGCGTGTGTTTTCATTCAACCAAGTCACAAATGCGCGCAGGGCGGTGCGGTTATCCGGCAGCGGTGGGTGCTCTGGCGGATCGCTCGGCGCCAGCGCATCAAAGGCATCGAAGACGGGTCCGGTCGGGCAGGCAATGCCTGGATTGACCAGGACTGCGGGTAAGCGCGGCACACTCAAAATGGGTTCAAACACATCGCCTTCGCCCGACATGAAACCCGGTAAATTATGATAGCAGGCAAGGACATCGCCGCCCAAAAGTGGGGCCACGGTTTGAGCCATTTTTTCGGCCTCAATCCCCCCATGCGCGCGGACAATCAAACGAAGGGCTGCGCCTGCATCGGCAGAACCACCGCCAATACCCGCGGCGCATGGCAGTGTCTTTTGCAAGCGAAAGGCGAGCGGCGGCGCATTGCCATCCAGCGCGTCATTCATAGCGCGGGCGGCTTTGAGCACCAGATTATCTTTGGCGGGACCTGAATCGCGCGCGAATGGGCCATCGACGGCTAAGCTGAAATGGCTGGCCGGTTCGGCGGAGATCACATCGGCGGCATCAATATCAGCGAAGGAGACCAGTGAAATGAGGTTGTGGCGCTCATTCTCCTTCGGCGGACCGACATGAAGCGTGAGGTTTACTTTGGCGGGCGCATATTCCGTCAACTGGGTCATGGAAAGGACGGCGCACCGGTATCAGTTGCGGCTTGCAACATCGCAAGTCCGCTCGCGAGTTTCTTTTCTAACAGATCAATCTCGTCAGCATCCGTGGCGTACTTTAGCGCGCGGTCCCATTGAAAGCCGGCTTCTTTGAACCGGCCAACTTGCCAATATGCATCGCCAAGATGATCGAGGATTTCGCTGACATCTGGCGCCAATTCTGTTGCCCGCTCCAAATAGAAGATGGCGCGCTCATAGTTGCCGAGTTTGTAATAAGCCCAGCCCAGGCTGTCCGTAATCGCGCCATTCTCCGGATCTAGGCGGAGCGCGCGTTCGATTAGGCTCAAGCCTTCATCGAGATTAATGCCGCGATCAATCCAGCTATAGCCGAGATAGTTCATGATGGTCGGATCGTCAGGATTCAGATTCATCGCTGTGCGCAGATCGTTCTCCGCTCGCGGCCATTCGCCTAAGCGTTCACGCGCTCCGCCGCGCGCGTAATAGAGGCGCCAATCATATTCGCCAGCCGCTTCGTCTGCTTCGATCACGTCGGTGAAGGTCGCTTCGGCCTCTCCATCGCGACCAAGCGATTGCAAAAGGTCTGCGAGCTGTATGCGAATATTGCGATCGTCTGTTCGCGCCAGGGTCGCGCGGGCAATCATCAAAGCTTCGTCATTCTGGCCTTCGCGGCGCAGCGCCCAAGCCAGCTGCCCCTGAGCGCTGGTATGGTGGACGGAAGTTTCTGGTATGGACTCTAAGAGCGCAATCGCGTCAGGCCGCCGATCTACGCGATCGAGCGTGTCGGCCCAGAGTGCTTTGGCCGAGTCGAGCTTAGGGTCGAGATGGACAGCCATCGCAAAATAAACCGAGGCGACATCACCATAATGCTGGTTCGCCTGCGGCGCGGTGGCGATATAGAACGCGAGCCCTGCGCCTTCGGCAGCACTGAGTTTTTGCAGTGGTGTGACACTGCCACTTTCAATCTCGCGGGCCAACGCAACCAAAGCGGGATGCCGACCGACCTGCTGACGGAAGTCTTTTAGTCGCTGCAGAGCGCGTTCAGATTCGCCGTCCAATGCCATTAATCGGGCTTCGGTTTCCACGCCAAACGCAAACTGCGCACCCACACCCCAAAGGATGTCGAGTTCTTTGCGCGCGCCTTCTGTGTCGCCGATATTGGCCCGCATCAAGGAGCCAAGCGTCTGACCCATCAGGGCATAAAGACCTTCTGAGCCTCCGGCTTTTTGCTGCAAAGTTACGGCCGCGCTTGGGTCATCTTGCAAGACGGTCCAGGCGATCAGACTTCGCGCCAACATGGCGTGATAGTCATTGCTCCAGGAGGATGACAAGTAATCGATCGCATCGCCGCGGCGATTTCGTTTCAAGGCATCTGCGGCGAGCAACAAACGCGGCAGCTCTGTCTCGTCTAGGGTTTCTTTAGGTAATTTCTTGGCAATTGAGACCGCACGATCGACTTCACCAATGCGTAAGATCGCGAATATGCCCTGCTCTGCGAGCCATGGGTCATCTTGAACCGTGCGTAAGAGGCGAGAATAGTTGCGCGCTGCGGTATCTGCGTCTTCTGTGAGCCCGGCATATTTCGCCACCGCATAGGTGGATAGCGCATCAATGTCGGTTCTTAGTTTTGTCGCCGATTCTGCCCGTGCGAGCAGTTCAGGTGGACGAATCCCATCGGTCGAAAGACAGGCCGAAACGGCCAGGCACGAAGCAGAAATGAGAATATGACGCCACATCGGCTCTTTGTCTCAGCGACTGAGGTTTCAGGCAAGTAAAAGCCTGTGTTTTAATTTCCGGCAAGGGCTGATTTGCTTAATGGACGCGGCTGACGCAGAAATCGGCCAAATCGCTCATCGCGCGGGTCCATTCGCTTTCCGGCAGGTCGCGCAGAGCCGCTTTGGCAAGGTCGGCATAGGCGCGCGCCTCGCTGACAGTCGCTTCCGCTGCGCCAGTGGAACGGATGAGATAGATCGCGTGTGCGAGATCACCTTCCTTTTGCGTCGAGACATTCAATGCTCGGTCCCAAAAGGCTTGGTCTTCGGCGCTGCCTCGGCGCCGGGCAATGATCACAGGGAGGGTGCATTTGCCCTCTCTAAAATCGTCGCCGACGGATTTGCCGATGACCGATGTGGTGCCGCCATAATCGAGGGCGTCATCGATGATTTGAAATGCGAGGCCCAAATTTTTGCCATAGGCGGCGAGCGCTGGGGCGTAGTCTTTACCTTTATCGCCTGCGGACAGCGCGCCGGCTTCTGCGGCGGCCTCAAACAAAGCCGCCGTCTTGGCTTCGATAATCGCCAGATATTCCTCAGTCGGAAGGTCAGTGCGCGCGGCAGCGGCGAGCTGATGCACTTCGCCTTCTGCAATCACGGATGAGGCGTTTGAGAGAATGTTCAAAATCTCCAAACTGCCCGTTTCGACCATTAGGGTGAACGCGCGGGCGAACAGAAAGTCTCCGACCAGGATTGAAGCATTATTGCCCCACACATTCTTTGCCGCTTTCTTGCCGCGGCGCAGATCACTGTCATCGACCACATCGTCATGCAGCAGCGTTGCTGTGTGGATAAACTCAACCGCGGTCGCAAGCGCATGGCTACCAGGATTGGTCCCGCCGCAAGCATGGGCGGCGATGAGTGTAATCATCGGCCGCAAACGCTTGCCGCCAGCAGACACGATGTATCCGGAAAGGTCTGGAATCACGTCCACGGGGCTTTTCGCCCGCTCAATAAGCAGCGCTTCCGTCGCTTTCAGGTCGTCGGAAAGGAGCGTTTGCATACGTTCGACAATGTCGGCGAACGCGGCATCCTGGGAGGGTTGAGTTTGCGCAGTCACGGCAGACGTCCTATTCCACTTTTCCGCTTCTAACCATAGAGATAGCGCAAAATTGATAGAATATAGCTGCGGTATGCCACCGCATGCGACGATTCGGAGTTAAATCTTGGAAGAAGTCTTTCGCACCAATGACTTGGTCAAATTGTCTTATATCAAGCATTTGCTGAACGAAGAGGGAATCGAACCCTTCGTTCTCGACGAACATACAGCGATGATCGATGGCCGCGGACCGATGGTGCCGATCCGGATTACGGTCCGCTCAGATCTCGCCGATCGTGCCCGATACATTCTGCGCGAGGTGGAGAAGGATGCGTGACGGAAACGACGTCTGATGCGTTTCTGGGTGGCCGGGTCACGGTGATCCAGCCGAAACAGGGGTTTCGCGCTGGAACGGACAGTATTTTGCTGGCCGCCGCGCTGGATTCCACTTTTTCAGGACACGCTTTAGAGGTCGGGAGCGGGGCAGGTGGCGCACTGTTTCCGGCCGCGGCACGCCTTCCTGAGGCCAAGTTCATCGGTTTGGAGCGTGATCCTGATATGCTCGCTCTGGCGCGGCGCGGGGTTTCTGAGAATGCGTTCGGCGCGCGGATTGACCTCGTTGAAGGAAGCGTTGGGGCCATCCCGTCAGACTGGCAGAACCGGTTTGATCTCGCTTTTTCGAACCCGCCCTTCTTTGCGGAGGGGGCAATCCAGGACCCAGGTGCTGGGAAAGCGGGCGCGTATCTCGAGAGTGTGCCGCTCAAAGACTGGATCAACGGGATGCTGTTTGCGCTGCGCCCCAAAGGGACCTTTGTCATGGTCCATCGCGCGGCAGATTTGGCGCGGATCTTATCGGTTCTGGAGCGACAAAGCGGTGAAATTGCCGTTCTTCCGGTCCACTCCTACCCGGGCGCCGAAGCGAAGCGCGTCTTGGTGCGCGCCCGCAAAGGCTTGCGTTCCGGGCCGATGCGGCTGCTTGAGCCGCGCTATCTCTATTCAGAAAAAGGCGGTCCGCGGACAGATTGGGCTTTGGGTCTCCAGCAGGACGCCGCGGGAATCGACTGGGATTAGTTCGCCGAGTTCGCTTGCCCCATAGCGCAGACCAGAGTAGGCGATGCCGAACCTTTTATCGTGGTGAAGAGACCTATGACTGCACCTGTGGCCAAAGATAAACCAAACTCGTTTCAGGACCTGATCCTGCGCCTGCAGGCCTATTGGTCGGCGCAAGGCTGCGCGATCCTGCAGCCTTATGATCTCGAGGTCGGCGCAGGGACGCTGCACCCGGCCACGGTTTTGCGGGCGCTTGGCCCCAAAGACTGGCGCGCGGCGTATGTGCAGCCCTCCCGTCGCCCGGCGGATGCGCGGTATGGCGAGAACCCGATGCGGCTTGGGCATTATTACCAATATCAGGTCATCCTGAAGCCGAACCCGAAAAATTTGCAGGATCTCTATCTTAACTCGCTTTACGAGATCGGGATCGACCCGATGGTGCACGACATTCGCTTTGTCGAAGATGATTGGGAAAACCCGACCGTCGGCGCATGGGGCCTTGGCTGGGAAGTATGGTGCGACGGCATGGAAGTCAGCCAGTATACCTATTTCCAGCAGGTTGGCGGTTTGGACGTCTTTCCAGTCTCCGGCGAGCTGACTTATGGCTTAGAACGCCTCGCCATGTATGTGTTCGGCGTCGATAATGTCTATCACTTGCCATACAATGACCCGAACAGTGAGACGCCTCTGTCTTATGGCGATGTCTTCTTAGAAAATGAGAAGCAGCAATCGGCCTATAATTTCGAACATTCGGATGTCGAAGCTCTGCAACAGACCTTTGCCAATTGCGAAGCGGCGGCGAAATATTTGCTGTCTTCGAATGTGAACCTGCCCATTCCCGCTTATGAGCAGGCGCTGAAAGCCTCGCACACGTTCAACCTGATCGATGCGCGCGGCGCCATCAGTCCGACAGAGCGCCAGGCCTTCATTGGCCGCGTTCGTGACCTTGCGCGCGGCGCGGCCGAGCTATGGGCGAAACAACAGGATGAGGCGGCGGAGACATGAGATCGGTCGCGCTCTCCTTGACGGCGCTTGCTTTGGTAGCCTGCAGCCCGGCCCCCGGGTCACCGGCGATGTACAAAGATCGCGCGATGCAAAATGCCGTCGCTGAAGCTCGGTCGACCCTGCCAGTCTTTTTCGAGGCCTGGCAAAGCGAGACTGATAGCTATTCTGATTTCCGCATCACGGTGATCATGCCGTCGAGCGCGTATGACCGCGACTATGAGGAACTCTCAAACATTCGCCGCGAGTTTGCCGGTTTTATCGGCGAAACGTCGGCGGGAGATGAGGTTCCCTTCTTAGTCGCCGACATTGCCGATTGGCGGTTCAAAGACGGCGACCAGTATCGCGGCGGCTTCACGCGGCGCGTCATGTTCGACATGACCGATGCCGAGATCCCCGCCATACGAGCTCGTTTTCACGAGGAGCCCCTGCCATGACCAAAGTCAATCTCGCTGAGAAATTCGACCAGTTCACCGAGCTCTGGCAGCCTAAGCTCGCCGGGCGGGTGAATGAGATGGATGTCCGCCTGGTCAAGATCAAAGGCGATTTCGATTGGCATTCGCATGCGAATGAAGACGAGATGTTTGTCGTTATTAAAGGCGAGATGCGCATGGCGTTTCGTGACCGCACCGAGATCGTCCGTGCCGGTGAATTCATTATCGTCCCGCGTGGCACCGAACACCGTCCGGGCGCCGATGAAGAATGCGAGATCATGTTGATCGAACCCTCAAGCGTCGTGAACACAGGGGATGGCGCCGCGACCGCGCGCACCGTCACTGACATGGACACGATCTAAGACAGAAGAACACTGAAGCGATTATGGCTGAACTCTTTCTCGAAATCTTTTGCGAAGAAATCCCGGCGCGCATGCAAGCGAAAGCCGAACGCGACCTCAAAGAGGCGGTTCTGAAAGGCTTGAAAGAGGCGGGTCTCAGCGTGGCTGACGCGGTCTCAATGTCCGGGCCGCGGCGTTTGGCTGTTTCGTGCCAAGACGTGCCGGCGGGATCTGAGGATGTCACCGAAGAGCGCAAAGGCCCGAAAGTCGGCGCACCTGAAAAAGCCGTTGAAGGCTTTATGCGCGGCGCCGGTCTGACGTCGATTGATGAGGCCGAAATCCGCTCGGATCCAAAGAAAGGCGATTTCTATGTCGCCAAACGGACGATACCAGGGCGGTCGACGCCGGACATTGTTGCTGAGCTGATCCCAGCGGTCATGCAAAACTTCCATTGGCCAAAATCGATGCGCACGGGGCGCGGCGAGATGCGCTGGGTGCGGCCGCTGCAGCGGATTGTCTGCGTGTTTGATGGCGCTGTGGTGCCGTTTGAAGTGGATGGGATTGCGAGCGGTGACGAGACCGAAGGTCACCGCGTGCATGGACGTGGGCCTTACAAAGTCACAGGGCTTGCCGATTATGAAGCGCAGCTCTCAGGCGCGGGCCATGTTTTGCTGACGCGAGATATGCGACGTGAGAAGATTGAAACTGACGCGCAAGCGATTTGTGCGAAAGCGGGTCTCGAACTGGTCGAAGACAAAGGCTTGCTGGAAGAGGTCGTTGGGCTTGCCGAATGGCCGGTCGTGATTTTGGGTGAGATGGACCCAGCATTCTTGGAGCTGCCGCCAGAAGTCATTCAGCTGTCTATGCGCACGCACCAAAAATACTTTGCGGTCCGCGACCCAAAGACGGGTGACCTGGCGCCAAACTTTGTCGTTGTCGCGAATATTGGTGCGACCGATGGCGGCAAAGCGATCGCGGCGGGGAACCGGAAAGTGCTCTCAGCCCGGCTCGAAGATGGCCGCTTTTTCTGGGAGAATGATAAGAAGACGGGCCTGGAAGAAATGGCGCCAAAGCTCGGCAAGATCGAGTTTAAGAAAGAGCTCGGCACGATTGCAGATAAGGTGGAACGGGTTGCGGCTTTGGCCCGCGAGCTGGCGCCTAACGTCGGCGCCGATGCAGATCTCGCAGAGCGCGCCGCGCGCTTGGCCAAGGCGGATCTGGTTTCGGAAATGGTGTATGAGTTTCCAGAGCTGCAAGGCGTGATGGGGCGGTATTACGCCTTGGAGGCTGAAGAAGATGCGCGGGTCGCAGACGCCATTCGCGATCACTATAAGCCGCAGGGGCCTTCGGATGCGGTGCCGACTGATCCGGTTGGGATTGCAGTGGCGCTGGCGGACAAGCTGGATACGCTGGTTGGGTTCTGGGCGATTGATGAGAAGCCGACGGGATCGAAAGATCCTTTTGCTTTGCGGCGTGCGGCTTTGGGGGTTGTGCGGATTGTGTTGGAGAATGGGGTCCGTTTGGGGCTCTTGCCACAACTCGCTTTGACATCCGAACCCTTCGCAGCAGGTCTGAAAAACCGCGGATACGAGGAAGAGGTTTGCTTACGGGGAGCGGCTTCTTCCATCGAGACCCGAACTAGAAACATTGAGGCAGGGTTTGGCGCGTATCGGCATGAGGACTTCACGCCAATCGAAGAGGCGGAGTTGCTGATGGCGTTTAAGCTTCACGACCTCCTCGCCTTCTTCGCCGACCGCCTCAAACAATATCTCCGCGATCAAGGCCAACGCCATGACCTGATCGATGCGGTTTTCGCGCTTGGCGAGGACGATCTCGTGCTGATCGTGAAGCGTGTTGAAGCCCTCGCGGCCTTTCTCGACTCAGAAGACGGCATCAATCTGCTCGCAGGCTACAAGCGCGCCGCGAACATTCTTCGCGCGGAAGAGAAGAAAGACAAACGCGCCTTTGATGGCGCTGTGGATGAAAGCCAACTGGACGCAAAAGCTGAAAAGGCCTTGTTCAAAGCCATTTCATCCAGCGCATTAGATGCCAAAGCGGCGCTTGAGACAGAAGATTTCGCGGCGGCCATGTCCGCTTTGGCGAGCCTCCGCGCGCCAGTGGATGCGTTCTTTGACGGTCCGGACAGTGTGATGGTCAATGCCGATGATCAAGCGGTGCGCGAGAACCGGCTCAACCTGCTCAATATGATGCGCGAAGCGATCGGGACGGTTGCGGACTTTTCTAAGATTGAGGGGTGACGTGTTTCCCGTCGACGCCAGCGCAAGCTGGGGTCTAGGGACAGAAATTTCTCAAAAATCTTGACCGCAATTCAAGGTCCATAGATCCTTGCTTTCGCAGGCATCGACGGTCTCAAGAAACCCAACTTACCCAAACAAGCTCGGATCCGTTACCAGCATCACGCAAAGCACGACAGCGGCGAGCACCGTTGCGGTGTTCAATGATAACAGATCGCTCAGTTTGATTTTGCTCATTTTGTCCCACCCAAGTGAAAGTATTTTATGTCTGCGCTCAATATGCCTTGATTCTAAGACAGATCACGGCGCAGGGCGTATCAATTCGTCTCACAAACGTGCGACCTTGCATATGAACGTCGCATGACCGAGGTTTAATTTGGGACACGATTGTTGCGGTGCAGCAACAAAATTTCGCCAATTGCCGCAGACTCACGGTCAATATCCGCGACAATGCTTCGTGACAGCGCAATCAGGCGCATTATCGACTTGATTCTCGGCGCTAACCGTGGCGCTTGGCTTGCATTAAGACTCATGCAATCGGCGAGCGCATGGCTCGGCGGAGCAGACGGAGGACAGTATGGGTGATGGCGCAAGCGTAGAGACCAAATGGGTCTACTCTTTCGGCGGGGGAAGTTCAGACGGCAGCGCGGCAATGAAAAACTTGCTGGGCGGCAAAGGCGCAAACCTCGCCGAAATGGCCAGTCTGGGCTTACCGGTCCCTCCGGGCTTCACGCTGACCACCGATGTCTGCACCGCCTATTACGATCTCGGCGAGGCCTATCCAGACGAGCTCAAAGGGCAAGTCGATGACGCGCTGAAAATGCTTGAGCAGAAGGCCGGCAAGGTGTTTGGCGATGCTGACAACCCGTTGCTCGTCTCTGTTCGCTCTGGCGCCCGCGCATCGATGCCGGGCATGATGGACACCGTTTTGAATCTCGGCCTGTCAGAAGTGACCGTCCAAGGCCTCGCAGCAAAAGCGGGTGAGCGGTTCGCTTATGACAGCTATCGCCGGTTCATTCAGATGTATTCCAATGTCGTGCTCGGCCTGCGCCACGACACGTTCGAATACATTCTCGACGATTACAAAGACAGCCAGGGCTTTGAGCTCGACACGGAGATGGAAGCTGGCGACTGGAAAACGATTGTTGGCCAATACAAAGACGCGGTCGCTGAGAAGCTCGGCAAGCCCTTTCCGGATGATCCTCGCGAGCAGCTTTGGGGCGCGATTGGCGCGGTGTTTGGCTCGTGGATGAATGACCGGGCGATCTTGTATCGCAAATTGAACGATATCCCAGCTGAATGGGGCACCGCGGTGAATGTTCAGTCCATGGTGTTCGGCAATATGGGCGAGACGTCGGCGACTGGTGTTGCGTTTACCCGTGACCCCTCGACCGGCGAGAATGTTTTCTATGGCGAATTCCTGACCAATGCGCAGGGCGAAGACGTGGTCGCGGGGATCCGCACGCCTGCACCGATCTCACGGGCGCGCGCAGATGAGCTGAACTCTGATGAAGCCCCACTCGAAGAAGTCATGCCGCCGGTTTACAAGCAGTTGACGGATGTCGCTGATACGCTGGAAGCGCATTACCGCGACATGCAAGATATCGAGTTCACCGTCGAAGATGGCACGCTCTACATGCTGCAAACGCGGACCGGCAAGCGCACAGCGGCGGCGGCTTTGAAGATCGCAGTGGATATGGCCAATGAAGGCCTGATCACAGAACAAGAAGCGGTCACGCGGCTTGAGCCCTCTCAGCTTGATCAGTTACTTCACCCGACCATCTCACCGAATGCGGCGCGTGATGTTGTCGTGAAAGGTCTGCCAGCCAGCCCTGGCGCGGCGGTCGGACAAGTGGTGTTTGACTCAAACGAAGCGGCGCATTTGGCGGAAGCGGGCCGCGCGGTCATCCTGGTCCGCGTTGAAACCAGCCCCGAAGATATTCACGGCATGCATGCAGCGCGCGCCATCGTCACCGCGCGCGGCGGCATGACCTCGCACGCGGCTGTGGTCGCGCGCGGGATGGGCCGGCCTTGCGTTTGCGGCGCCGGCGAGTTGCAAATTGACACTGAAGCGGGCGTATTCCGCATCGGCGGCCGGGAAGTCAAAAAAGGTGAGATCATCACCGTCGATGGCGCCGAAGGCGAAGTTCTGTTTGGCGAAGTTGAGATGCAACAGCCAGATCTGTCTGGCGATTTTGGCGTCTTGATGGGCTGGGCGGACAAAGTTCGCAAACTGGCCGTTCGAACCAATGCGGAGACACCAGCGGATGTGAAAGTCGCGAAAGATTTTGGCGCCGAGGGGATCGGTCTCTGCCGCACGGAGCACATGTTCTTCGACGCTGACCGCATTCCGGTCGTGCGCAGCATGATCTTAGCAGAGACCAAAGATGGGCGCGAAGCGGCGCTTGAAAAGCTGCTGCCTATGCAGCGGTCTGACTTTGAAGAGATCTTCCGGATCATGGGCGGCGCGCCGTGCACAATCCGTCTCCTCGACCCGCCGCTCCACGAATTTATGCCGCATACGGAAGCGGAAATGGAAGAAGTCGCCGCGTCTTCTGGCATGGATGTCAAAGCGCTGAAGGCTCAAGCAGAAGCGCTGCATGAGAGCAACCCCATGCTGGGGCACCGCGGGTGTCGGCTGGGGATCACGTATCCGGAAATCTACGCCATGCAAGCGCGCGCAATTTTTGAGGCCGCTGTCGCGGTGGCAAAAGACACAGGCACGACCCCCGTGCCAGAGGTTATGATCCCTCTGGTTGGGACCCGCAAAGAATTGGATATCCTGAAAGCTGTGGTCGATGAGGCGGCGAAAGCCGTTTTCGCGGAGATGGATCTGACGCTCAGCTATCTTGTCGGGACGATGATCGAACTGCCGCGCGCGGCGCTACGGGCCGGCCAAATCGCAGAGACGGCCGAGTTCTTCTCATTCGGCACCAATGATTTGACGCAAACCACGCTCGGCATTTCGCGCGATGATGCCGGTCGGTTCCTGACCGCTTATGAAGAGCAGGGGATTTATGAAAAAGATCCATTTGTGACCATCGATCAAGAAGGGGTTGGAGAGCTGGTGCGCACCGCTGCTGCGCGCGGAAAAGAGACTCGTGAGGGGATCAAACTCGGCATATGCGGTGAGCATGGCGGCGACCCAGCCTCGGTCATTTTCTGTCACAAAATTGGACTGGATTATGTCTCGTGCTCGCCCTATCGGGTGCCGATTGCGCGCTTGGCGGCGGCCCATGCGGTCCTGCTTGGAGACGAATAGTTCGTGTTCTGCGCGAATCTGTTTCGATTTCGTAACAAAAAGTGATCGCCAAAGTTGTGTTTTTTGCGCAACACGGGTTTTTGGTAAACAAAACGTAAATTTTACGCAGTTTTACTTCGAATCTGCAATAAATTCGGAAGTTTAGACGGAATGAAGCCGTTGAGGCGTTAAATTCACTGTCGGTTCAGCCGGTGTGAAGAACAAGAAATGTGTGGGATTTACGGTTTTCTAGAATTGATTTTCTAGGCTCGAACCAAATATGCACGGGTCAATAAACAGAGTTAAAAATCGGCTGGGACGCCGTTCTGGATAGAAAAGGTTTGAAACTTGCACGGTCACTAAGACCTTCAAGTTGTGGTGGGAACTAAACGATTACGATGACGGATTTATCCAGAAACCCGATGACGGGCACGACCGTGACCGCCCAATTAGGTCGCTGGTGGCGTACGCAAACGTCCGCCCGCCAACGCCGTAAAGTCCTGCAAGGTGCGCTTGGACTGACATGCTTTGCCGCGCTCGTCGCGGCGATGCCAGTGATTGCTGGCGTCAACGCCGACCAGCAAAACGAAAAGCAATTCCGTGACCGCAGCGTTCAGCTGGCTGAAATTCGCCAGGACGATGTTCAGGTCACATACGCGCTGAACGACCGATCAGAGCTGCTCAACCATGATTGGCTAAAGTTCGTTGAGGTTTCGCTGGAACGCGACCCGAGCTCAGCCTTGAGCCAGTATGCGGCGTTCGATCGTGATCGCGCTGCGATTGGCAGCTTGCTGACGCTTGATGTGCCGAAGCGCGCCGACGCAGAAGACATGTTGCGCCAGCGCCAGTGCTTGGCTCAGGCCATCTATTATGAGGCCCGAAGCGAGTCGACTTCAGGCCAATTGGGTGTGGCTGAGGTCATCGCCAACCGCGTCAATGACCACCGATATCCAAATACGATTTGCGATGTCGTGTTCCAAGGCGCAACCCGGACGACAGGCTGCCAGTTCACCTTCACCTGTGATGGCGCAATGGATAAAACGCCGCGCGGTGTGAAATGGGACAAAGCTCAGCGCATTGCTGCACACGTCATTATGGACCTCAATGAGCGTAAGACGGGTGGTGCAACCCACTATCACGCAACTTATGTCGATCCGATCTGGAATTCAGGCCTGATCAAAACCCGCCAAATTGGCACGCATATTTTCTATCGCTTCCCGCGCGGTCAGGAATGGTCTGTGGCCTCAGCGCGCCAGAGTGCGCGTCTCGAACAACGCCGCGCCGGTCTTAAGGCGATCATGCCAGCACGTGGCGTGACACCAGCTGCACCGACGGAGCTCCTCACGCCTGCAATGTCAGCCGATGACTTGAATGCGCGTGCTTTGCAGGACGTTCAAACGCAAGCGTCAATCTCATCGCTCGAACCGATGAGCGAAACCACTCTGGAAACAGTAACATCAAGTTCCACGCTTTAGTCGCGCGGCGGCAAACCCTGTAAGATCTGCTTTTTGAGGCGACCTGGCATGAACCGGGCGGCGAAACGGGCCTGCTTAGCGCGCTTGCCAGCCATATAGTGCACATCTTTGCCATGCGCGGCTTCCCAAGCGGTCTCTGCGGCAAGGGAGACAGGGTAAACCTCCTGGCCTTGCTCACGGATCTCGTCAGCCATTTTGACATTCGCCCCTTCGGTCAGGCCCATATCTAAGATGGGTGTGTCGATGAACCAGGGCATCAGACTGGTGCAGCGAATATCTAGTCCGGAAAGCTCGACATCTAGAGCTTCTGTCAATCCACGAACCGCGAATTTGGTCGCGGCATAGACGGCAAGCCGCGGCGATCCGACCACACCTGCGGTCGACGCTGTGTTTACGATCCGCGCGCTTGGCGTGACCTTGAGCAAAGGAAGCGCGGCATAGATGCCATTGATGACGCCTTTGACATTGATATCGACGATCAGGTCAGACTCTTCGGGTGGAATATCTTCGAACCAGCCATGCCGTCCAATGCCCGCATTGTTGAACAAGACATCCATTTTGCCGCCGGTGGCGTCGCCGAACCCCGCCATCGCGGCGGCCCAGTCGTCGCGCTTGGTCACATCCAGCCGCGCGACATGGCAATTGTCGCCGCCAATCTCTCTGGCGATGTCTTTTAAGCCGGTCTCATTGATATCGTAGAGGCCGCAAAACCAACCGCGTGATTGGAACAATCGCGCGGTCTCTGCGCCGATGCCAGAGGCAGCGCCCGTGATGAAAATCGATTTACGTCCGTTCGCCGTCGCCATGTGTTTCCTCCCAATCTGTCTTTTATCAAAGACAGGTCAGAGGATATCGAGGCCGAGGTCAAGATTTAACGCAGAGTGAGTGAGCGCGCCTGACGAGATATAATCCACCCCGGATTCCGCTTTCGCCGCCACTGTTTCAAGCGTGATGCCGCCGCTGGCTTCTGCCAAACATTGCCCGTCAATCATGGCCACGGCCTGGCGGAGAAGATCTGGTTCCATATTATCTAGCAGCACCGCATGCGGTTTGAGTGGCAGGGCTTCTGCGAGTTGGTCGAGTGAATCGACTTCAATCTCGATCATGCGCAAATGCCCCGCATAAGCATGCGCGCGCTTCAGCGCGTCCGGGATCGAACCGCAAGCAGCAATGTGATTATCTTTGATCAAAATCGCGTCGTCCAAGCCGTAGCGATGTGAGGTGCCGCCGCCGCAACGCACGGCCCGCTTCTCAACGGCGCGATGACCGGGCGTGGTTTTGCGCGTACAAACGATCTTCGCTTTGGTATGCGCAATTTTATCCGCGAACTGGGCCGTCAGCGTTGCGATGCCGGAAAGTCGGCCAAGGAAGTTCAGCATTGTACGTTCGGCGATCAAGATGGCGCGGGCCTCGCCGCGCATAATCGCGACGACGTCGCCTGGGGCGAGGACATCGCCGTCCTGTTTTTGAACCACGAGGTCAACGTTCGGATCGATGAGCGACAAGGCGAGCGTTGCGGCGTCTAGCCCCGCTAAGCGGCCGGCTTGGCGGGCTCGGATGTGGGCGACGAGTTGAGTGCCCTGAGGGATGGTCGCATCCGTCGTGAGATCACCGGCCCGGCCAAGGTCTTCGGCCAGCGCGAGACGAACAATCGGCTCGAGGACAATGTTGGGCAGTGGGGGCGGCGCAATAAATGTCATTCAACGGGTTCCAGTTCGGGCGCTTCGGCGCGCGTCTTTGTGGTAAATGTTCGCTGCGCGTTAGCCAGCGTTTCAGGAAAGTCAGACCGGAAATGTCCGCCGCGACTTTCTTCTCGGTTGCGGGCTGCATGTGCGATGATCTTAGCGGCGCACAGAGCGCGGGCGGCAGGATACTGCGCTTCCAGATCATCAATTTGGTTGAGCAGTGTGGTCAAACTTTTTGCCTCGCGCACCACGCCGCAATGCGTTGCCATAGCGCCGCGCAGAATTTGCAAGGTTTCGTCCGGAAGGTCTGCTGGAACCAGGCCTGAACTCTCTCCGGCTGTGCGAAGGGCGTCCTCACGCAGGCGATCGGCGATCCGAGCGGCCATGACAACCGCTTCCAAAAGCGAGTTAGAGGCAAGCCGGTTGGCGCCATGTGCGCCGGTGCTGCTGCACTCGCCGCAAACGCTGAGCCCGTTCAGGCTGGCACGCCCCCAAGTGTCGGAAAGGATGCCGCCCATATGGTAATGCATGGCCGGCGCGACCGGGATCAAAGACGTGCGCGGATCAATACCAGCGGCCATGCATGCCGCAAATACGGTCGGGAAGTGATCTTTAATCGCGTCGCCAATGGCGTGTCGCGTATCGAGATAAGTTTGCCGCCCCTCAGAAATTTCCGTGTGGATGGCGCGTGCCACTTCATCCCGCGGCGCCAGCTCGGCTTTGGCGTGATAGCGGCTCATGAAAGGGGCTTCGTCAGCGCCGACCAAAATGGCGCCTTCGCCGCGCAGTGCTTCGGTCGCAAGCGGTGACGGATCGAGGCCGACATCCATCGCGGTGGGATGGAATTGTACGAATTCTGGAT
Source organism: Pseudomonadota bacterium (assembly GCA_038531195.1). Lineage (GTDB taxonomy): Bacteria > Pseudomonadota > Alphaproteobacteria > Caulobacterales > Hyphomonadaceae > Henriciella. Next base: position 27,752 of record JBCBBY010000004.1, read on the forward strand.
CAGCGATGACGGCGCCGGCTGTGTAGGCCATTGCCAGGGAGTCGCCACGCGCTTGAGGTGGATTGGTCGTAACTCGGAACAGGCCTCCAGACCCGCCGGTGCATAAGACCGTTTCAGGGCTGGTAAAGGTTGAGACCCGGCCGCGGCGATCTTTCAAGATGGCTCCCGCGATCCGGCCATTCTGATCCTGTAGCAGGCCGACGGCTTTTGCATGCTCAATCAAATCGATATGGCTGGCCGTTCTGACAGCGGCCGTAAGGGCGCCCATGATGGCCTTGCCCGCCAAATCGCCTGCGACGCGCGCCACGCGTGGGTGCGAATGTGCGGCTTCTAAGCTTAAGGCGAGATCGCCAGATGGTGTGCGGTCGAATGGAACGCCGAGCTTAATCAGGTCCCGCACCCGGGTTGGACCATCTTCTGCGATCAATTGGGCGATGGCCGGTTCAACTAATCCTGCGCCCGCCGCAATTGTGTCAGCGGCATGAACCTCTGGACTGTCCTTCGGGTGCAGCGCCGCTGCAAGACCCCCTTGCGCCCAAGCCGACGAGGCCGCCTGGCCTAGCGGGGCGGGCGAGATGACGGTGCACGGGCGCGGCGCGAGGCGCAGCGCCAAAAATAGGCCTGCGAGCCCGGCGCCCACGATCAAAATGCGCGCATCGCCTGCTGCCGCAGGGGCGGTGTATCTTTCGGGCCGAGGCCCAATTGGCGTGATCAAGAAATGCCCCCTTCATCGCGGACCCATTCCGCAGGTCGGGCGCGTCCCGCGCTGATGAGGGCGCCATGCATGCGCGCCGATGACTCAATGGTCAGCGTGAAATTATCTGAGAAGTAAAACTCGCTCTCAAAGCCATTGACGAATTCGACGATGCGACAACGTACTGACAGCTGATTGCCAAGTTGTGAGGCGTCGCACGTCTGGCGAACGAGATAGTCCTCCGGCAATTCTGGGCAGCTCTGATGTGCCGTAAGCTCGCCTTTAAACGTCGTTTCGCCTGTCTTCTCTAAGAAGGCGGTGCCGCCAAAGCTGCAATCGGCTTCAACATTGGCTTCGAAATTCCAATGGCCCGCCACATTAATATCGGCCATGGCCGGCGCCGAAAGCAGTGCAAAGCAAGCAGCGGTGGCCAGCGCGCGCATCAGGATATGCCGTCTTCCGACCGGCGGAATTCAACAGGAGCAGTCGCAGCTGAAACCAGCGCGCCCCACATCCGGCTATGGTCTTGGATGGTCAGGCTAAAATTGTCTGGCACATAGATCAGGCCTTCGACCTTTTGCTCCAACATCTCGGTGATTTGTGAGCGGACCGAGACCTGGTTGCCAAACCGTCGCGCCTTGCACTCCTGGAGCACAACCGAGCGACCCCACATGGAGCAGACTTCGACAGCCGTAAGTTCACACTCGTACAGGCCTTCTTCAGGATGGCTGCTGAGGCGCATCGTGCCGGTCATGATGCATTGGCCGTCACGGTATGGCTTAGTTTGGAAGCTCCAAGCCCCGAGCACATCGCTCGGGTCTTTGGTATCGGCGGTGGCCGACATGAGAGACAAACTCAAGACACCTGCAATAACCGTTGCCAGCCATCTCACCATCGGGCTCTCCTTCATCTCTCTCCGGGTCTCACCTTAGCCGCGTATGTGGCCGCGGCAAGGCATTAGCTGGGTGAAATTACTTCAATGTCCATGGGCTTCAGGCCGGTCTCAAAGGCCAATGGATTGGCCATTTTCGGGAGGGCCAACATGGCATCGATCGCAGCTTTCGCTTGTACGCGGACATCTTCGTCGATGGTCACTTCGTGCTTCATCTCGGTCAAGCAATCGAGAATATTCTCCAGCGTGATTTGTTTCATGTGCGGGCAGAGATTGCAGGGACGCACAAAATCCACGCTCGGATTTTCTGATGCGACATTGTCAGACATCGAACACTCGGTGAGCAGCACGACTTTGGCCGGGCTTTGATCCTTCACATAATTCGCCAATGCCGCGGTCGAACCGGCAAAGTCCGCGCTTTCCAGGACATCTGGGGGGCATTCGGGGTGGGCCAGAATGACCACACCTGGGTGCGCCTCGCGCAAGGCCTCGACATCATCCGCACTGAACAATTCGTGCACTTCACAGGCGCCGGGCCACGTGATGATACGGATTTTTGTTTGCGCCGCGACGTTCTTGGCCAAGTACTGGTCTGGAACCAAAATTACGGTATCGGTGTTCCATTCTTTCGCAACCGATTCAACGACTTGAGCGGCATTTGAGCTGGTGCATGTTATGTGGCACTCGGCTTTCACATCGGCCGTCGTGTTGACATAAGTGACCACTGGATAGTCAGGATAGCGCTCTTTAATCAGGCGAACATCAGCACCCGTGATCGAACTCGCGAGCGAGCAACCCGCTTCGAGGCTCGAAATCAGAACGGTCTTACTTGGCGCCAAAATCTTCGACGTCTCGGCCATGAAGTGCACGCCAGCTTGAACGATAATGTCGGCGTCGACTTCCGCCGCTTCGCGCGCCAATTGCAGGCTGTCGCCGCGAAAATCGCCAACCAGCCGGAAAATGTCCGGTGTCATATAATTATGCGCCAAAATGACCGCGTTCTTCTCGGCTTTGAGGTCATTGATCGCAGCCACCAATGGGGCCACCGCAGGCCACTCCATGGGGGTGATAAAGTCGCTGACCAGCGGGTATAGATGGTCTGTTTTTGCCTTGACCGTGTCATCATAGGTCAGCCCACGCGCTTCAGCGGCGGTGGCTGCGCGCATTGGGGTGGGGGTTGGACATCCTGGTCCAGCATCAATCAGTCTTGCCATGTCAGTCTCCTATTATGCTCAAGTTGAGCATTATCTGGGTGTGAAGCGACGCAAATTCAAGATCCGGCCTTAAAATCGCGAAGAAAACCTCACACCCCACCCTTATGCTGTGGGTGAGCAAAAGGCTCATAGGTCAAAATTATCCACAAGGCAAGCATTTGTGTCGCGTTTGTAACATCGCAGCAGACGGAATTCGTTAACGCGGCATTAACCAAAAAATTCTTGCGTGAGAACAAAAGTAGAATATATAGATCGGAACACAAGGAGAACAGTCATGAGAGAGATGAAATTCCGCGGTCGTTCTGGACGCGCTTATTCTTTTACCCGTATGGCCCCGAATGCCCCATGGGCGCAGGAGGCCGGGGTGGCCTTGTTCGCCGCGCAAGGGCCGTTTGGCTGGCGGGTTGTCCGATTAACACCATTGCGAGGCCGCTTACATGATGTCCAGCCCATCTGGGCCTGGGCCGATGCGGAACGATATGGCGCACGGGCCGTATTCATCTTGCGCGAAGTAGACCCGGCAGACCGCGCCGCAGCGCTGAAAGATTTGGAAGCCGGCCTTAATCCAGTGCTCGAACACACCGATCAAGACCTGGCGCTCGCGGCTTAATCTGTCGCCGTTTGGAGGCGGGCACCATACCAGGTTTCGATATCCCGCTCGATCAAAGATAGTGGACGCGGCCCGGGCCCAATCAATGTGCGTTGGAACTCGGTTTCGGAGTACTGTTCGCCGAGCACGGCGCGGGACCTGGTCGCCAAGCCTTCCATCCGCTGCCGTGCGGTGGCAACGGCGCTATGATGTCCCGGCCGAGACGCGATGGAGAGCGCAAGTTGACGCGCGAGCGGTTCGGTGAGGCCTGCATAGAGGGCGATAAAATCTGTCGCTTCTGCCAGACTCCAGCGTTGCAAATGAAGACCCGTGTCTGCCGCTGCCAAGACCGATTGCGTGAGACTGATGGTCTGGTGCGCCAGAGCTGATACGGGCTGAAGATCTACATCCAAATGTTTTGAAGACTGCGCCCAGACATAATGGTTCCACGCAGATTGAATGGCCGGATACTCCAGGATTTGACGATAGGGGGCGCTGCTACTTTCGGCTTCGGTGCGCCAAGTTGTAAATGGCGCGGCGCTAAACTGTGCTTCAAATCGCTGGATGGCGTCAGCTTGAGGTGAAAAACTCGTCGCGCGGCCAATCCGCTGCCAATCCGTTGCTGGGGCCAATCGCAAAATAATATCGAGCGGAGGATCTAATTGAGGTGCGTTTATGCTGGCGGGATCTTCGACGGAATGGATTGTTTGAAACCAATCAAACTGCTGCTCTAACCGGTCGGGCTTAGGGTCGATAGAGCGCTCAGGTTCAAGGTCGATGCGCATGAGCTGTTCCAGGGCGTTCGCGTCTCTTGCGACAGCTTCGAGATGTGTTTGGTGCAGACGTTCGGTCTCAATAGGCTCCCCGACCGCTGCGGCGAGGACCCCTCTATACATGTCAAACCCGCGCGGTTGGCCCCAAATTCCCGTTTGCTCGACAGATGCATCGGCCATTCGGTCAAGCGTTTCCACTAAGTCGAGATAAGCGGGTCGTAACTTATCGGTGACTTCCGCGCGGACGAGCTGAGTCAACTGTTCGCGTTGGTCGATTGGCATGTCGCTGACGTCAGAAGTCAACGCACTGAAGGTCTCGATCAGCCGATCCAGGCCAGGTCCATCCGTCTCAAGCATGCGCGAAATCCGAAGGCTGGTTTCCTCGGCCAGAACGGTAGGGAGCGTTATGCCGGATGCGTCATCGGCGATAAGCCGACGCTTGGTGTCTTGCACGGCCGCGCTAAGGGCACGCAAACGCATCAAATAAGCGGTGGCTTGCTCCGTCGTCGTGATGGATTGGCGATAGGCAAGTAAAACCGGGCCCTCAATCCAGATTCCCGAATAGGGATCGATCGCGTATGGACGCAGCGCAGCGTAGTTAAATCGTCCATACCCGAGCTGTTCCAAAGAAATTAAATCGACCAGCGCGCGTTCCGCCACGCCCAAATCGCGGGTCAGAGGGTGCGCCGCATCCAGTCGTGGCCGACTCTGCAACCGTTGCAACAATTCAATGCGCACCAATCGTTTGCGTTCAAACCCAGATTGTGAGTGATTGTCGAGCGCAAAGCTCGCGGTTGGTCCGACAATGCGCTCTAGATCCAGTCGACTGGCTGATTCTGGTGAAAGCGCGAGTTCTGTGCGTGCAAAGTCAGCGGCGATTGCCTGAGATTGCGCGATGGCGCGGCGGGTGCTGCGGGATTCGTCCGTCGATTGGCTACACGCCGAGACCGGTCCTAGCGCCAGGCTAAGCGCAGCGATTGCGACCATGCGTTGTGCCTTAACCATGATCCGCCATCGGGTCCATTTGGGACGTGAATGATGAAACATATGCAATAGCTGCAATCCTTGCTCTTATACCTGTTGTCGGCCTTATCCATTTCCGTTACACCCCGCCAGTCTATCAAGCGGAGTGGCCTGTGGAAAATACACCGACGACCCAACAAGCAGAATTGACCGGAAACGTTCTTTTCTACAAGAACCCACAACCCTTAAATCCGGAGCAACATGCCGGATTGGGTGTGAAACAAATCGATCAACCCTTTGGATTCTTGCGCACCGCGCACGCCGTACCTGTGACCGTCACAGAGTTTGGCATGGCGGCAGCATCCTACCCAATCATTTTTGTCGGCGAAGAATTCACGCCGGTTGCGGTGATGGGTGTTCGCCAGGGCGAGAACCTTTTTGTCACGGACAAAGGGCAAATCGACCCTGATTTCTACGCACCGGCATTTGTCCGGCGCTATCCGTTCGTCTTCGCGAACGACAATCAAGGCGATCGTCTATTGCTATGCATCGACCGTGATGCCCCAATGGTGACCAATCAGCCAGAGGTTCCGCTCTTCGAGAACGGTCAGCCGAGTGCGTTCACGCAAAATGCGATTGAGTTCTGCCAAGAATTCGAACGCCAGCGTCGCTCGACCTCTGATTTCTCAGCCATCATTAAGCGTATGGGACTGTTTGAAGAAAAAACCGTCAATTTCCAGCCGCGGGATGCGCAAGGCAATCCGGCCGGCGAACAGCAAAAGATCGCGGATTACTGGGCGATTGACGAGAATAAGTTGAATGATCTCTCAGAAGAGCAGTTCAAAGAATTGCGGGCCAATGGCGCGCTGGGCGCGATTTATGCGCACATGATTTCTTTGCTGAACTGGCAGCGTGTCATTGCCCGGGCTGTGCGCCTCCAGCAAACAGCGCCTCAGCCAGCTCCTGCCGTCTGATTGGCTCGAGCGCAACACAATAATCAATTGAATTCGGGCGGCTTTGTTAAGTCGCCCTTTTTCTTGCTTGGATTATCCTTAGTCACATCCTCGCGAGGTGGTTTTCCTGCGCGATGAGCTCCTATATGGAAAGCGCAATACTTGAAACAGGATCAGACATATGACCGGTTTGCGCAGCTTCCTCCTCTTCATAGCGACGTTTGTCTGCGGCGTGATGCCCATCGCGGCTCAGGCCGTGGATGGCGGGCATGCGCGTGTTGAACTGATTTCCGAGAGAAGTCTGGCGGTTCCTGGCGAGACCGTTTGGTTCGGCCTGTCCTTTGAGATCGACCCGAAGTGGCATATTTACTGGGTGAATCCCGGCGATGCGGGGATCCCGCCGGAAATTACGTGGGCCGATACCGTCTCGCTACCGGCTGAGAATATTGGTGCGTTTAAGTGGCCGCTGCCCGAATTGCTGCCTGTCGTGCCGGGGCAGATCATGGATTATGGCTATTCAGACCAGGTGGTTTTGCCATTTCCGGTGACCATCCCAGAGACGGCCGATGGCCCAATCTTGTTTGAAGGGGTGGCTGACTATCTAATTTGCGAAGATATTTGCATTCCTGAATCGGTCGATATTCGTCTGATGCTGTCCGTCGGCGCAGCGCAGTTGCCAGACACAACTGGCGCAGAGTTGATCCAAGCTTCGCTTATGAACGTTCCGCCTGCTTTCGCCGGTGAAGCCCGGATCTCAAAGACGGGTCCAGCTTGGACACTGTCGCTCGCTGGGGATCAGGTCGCAGGTGCAGCAAGTGATGCCCGCTTCTTTCCCTATGGCCATGAAATCACGCATGCGGCGGACCAAGTGCCTAATTCGGGTGAGAATGGCGTCAGCATTCTTTTGGAGCCTGCGACAGAGGGCGCCCCCGGGCCTGGCGACATTGCTGGAGTTGTGACTGTTGGAGGCTTAGCGTTCGAGGTGCAAGCAACGTCCGGACCCGTCTTACCAGGGACGTCTGGCGCTGCCAGTTCGAGTGCGGCGGGTCTATCCGCGGGCGGAAATTTGATTGTCCTGATGGGATTTGCGTTAATCGGCGGGTTGATCCTCAATCTCATGCCGTGCGTGCTACCGGTCCTTTCGATAAAGGCGATGGGCATTGTCGCTTCAACCGCGAGCGGCAATGCAAGCGAAGCCCGGGCGCATGGCCTCTGGTATGCTGCAGGGGTTCTGGTCAGCTTCGCAGCGCTCGCGGCTGCGATCTTGGCTGTTCGCGCCGCGACCGGCGTCGCGATTTGGGGGTTCTGGTTGCAGAATCCCATTCTCGTTACGGCCTTGATCCTGATCGTATTCTTAATCGGTCTCTGGTTGCTTGGACTTTTTGAACTTGGCACATCCGTGCAAAGCGTCGGCTCTGATCTCGCGGCTAAGCAAGGCAGCGCCGGTGCGTTTTTCACGGGTGTTCTGGCTGCGGTCGTAGGCGCGCCGTGTACGGGTCCGTTTTTGGGCGCAGCGCTCGGCGCTGTGATGTCGCAACCTGCGATGAATGTTGTGCTGGTCTTGCTGACCATGGGGCTCGGTATGGCGCTGCCTTTCCTGATCTTGAGTTTCTCTCCAGGGCTCCAGCGTTTCATCCCAAAGCCAGGCGCATGGATGGAAACTTTGAAACAGGTTTTTGCGTTCCCAATGTTCTTAACTGCGGCATGGCTATTGTCGGTTCTGGGCGCGCTGGCGGGCTATCGCATGGCGGCGATGGTGGTCGCTGGGGCGGCATTGATTGCATTCGGTATTTGGGCGCTAAAATCTGCCAATGAGGGCGCGAAAGCGATCTTACTCTCAGTCTTAGGTTTGGCGCTGATTATCCCCATTTTCGGCCTACTCTCCGCGAATAGCTCGGGTGAGACTTTGATCAGCGGTTTGTGGCTCGTTGGACTGATCGGCGCCTTCGTGTTGATTGCGCGCCTGAATGGCGCACGCACCGGGCAATTGGCCAAAGGATTGGCGAGCCTTGCAATTGTCGCAGGTCTCGTCTGGCCATTGGCGCAAGCACGTACATCGCAGCCCGCGGGTGCAGGCAGCCAGGCATATAGCGCGAAAATCGAAACCGAAGCCTGGTCGCCGGAGCGGGTGAGCGAGCTGACTGCAGAGGGCCGTGCGGTGTTTGTCGACTTTACCGCCGAATGGTGCGTCACATGCCAGGCGAACAAGTTACAGACCTTGCAAACGAAACCCGTCGCTGAAGCTTTTGACGCGGCGAATGTTGCCTTCCTGGTTGCTGACTTCACCAATGGCGATCCGATCATCGCGAAAGAACTGCAGAAGCATAACCGTGCCGGTGTACCGATGTATCTTTGGTATGCCCCGGGAGCGACCCAACCTGAGGTGCTCCCAGAATTGTTATCTATCGATCTTGTAACAGGACTTGCCGCCACCTCAGGCTAAGATAAGTTAATAACTCTCTCTCAGGAAACATCGGAGCTCCCCATGAAAACGCTTACCCGTCGCAATCTTGGTTTGGCCGCTGGAATGGCAACTGCCGTCGCTTTAACTGCCGGATCGATGATTGCCTTTACCGCCAATGCTGCACCGATCAGTGGCGAAGCGGCCCCTGGATTCACCGAAGCCGTAACCGCCAGTGGTGACACAATTTCATTGACTGACTTTGCCGACAAAACTGTCGTTTTGGAATGGACCAATCATGACTGCCCATTTGTGAAGAAACACTATGCTGAGCCGGTCAAAAATATGCAGTCCATGCAAACAGATGCCAGTGATGATGACATTGTCTGGATTCAGGTCATCTCTTCTGCACCCGGCAAACAAGGTTATCTCGAAGCGGATGCTGCGCTTTCTAAAAACACGGAACGTGCCTCAGCGCCAAGCTACACCATTTTGGATCCGAGCGGCGACATTGGCCGCGCCTATGATGCCAAGACGACCCCGCACATGTATGTCATTGATGGGGCAGGAATGCTGGCTTATCATGGCGCTATCGACTCTATTCGTTCGTCCAAAGTGAGCGATATTGCCGTGGCCACAAATTATGTGACTGCGGCGCTGACCGCGGTCGCTTCCGGTGCCGCGCCCGAAGTGACCAGCGCCAAGCCGTATGGCTGCTCCGTCAAATACTAGACATCCAATCTTCACGAGCCGGTAGTCGAGCGTCACGCCTTGTTACCGGCTCGTAATTTTCATCGCAAAATTGTGACTTGCATCACACTGGCGACGCAGATTAAGAGCCATGTCACTGAATCGCATGACATGGGGGCGCCGCCTTGGCGACGATGATAGACCAACATTTAGGCGCACGTATTGTCGAAGCGCGCGATCAGCTCGGATTGAGTCAATCTGACATCGCGGGTGAGATTGGCATTTCAGTTTCTCGATTGGTTGAGTTCGAATCTGGCGGCACGCGTATCCCGGCGGTTTTTATCGCCCGGCTATGTCGGGCTTTGAGCGTGACGCCTAAATGGTTCCATAATGGTCTGCCTGGACAGGATGAGTTCGATCGTGCCGTGTAGCCTTGCGCTGTAAGTGTCGCTCGATCATGGGACAGAAAGAACTGGCATACTCGGCTAAAGGAAGTCTGGTACTGATTCGAGGGCTCCGCCATTTCAACTGTATTTAACTTCCGTACGCGCGCAGAGATTCGCAACGATCAGCAAAAGAACGAGCTGAAAAGTATCGCAGACCATTTGGAGGTCTTGCGCACGACTTCGCCGTTTCACCCCTCAATGACACCGGAAACTTCAGCTGAACTTGAAGAGGCGCTCGCCTTGGCCGAAGCCGCCTTGCGGAGAGCCAGTGCGGAAATCTAAGTTTTCGAATAATCGTTGTTTGCCGTCGTTCGACTGCTGTCCGTCTCCAATCGAAAGTTGTAAACCCTTGCCTGTTGCGCAAACTGTGCGCTAGCGTGAGGAGGATAGGCGTGAAGAAAAAACAATAAGCGCCGGCATCGGAGGGATAAAGTGGCATTGGACACCCGTGAAAATCCGGGCGTGCTGGCAGTCGGTGATGAATGCTCGGGCCTGACCGAGGATTTCGACTTTGGCACATTCGCTACGCACATTGCGGCGACGGATTCAGGCGAGTTCGTTTGGGACATTATAGAAGCGATATGTCGCAAGGCGAACATTGATGGTGTTTGCTGTCGATGTTTTCCAAGCGAAGCGGCGGCTGAACAAACGATCTTTTTCACGATGTCGAAGCATTTTAGCCCGCAATTGGCGGAAGCGTTGGATGGTGCTCCTGGATACTTGGATGCTTTCTTACACGCGTCCGTGCGCACGACGAAGCCATTCCTGTGGAAGGACTTAGACCGCATTGTCGAGACGCGGTCTCCGCAATTCCAATATTTTCGAGAACATATTCAAAGCCTTGGGACCGGCGTTGTGGTGCCAGTTTTTGGCCCCTTGTTTCGAAATGGTTATTTCTGCTTCTTCTCGAGCGAAGACCGTAACATCACCGATCTCGATTTGATGGTTTTGCACTCCATCTCTCAGACGGCGTATCTGAAATTGCTCGATATCATGTACAAGACGTCAGACCGCGAGCGAAGCTTGTCGGCGCGAGAGCTTGAAGCGATCAACATGATTGCACGTGGGAAGAGCAATCCTGAAGTGGCTGAAGCCATGTCTGTTACTGTGAACACGGTAAATACGGTGCTGAAGCGCATTTTTGACAAGCTTGAAGTCTCCGACCGGGTGAGCGCCGTGATGCGGGCCTATGCCTTGGGCTACATCGCTTAGCCGTTGTGAATAGGCGTGCTTGCAGCTTTTATGCATGTCCGAATGCACCCAGATATGTGAACAACAACACTCGAAAAGGGAGATCAAGGGATGACGTTCAACCGCATCTTCGCCGCCGTTATTCTTGCGTCAGGGGTCGCCAGTTGCGCGACCGCAGAGACACCAGACGCGCCGCCGCAAATCACGATGGGCAACGGTGAGGCCAATCAAATCATTGTCGAAGGGCTTACCCGTAAAGCGAGTGTCAGCCAGTTTTCCGAAGTCCGTGTTGATGATGGCAGCGTCGCAACCTTTCGAGGCGACTCGACTGCGATTTCATTCCCTAAAGTGGTCATCGAGGCGCCTGGTTTCTTAGTGCTGCATCCCGTCATGGACGGTCGGCCAAATGGCGACATGGTGTCCGGCTTTGCTTATCTCAATGCCGGTGAGAATGAAGACGTGACGATCCGGATTGATCACCCGGCGGATGTCGGCACCAAGTTCTTGGTCATGCTTCATAGCGATGTCGATCAAGATCGCGTGCTCGATTTCTCGTTCGTTGAGGATGGCATCAATGTCGAAGACACGGCGGTCTTTGAGGGCACGCACATGATCGCGCATATCATCGCGGTACCGGAATAAAAGGACGCCAATATGAAACTCTCTCAGGACACCCCTGCCATTGTCACAGGCGGTGCATCAGGACTCGGGCGTGCAACCGCCGAAGCCTTCGCAGCCGCCGGCGTGCCAGTGGCGATATTCGACATCAATGATGAGGCCGGCAATGAGGTTGCAAACACCATTGGCGGAACCTTCCATCATGTTGATATCCTTGACGAAGAGTCCGTCGTCGCTGGATTCGAAGCCGCCCGCGCGGCGCAAGGCCAAGAGCGGATTTGCGTGCACTGCGCCATGGCGTCGACCCGGGGCAAGACGCTCGCTTATGACAAGGAAGCGGGCGGCTATAAAAAGCTCGACACCGACACTTATGCCCGCGGCGTTGCGGGCATATTGATTGCCTCGTTTCGAATCGCCTCGCACGCCGCGCATGGCATGTCGAATGCTGAACCGATGGAAGATGGCGAGCGCGGCTGCATCACGATGACCGCCTCTGTCGCCGCTCAGGACGCGCAGATCGGACAGGTCGTCTATGGTTCAGCCAAAGCCGGCGTGAACGGATTGGTCCTGCCCATGGCGCGGGACATGATGAATATCGGTATCCGCGTCAATTCGATCATGCCGGGCATTTTCGCGACCCCGCTCATGCTCGGCGCGCCGCAGCCTGTGCTCGACAGCCTCGCTGCCTCGGTGCCGTTTCCCAAGCGCCTCGGGAAGCCAGAAGAGTTTGGGTCGCTGGCTCTAGAGCTCGCGCGAAACGGCTATTTTAACGGCCAATGTTTGCGGCTCGATGGCGCGATCCGAATGGCGCCGCGCTGAGCTGCTAATATAAACGCTTCTAAAACAACGGCTTGTGCGCGTTATACTTGTCGCGAGCTGCGCGCGAATTGGTCACATTCACCCCGCATTCATGTCCCCAGGCCGATACCTTCGGCGCGGATTAAGCGTGGTTAATGTCTGAATTTCTGCCACTCTAACAATGTGTTAGCGAGGCTGAATGTGAGTTTATCCGAAGCGCTTACTCCGCCAAACAAAGGGGTAATAAAATGCGAAAATATCTTAGTGTGACGGTTGCCACTGCGGCGATCGCAATGACGGCTCATGGCCAGGCGGCAGACATGCCACCAGACGCTGATGCCGGAGAATGTTTTGCACGCGTCTTGGTTCCGGACACGATTGAAGTCACGTCTGAGCAAGTGGTTGATCGCGAAGCGTCGTATGAGTTGAAGGTCATTCCTGCAACTTATGAGACCGTATCTGAGCAACGGCTGCTGAAAGAGGCTTCGACGGTCTATAAGACTGTTCCGGCTGTTTACGAGACGGTGACAGAGACCATTATCGTCGAGCCTGAGCGCGAAGAGAGTATCGTTGTTCCAGCGAAATACGAAACTTATACCGAGCGTGTCTTGGTTCGGGAGGCGTACACGACCTGGAAAAAAGGGGACGGCCTTTATGGGCGCGATCTTGAAAATGCCACCGGTGAGACGATCGCTACGGCAACTGGCGAACTGCTTTGCCGCGTCGAAGTTCCAGCCGAGTATGAGACGGTAACCAAAACCCGTCTTGTCTCGCCGGAAACGACCGAAATCCGCGTTATTCCTGCCGTCACTCAGACGGTGACGAAGGAAGTCGTGGTCGAACCTGCCAAAGTGATCGAGGAAACCATCCCGGCTGAGTACGAAACCGTGTCGCGTCAGCAACTGGTTACGGAAGCTTACGAAGAGAGAATCGAAATTCCAGCGACCTACAAATCTGTTGAGAAGCGGGTTGTGACCAATGTCGGTGGGCTCGAGTGGCGTGAAGTGCTTTGCGAAACGAATGCGACCACACAGACCATTCGTGATCTCCAAGCTGCGCTGACGGCATCGGGGTATGAAGTTCCTGTCGATGGTGAGTTTGGTCCTGCCACGCTGACCGCGATGGAAGCCTATCAACGCGCGAATGGTTTGCCGATCGGCTATCTGACAATGTCGACGGTTGAGTCTTTGGGCTTGCCGCAGTCCTAAATTGGACGCGATTGTGATCGATCGCGGCAGACGATCGACGCACAACATGGAGACCTTGGGGGCAATCTTCGGATTGCCCTTTTTATTTGTGCTGCGCGCTGGATAGGGACGCAATTTGCTTGACAGGCGTCGCTCAATATGAAAAATGAACATGTTCATTTAATTATAGATAGCGTGTTTTCCCGTGATCGACATTGGGTAAAAGCGGTGCAGGAGGTTAAAAATGGCTGGCTTTGAAGCGAACCAAACAGGCAATCGCAAGCTTCCGGAACGGGCCCGGATCGGGCGGTTTTTGGAAACCTGGCTTGGCGCTCCGATCAATGGTCTCGAATTTGTCCTGCAATGGGTGATGGTGAAGCCGCTGCGCTGGTTCTGGCGTCATCTGGACAGTTGGTCTTACAAGCTCGAAGGCACTTTGTTGCGCCAGATCCTGTCGCATACGATCTTTCCGTTTACGCTGATCCTCTCCGTTATTGTTGGCCTGAAACTGGTCGAGAATGGGATTACCAGCCTGACGCTTTTGGGCTTTGTCTTGCTGCCCATCATTTATGGTCTCTACTGCGCGCCGCTGGAGCGTTTGATGCCGTATAGCCGCAAATGGCTCGAAGGCGGTAATGATAGCGCGGTCGACATTATCATGTATTTCTCCGGTGCCTTCTGGAGCGGGATTTCGGGCCTGATTGTCAGCGCCTTGTTCATTGTCGGCATGGTTGAAGCGCTCGAGCCGTATGGCCATGATCTCTGGCCGGATGAGTGGAACCCGGTGGTGCAGGTCGCGATGTTCATTCTGATCAAGGACTTCTTCCGCTATTGGTTCCACCGCGCGCTGCATGAGATTCCGGCGCTGTGGCGCATCCACGCCGCGCACCATTCGGTCGAGCGTCTCTATTGGTTGAACGGCATCCGCGCGCACCCGCTGGAGATTATCAGCCAGGCCATTTTCTATGCCATCCCGCTGGCTCTGGTACAGCCGACGGCAGAGATCGCACTGGTCGCCATCATCCTGCAGCTCAGCATCGGCATTTTCCAGCATTCGAACATCGATCTCAATCTTGGTTGGTGGGAATATATTTTCTCGATTGGCGACAATCACCGCTATCACCACTATCCGGACAAAGGCATTGGCGACTCCAATTATGGCGGCGAGCTGATTATCTATGACATCCTGTTCGGGACGTTCTACAATCCCCGCGACGAACGCCCGCACGACAATATCGGAATTGGCACTGCACCGGACTATCCGCTGACCGTGGCGGGGCTGTACATCGCGCCCTTCCTGCCGAACCAGAAGACTGTGTTTGCGCGGGATGAGGATATTGTGGCCAGCACGGACGGGCCGCAAATGCAGCCAGCCGAGTGATGGGTTTTGGTTGGGGGTGTCACCCTCGACGGCGAAGCCGTCTGAGGGCCCATCACGTGACCTTTCGGCGTGTGGATGGGTTCGGAGATGGATCCTCAGACTGCTGCGCGGTCGAGGAAGACGCGTGAGGCTAGCCGGGTTCGATAGGCTTGAGATCTCCGCCAACGCCAGCGCAACGTTGCGCCCAGCTCGTCTGGGTGGCTGGGGTCCATGGCATGAACGTGCCAATAGCAAGATAGGAGATTGAGGTCCTTAGACCCCAGCTTACGCTGGCGTCGGCGGGGGGAGAGAGTGTGCTGTCTAACCAGCCTGGGCAGAGCGTATCAACATCGTCAGGTTTGTATGCCTGAGCATAAACCCCATTCACATGCGGTTTCTGGCTCATGCCCTCAAAGTAAGGCACCCAGGCACGGCCATATTTGTCGGGTCTGACAAAGGCGATGCGCCCAGTCTCATTCTGCCAGAGATCCACCCGCCACAACTCAAAGAACAGGATCGGCCAGAAATAAACTGCAA
Source organism: Pseudomonadota bacterium (assembly GCA_038531195.1). Taxonomy (GTDB): domain Bacteria; phylum Pseudomonadota; class Alphaproteobacteria; order Caulobacterales; family Hyphomonadaceae; genus Henriciella. The sequence goes on from JBCBBY010000004.1 coordinate 43,058, forward strand.
CCTGTTGGTAATGAGGGAGGTGATAGCGGTGGGTGATCATGAGGTGGAGAATAGCACCGTGCGAACTCGGTCGGATTGAATACGCCACAAGCGCCCCCTTCTCCCGGACGCGGGAGAAGGGCCGGGGATGAGGGCAAGATGGGTCGCGACGAGCAAGATCGTCTCTAAACCGCGATGCCGTTGCCCTCACCCCAACCCCTCTACCGCATCCGGGAGAGGGGCTAAGGACCTGGGGACCTCACTATCCAAAACGCTCTGCCCAGCTCGTCTGGGCAGCCCATCACGTGTCCGTGTGGCAGAGACCGAGAGCGGAAACATCGTTCCCGGTCCTTGTACAGCTTTGTATACTGGGCCCGGAGAATAGGTCCAACAGAGACGAATAGAAAATTCATTCGAGACTCTTTTTTGGGGACGGTTTTTCTTTCTAGTATCTAAAGGAAACAACGCCGAACACTTTGCTTCTCGTGAAAATGAGCGAGTCCCCATTTGCAAAAAACGCCAACAAACTTAGTCTATGTTAGGTGAAGTTTAAGAACACGATACCGAATTGAGGCAATGCAATGGTGCAATATTCTGAGTACTTTCTGTCTAAACAAATTGGCCCAAACGTAATCGGATTTTCTTCAGTTGAAATTCCTGACATGAGCGGTGTGTTTTCTCAGGCTGAATACTGGGTAGCCAATTATTTTCTGAGCAATTTGACTTCAAGCTATCGAATGCCCATGCACGCTTATTGTCGTTTGTTTTTGACTCGGGTTTCCTTTGCATACGAGATTTACGATCAAGCTCGATTAAAAACGATTGAGTTTGTTGATGGGGGAGCACAGTCTCCCTCGACCTATTCCGCGGCAATTTCTAGGTGGGAAGTGTTTTTGGGACAAACCTGGCATGCGTTAGAAACGTTAGCGAAGGCATGGGATGGTCGTGTTCACGAGCCGAAAGATGGTTCAAAAGAGTTCAAACTTCACGAGTTGTATAACGCGATCAAACATGCCGAGGATCGGATAAAAGAAGGGCATCTTAAAGAAGACGATGTCTCAGTCGTTTGGTTTGATGGAAATGGCCTGACCAGCAGGAAAATTTCTATGTCTTACCAAGAAGCGTCAGAAATTCTCTACGAGCTTGGCGTCTACGCTGACGCGTTACAAAACCCAGCAACGGCAATAAAAACTCTCGAGGACGCAGGTCTTTAATGCGCCTCCGCCCAGTTCATCCCTTGGTCCGCTTCCACCACCAGCGGCACGCTTAAGCTCAAGCTCGGCAGCGGCGCGCGTTCCATCACGCCGCGCACAACTTCTATCGTCTTCTCCGCCTCATCCCCTGGCGCCTCGAAGATCAGTTCGTCATGCACTTGCAGCAGCATCTTCGCCTTCAAACCCGCTTTTTCCAAAGCGCCAGGCATCTGGATCATCGCGCGTTTGATAATATCCGCGGCAGAGCCTTGGATCGGCGCATTGATCGCTTGGCGTTCGGCGAAACCGCGCTGCGGGCCTTTGGCTTTGATGCCTTTCAAATGCAGCGTCCGCCCAAAAATTGTTTCGACTTTTTCGTGCTCGGCGGCGTATTTTTTGGTCTCGTCCATATAGGCTTTGATGCCCGGGAAGCGTTTGAAATAGGTCTTGATATAGGCCGACGCTTCATCCCGCGGGATGGAGAGTTGGCGCGCCAGGCCGAAGCCGGAAATGCCATAGATGATACCGAAATTGATCGCCTTGGCGCGGCGGCGGATCATTGGGTCCATGCCTTCGATCGGCACATCGAACATCTCACTCGCTGTCATCGCATGGATGTCGAGGCCATTATTGAACGCGTCTTTCAACGCGTCGATGCCGGCAATATGCGCCAAGAGGCGCAGCTCAATCTGACTATAGTCGGCGCTGATCAGAACGTGGCCCGGTTCCGGAATGAAGGCTTCGCGAATCTTGCGACCTTCTTCGGTGCGGATCGGGATGTTCTGCAAGTTCGGATCGTTGGAAGAAAGCCGCCCCGTCTGCGCGCCCGTCATGCCATAATTGGTGTGCACGCGGCCCGTGCGCGGGCTGATCTGCTGTTGCAAGGTTTCGGTATACGTCGAGCGCAGCTTGGAAACCGTCCGCCAATTGATCACGGCGCGGGGCAGGTCGTGGCCTTCCGCGGCCAAGTCTTCCAGGATATCCGCCCCGGTTTGCCAAGCGCCGGTCTTGGTCTTCTTGCCGCCTTCGAGGCCCATCTCGTCGAACAGGATCTCGCCAAGCTGTTTCGGGCTGCCGAGATTGAACTCGCGCCCGGCCAGCTCATAGGCTTCGGCTTCATAGCGGGCCATGGATTGGCTGAAATCCGCGGACAGGCGCGAGAGGTGATCGCGGTCGGCTTTGATGCCATGCGCTTCCATATCCGACAGCACCTGGACCAGCGGTCGTTCCAGCGTCTCATAGACTGTGGTGACCCGCGCTTGGTGCAACCGCCGTTTGCTGTCGAGCCAGAGGCGGAGTGTGATGTCAGCATCTTCGGCTGCGTATTCTGTGGCGCGATCCAGCGGGACGCGATCGAACGTGATTTGTTTCTTGCCGGTGCCGCACACGTCTTTGAAGCTGAGCGGCGTGTGATGGAAGTAGCGTTCCGACAGCTCATCCATGCCGTGATTGTGCATGCCGGCATGCAGGACGAAGCTGAGCAGCATCGTGTCGTCAATGGGTGCCGCTTGGATGCCATAGCGCGCGAGCACGGTGACATCATATTTGAAATTATGCCCGATCTTCAGGACGGAATCGTCTTCGAGCAGGCCTTTCAGGGCTTGCAGCGCTTTGTCCTTATTAATCTGGCGCGGCGGATCCGCGCCGAACATATCGCCGGAGGCGGCAGCTGGATCACTGTCCGGATCAACGTGAGCGAGAGGGATGTAGCACGCTTCGCCCGGGGCCAGCGCCAATGAGACACCGACCAGACCGGACTCGTGCGCATCGAGGGCGTCCGTTTCGGTATCCACCGCGACAAAGCCTTGCGCCGTGGCGCGGGCGATCCAGTCTTCGAGCGTGTCGAAGTCGCGGATGCAGGTATAGGCGCTGCGGTCGATCGGGGCTTGATCTTCCTCTACCGTCTCTTCCGGGAGCGCGCCTTCCAGCTCGAATGTCTCTTTCACCCGGCGTGTAATCGTGCGGAATTCCATCCGCTCCAAAAACTCGATCAGCGTTTTTGGATCTGGATCGGCGACGGCTAGGTCTTCCATCGGGACTTCGACGGGCACATCGACTTTCAGAGTGACCAAGTCACGCGACATGCGGATCTGGTCGGCATGATCGATCAGGGTCTGGCGGCGCTTGGGCTGTTTGATCTCTTCCGCGCGGGCGAGCAGCGTGTCGAGGTCGCCATATTCCGTAATCAGGGTCGCGGCTGTCTTCACGCCAATGCCAGGCGCGCCAGGGATATTGTCGACGCTGTCGCCGGCGAGCGACTGAATGTCGATGACTTTGTCCGGGCCGACGCCGAATTTCTCGACCACTTGATCATGCCCGATATGCTTGTTCTTCATCGTATCGAGCATGGAGATTTTGTCAGTGACCAGCTGCATCAAGTCTTTGTCGGACGAGACAATCGTCACACGCGCGCCTTTGGCCTCGGCCTGGCGGGCATAGGTCGCCATCAGGTCGTCGGCTTCATAGCCTTCCATTTCCAGGGCGTGGGTGTGGAAGGCAATCGCAGCTTCGCGCACCAGCGGGAATTGTGGGCGCAGATCCTCTGGCGGCTCAGAGCGATTGGCCTTGTAGTCCGGGAACATTTCATTTCGGAACGTGTAAGAGGACTTGTCGAACACGCAGGCAAAATGCGTCGGGCGGTCGTCGCCTTTGAGGTCCTCCAACAGCTTCCACAGCATGTTGCAAAAGCCGGACACAGCGCCGACGGGTAGACCATCGGACGCGCGGGTCAGCGGCGGCAAAGCGTGATAGGCGCGGAAGATATAAGCGCTCGCATCGATCAAGTAGAGATGAGAGTCAGAATTCATCGGGGCGCTTGGCATCAGGGTCGTCCTTCTTTGGAGGACGAGTCTTAACGATGAGTCGAGCGCGTGGGTAGGGGATTATTTGACCTGCTTTCGCCAATTCGCCAGCCCCACGGGGCTCCAAAAGAGAACCGAGAACGCGATAAGAGCGACCAAGCTTCTGAGTACACTCGGCCAATAGGTTATTCCATTTTCATCGATCTCGCCGGTATTGGTATTGTAGACGCGAACAAAGACAAATGTGCCAAGAATAGACCGCTCTTTGAGGCCGAGCGTCTCGCTGCCATGGTAATGCATGTTTTTCCCCCGAAACGGGCTCGACCCTGCGAGCGGATGGTTACGGGTTGCGTTCCATCGATCGGTTATGAGGCGCTCAACCTCTTGGCTTGAGGTCGTGCGCTCGAGTTCGGTTATGATGTTAGGTCGCGCGAGGTAAAAGAGCGCGACGTGCAGGCAAAAGCAGAGCGCGATGAGTTTGACGAATTTCGAAAACACCTTGGGATTCCCGGATTTATTGCGGTGTCCCCTTCATCGACATCAAGCGCGCAAATGTAGCTGGCGATTAAGCAAATGGTCTACGGACATGTCTGAGCGGTTGCGAAACCAGCTCAAGTCTTTGCGGATCGACATATTTTGCCACTCGGCGCCAGGTATATTGACCAAGTCGCCAGGTGGAAGCCCAAATTCCCGGCGCACGGCGCGATTGAAACTCGCGCTCGACGAAAAGCCCCAGCGTTCCGCGGCTTCCGCGATCTGACCCCGCCGGAGCGGGCGGGCTGAAATATCCATCACCGCGCGCAAAAGGCGGCGGTGGCTGATATATTGCCGCACGCCGCCATGGTCTTCGAACATGCGATAAAGCGATGCCCGCGAGGCGCCAAAGTCTCGCAAGAGAGTCGTGACGGACAGATCCCAACGGTCGAGGTTTTGTTCAATATAGACCCGCATCTGGTCTGCAATCGCTTCCCGCGCCTCGCGGCGGACATCGCCGATTGGCGCGTCTTGTTTGATCGCAACGCTCAAACAGGCCACCAGGCGATCGATGGTTGCTTCCTCAATGGAATTGTCTTCGAGCAATCCGGTGAACGCGTGATCGAATAGGCCATCCAAGGTGCGGCCTATGCCGCCCTGCGCCGGAATTTTGATCAGCAAGGGGTGCTTATCCACATCATAGCCGATTGCCGCCTTTGGCAGAAAAATGCACTGCATCAGCGATCGATCCTGCAAGCACTCCACTTTGCGAGCCTGGTCGAGAATATAGATCGAACCGGGCGCTCGATCGATATTTGTATCACCGGAACGCCCCTGGAGACCGCCGCGCAGGTAGCGATGCACAAAGACCAGCGGTTCGCCATTATAGGCCTGAGCCTTGGTCCGCCGGATGGTGAAGGAATCGCTGTTGCTGATTGAGAATATGCAACGCTCTGTATGCCAGTCGGAGATCCGATAGACGCCGCTATCATTCGGCGTTTTCAGCGGATCCACATCGAAGAGAAGGCCCAGACTGTCGCGCATCATCGCCGACGGAATTTCGATCGCGCGGCGGCGCTGCTTTGGGATTTGAATAAGTCCTGTACCGCTCGGCATAAGACTGCCTCCATCTGCTTAACCTACAGAGTGGCGAATCGAGTGCAATTAATAAATTCTCGATTTGTCTCAAAGTTGCCGCCTGTGCGCGCAAACTCGCTGGGGCCTTCGTTCGGGAAAAAATCTCCTGGACTCCGATCCAAACCGCCCCCTAAGCAGGAGCGATGAAATCTTACTTTTCTCCGATGACGGCGCTTGCTGTGGTGATTGCGAACATGGTTGGCACGGGTGTGTTCACCAGCCTAGGTTTTCAATTGATGACCTTAGAGAGTGGCTTTGCGCTCATCATGCTCTGGGTGGTGGGCGGTTTGGTGGCGATTTGCGGCGCGCTGTCTTACGCAGAGCTTGGTGCCGCGCTGCCGCGATCTGGCGGCGAGTACAATTTTCTTGGCAAGATCTATCACCCGGGGGCGGGCTTTGTATCGGGCTGGGTGTCCTGTACGATCGGCTTCTCAGCGCCGGTCGCGCTGGCGGCGATGACATTTGGCGCTTATACGACGTCTTCGCTCCTGCCTGAGGCGTCGGAGACGGTGCAAAATTGGACGGAGCGCGGGCTCGCCATTGCGCTCATCATCATCCTGACGCTGATCCATACCCGCCAGCGCGAGACCAGTGGGACGTTCCAGAGCATCTTCACGGGCATTAAGGTCGCGGTGATCATTGTGTTGAGCATTGCTGGCCTCATCCTCGTCACGGATTTCCAACCGGTCAGCCTGATGCCGCAAGCCGGAGATGTTGGCGCGCTCACATCCAGCGCGTTCGCTGTCTCTCTCATCTATGTCAGCTATGCCTATACAGGCTGGAACGTCGCGACCTATTTGACGGACGAATTGGAAAACCCGCAAAAGAGCCTGCCGCGCGTCTTATTCGCAGGCGCTGCTGGCGTCATGCTGCTCTACATCTTGCTCAACGCCGTCTTCCTGCTGACGACGCCGATGGAGGTTATGGTCGGCGAAGTGGAAGTTGGCGTGATCGCAGCGCGTCACGTGTTCGGGCAAACCGGCGCGATGTTTACCGGCGGCGTCCTAGGGATTTTGCTGATCTCAACGGTGTCCGCCATGACCATTGCTGGCCCGCGTGTACTGCAAGTGGTCGGCCAAGACATTCCCGCCTTCAAGGCTTTGGCGAAATCCAATGAAGATGGCATGCCGACCACGGCTGTGCTGGTACAATCGGGATTGGCACTGCTCTTCGTTGCCACAGCTACGTTCGATCAGGTCTTGGTGTTTGCTGGGTTTACGCTTGCGCTGAACAGCCTGTTTGCAGTCGGCGGCTTGTTCGTTCTACGCTGGCGGCAGCCAGATCTTGAGCGCCCTTTTCGTGTGCCGCTCTATCCGATTTTACCGCTCATTTATATTGGCCTATCGGTATGGACCTTGATCTATGTCGCGCTGGAACGGCCACAAGAAGTGGCGGTCAGCGCCGGCTTAATTGTCACCGGCGCTGTCATTTATCTGCTGACACGCTCCCGCATAAGCGCTGAGGCCTAGACCGACGTCAGGATCTCTTTCGCTGCGGCGTGGCACTTTTCGATCTCATGATCGAGACCGACACAGATCCGCGTCCATTCCGGCAGCTCGCCCCATCGTGCGCCGACCACGCGGACGCCTTTGTCGAGCATTTTGGCCGCGAATTCCGCATTATTCATGCCGAGATCCATATAGATGAAGCTGCCTTGCGGGTCCGGCGCAATTGGGCGCCCGAGATCGTCCGCCATGGCGATCAGTTTTTCACGGCCAAGCTTGGTCTTGAGCCGCATCTCTTCGAAATAGGCGGTGTCTTCCAAGCTGGCGATCGCCCCGACAAGGCCAAGGTGATTCACGTTAGAAAGGCGTCCAGACATGCGCATGTCCATCACCATATCGGCGGGCATGATCGCATAGCCGATCCGCTGTCCTGCCATCGCGTAGAGCTTCGAGAAAGTCCGCGCAACGACGACCGGTCGACCGGCGGAGACAAACTCGCTCATAACGCCAGCGGGATAATCGTCGGCCATGTCGAGATAGGCTTCGTCGATGAATACAGGCACTTTTGCGGATGCCTCTTCAACGAAGGCTTTTAGAGCGACAGGATCGATCGTTTTGCCGGTCGGGTTGTTCGGGTTGCACAGATAAACAGCGCCCGTATTCGGGCCGATTTGTGCGGCGATGGCGTCGAGATCATAGCCCATATCTGCTGTCAGCGGCGTGTAGATGACATTCACGCCGACCTTTTCCGCCACCCGCGGCACGCCTTCATACGTGGTTGCTGAGGTGATGATATCGCCGCCTTGGACAGAGACCCAGTCAGCGAACGCGGCGAGGATTGGGGAGGATCCGTTGGTGATCAGGACTTGCTCTGGTTCGACCCCTTCGCGCTCAGCAATGATTTTGCCGAACTTCGCGGTGAGCGGTCCAGTATAGCGATAGATATCGCCCACCGCCTCGATCATCGCGGCCTGGGCCATCGGAGAGGGACCAAACGGGTTTTCGTTCGACGACATGATCGCCAGGGCATCTGGGTCAATCTTTGGCGCAGCGGGCGTTTCATCCGCATTGCTGGTTGGCGTGCAAGCGGGCAGCACTGCGGCGGCACCCACCGCGCCGACGCCAGCTAGCTTTAGCCAGGTGCGGCGAGAGGGTTGTAGCAGGGTATTTTCAGTCAATTCAGTCATGGACGTCTCCATTTGAACGCGACCTCATGCAGGTCTCGCAGACAGGCTCGATGTCAGCAGGCGTATGAGGGTCGGAAAGGCTCGAAAAAAGCGCAAAAATGACGCTCCTTCAGGTGAAAGGATGAGTGCGTCTTTGCGATACGTCACGCTTCTTTGCGCGACAGACCCACGTTTGATCTCGGATCCAATTTTGCCAAGCAAAAATCCAGATCATATCATTTGAAAAAAGTAACCGGCGTGAATCGCCTCGTATTCAGACAAGCTGCTCGCGCATTGAGCAGACTATTAGCGCCCGACAATCATCTCTTGGAAGGCGTTGATGCGAGGGACGATTTCGGCTTCGAAGCGGCGGCCATTGAAGACGCCATAGTGACCGACACCTGGCTGGATATAGTCCATCTGCATCTTCTCTGGGATGTTGGTGCAGAGGTCATGTGCGGCCTGGGTTTGACCGATGCCGGAAATATCGTCTTTTTCACCTTCTACGGTCATTAACCCCACGGTTTCAATCGCGCCAGGATTGATCAGCCGCTCGCCGCGATAGCGGAAAATGCCACGCGCCAAGCGATGCTCGCGGAACACGCGGCGGATGGTTTGGAGATAGAATTCCTCGGTCAGATCCAAAACGGCGAGGTATTCGTCATAGAAGACGCGGTGTTTCTCGGCGCTGTCATCATCGCCTTCGACCAAGTGATCGAAGAAGCGGGCCTGCGCATCCACGTGGCGATCCCAGTTCATATGCATGAAGCTGGTCAGCTGTACGAAGCCGGGATAGACGCGGCGCAACATGCCGGGCCATGGCGCGGGCACGGTGTAGATCATTTTCTCGCGGAACCACTCAAAGCTGCGCTCTTCAGCGAGCAGGTTTGGCACCGTCGGCGATTTACGCGCATCGATGGGAGAGCCCATGAAGGTCATTGTCGCCGGTAAGCTAGGATCCTGATCTTCCGCCATCATGGAGATGGCTGCGAGCACCGCCGGACCGGGCTGACACACCGCAACGACGTGCGCGCCAGGGCCAATATGCTGAAGTGCCGAGCGCACATGATCGATATAATCGTCGAGATCGAACCGCCCAAGCCAGACTGGGGCCATTTTCGCGTCGGTCCAATCCGTGATGTAGACCTCGTGCGTTGGCAAAAAGGCCTCGACGGTGCCGCGCAATAGGGTTGCGAAGTGCCCGGAGAGTGGCGCGCAGATCAGCAAGCGCGGGCGCCCTTTCGGCGCGCCCTCGGTCGAGAAATGAACGAGGTTACACCAAGGGGTCGACCAACTTGTCACGGGTGTGACCGGACACGTCTTACCGCCAATTTCCGTACTGGGGATTTGCCATTCAGGCTTCCCATAATAGCGGGTCGCGCGCTCAAAAACGCTGCTGGCCGCATGAGCTGAGCGCCCAAACGAGGTGTTCGCTAAGGGATTGAGCGGGTTTTCCAGGGCCTGCATCGTGCCCTTTGCCAGCAAACGCATCGGCGCCAGCGCGGCGCGATTCATTTCGACCAGCGTATAGAGCATATTTTCCCAATCCCGACTTTGTTGCGCTGCAACATAGGAGATTTTTGGATGATTGCCAAACGATCAAGGCTGTGACGTCGCGGTGATTGCACGCCTTTCCGCCGTTTCAGCCCGAAAATCAGGGCGAAGAAGAGTTAACCAAATGTGAAGCGTTTCTACCGCAGGTTTATTCTATGATGGATTTGGCCTGTCCCTTACCCCAATCAGAGGCGTTCGAGCGAACGTGCCGCTCGATCGGTGTTGACGTCGCGCGGTATGAGACGAGTGATGGGACCTGCTTGGTCCAGTCTCGCAAACTGCCTGTGCTCGGTGACTTCCATTTGGTGTCCCGCGGGCCGGTGGCTGAGACGAATGCAGGGTTTGAAACCCTGACGCGCGACATTTGCCGGAATCTTAAAGGGATAATGGTGGTCAATGCGCCGGCGGGAGACGCGAAAACTGGCGGTATGAAGTTTGCCAAAGGCGCTGAGCTTGCGATCCTAGATCTCGCGGCACCAACTGAAATGCGGGCGGGGCTGCAGCAAAAGTGGCGCAACCAGCTTAACAAAGCCGAATCGGCGGCGCTCGAGATCCGGGTCGAGCCGCTCGATCTTAAAAAGCACCACTGGTTCTTGGAGGCAGAAACCAAGCAGCAGAGCGCGCGGGGCTATAAATCCTATCCGAGCGGGTTCTTATTGGCCTATGCGGCGGCCAACAAAAACCAGGCCATGCTGTACTCGGCGCGCATAGTCGGGCGACCGGTCGCGGGCATGTTGGTGCTGAAGCATGGCGCGATGGCGACGTATCAAGCTGGCGTGACGACACCTGATGGCCGTAAATATTGTGCGCATAATCGCCTTTTGTGGACGATGATGTGCGATTTGCAGAGCGAGGGCACGGTGCGGCTGGACCTTGGCCGCGCGGACTTATCGTCGGGGTTGAAGCGGTTCAAACGGGGCTGCGGTGCGCATATCGAAACCTTATCAGGAAGTTTTTTATTTCATCATTGGTTTTCACCAAGGCAAAGGGGTCTGCGTGTTAACGCTCCCCAAGCCCCAGTTTAATACCGAAGTGCCTTCAATCGCGACGGTTTCATTTAGTTTTTGTTCAAATTCGTAACGAAGTTGCGCGACAAACGCAGTGATTTCGAAGGACGTCCTGCGTAAATCCCGTTGTGTTAGAGGGAAAACGGATTAAGCGCGCGCCGATGACTTTTCAGCCGATCAAACCAGAGACGACTCCGAGCAAACCCAGCTTCAAAGTTGGCAAGTTCGCATTATATCCGCATCGCACATGCGATGAAGCGCGCGCCCAGCTCGGCTTGTCGCAGCGCGAGGTCGAACTGCTGATGTGGATCAGCGCAGGGTTAACCAAAAACCAGATCGCTGAGCGCATGGGGGTCTCTCCAGCGACGGCGGACACTTTTCGACGCCGGGCTTATGCAAAACTAGGCGTTGGCACGAGTGCGGCGGCCGCGGCGATCCTGTCGGCATTCTTATCCGGTACGCGCGTGGAAGCGCAGGCTTTGTCGTAAGCGCACTAGCCGAGATGTTGCGCAAGGCATTGCGCAATATCTTCTGGATTGGCATCGGCCTCGGCAAAGAAGGTTTTGAGCTGCCAATTCTCGTCCATGAGATACAGTAAAGACGTGTGGTCCATCGTGTATTCGGCGAGGCTTTCCGGCGCTTCGATGCGCTCATATTGTGCGATAAAGGCATCCGCAGCTGCGGCGATTTCTTCATCTGTCCCCGTTAACCCAACGAGATTATCTGGAAACGCCGCGGTTGAGACATAGTCCGCTAAGGCTTCCGGCGTGTCGCGTTCCGGGTCGACCGTGATGAGCAGCGTTTGCGGCGGCGTGATATCGTCTGGCAGCGCCTGATAAGCCCGGTTCACGGCGACCAATGTGCCGGGGCAGATATCCGGGCAATAGGTGAAGCCAAAATAGATCAATGTCGCTTGGCCTTTATAGGTCTCTTCTGTCACGCGTTCGCCGGTGTGGGCGACCAGGCTGATCGGACCACCGATCGAGTCATAGGCGCGGGTCATGCATCCGGCTTGCGCGCCGCCTGCGGTGGCATCGGTCGGTGACGGGCTGCAAGCGGCCAAGGCGAGACCTGCAAGCCCAAGGGAAAGAGACGATAAGACTTTCATCCCTGCGATATGGCATGTTTACGGATTATGATAAGGGGCCGTGACGCCGCACTCGGAGAACAAATTTGGAAGATCTAAACGCGACCCGCGCTGGAATGGACGAAGCCCTGGTCAGCCTGCTGCCAGAAGGTTTGTCTAATGTGGGCGCGGCGCAAGGGCGGACACGCCTTGCGACGCTAATGACCCTCCGTTGGATGGCGGTGGTCGGGCAGACGATCGCGGTTTTGACGGTCTATTTCGGGTTTGGGTTCAGTTTGCCGCTCGGCCTATGCTTGGCGGTGATTGCGGCGTCGGCTTGGTTGAACGTGTTCCTGTCTTTCGCGGCGGTCGGGCCACAATTGCTAAAAGGCTGGGAGGCTGCACTTCAAATTGGATTTGACGTGGTCCAGCTCGGTCTGCTGATCAGTCTGACGGGTGGATTGTCCAACCCATTCTTGCTGTTCCTAATCGCACCCGTCACCGTCGCGGCGTCCAGCTTAGGGGCCCGCTATACGACAGCAATTTCAGTCTTGGCGATTGGGTTCGCCGCCCTGATGCCAGTCTTTGCGTATGAGTTGCCTTGGCGCGAAGGTGAAGCCTTGGTTTTTCCGCAGCTCTTTGAAGGCGGGCATTTCGCGGCGCTTTGTATCGGGATTGTCTTCTTCGCCTTATCGGCGCAGCGCGTGAATGAAGATGAAGCGAAAATGGTCCGGGCGTTGGATGCTGCTGCGGTCGTAATGTCGCGCGAGCAAAGGCTTTCGGCCCTCGGCGCGATGTCAGCGATGACGGCGCATGAGCTCGGCACGCCGCTGGCGACGATCCATTTGGTCGCGAAAGAGCTACAGACCATGCTCCCGGAGGATAGCCCGCATTTGGAGGATGCCACGCTCTTGGCTGAACAGGCGGAGCGGTGCCGGGATATTTTGCAGCGCCTAGGCCGCGCCCGAGAAGCGAGCGACATCGTGCACGCAAGGATGCCGATGAGTGCGCTGGTGGAAGAAGCGGCGGCTCCGCATAAAGGGCTCGGGGTTGCGGTCCGAGTGACCTACGAGGCCGCCGAAACAGGGGAAGCCAAAGTCCCGACGATCCGCCGAAGCCCGGAGATCCTTCACGCGCTCGGGGCCTTTATCGAAAATGCCGTGAGCTTTGCAGACTCTGAAGTCCGCGTGGTCGCCAATTGGACGGAAGCCCAGTTCATCGTAACCATTCGTGATGATGGGCCGGGCTTTGCGGCCGAAGTGATGCCGAAGCTGGGTGAGCCCTATGTTTCCCAACGCGGTGAGGCCCATTTGGGCGGCGGTGACATGGGATTGGGCTTCTTTATCGCGAAAACCCTCATCGAGCGCACAGGCGGCCGGATTGCGACACGCAACCGCGCGGCACCTCGCCGCGGAGCCATTGTGCAGGCGGTGTGGCCTAGAACTGAGTTACAGCCTTTGGACAATACGGAAAATAACCTAGATTAAAGGTTAGATGAATAGAAATCGAGGCTGAAGGAGCGACAAATGGAATCTCCAGTCACAGTAAAACTGCATGAAAGTCTCAAAGACGTTGAGGACCGAACCTGTCTTGTTCTTGACGATGATGGGCCATTTCTTCAGCGTTTGGCGCGGGCTTTGACCCAGCGCGGATTTTTAGTCTCAGCGACCTCGAAAGTTGGCGAAGCGCGCGATATTGCGCGGCTCAATCCGCCTGCCTTTGCGGTTCTCGATTTGCGTCTGGAGGATGGCTCAGGTCTCGATGTGGTCGAAGTGCTGCATCGCTACCGCCCGGAGGCGCGCGCCGTCATTCTGACCGGCTATGGTGCGATCGCCACCGCTGTGGCGGCGGTGAAAGCCGGCGCGGTCGATTACCTCGCAAAGCCTGCAGATGTTGAGGATATCGTCCGGGCGTTGGTGAATTCCGGAGATGGCCTGCCTGAGCCGCCGGAAAACCCAATGTCTGCCGACCGCGTGCGCTGGGAGCATATTCAGCGCGTCTACGAGCTGTGCGGACACAATGTCTCTGAAACAGCGCGCCGGCTGAATATGCACCGCCGCACATTGCAACGCATTTTGGCGAAACGCGCGCCGCGTTAGACCTGGACCGGACGGGAATCTGATCCTAGTCTGCGCTCAATCGAGACAGACTGGGGGCTCCCTGTGTACGCACATATCACGCTTGGCACGAATGATTGGTCGCGCGCAAAGCCGTTTTACGATGCGATCATGAAAGTCATGGAGGTCAACGTGTTTCGCGAAAACGACCAGGGCGCGGCATACGGGGAAATGACGGGCTCTAAGCTCTTTGTCGGCCCTACCTATGACAAGAAACCCGCGACGGTTGGAAATGGTACACACATCGCCTTTTTGGCAAAGACGCGAGCTCAGGTCGATGCGTTCCATGCAACCGCTCTGGCGCATGGTGGCACTGATGAGGGACCGCCGGGGCTGAGGCCGCATTATCATTCAAACTATTATGGCGCTTATGTCCGCGATCCGGATGGCAATAAGTTGCAAGCGGTGTGTCATTACGCGGAGGATGCGTCTTGATGGCGCCACTGCGTGTGGAAAGTGAGCGCCTGTCAAACCTTGACGGCGTTGCGCATGGCTTTTTCGGGCGCAAAGGCGGCGTTTCCTCGGGGCTTTATGAGAGCTTAAACATCGGCCAGGGGTCTGACGATGACGTTCAAGCGATCCGCGACAATCGCGAACGTATTCGTGATGCAATGGGCGCTGAAAAGCTCCTATCCTGTTTCCAGGTTCATAGTGCGAAAGTTGTGACAGTGACCGAGCCCTGGCATTCGCGCCCGCAGGCCGACGCGATGGTGACCAAAGTCCCAGGATTGGCGCTTTGTATCCTATCTGCAGACTGTGTCCCTGTGCTGTTCGCTGATGCCGAGGCCGGTGTGGTCGGTGCTGCGCATGCGGGGTGGAAAGGGGCGATTGCCGGGGTCTGTGAGGCCACCATCGAAGCGATGGTGGAGCTCGGTGCCGCGCGCGGCCGTATCATCGCCGCAATCGGCCCAGCCATTCAGCAGGCGAGCTATGAAGTTGGTCCCGAGTTTCGCGATACGTTTGTCGGTGAGCAAGAATGGACAGATCGATTGTTCAAAGCCGGGCGCGAGGACCGCTCGCATTTCGACCTGACCGGCTATGTTCATGAAGTCTTACAACGCGAAGGCCTAGGCGAGATCGACAATATCGGCCACGACACGTGCGCCATGGAAGCGGACTATTTCTCCAATCGCCGCCGCAACCAGCGCGGCGAGGCTGATTATGGACGCAATGGCAGCGTGATTATGCTGGCGGGGTAAATCGTGAGACACAAACCGCAGTAAATTCATGTGATGATGAGTTTCATCCCGAAAGCATCCGCAGCAATTTTTCCGACTTTTGCAGCATCCTCTATCCCAACAAAGAGCGGTACAATTGTGCGTCGTCCCCTGATAATGACATGGGGCTCAAAATATACGCTCTTCCGTTTGGGCAGTAACTTGATAGCTTTGAACTGCCTATGCCCTTCTTTAGTGAGTGGACTATCCTCACTAACAAAGCTCCTCAGAGACCCATCTAGTTTTAGTGGCGCAATCAAGATTCGCTGATTGGTGATCCAGTAACGCTCGGTTGGGGGAGATGACAGTCTGATCCAAGAATAGGATAGGGCAGCGGCCAACACCATCGTTGAACCGATGAGCAATATAGCATAATGCGACCGGAACCCGGTCATTGCTGCGTAAACGATCAAAATAAGCATAAGGCAGAAAATAATGACCGGAGGCGCGATCACATGAGAGGAAAAGTTTCGTCCAGAGCCTCTACCCGTCCAAAGGACGTTCTCGTTCGGTTGAAGTTTTACTTCGAAAGGAGAAGCGACCGTCATGTTTTCACGCCTAGTCGCAGACTCTTTCTGACGCAATCGGTTCGCTCGTTTATTGGGTATCGATTGCGGCTTTGCTTAATCTAAGAACGCCGAAAGAGCTTCCGAAAGAAACCAGGCTTATCGACCGATGGAGGTGTGGTTTCTCGTTCGTCAGACGGGCGATGATTTGACGTTGCAAAGGACGCCGTTTCGCTGAAATCCTGTCCCAAATCTGGGGCCGTAGAGACTGGCTCAGCAGTGCTCCCGCCCGACGGTCGAAGCGCATTTTGATAGGCTTCGAATAGATCTTTTGGGGCCTCAATCAAGAGAAGATCATTCCGATCAGCGTCACTCAAACGTCCGCGACCATTGGCAAGTTTGTCGATCAAAAACGCGGCGCGATCAGCCCCGAGATTTGAGACCGCGTTGATGTCCCAAACGGAGGCGGCGTCGCTAGTATCATACACGTGGAGACGATCGCCGCTGGGGGGGAAGTTCAAAGCGGTGACCGCATTGTGCCCCTCTATTTTCATGAGTTGCGCGCCGGTGGCCGCATCTAAGACCAGAACTTCATTCAGCCCGCGAATGCCGACGGCGATCACGTGTCCATTCGGGTGGATGGCAACAGAGATGCCCGGGGCGAGAATGTTGACGAGGTCACGAACAACCGAGATGCGGCGCCATTCTGGGCGCTCAGTCTTCGCCCAAATCTCAACCAGCATGTTTTGATCAGATCCAATGACGACCAGGTCACGATTTGCATTCGTTTCGATGAGATCAATGCGCGGGAGCTCTGACGTAAAGCACGCTTGCGTATCGCCGGAGCGGATTTCTGTGACCGCGATTTTACCGTCTTCGGCGGCTGATAAGACAAAGGCGCCCGCCGGGTCAAAGGCGATCGCCGTGATGAGTGTTTTGTGGATCTCTCGTTTGTCGCCAGGCTTCCAATCCGGATAGCATCTGATCTCGATCTCTCCGCTCTTGGTTCCCACGGCGATCGTGTCTGCTTGGCGAGAGAAATTGGAGGCGCTGACATTGTCATTGAGACGGATGGGGGAGATCTGCGCATCCTCTTCCATTCTCACGGCCGCGGCGAGCGCTCGTCCATCTCCATAAAGGATCCATCGCCCATCGGCAGCGATCGCAGTCTTATCGCAGCCAATCCCCTCGGGCGGGGAGAAGGTAAAACTTCGCGCCTCGGCGACGAAATCGGTGATGAACAGCTCTACGCCATAGCGCGATGCAATGCCGAATTGATCAGGTGCTCCCGTTGCAATTGGCGGGATGTGGTGCTTGGCGAACGTGTTAAAAGTTCGGACGTGATAGGGATCGGCACGCCATTTCCGCACCGTCTGATCCTCTTGGTGTTCTCCGAAGTATACGACGTCGCGGGCAATGGTCACAAACCATGTGCCATCTGGGGAGAAGGCGACATCGCCGAAAGCCCCTTTGTGGCTGCTTAAAGAGGCCAAGCTTTGGCCGGTTTCAACATCATATAGGTCGGCGTAGAACGTATCCGCGATGAAGAGTTTCTGGCTGTCCGGGCTGAATTTCAGCAGCAACTTGCCATGTTCACCCTTTGGAAAACGCAGCCTGACCTGCCGAGTGGTCAGATCCCAGAGCGTCGTCTCCTCAGATCCATCTATGGCGACAAGCGTCTCATCTGGCGAGATGGCAACAACGATCGGATCGTCAACATACGCGTCCAGCGAGTCTATTAGTGCTCCTGTCTCAGCATCGAAAATGTTGATGCCGGGTGGTCGGGGCTCGACCGGTTCGCCGAATTCGTTCTCTCGAAACGCCGTAAAGATACGTTTCCCGTCTTGGCTGAACTTGGCGTAGGTGACGATCTTGCCGAATGTCATCTCCAGCGCGGTCACATCGTCAGGCGCGTCAATCTGGTAAACCGCGACACCTGCGCCCGCGATCAAGAAGCGATTGCCGTCGGCGCTAAAGTCGATGAGGTCCACTGAAGACGGAATGTTGTCGATGCGGCGTTTGAGCGAGTGCGTTTCGAGGTCCCACAGTAAGGCCTCGTAGGCGTGATTGTCGATCTCATGATTATAGGGGGCACTGCAAATCGACAGGGCGTGACGTCCATCCCGCGCCACGCAAACATCTCCGATCCGTTGCTTGTGACCGAGAAGTTCACTGACCAGGCGGCCCGTCTCCGTATCCCAGAGCCGAACGATACCGTCATCACCGCCCGTCACAATATGGGTAGACCGCGGGACAAATTGGGCGGTTTTTACCCAGTCCTCAGGATGATGGAACGTCTGCAGCAACTCACCATCTGCGGCGCGCCAGAGGCGGGCGGTGGCGTCCATCGCGTAGGAGAGGATGTGTTCGCCGGCTGCGTCTAATGTGACGCCCCAAAGGCCACGTCCGTGTCCATGTAGTACATTTAGCGGTAGCCGTGGATCACACGTGGCTTTGGCTGCGGCGCGCCAAAGCGCATGTTTTGCAGGCTCGGGCGACTGTGCGTCGAGCGACAAGGTCGGATCGTCTGACAGAAGCGCGCCTGCGGCGAGGAAGCGAAGCGCCCGGGTCGGGTCATCTTCTTCGAGCGCGGTGCGCGCTGGTTGTACAAAGCTGCGCTGGACCAGGCGGCGCCGCGAGTCACGATCTGCACGCTCTTTTTCTAAACTGACTTGAAGAAAGGCGAGGATGGTGTTTGAGGAGGCAGGTCCATTTTGCGGTCGGCGCGCGAGCATTTGCTCTGCTTCGACGATCGCTTCAGAGCGCAGCAATAGACCGGGATCATGGCCGGCGCCCTCCCAGCGATCAGCAAGTTCCGCCAAGCGGCGGTGCGCCCGGAGCCAAGTGGCATCGAGTTTTATCGCCGCATCAAGTTTATCGAGTTCCTCGGTCCATTTGTCCGCTTCGTTGAGGAAGGAATAGTTTATGTGCGTCAAGCTTCCAGGGACGCGGTCGAGAATATCATTCTCGATAATGGCGGGGAAAATCCGCTTGCCGAGGCGCTGCGCTTCGTCGATTTCCCATTGGCAGATTTCCGATTGCGTTGAGGCCTCGCTGACCAGAAACACGATCACTTCGGACCCTGCGATCAGCTCTCTCAGCCGCGCTCGCCAATCTTCGCCAACGACGATATCTTCTTTATCGAAATAGGCGTTGAACCCGCGCGCCTCTAAATCTTCCAGCAGCAGGTTCGCGATATCGCTATTCCGCCGGGAATAGGAAATGAAGACATTGAGCTTTGGCGGCGCGGTTGCGTCTGTCATTTTATCAGGTCCCCACACACTGATGCCAAGACGGTATAAAATAATCGCAGATTTTCAAAGGCTAAAAAAAGTGAACGGCAGACTGCGCGCGGTGGCGGCGCCGCGCCTGCATGTTTTTCAAGCGCCGGCTCAAATATCTCTTCAGGTCCAAACATCATGGTTGTGTCTTCGGCGCGATCCTCAATTCTCAGATCAATGAGTTGGGAGCCTCGACATGCTAAAACGCATTTTTCTCTGTTTCGCTGTGATTGGATTGGCCGCTTGTGCAAGCTCGTCGGCGGAACCAGATCCATCAGCGGAGGTTGATCCTTATTGGGGGCTACATCTCGGGCCTGACTTTGAGCAAGCTGCGCCAGACACGCCGCTACATTATGAAGCGAGCGACACGATCTTGATCGTCGGTGCGGTGCCGCAAGAGATCCCGCCCTTTGTCGAGGCCATGCCCGACCCTCAAACAGGCGAACTTTGGGGCGTTCCCTATTGGCAAGGCACAATCCACGGCAAGCCAGTCGTGGTTGCGATTACCGGGATCGGTAAAACATATACGGGGGTGACGAGCACACTCTTCATTCAGCACTTCAAACCTCGGCTTGTCTTGATGAGTGGCACGGGTGCGCGGATCAACCAAGATTTGCGAACCGGCGATGTCATCGTCTCCACGGTCAATTACGAGCATGATTATGGCAGCCTGACACAAGACGGTATGGTCTATCGGCCGATGAACAGCCCAGTGAACGGCGCTGAAGAAGATAATGGCTGGTCGCCATCGCCCGCTTTGCTCGCAGCCGCTGATCTTGCGATTGAAAGCTATGACGCGCCGGAGGTCACCGCTAATGGCGCGACCTATACGATCAAAGCACGCCGGGGTGTGGTCGCGTCTTCAGACCTGTTCGGCGTGACCGAGCAGCGCATATCCATGCTGCGCAATGTGATGAAGACAGATATTATGGAAATGGAGTCGGGGCCCCTAGGACATACGTGCGTGATGCTCGGCGTGCCTTTCATCGTCGTACGTGCGGGCAGCAATGTCGCGCAAGAAGCGCCGAACGATGATTATTTGAGGCTGGGGCCAATTGCGGCCAAACAGGCGGCGTTGTTCAGCCTGCATCTGCTAGAATATCTTTAAAGGGCGAGCGTGGCCACACGCGCCAACGCTTCCGCCTTGTCTTCAACTTCGCTCAGGATGACAGCCTGATAAGGCAGAAAAAAGCCCCCGGCTCGTTCGCCGAGGGCTTTCTTCAAATCGTATTGTGCGGGCTTACGCGTCGACTTTCACCCGTGGGCCAGCTGCGTTCACCGCGGCATCGACATGCGCTTCGTAGACTTTGAAATTCTCGACAAACATATTGGCGAGCTTCTCAGCCTGCGCATCATAAGCGGCTTTGTCCGCCCATGTGTCACGTGGGTTGAGGATGGTGCTGTCGACACCGTCCAGCGCGGTCGGCACCATGAAGCCGAACGTGTCGTCTTCACGGAAGTCAGCATCATTCAGCGAACCATCGAGCGCTGCATTGAGGAGCGCGCGGGTCGCTTTGATCGGCATCCGGTGACCCACGCCATGCGCGCCGCCGGTCCAACCGGTTGAAACCAACCAGCAATTCACATTGTAGCGGTCGATCAGCTCACCGAGCAGCTTGCCATACTCGCTCGGGTGACGCGGCATGAACGGTCCGCCAAAGCAGGTTGAGAAGGTTGCTGTGGGCTCCGTCACGCCTTTTTCTGTGCCAGCCACTTTCGCGGTATAACCAGACAGGAAGTGATACATCGCTTGCGCTGGGGTTAGCTTGGCGATGGGTGGCATGACGCCGAACGCGTCACAGGTCAGCATGATCAGGTTCTTCGGCTGGCCGCAGCGACCGGTCAAAGAGGCATTCTCAATCGCTTTGATCGGATACGCGCCGCGCGAATTTTCAGCCAGCGTATTGTCGAAGAAATCGAGCTCACGTGTCTCAGGATCCATCACGACGTTCTCAAGAACGGTGCCCCACATGCTGGTTGTGGCGAAGATCTCAGGCTCATTTTCTGGCGACAGATTGATCATCTTCGCGTAGCAGCCGCCTTCGAAATTGAACAAACCGTTCTCTGACCAGCCATGCTCATCGTCACCGATCAGCGTGCGGCTTGCGTCTGCAGAGAGCGTCGTCTTGCCCGTGCCAGACAGGCCGAAGAAGATGGCCGCATCATTATTGCCGCCATCATTGACCGAGCAGTGCATCGGCATCACGCCTTTGGTTGGCAGGATATAGTTCAGGATGGTGAAGACTGATTTCTTGGTCTCGCCCGCATAGCTCGTGCCGCCGATCAGAACGAGTTTCTTTGCGAAGTTCACCGCAATCACAGTGTCTGAAACCGTGCCATGCTTGGCCGGATCCGCGCGGAAGCTGGGGCTATTGATGATGGTGAAGTCGTGCGCGAAGTCTTGGTACTCAGCATCCGTTGGAATGCGCAGCAAGTGACGAATGAACAGGCTGTGCCAGGCAAACTCATTGACGATCCGCACGGGGGCGCGGTGATCGAGATCAGCGCCGCCGAACAATTGTTGCGTGTAGAGTGTCTTGCCTTCAAGATGAGCTTGGAAGTCTTCCCATAACGCATCGAAATTAGCGGGCGTCATAGACGCATTATTGTCCCACCAGACGGTGTTTTCGGTGCTCTCATCGCGAACGGTGAACTTGTCCTTCGCTGAGCGACCTGTGTGCTTGCCAGTTTTGACGAGCAAGGCCCCACCCTTGGCCACTTCGCCTTCACCGCTGCGGACAGCTTGTTCATAGAGGCGTTCCTCGCTCCAGTTCTTTCGAACCTCTGCTGCCTCGATACCGAGATCTGCCAACTCTACATTCTGTTGAGACACGTTATTTTCCCCTAAGCCTTTTCGTGCGTTGATTTCGACCGGTGGAAATTGGTCCTACCACCGAGTTGTCGGATACAACTGCAAGCCCCTCGCCAATGCCACCCCTTAATCGGAGGTAAACGCTGTCAAAACTGATAGTCAGCGCTGTCAAAATTAAAATGCTCGAGGAGTGGGCGAATTATTCCTTTCTCGCGCAATTTATTGGTGAAAACTTGCCCGCGCTTAAATGATCATTTAGCGGGATTTCGCTTCAGGATCCGCAAAATTTGCCGATTTGGCACACTTGCGCGCTGTGATTCGAATTGTGCGGGGCTCGGATCATTGAAAATCAGTGACCGGATGATTGAAGCGGCCCATGGGGCCCAGGTGAAGCCTCGCGATCCGAAGCCACCCGCAATATAACATCCAGGCCAAGCGTAAGCTTCGGGCGCAATCTTCCACGCGAGGCGTTCAAGAGATTGCCGGTCTGCGGCCAAGGCTTTTGGATTCGGCCAAGCGCCGATCAAGGGTAAGCGGTCCGCGGTGGTGGCACGCACACCCGCGCGAGAGTGCGCTGCGTCGGGCTTTGCCTCACGCCACCAATACGGCGCGAGTTCTTGTAAAGCCTGCAGGTTGTCATCGCGCGCTGCGTCGCTGGTCTGAGGCGCGCCACCCTCATGATCAGCGAAGGTTGCGCCCCAGAGCCGCGTTTGCCTGACAGCGACGGCATAGGCCCCTGCAGCTAAGGCGCTGGCGGGCGCATCGACGTTTGAGCTCACCCACTCGATCTGACCGAGACGACCAGTCAGGTCGAGGTCTGGAAGGTGACGCGCCATATGCCAGCCGCTGGCGAGAATGATCGCATCGAACGCTTCGTCATTGACGGTGCGCCGATCCGGAGCGATCTGGGCGCGCGTCGACCATTTGACATGCGCGCCTTCGAGTAGATGCGGCAATAAGAGGTTGGGCTCGATGGCGATTGCGCGTTTGTGCAGCAGGCCGCCGCCGGATAATGCCTCGAGTTGCTCCAATCCCAAAGGCGGATCAGCAAGGAGTTTCTTAAACCGCTCCGCTTCGCTGGCATTGCGTGGGCGATGGACGGTCTCGGTCACCGTCACGCCTGGACGACCTTGGTAAAAGGCTTGTGCGCTTAAATAGGCATCAAGAAGCAGCCGGGCTTGAGCGGTATCAGCCGCATCGAGCCTCGGCATAACCAATGCGAGGGGATTGCCGCTCGTGCCCTGCGCTGGACCATCGTCCGTCTCCCAGATCGTGACGTCGGCGCCGCGCTGTGAGAGCGCATAGGCAAGGCAAGCGCCCGCGATCCCCGCCCCGACAATTGCGACGCGGGGATTGGTCGGCAAAGGCTTCGGCGTGGCGGCAACGGCCGCGTCGAGTTGGGCTTCCAGTCTTTCGCGTTTGCGGCCATGCCCTGGGCGTTTTTCGACTTGGAATCCGGCGCTTGCCAATCCGCGCCGCACGGCGCCAGCCACGGTGAAGGTCGCGGCGCGAGCCTTGGCGTTGGAGCGTTCCGCAATGAGAGACCAAAGATGATCCTCCCACATGGCTTGATTTTTGGCGGGGCTGAAGCCGTCGAGAAACCAGGCGTCGGCGTAGAATTCGGATTGCGGCAGAGTGTCTTCGATCAGGCCGATGTGCAACGTGAGGGTGAGGCGTTCTTTGGGCCAGATAATCTGGCGCACGCCTTTCGCCCGGGGCGGCCAACGCTCACACAATTGCTCAGCAAGTGGCGTGAGCTCGGGCCATGGCTTCAAGGCTCGGGTGATATCTTCTGCATCGAGCGGAAAGCCTTCAAAGCTGACAAAGTGAAGCCAACCTTGCCCGCCGCGTGTTGCCTGCCACATTTGCCAGGTGGCGAGGAAGTTGAGGCCTGTGCCGAAACCAAGCTCGGCAATTGTATAACTTGCTCGGTTCTTCCAAGCGTCTGGCAAGCCGCAACCGGCCAAGAAGACAGCGCGTGTTTCGGCTAAGCCGTCCTCAACGGAGTAGTAGACATCATCCACGCGGCGATCGACGGGCGTACCGTCAACTTTCCAGATCAGGTCAGGTCGCGGGGGAAGTCTCATATGCCGGGCCATAATCGGTTCTGAAGCCGCGTGCTAGTCGGGAACGGCGCAACGCGGGTAGTGCACACACGCGCAGCGTTGGGAGGAAACGCTAACCGGCCTCGAGTCGTCTCTGTTCATCGATCCATGCGGGATCTATGTCGAGCTTCTTAGCCATTTTGTCTTTGCTTGTGATGACCCGCCAAAAGGGGCTGACATCCGCCACCTGTTTGCCATCTGACAGGTCTTCCAATGCCGCTTCCGCCACCATGCGGATGAAGATCGATGTCGACATTGGGCAGGTCCCGGCACAGCCTTCTCGGGCGGCGAGGTCAGCACGGATCTCTGGAATCGATTTGGTCTCACCATGCGGGATATCGCGAATGTAGGCATCGACCATCAAAGGCGTCGCGACCAACATGGTCTGTCCCGGTTGCATGCCGCCCCAGGCCTTGTCCATGACGACCTTCTTGATGTGTTTTTCTCTGGCGAGCTTTTCGCGAGCGGTGGCCTTTGGCATGTTATATCTCCGAACCCAGAATTGAACTTTATCGCAAGTCCGCTGACAAGCTCTGTCAGGAGGGCGTGATCGAATTATGCAAATCTGAGATATTTGTATTCTCTCTTTTCAACATGGTCGAGCGGGCCGTCGCGACCTAGCTCTTACGGCAACTGAGGAGATTGAAATGTCTGATATCCAAATTACCCGCGAAGATGGCCCGAGCGGTGGCCGCTATGTCACCGTCGTCGATGGGCATGAGGCTGAAATGACCTATTCCCGCGCCGGTACGACGCGGATCATTATTGATCATACCGGTGTGCCAGAGGCGTTAAAAGGCCAAGGCGTCGGCAAGCAGCTGGTCGAAGCTGCGGTCAAAGATGCGCGCGCGGAAGGGTTTAAGATCATCCCGCTCTGCCCGTTCGCGAAAGCCACGCTGGAGAAAACCCCGGAGTGGCAAGACGTGGTGCAGTAACCACGCTTGCGTTTCATCGCTTTTTCCCTGACCTTGCCGGTGAGGGAGAATGTTATGAAACGTCTATTCGCGACCATCGCGTCGGTTGCTGTCCTTGGTGCCTGCTGGGGGGCGCCGCCAAATGAGTCGATCTTAAGCGCGCAATGCGAAGCGCTGTTTGAGGGCGATGCGCGCACGATGAGCCGGATCACCAATCAAGCCGAGACGACCTTAACCGGCTTCTGCGATTGCTTCGCGGCTCAAGCGATGAAGAGTCCAGACCTGGTGGACACGTATAAAGACGTCCTGATTGCGATGAATGAGGCCAAAGAAGATGGCGGTGACGTAGAAGCGGCTGCTGAGCGGATCGAAGAGATGACGCGCGACCGCAGCATCACCACCTTCAGCGAAGATGACCTTGAAGGCCTCGGCGACTTTTTCCAGGACCTGTCGGTCGATTTGGCCACTGCTGGCGGGACGTGCCCCGCTTAGCTAGCTCTGCTCCGCTTGGTATTGGAATGGCCTTAGCTGTTCGACGATTTCTTTGATGGGCCGCATCGGTCGACCGTCTGCGTGGATCATCACGGCGGTCACGCGCCCTTCGGCGATCACTTCATCGCCGCGAAAGCAGGTCTGCTCGAAATACATGCGCACGCCTTTCACGCCGCGGCTGCGCGTACGGATGGACAGTAGGTCGTCGACTTTGGCGGCCTTCTTGTAGTCGACCTCGATATTGGTCAGCGTGAATGCCGCGGGCGTCTCCCGCGCGAGCAGACTTTGATGGCTGACACCGGCATCGCGTAGGAAATCAGATCGTCCGCGTTCGAAGAAGCGCAGATAATTCGCGTGATAGACCATGCCTGTAAAATCGGTGTCTTCGTAATAGACCCGAATGTTCAGCCAGTGCTGTCGGTCGTCGTCGAAGGGGGGCGGCAATGTCGTCATAGGATTAGCTATCAGGAAGCGCCCCTGTCAGGCTAGTGCCGGAAGTGACGCATTCCGGTCAGGACCATAGCCAGTCCGGCCTCATCAGCGGCCGCAATCACTTCTTTGTCGCGCATCGAGCCGCCCGGCTGAATGATGGCGCTGGCGCCGGCAGCTGCTGCTGCGAGCATACCATCCGGGAAGGGGAAGAAGGCATCGGAAGCCGCAACGCAGCCGGTCGTCCGCAGGGTTTCGAACCGTTCTTTCTCTTTCGCGTCTTCTGCTTTTCGAGCCGCGATCCGGGCTGAGTCAATCCGGCTCATTTGGCCGGCACCAATGCCCACAGTCGCGCGATCTTTGGCGTAGACGATGGTGTTGGACTTCACGTGTTTCGCAACGCGCCACGCGAATAGGAGATCATCGAGCTGCGCATCTGTCGGGGCGATCTTCGTGACGACCTGAAGGTCTTCTTTGCGAATGCGACCGAAATCGCGATCTTGCACAAGCAAACCGCCAGCAACGGTTTTGACCATGGTCCCAGTGGCAGAAGGATCGGGCAGGCCGTCGGTGAGAAGCAGACGAAGGTTCTTTTTCTTTTTGAACACCTCAATGGCAGCTTCATCGGCGCCTGGTGCAATCACGACTTCGGTGAAGATTGAGGTGATCTCAGTGGCAGTCTCAACATTTAGCGGACGGTTGAGCGCGACGATGCCGCCAAATGCCGACGTCGAGTCGCAGGCCAGCGCCTCGCGATATGCGTCGATAATCGTCTCACCGAGGGCAACGCCGCAAGGATTGGCGTGTTTGATGATGGCGACGGCAGGTTTCTCATCGCCGAGTTCGCCGATCAGCTCATAAGCCGCGTCGGTGTCGTTAATGTTATTGTAAGAGAGCGCCTTGCCTTGCACTTGCTTGGCCGTCGCAACGCCGGGCCGGGTCTCGCCGGTGACATAGAAGGCCGCGTTTTGGTGCGGGTTCTCGCCATAGCGTAGGGCTTCGTTGAGTTGGCCACCGAAGCCGACCCAGTCTGGAGCGCTCTCTCCGAGCTGTTTGGCATACCAGCCAGAGATCGCCGCATCATAAGCCGCGGTTCGGGCATAGGTCTTCGCCGCAAGTTTGCGAGACGTGTCGCGCGAGACGCGCCCACCGGCGGACGCCATTTCTGCGAGGACGGCATCGAGATCGCCGCCATCGGTACAGACCGAAACGAAGTCGCCATTTTTCGCTGCGGCGCGCAGCATGGCTGGACCCCCAATATCTATATTCTCGATACAGCCTTCAAATCCCGCGCCCGACGCAACCGTGGCTTCGAACGGATAGAGATTGATATAGACGAGGTCGATAGCTTCGATTCCGTGTTTGTCGGCATCAGCTTTGTGGCTGTCATTGTCTCTCAGATAGAGCAGGCCGCCATGGACGGCCGGGTGGAGTGTCTTCACGCGACCATCCATCATTTCCGGATATCCGGTAAGGTCCGCCACGTCTTTTACGGTTAGGCCAGCAGCTTTCAGGGCTTTAGAGGTGCCTCCGGTGGAGACCAGTTCGACCCCCATGTCGGCGAGCGCTTGGGCACGTTCGACCAGCCCCCCTTTGTCAGAAACAGAGATCAGGGCGCGGCGAATTTTCGTGGCTTGGGTCATGATGCGGCTTTCAGGCAGATCGGGCTGAACACGCTCGCCCGCCTATCACGAGTCCCGATGCCGTCAACGGGTCGCTTTCACCTGTTTCTTGCTGATCGGTGGATTATAGGCTGGAACAAGCTCTCCCAGCACCAATAATGCAGATTCTGATTGGCGTTCACCTGCCAGCCGCAAAAGAATATCGAGCTTGCCAGAAAAACCCTTTGGTTCGGCTTTGCGAGATTCAGGCGTAACTTTATTCAAGCCATCAATGCCGGTTCTGATGAGGCGCTCATCGGCATAGGTTAGCTCTTCGTGGAGCTTCTCGCCCGGTCGAAGGCCTGTGGTTTTGATTTTGATATCAACATACGGAACCATGCCCTTCATCCGGATCATGGCTTCGGCGAGTGTGCGGATCCGAATCGGGTCACCCATATCCAAGACGTACAGCGATGACTCGCCAGGCTTACCATTATGCGCGGTGCCTTGAAGCACCAAAGACGAGGCTTCTTCAACCGTCATGAAGTAGCGCGAGACCTGATCATCGGTGAGCGTCAAAGGGCCTCCGGCGGCGATTTGGCGTTCGAAGAGCGGGACGACAGAGCCGGAGGAGCCAAGCACATTGCCAAATCGAACCATCGAGACTGCAAGCTGCGTCCCGCGCGCACGGTAGGCGAGGGACAATTCAGCCAAGCGCTTGGTTGCGCCCATGACATTATCGGGATCTACGGCTTTGTCTGTTGAGATAAATACGAAGCGTTCAAGACCACATTCGATCGCGACATCAATGGCATTCACAGCGCCGCCGACATTGGTCAGGATTGCTTCACACGGATTCAGCTCCATCAGCGGCACATGCTTTAAAGCTGCCGCATGGATCAAAATTTGCGGCTTCGCCCTTTGCATGGCATCGCGGAGGCGGGTTTTGTCGCGGACATCGCCGATTTGTGCGTCGACATCGAGTTGCGGAAACTTCTCTCGCAGTGTCAGGTCAATTTCGTAGAGATTGAACTCAGATGCATCGTACAGCGTGAGGTGCGAGACGCCGAGACTGGCGCACTGTTCTACGAGCTGCGACCCGATGGTTCCACCCGCCCCCGTAACGAAGACACGTTTTCCTTCTAGGAGACCGCGAACGGGATCATCATCGAGTTTGCGTTGCGGCCGCGCTAAGAGGTCAGTGGGGCGAACACGTTGTAGGTGAAGACCTTCACGATCAGACCCAAGCGCCATCACCTCTGAGCCATGCTGTGTTGCCGTGTCCAGCACCTCGTTCATTGTTTCTTTGGTGCGCACGGTACCCGCGACAGCGACCCAGGGTGTCGCGCCATATCGAACGGCGAGGAGATCGAGCATTTTGCCAAGGTCGCTTAGCCCGCCAAACACCGTGGCGCCGCGGATCGCGCGTCCTGGTTCGGCTCCGTCCGTTTCAATGAGGCCTAAAATTCGAACGGGCGCGCCGCCTTTGGTGGCTTGCAAATCGCGCAAAACGTCTGCGGCTTCTGAGGCATTGGCGACCAGGATGGCGGGCGGCGCATCTGCGCGAACGCCCCTAAAAATCTGGAACGGTTGCCGGGTCGAGCGTGCCAATGCCACCATGCGACCAAGGAAGATCAACGCCACCCAAATGCCCAGAGCAATCGGCAGACTTAGGCGAGGGAAGCCCATCAGCCGGTTCCAGATGAACATGATGGGAAGGAAAATCAGCGCGGTTAGGCCAACGGCTTGGATCACCCGAAGGGCGTCTGGCCAACCCGAATGACGCCAAACCTGCCGATGCACACGCAGGGTGAAGAAAGAGAATACCGCCGCAAATGCGAAAGTGGCCGACGCCGTTGATGCTGTTGTCAGTGCAGATTCCGGCGCGCCGCTGGTGGATATCCAGCGCACATATATCGCGATCAGCATCGACACAAAAGCCGCTGAGGCATCAAACCCAAGGGTCAATGCCATGGCGCGTTTGGCTTCTATCTCTGGCTTCATCCTGTGCGCACCTTCAAGAACGCCCACCGAATACAATTGGGTGGTGTAGAGCCATCGCTATTCGGGCCGGCTTCGCCACTGAGCACGATTTGCTCACTGCGTTCGATTATTCCTCTCCCCAAGTAAATCGTCTGCTCTAACTTGGCTTCTGCATGACTTGACTTGAATCGCCAGCGGGCGCCAAGCTCACTTTGCAGCAAAATTGCATCTCCTGTCATGATCGTGGTCACGGTCGGATGCAAATGAAATCTTAGTGCATATGCGATGGGGGCGTCGTCTTCAGCTGTACCGGCGGAGACTGGACGGGCAAGAGAGTCTTCTCCCGTGAGCCGTGTGCCATCGCCAGACATGAACAACCGTCGGCGATGTAGCAGACCAAAGTCACGCTTATAGCCGCCATGTTGCGCATCGAGCCATATCTCTGAGGCTTCCTCCAGCCGTTTGGCAGAAATACCATCAGGCCCCTCTGGATAAAGCAGTCGAGTGTCCTCATTCGTGACGAATCGCGACGAATCGGTATCGTTCAAGATCAGCGTTGAATGAGCGCTGGTACGCCGGACGGCAGCGCGAAACGCGATATCGATTTCGGGACTGCAGGCGCATGAGGTGAGCAGTCGCGCAGACCCATCATGCAATTCAAAGCCAAGCGCGCCTGCATGGGCTTTGTCACCAAACGGCGGTTCGGGCGCAGCGCCAGCGTCTAGTACAAGGACCGTCGACCCTTTTTGAAGCTTGTGAAAACCAGATTTTGGCGCAACTGAGAATTTGCGCGGCGGCGTTTCCATATGGTCCAGGACGGCGCTGACCGCCCCTGGCCATCGCTCATCGCCATCATGGAATGGCATCAGCGCGCCGTCTTCGGCTTTGAAGAAGGAGACCATGCCCGCAATCCGCGCGATCCAGCGTGACAAAAATTCCGGAATATCCCGCTCGCTACGGTTCAATAGATCATGAATGGTGATCAGATCTGCGAGACAACTTAGGGCGCGGGCTGGAGACCGGCTGACATGTCCACCATCGGCAAAGAACTGCGCCGTGCATTCACTCTCGAGGCGCATTTCCGCGTCGCTTAGCCCTTTGCCGCGGCCCAAGCAAAGCGCATGGGCTACCGCCAAGGTGCTGCCGCGCCAGCGGGCTTTTGGCTCGAGTTCGCTATCCACTAACGCCAAGACATGGCGGGCTTGTCGACCAAGCGCTTCGAGACGGTTCTCGCGGGCCTCATCATCTCCGCTTTCAAACAAGGCCGATCCGCACCGCATCCAATTCCAAACGCGGTCTGCAGCGCAGCCCGTGCGCCATGTGAAACCATCAAACCGGCCATAATTGTCGATCCAGTCATCGACCAAAAAGCGCGCGCGATCTGCGCCGCCTTCGCCTTGTGTAAACAGGTCGGCGAGCCAATCGAAACGGTGAAGGCGATTGGCATAATGCCGCGATGGCATTGGACTGTTCCACGGTGGTGCGCCATCTGCAATTTTCAGCCGGTCCATGCCAATCCGCCAGATCCCGCGCATTAGCATTTCGCCGCGCAACTCATCCGGCGGGATGATCTGGCGCATATGTAGCCCGAACCCGTCTGGCGTCGCGCCGGCAATTCGCATGCGGTGGACGGCTGAGACTTTAGCATCCTCGCCGGGGCGTCCAGCATAGCGTTCCCAGATCGCCGCATCTTCGGTGTCGCTGCGCCGCGCTTTCAGGGATTCGGAAGGATTGGCTTCGCTCATGCGTCGCTCCAAACCTAAATGGTCGCTCCAGCGCGCAGCGCGGAAATGTTGGGGGCGTATTGTTCAGGACCACCACGGAAGACTGCCGATCCGGCGACAATTGCGGTGACCCCCGCCGCAATTGCTTTCGGTGCGGTCTCGGGGTTGAGACCCCCATCCACTTCCAAAATGATGTCACGTCCTGACGCGTCGATTTTCTGCCGCAACTGTTCGATTTTGCGCAGCTGACTGGTAATGAAGCTCTGCCCGCCAAAGCCTGGATTGACCGACATGACTAAGATCAAGTCGATGTCGTCAATCACAGGATCGACCACTTCGGCCGGTGTACCTGGGTTGAGCGCAATACCAGGCTTCATGCCGGCTGCGCGGATCGCTTGCAAGGTTCTGTGCAAGTGCGGGCCCGCTTCGGGATGAACCGTGAGAATGTCCGCCCCGGCTTTGGCAAAATCCGAAATAAACGGGTCGACGGGGGCAATCATTAGGTGCACGTCGAATGGTTTGTCCGAGTGCGGGCGTAATTTCTCGATGATGGGGGGGCCAAAGGTCAGGTTCGGAACGAAGTGCCCGTCCATGACGTCCACGTGAATCATGTCCGCACCCGCCGCATCAATCCGACGGATTTCTGCGCCCAATTCTGCGAAATCCGCCGAGAGAATCGACGGTGAAATCAACACCTCACTCATATGACACGCCTAAAACGTAACCGTCGCCAGCACAAGGCTGGCGACGGAGACGGAGTTGTTATTTGAGCAGGTGTGGTTTTAGTAACCAGCCGCATACTGAACCGGCACCACGTAAGCGCCTTCATATCGGAATTCGACGTTGACGCGTTGACCCGGTTGAAAAGCGGTATCGGCAACTTGATTAAAGACTTTGATGTTTCCGTCATCGAATTGGACTGTAATCGCCAAGCCCTGTTTTGTGCCAGCGGCTGTACCAATCGCATTACCAGCAAGACCACCTAAAACGGCTCCGCCGATGGCTCCCGCCGTATTGGCTTTGTCGCCACCACCAAGCTCAGACCCGGCGATGCCGCCAAGCGCGGCCCCAGTTGCCGCTCCAAGAATTGAGTTCTCAGGCTTGATATTTACTTGGCGTAGGTTCGTTATTACACCGGATTTTACCGTGATAGCAGCTCCTTGAGACTCAGAGCTGACCGTATTGGCCCCGTAGGTGCTTTGGCAGCCGGCAACCGCGAGGGTCATGGCGGCGACAGCGCCAGCGAAAAGTTTGGTCGGTGCCTGAATGGCAGAAACAGTTGAGGTCATTTTATGTGCTCCTTCCGCACGATATTAGTCTGGCCACATCATGGCGTGACTGAGGTGAACTCCCTATGAACCTGACGGGGCATGATTGAGGCAAAATCGCCTGATTATATGACTTTTTCGTCAGATTTCGCGTTTTAGGCGGGCAATGTAGAAAGCATCGTGCCCGAATTCACCGTTGGGTAGGGTTAATACATCCCCAAGCGCGGTTCCCGAGCCTTCAAATCCTGCGAACGCACTCGCGTCGATCGGATCTCGAACGGCAGGCATTGCGTCGATCACACGGTTAACCACCTCAATCCCTTCATGTGGGAAGGGCGAGCAGACGCAATAGACCAGTGTGCCACCGGGTTTCAGCATATCCAAACTGGCTCTGAGCAGGCGGTCTTGAATGTCTGGGAAGCGGGCAACGTCATCCGCGGTCTTGATCCATGCGCCTTCAGGGTGACGTCGCAACGTGCCCAGGGCCGAGCAGGGGGCGTCGAGTAGAATCTTATCGACCGGTTCGCTGGGGCGCCACGTTGTGGCGTCTGCCTGCACGACCTCGACCTTACCTTTGAAGCCTGTGCGCCAAAGATTTTGCTTCAGTCGTTTGAGGCGTGGTTTGGAGCGATCGATGGCTATTACGGACGCACCAGAGGCGGCGAGCTGCATGGTCTTGCCACCGGGGGCGGCGCAGATGTCGAGAATAGTTTCGCCGGTCTTAGGCTCCAAAATGCGCGCGGGCAAAGTTGCCGCGATGTCTTGGACCCACCAAGCGCCTTCGTCGAAGTCCGGGAGGGTCTCGATTGCGCCGTTCGTTACTTTTACGGAATGCCCACCGACGACATCGCCTTCTACGAGCATTGCCAAGGAAGCAGGTGTTCCGGATTTCGCCGTCAAATAAGTCTCAGGCTGCTGGGTTTGCGCGCTCGCGAGTGCGGCTGCCTTGTTCGAGCCGAAGCTCTGCACGGCCATGGTTCTAAGCCATGCTGGCCAAAGCGTATCAGCGCCTGCGCCATCAAAGGCAGAGCGGTCTGCGACGACCTTGCGCAAGACGGCGTTTAAGAACCCGGTCGCGCGTTGGGCCCTCGGCCATAGCTTAGCGGCTGATACCGTCTCACCGACGACGGCATGGTCCGGTGTTTCGAGAATCCAGGATTGAGCCGCGCCGATACGTAAAAGTGCACGCGACGGCGGCGTCGCTGTTTCAAGCGGTCTGTCTAAGAACGGCGCGAGACCGACATCTATGCGACCGAGATATCTAAGCGCCGCACTCGTCATTGCGCGGGCAAAGCCACGGTCAGGCCCACTCAGAGCTGTAAACGTTTCGACTGAAGCGAGCGCTTCATCCAAAGTCCGCCGCTCTTCGAGAACAGTCATCAATAACTGGGCCGCGGCGAGGCGTGCTTTGGCGCCGCTCACCCCCAGGGACCCGCGGCGCGACGCGGTTCCGTGGCGGACGGCTCAACCCCCATTTCACCCGCGAGCCGGCGCAAGGCTTCAATTCGGTTCTGCGTTGCGGGGTGGGTGGAAAATAAGCTGTCGCCGCGCCGACCGGCGAGCGGGTTCATAATATACATGTGCGCCATTGCGGGATTTTGCTCAGCGCGACGATTAATGGTGGCGCGGGCGCCGCGATCGATCTTAGCGAGGGCTGATGCAAGCCATAGTGGATTGCCGCAAATTTCAGAGCCGCGCTTGTCGGCTTCATATTCGCGCGAGCGGCTGATCGCCATTTGTACGAGGCCTGCAGCCATCGGGGCGAAGATCATAATCGCAATGCCGGTGATCAAACCGCCGCGCTCGCGATTGGTGAAGAAGAGCGCAAAATTGGCGAGCATGCCGATGGCGCCGGCGATCGTCGCCGTCACAGTCATCGTCAGGGTGTCGCGGTTTTGGACATGCGCAAGTTCATGCGCCATAACGCCAGCGGTTTCCTCGCGGGAGAGAATGTTGAGCAGACCTGTGGTGGCGGCCACGGCTGCGTTTTCAGGATTACGGCCGGTGGCAAACGCGTTGGGCTGCTCGGTTTCAATCAAATAGATTTTCGGTTCTGGCATGCCTGCGGATTGAGCCAGGGCCTTCGTATCATTGACGAATGTGCGGATGACTGGGCTGCGATCTTGGCTATCGACCTCACGCGCGCCTTGCATGCGCAGGACAATTTTATCCGCATTCCAATAAGAAAACAGATTCATGCCGCCTGCGATGACGAAGGCGATGCCCATGCCCATTGTGCCACCGACCAGGTATCCCACAGTCATAAAGATTGCGGTCAGCGCCGCGAGTAGCGTAAATGTTTTTGCAGTGCCCATTTTCAGGCGGCTCCTTGCACGTGGAAGTTGCGGACATAGGTCATGGAGTGGAAGATATATGGATTGGTTAACAGAGCGAGGAGTCTCTAAATGACAAATAACAAAAATGTCACAAGCGAAAACCTGACTCCCGCTGCGCAACGTGCGCTGGCAGAAGCCGAAGAACGGCGCGCGGCACAAGAGGCGAAAGAAAAAGAGCTCGACGCCCAACGCGCTGGTGAAAAAGGTGGCCCTAAAGAAGAGCGCGTGCGCTATGGCGACTGGGAAAAAGCTGGACGCGCCGTCGACTTCTAGGGCGCCTTTCAAAAATATCGCTTAGAACGTTCATCCGAAAAATTTCGGATGCGATTGGAAAGAGGCTTGACGTACGTCTTTATATGTAATTAAGTAATTACATGATTACTAATGATGATATGGACGCGGTCTTTCACGCGCTCGCGCATCAGACGCGGCGGCGGATCCTCGACTTGGTTCGAGACCGCCCGGGCCAGTCGGTTGGCGCATTGGCGGGCGCTTTCGATGTCAGCCGCATTGCGATCATGAATCATCTCAAAGTGCTGGAAGAGGCGGGACTTCTGATCAGCCAGAAAGATGGCCGTACGCGCCGTCTCTATCTCAACGCAATGCCGATCCAAGCCATCCACGAGCGATGGATAGATTCCTTTAGCGAGGTTTGGGCGGATCGGTTGAGCTTCATCAAACAAGCGGCTGAGCAAGTCGCGAAAACGAACATCGCACGAAAAGAGGACGGGGCAGATGACTGACACGCCGAACTATGCTGAGAAATCCATCCATCGGACATTTATTGAAGCGCCCATAGATGTGGTGTGGTCGATCCTGGTGGCGACCGACAAGCCGTTGCCGTTTTTCTTCGGCAGCATTTGCGATACCAAAGATGGCTTAAAGCCGGGCGCGCGAATGCGCATGGTGCATCCCAATCGCAAGATCGCGATGGTGGTCGGTGAAGTGCTCGCTTTTGAACCGCCGCATCGTTACAGCCACACGTTTAAGATGACCAATCTCAAGGATGACCCCTGCACCGTGACCTATGAGTTGCGTGAAAAGGATGGCGGCACAGAGTTTGATCTAATCATCGAGAACGCCATCGATGGCAGCGATCTGCATAAGCAAATGGTCGGTGGTCAAACCTATATCGCGAAGAATCTCAAAAAACTTGCCGAGACCGGGAAGCCTGCCTTCAGCGGAACGATGGTCACTATGTTGACGCCGCTCATGGGCATGATGGCGAAGAAAGAACAACGCATAGAAAACTGGCCGCTCTGAAGGCGCGAACCGCGCACAAGATATCTGGAGGATCGAATGGCAAAATCACCCGCTGAACAGGCGCAAACAATGATCGACAATCTACCGGCTAAAACCGGTAAGTCGCTAAGCGAGTGGCAGGCCGTTGTTGCTGGCAGCGGCGCCAGCAAGCACGGTGAGATGATGAAATTGCTGAAGGGCGAGCACGGGGTCTCGCATGGATTTGCCAATCTCATCGCGCAGAAATGTATAGGCAATATGGACCAAAGCGACGATGATCTCGTCGCCAATCAGTATAAAGGCAAAGAGAGCCTTAAACCGATCCATGATGCGATCGTGGACTATGTCTCAGCCTATGGCGCTGAGCTTGAGATCGCACCAAAAAAGACCACCGTCAGCTTGCGTCGCAAAAAGCAATTCGCCCTCATCCAACCGAGCACGAAGACGCGCATTGATCTTGGGATTAATCTCAAGGGCGTTGCGCCGGAAGGGCGCCTTGAAGCGATGAATGGCATGTGCACTCACAAGATCAGGTTAACGGATCTCAAGGAATTTGACGCTGAAGCAAAAGCCTGGCTCGATCAGGCCTTTGCCGCCGCTGGCTAGTTCGCTGAGGATTGCCGGCGCTGCGATGAGCGATCGCCATTGCGACGCTGTAAAAATTCTTCCGCCTCATCGCGCTGGTCT
This sequence comes from Pseudomonadota bacterium, assembly GCA_038531195.1. Taxonomy (GTDB): domain Bacteria; phylum Pseudomonadota; class Alphaproteobacteria; order Caulobacterales; family Hyphomonadaceae; genus Henriciella. The sequence goes on from JBCBBY010000004.1 coordinate 79,594, forward strand.
TCACGTCTGACTCGCGGCGCCTTTAGGTCCGCAACGAGAATATCGCCTGAGGACTCGTCGGCATAGTCGGAGCCCAGGTTTACTATGACCGAGGTGAACTCTTCTAAGTCGACGCGGCGGTCGAGATTGGGGTCGAAGCGAAATGGATTGGCGAGGCTGTCATCGCGGGTGGGTAGGCTGGCTGCCCAGTCTTGTTGCTCCAGCGCCGTCAGAAAACCGTCCGAGTTTCGATCGGCGACTTTAAAAGCAATTGGAATACCAGCGTCGATCTCAAATTGGCTTATGCGGCCATCATCATTGCTATCAAAAGTGAGAAACAGCCCCGCGCCGGGTTTTAGGCGGTCAGCTTTGGCGCGTTCGCGCAGTCTTTCGGAACGAACTTCGCCTTGTCCGGGTAGCCGCAGCAGCTCGTCTTCGTCTGATTGTGCGGCCGCAGTGGTACCTAATCCAGATATCAATAGACTGGCCAAACACAGGGATCGAAACATGACAGCTCCACTAAACGCTTAGGTCTTATATAGCCGACTGTAACATGAATGCCACATGACGAAAGCGTTAGAGGACGATTGGGCTGTGGATCAGGCTATGGATGGCTCTTAGAGACGGCGCCGCGCGGCACATAGTATTCCATACGGTCGGCTGATGCGAAGAGGGTGTAGGAGTCCAATATCGCTGGGATGCGACCATCAACGACAACAAGATCCATCCAATCAGACTCGCGCGTATCGACAATGATGAGATCGAGATCGGTTTGCGATAGATAAGCGACCTTACGATCAAGCAGGTCTTGTATGTGTTTTTCAAGGCGCGCTTTATGCGCCGGCGTTGCGCGATCTAAAAGACGGTAAGCGAGATTGCCGATAAAGTCGGACGGAAGTTTTTCGGTCCAGGTTGCATCGAGGGCATGCGCCAGCGGCACAGTCGCGCGCATGCTGGCCGAGACAACGGCAATCTTTGGGCTTGGCGCGAGCGCGAGCACTGAGGCCGGTGGTTCGGGCTGGAACTGCTCTTTTGCCCCGCTATGCGTGTTCACACCAGCTTGCACGAACACGGCGACCGCAATCAAGGCCCCGCAGCGTAAATGCTGTTTGGGGTGCGAAGCCTCCAAACTCAATTGAAGAATAAAAGCAGCATAAGCGCAAATAAGCGGTGGCCACAGCAAATAGTGGAAGAATTTTCCATACGCCATGAAGGAGATGGCGAACCCTACGAACCCGATTAAGAAAACAATGACCATGGGGTCGAATTTTCGCTGCTTTGGGTTGATCAACAGGGTCACGATGACAATCGGCAGCAGGCAATACGCAACCACCATCAACATACCAAGCAATGAGCGGCGATGCGGAGTGTAGACGTCGACGATCAGAGGGACAAAATCGAAAAAGCTTGGAAACGCCATCGCAAGGATGAGGGCATAAGCAATCCCAAAAAACGCAAGCGTGAAGGCTTCAGGTTGGAATGGAGCTCGCCACGATCTTTTGTGCCAGGCCAGATATAAAAGCGGCAGGCCAAGCCCGAGCGCGTAATAGGGTTTGATCAGCAATAATATCGCTGCCGTGGCACCAATGGCGATGCTCAGCCAGAATGGGAGACGCTTGTCGCTTTTGATGCGCGCCGCGATCAAGAAGAACCAAGGCAGCGCTGCAGTGATGCCAAAATGCTCACGCTGCGCAAATGTGGTCGGCATAACCCAAACAAATACGGCCGCAAGCGCTACCACAATTACGCGCCGCTGGTTAACACCCAGACCAAGATAGTCGCGCATCAATTGAACAGATACTGCAAGAATAATCGCCAGCAGTCCAAAGTAACCCATGCTGATCCAGATATGTGCATCTAGACCGGTTATGTTCTGTAGCATGACAAAGGGCAGATATAGCGCGACCGAGAATGGCGGATTGGTATCGTAAACATCTACAAACAAACGCTCGCCCGCTAAAACGCGCTCGCCCATCATGGTAAACCACGTGACGTCGAAATGGTGCGGTTCGAACACGGCTGCTTGCATAGCGCCAATCAATGTCACGGTGGCCAAAGCTAGCCAGAACAACCGATGGGCGCGGGGCGCATTGGCACTCGATGGGGAAAGGGAGGGATAATTGGCGGTCGTCATCTTGCGTCCATTCAAGGCCGCACCTTAGACCAGACCTGCCTTAATATATGGTGTAATAGGGGCGCGCAGTTTGTTCCAAGCTCGTTGGCTAAGCCGGACAGGCTTGAACATTGATCCTTGGAAAGGTTTGCACTCGCGACTTGCCAGCGGGCGCTAAAACGCTGACACTGGCGTCATAAAAAATCATATCGGGGAGGAATGCATGTTCAAACATGTCTTTACGGGAGTCGCCGCCATCGGCTTGGTCGCAGCCTGCGGTCCAGCGACCGAAGCGCCAGAAACTGTGGAGGTTGAGGAAAGCGCTACAGACGTCTGGGACGCGGCCGCCTTGCAAGCTCTATTGATTGGCGTCGAAGAAGGCGGCTTGGTTGAGTTGCCAGCGGGCACGATAGAACTTGTCGATGGTCTATCTCTGGACGTCAACGCGGTGACGCTCCGCGGCGCGGGGCAGGATCAAACCATTCTAGATTTCTCACAGCAAACCGGCGCTGGCGAAGGCCTACTTATCACCTCTGATGATGTGATTGTCGAAGGCTTCACCATTCGCGACACCAAAGGCGATGGGATTAAATCAAAAGGCGCGGACCGGATCACCTATCGCGACCTTACCGTCGAGTGGACAGGTGGTGTTGATGAGAATAATGGCGCCTACGGTGTTTACCCGGTGGAGAGTACGGACGTCTTGGTTGAGCGTGTGACGGTGCGCGGCGCATCTGATGCCGGCATTTATGTCGGACAGTCAGATAATATCATCGTGCGCGACAGCTTGGCTGAGTACAATGTGGCAGGCATCGAGATCGAGAACTCAACGCGCGCAGATGTCTATAACAATACCGTGACGAACAATACCGGGGGCATCTTGGTGTTTGACTTACCTGACTTGCCGAAAGTTGGCGGGCATTCGACGCGCCTCTTTGGCAATCAAATCTTGGACAATAATACACGCAACTTCGCGCCGCCCGGAAACATCGTTGCCAGCGTGCCATCTGGGACAGGCATCATTGTGCAGGCGAATGACAAGGTTGAGATCTTTGACAATACGATGAGTGGCAACCGAACCGCGCATGTCCTGCTCGTGGCGTACTCGCCAGAGTTTACCGACGAGCGCTACAACCCGCTGCCCCGCAATGTGTTTATCACGCAGAACGTTTACGAGAATGGCGGCTATGAACCACAAGGTGACTTGCAGATGCTGGCAGCCTTTATGGGTGGCAGCCTTCCAGACATTGTTTCAGATGGCGTGACCCGTTGGGGCGATAAAGAACCGATCGATCTTGGTCTCGTCATAGATGAGCCTGACACAGTTGGATATGTCAGCCTTGGTCTTGGTGCGTATCCTTTGGCGCCAGAAAATCTGTCACCGAGTGATGCACGTCCAGTTGGTGAAGTGAGTGAACGTCTCGCAGCTGTCGAGATCGCGCACGAACAATGAGATCGTGCTTTGCGTGGCTTGCTTTGCTGGCAATGGGCGCGTGCGCCCAGCCGGTGCAACCAAGTCTTGATGTCATCCTGGCGGACAAGCCTGCAGAGACATTATCCGACTATGGCTTGTTTGAAGATCAAGGTGCGCGCACGCCGGCAACGCGCGTGGTCAAATATGATCTGATCAATCCACTCTTCTCTGACTATGCCGACAAGCACCGCTACGTGTTTGTGCCTGAGGGCGAGGCAGCAAGCTATCGCGAAGATGATGTCTTAGACTTTCCTGTCGGCACAGTACTGGTCAAAAGCTTTGCGTATGGCGAGCGTTATCTTGAGACGCGCTTGCTGATCCATAAGGCGGATGGCTGGGAAGCGCTGCCTTATGTTTGGAACGCTGAGCAAACGGAAGCCACTTATGCACCGGTCGGAACGCGTATAGAAATTGGCGCGGGAGATGCCAATATAAATGCACCGGCATTTACTTACGCGGTGCCCAATAAGAACCAGTGCAAGACCTGCCACCAGAATGGCGACGCCGTGCAGCCAATCGGACCAAAGGCGCGCAACCTCAATCATCAAGGGCCGCACGGCGTCAATCAAATTGAAGACTGGCTTGCGCGCGGCGTGCTAGCAGACGCGCCTGCGCACGTGCCTGCAATGGCGCGTGCTTTTGACGCAAGCGAAAGCCTTGATGCGCAAGCGCGCGCTTATCTCGATATCAACTGCGCGCACTGCCACAAGCCAACAGGCTCTGCCTCTAATTCAGGCCTATGGCTCGACTGGCAAATTGCAGACCGCGTAAAGTGGGGCGTGGGCAAACATCCAACAGCTGCGGGGCGCGGCGCAGGCACGGGCTTGGTCGTGATAGAGCCTGGTGATCCTGCTGCGTCCATCCTTGCGTATCGCATGGCGTCAAGTGAACCTGGCATTGCTATGCCGGAACTTGGACGTGCGCTTATTGATGAGGATGGCGTGACTTTAATTGAGGCCTGGATCGCAGAGATGGACACTGCGCAGTAGTTAAGCCTTGACCGCGCGCGCGAGTCTGGTTGATGAGACTCGTGGTAGAGTTGTGTAGAGTAAGAGAACTTGATGGCCGCTCCTTTTTTTTGCGGTCTGATCCCACGGAGGTGAATGATGGGAAAACGTGACGATCTGATCGCGAAGTACGCAGAAGATCTGAAAGAGAAGTGCGGCTTGAAGCCGGACATGAAATTGCTGACCGCGGTGACCATCGCATGCGGACCTTCAATTTATAACAAAGACTCTTCAACGGTTGCTGCCAGTCAGAAGAAAGAGCTTGAGACCGTCAAGAATAGCTTCTTGATCAAAAAGCTCGGACTTAAGGACACGCCCAAATTGGACGAAGGCATTGCAGCTGTGATGGAAACATACGGCAAGAGCGTGCGTAAGAAGTACCGCGCTGTTGTGTACTATCTTTTGGTCAAGCATTTCCGCAAAGGCTCTGTCTTCAAATAGACGCCTGTCCGCTTGAATCGAATTTGGAAGGGCTGGAGCAATTTGTTCCAGCCCTTTTCATTTGCCGGCGTTTCTCATGAATAAGAGCGTCTGTTGCAATTTCTTAACGGAAGATCCCATTGCGTTAACTCACCCTTAACGCTCAGCTAGCATTCGGTTAACACTTGGAGGACTAGGCCCGCAGGTGATTCGCGGGCTGATACGGAGTGTAGAATGCAGTTCACGGCTGACCAAATCCCATTGTTCATCGCCGTTGGAGCGCTTGCGCTCGGCTTAGCCTTTATCCTTTGGGCCTTGCGCACCTCAGATGGCGCGCGCGGCGCGGCCAAGCGCTATAAAGATAAAGCCAATGAAGCCGAGTCTTCAGTTGCAGAGTTAAAGTCTGTGCTTGGCGCTCACCCGGGCGTCATCTTGGTTTGGCAAGGCGACGACATTGATGTCGAGGCTGAAGACATCACGCCGCCAGACATTCACGGCTCGCCTGTCGCCCTCGCGAGCTTGCTGCGTTTTACAGATGATGCGGTTGCGATTGATCCTGCGGTTCGGATCATTGAAGGCCTGGCAGACTTAGAAGCGCGAGACGCCAGCGGGATTGATACGACCCTCCGCATTCGCTTGCGTGAGCTCGCCGAAGAAGGCCAGCCTTTCTCTTTGACCATTATTGGGCAGAATGGCCGCTTCTTAGAAGCGGATGGCCGCACGGCGGGGGCGCGTGTCGTCGTCTGGATTACAGACTCCACGATTAAGGGCCTAGAAGAAAGTTCTGCGCGTGGCCGGCTTGAAGAAGCGCGCCAAGTGATTGCGCGCGATCCAACCGCCTTCTTAGACATGCTTGGCAAAGCGCCATTCCCAGCCTGGCGCATCTCAGGTGTAGGCCGCTTGCAATGGGCGAACCCTGCTTATGTTGACGCGGTCGATGGCGACAATCTCGATCGCGTGCTTGAGCGCCAAGTGATGCTCGACGAGAAAGCGGTCGAGCAAGTGCGTAAAACACTGTCCGATGGCAAAGAGTTAGACGAGACCCGTCACATTGCCATTCAAGGCGACCGCCGCGCGATGCGTGTTCTGTCCTTCCCGCTTTCTGGCGGCGTTGGCGCGATGGCGTTTGATGTCACCGAACAAGAACGCGCGCGTGATGAACTCGATAAGCATGTCCGCGCCCATGATGAGACATTGAACCATGTCGCAGATGCGGTTGCGATCTTTAGCGGTGAGCGCAAGCTGACTTTCCATAACCGTGCCTTTGCAAAGATGTGGGATATGGATGAGGGCTTCTTGCTGGATATGCCAAGCCATGGCCAGTTGCTCGATCGCCTGCGCGAACGCCGCAAGCTGCCGGCGCAAGCCGAGTATGCAAAGTGGCGCGCTGAGGAACTTTCTTATTATCTCGATATTAGCGGCATCGAAGAAGATGAATGGCACTTGCCAGATAACCGTACGCTTAAAGTGACGCGCCAGCGCCACCCGATGGGCGGCCTGCTGATCTTGTTTAAAGATATTACCAGCGAGCTCGATCTGCGCACCAAGTATAATGCGATGATCAAGACCCAAGGCAAAACCTTGGACAGCTTGCACGAAGCCGTCGTTGTGTTTGGTTCGGATGGCCGGTTGAAGCTTTGGAACAGTGCATTTGCTGAATTGTGGGGCGTGGAAGAAGATCTTCTTAAAGATGAGCCCGACTATGATGACATCGCAGACTTCTGCGTCCCGCTCTTCCATGACCGCGAGACGTGGACCGCGATTAAGGGACACATCACCGATCCAGGCGCGCGCCAGGAAACGACCGGTGAGATGAAACGCTCAGACAGTTCGATCCTGACTTATGTCACCAAGCCGCTGCCGGATGGCAACACGCTGATCGGGTTTGCGGATGTGTCTGCGCAGCGCTCAGTCGAAACGGCGCTGCGGGATCGCGCGGAAGCGTTCCAAACCGCTGACCGGCTGAAGACAGAGTTCGTGAAGAACGTCTCTTATCAATTACGCTCACCCCTGCAGACCATACTTGGCTATGGCGAGTTCTTGCAGATGGAGCGCATTGGCGATCTCAATGATGCGCAGCGCGATAAGGTCGATGCGATTTGCGAAGCCTCTAATCACTTGAATGATCTGATCGGTAACATCCTGGATCTTGCCATGATCGAAGCGGGCCGCATGGATCTCGACATCAGCGAAGTCGATCTCAAAGCGTTGATCGAAGAGGCGGTTTCGATTGGGGTGACGAGTGCTGTTGATACTGAAGTCGAAGTCATTTCGAATATCGAGCAAGGCCTGGGAACGATCGAGGCGGACGAGAAACGCATTCGCCAAATCTTGTTCAATCTGGTGTCCAACGCGCTTCGCTTCACTGATCCGGGCGGCCAAGTGTCAATCTCGGCGGAGAGAATGGGCGATACGGCAAAGCTGACCGTCAAAGACAATGGCCGCGGCATCCCAGCCGAAGACCAAGCGGCGAGCTTTGATAGTTTCACCTCCAGCGACCGTCGTGGGGCGGGTCTTGGCCTGTCATTGGTGAAGCATTTCGTGCAGCTACATGGCGGCAATGTCGGTATCAAATCGCAGCCCGGGGGCGGAACGGAAGTCGTCTGTTGGATCCCTATCGAAGCAACACCGCAAACCAGTTCGACTACACCGGAGAAGCTCGCGGCTTAAGCGCAGCAACTCAACCCATAAGCGCAACCGCTTGTCATTATTCACTTAAAGCGGCACTTTAAGCCATCAGGTCAATCGACTTGATGTCTAAAAGGGAGACAAAATATGGCCGTTGCACGTGTGACAGAAATCATTTCAGGCTCAAAGAAGAGCTTTCAGGATGCCGTTGAAAAGGGCATCGCGCGCGCCAACAAAACGTTGAAAAATGTCGAAGGCGCTTGGATCAAGGATCAGTCCGTAGTGCTCGATAAAGGCGAGATCAAAGAGTATCGCGTGGTGATGAAAGTCACCTTTATCTTGAAGTAAGACCGAAACCTGAAAATCAAACGACCCCGCCTCACGAAGAGGCGGGGTCCACCAGGGCAGACGAAGGTCTGCCTCAGTCCCCGTTTGACTGGTAAGTGGCCGAGTTGCCGACCGCTGTTGCTGAGCCGAAGACCGAACCGGTCTGGCCAACGCTGGCGCGGCCTTGTGCTATGACAGAGCCCGCATTGTATTGTTGGGTCTGACCGTGCAGGGCAGCATCGCCGCAGATATTACACAGCGTTGCGGTTGCCGCGTTGCCGATCGCAGTGGAGGTTACGATGCCAGCGCCGCCATCTGACGCGCCGCCATTGAAACTGGCAACGCTATAGACGCTGCCATAGTTATTTTGATTGGCGTAAAGGCCTGTATCTGAGCCAACATTGGAAATCGTCGTTGCATTGCCGACGCCATAGGCGCTGGACGTGGCGGCTCCGCTCCAATTGTCGAGCGTGACATAAGACTGGCTGTCTATGGCCGAAGCGTTCTCTTGATAGACTTCCGATCCTTCGCGGCCGAGCGTGGCATAGCCCCACTCATTGTGAACCGTGGCAGAGTTGCCGAATGCGGTTGTCGCGCCGAGGACATTGTGGCCATCGCCGAGATAGACGTCGCTTGCGGCGGCTATCGTTTCACCGGCAGCGGTGGTTTGTACGGCGCCAACATAATTGGACGTGGTTGTGCCAGTTGCTGAAACTGCGTTGCCGCCCGCGGTCGTCCCGAAGCTGGCGGCATTGCCATCGCAGCACATGTCGACATCCGTCGTCGCGGTCACAGAGCCATTGCTATCTTGTGTTTGAAACGCGGCATTGGTGCCCCATTCGTTGGTTGGAACGGAGACGTTGGCAATCGCGGTCGTAGCTGAGACGATCGTATGCGCGCCGTCCATATCAATCGTGGTGTTGGCAGCAACATCGCCATTCGCAACCTGATCGGCGCGATAATAGGTATTGCCACTCCAGGTGCCGCCTGTGGTCGAGTTGCCATAGGCTGTCGTCGTTGCCACGGCCAAGCCAGCGCTGCCACCGGTGAGTTGATTGTCCGCTGTGACGGTCCCGTCCTGCATCTGATGGGTCTGAACGGTGACATCGCCACTCATCACAAGACCGGCGGCCGCGTTGCCGACAGCGGTCGATGTTGATGAGGCTTCCCAGGCATAATCGTCGATATGAACATCCATATCTGACCACACGTCCTGTAACTGAACTTGGTCAATCGTCGCGTCAGAGCTTTGAGCCTGTGAGCTTGCATTGGCAGCCGCCAAGGCAACCGCCAATGCAATCAGGCTCATCCGCTTAGGTGACCGTTTGATGAGAGCTGCGAGCATCATTGTCCTGTCTGCTTCCCGCGTAGGCCGTAACCGCTATCGCGCTTTTCGTGCCATTTATTCGCAGACTGGCGAGAGCCGCCATTATAGTCTTCGATCGGTGCCATGAAGGGACGATAGTCACCCGTCACGCTATTGGTTGAAATGATACCTTCATTAAGCGCGCACACATCTGCGTTTGGAGCGCCATAAAGGTTGGCCATCATTTCAAGTGAAGCGCGTTCGATGACAGAGCGCACGGCCAGTTGGATGGGCTCCTGCGCGCGTCCCCCGACGCCCACGTCAAATACGTTGCCATTGGCGAAGTCGAAAATGCCGAATGAGAGCTCGCGTCCAATGATCTGTTTTTGATAAGAGATCACGTCGAACACTTCGAGCGTGTCCGTTTTTACGAGGCGCAAGTCGAGGCCAACATTGATGACAAACAGTTTCGCGCCGGCAGTGCCTTTGGGATCGACCGCATCTGTGTCGCCCACAAAAGCTTCGCCGCCGACAGAACGAATGTTGTAATTCAGCTCCGTGATACCGCCGACCAGATAGAAGTCTGAGCCAGGGATTGATCCGGCATGGATCTTATCGAACTGACCCGGCGCGTCGCCGATGAGTTTGTTGTTTTTATATTTCAGGTCGAGTTCAGCGACCGACGTATCGAAACGCTCAACCAAAACCGCACCAGCTTTTGCCAAAGCGGACATCGCCATCAGCGACCCGCCTTGAGTGACACGGCGACCGCCTTCAATGTCAGCTTTGCCTGTATAGTCGAGGATCCGACCGACCGCGATGCGCGGCGCGCGGATACCAGACTGACGCGCATAATGCCCCATACAAACGAGGCCCGTTGAATAAGGTGTTGGGTTCGCGGTGACAGGCGAGCCGCCAATCGGCTGCGTATAGTTGCCTTCGGGACCCGCGACAGGGGAGATACATCCGGTGAGTGCCATAGCTGAAGCGAGCGCTACCATCGGCGCTTTCGCGTTCGCTAAGGGCAGAAAGTTCGATAGGTTAAACATTAAAAGTCGAGCTCCCCATTCAGGACGACCGTCTGATCGCCTTCATTGATCTGCGTAGAATCAATGATGATTGTATTGTTAGACCCGTTGGTGATGACGTTGAGCTGATTACCCACGGCTGTGCCGGTGCCGATCATGCCGGCCGCGCCTTCCGTCTGCCCCCAATCGGTGAACAGGCCTGTTCCAAGTCCGGTGCCGCCTTCGATCATGCCATTGATGATGACGCGGTTGCCGAGCCGGTCGCGGGTATTGGCAGAAAAGGGGCGAGTCTCGTCGCCAAAGCCGAAGCCATAAGGACGTTCAAATTCGGAAACCGATGAAGCTTCCTGCGCGTTCGCAGGGAGCGCCGCAGCGACCAGAGACCCTAAAGCCAGGGTCGCCATGCCGCCAATGCAAAGGGTGCGAGTATATTTAGGCGCTTTCATCAAGCCATCTCCAGCAAAATTGCGTTTGCCGGAGAGAGTGCAACGCGCATGCCAGGTTAGGCGTATTCTGCAGCGCCGCTCGCGCAAAAGGAGAAGTTGTACGGGACAATATTCGTAAAAATACGCCTGATAGGGCGCATGCTGTTTCGGTTTGAAACAATTTGGTGCCCAATTCCCCAATCTGGGGAAGGTGTGATATACTCTGTATATAAATATAACACACAGGGAGGTGATGCATGCTGATTGATACGATTCTCAAAGATAAGGGAAATTCAGTCGAAACTATTCCGGATACTGCGACGCTGGCCGAGGCCGCCAACGTCCTCGATCAAAAGAGAATCGGTGCGATTGTTGCCGTGGATGGCAGCGGAGAGGTTTGTGGGGTTTTATCTGAGCGCGATATTGTGCGCCGTTTTGCCCGAAATCGGGAGAACACCGTCTCAATGACTGTGTCGCAAGCGATGACGCGCGGCGTGATTACCGCCGCGCCGAGTGAAGATGTTGATACATGCTTGGGTCGAATGACGGACCGACGGATTCGTCATTTGCCAATTATGGACGGTGGAAAGCTGTTGGGAATCATCTCGATTGGCGATTTGGTGAAATACAAAATCGACGCGGTTTTGGCTGAAGCTGAAGCGATGACGGCCTACATCCGCAGTGGCTAAAGGCCTTTGCGCGACGGGTGATCTAAAGGTTAACGTCGGCCCTGCAAAAATGTGCGTAACAGGCGAATTTTTTGCTTGCCAATACCCCCGAACAGACTCTATATGGGGGCTTCGTTCGCAAATGCCTCGAATTCGCGGGGCCGGTAACACGGTCCAACGATTTGCGTCGCCAAAAATCCGGATAGTTGTAAATACAACTTATTCTGCAGTTTCTGGTGATAAAGGGTGTTGACGAAGCGAAGGCGGGTCTGTAGAGACCGCGGCTTCACGGAAATGCCTCACTCACTGGGGCCGGTCAAACGGCTCAAGGGTTGGCTTTTCGGCTAAAAACAGAGGTTTTTCGGTTCGCTGAAATTGCTCTGCAGAAAGTCGAAAAAAGGGTGTTGACGCAAAATTCGGTGGCTGTATAAGCCGCCACTTCCGGTCGACGGGGCAGCCGCTCCAGACGCCGAAACGGGCTCCGGCCCAGCTGTTTGACATCGCAGGAATTAGGAAGAGAAACGCAGGCGGCATAGGCGACTTGCGGTCCTTTACGGACCACACATTGACTATGACGAATGCGTTTCAAAAGAAATACCTTCACAAAGATATCGGCTTCGGTCGATAGTGATTTGTGCAAGGGTTTCTCGTCAAAACGTAAATTGCTTTATGCAAGCGATCCCGACCAATTTTCCTTGGTCAATGGGATTATTCGTCAGAACTCATTTTCTCAACCTGAGAGTTTGATTCTGGCTCAGAACGAACGCTGGCGGCAGGCTTAACACATGCAAGTCGAACGATATAGTGGCAGACGGGTGAGTAACGCGTGGAAACGTGCCTTTCACTACGGAATAGCTTTTGGAAACGAAAGGTAATACCGTATACGCCCTCCGGGGGAAAGATTTATCGGTGAAAGATCGGTCCGCGTTAGATTAGCTAGTTGGTGAGGTAAAAGCTCACCAAGGCGACGATCTATAGCTGGTCTGAGAGGATGATCAGCCACACTGGGACTGAGACACGGCCCAGACTCCTACGGGAGGCAGCAGTGGGGAATATTGCACAATGGGCGCAAGCCTGATGCAGCCATGCCGCGTGAATGATGAAGGCCTTAGGGTTGTAAAATTCTTTCGCTAGGGATGATAATGACAGTACCTAGTAAAGAAGCCCCGGCTAACTTCGTGCCAGCAGCCGCGGTAATACGAAGGGGGCTAGCGTTGTTCGGAATTACTGGGCGTAAAGCGCGCGTAGGCGGACTATTAAGTCAGAGGTGAAATCCCGGGGCTCAACCCCGGAACTGCCTTTGATACTGGTAGTCTTGAGTTCGAGAGAGGTGAGTGGAATTCCGAGTGTAGAGGTGAAATTCGTAGATATTCGGAGGAACACCAGTGGCGAAGGCGGCTCACTGGCTCGATACTGACGCTGAGGTGCGAAAGTGTGGGGAGCAAACAGGATTAGATACCCTGGTAGTCCACACCGTAAACGATGAATGCCAGTCGTCGGGTAGTATACTATTCGGTGTCACACCTAACGGATTAAGCATTCCGCCTGGGGAGTACGGTCGCAAGATTAAAACTCAAAGGAATTGACGGGGGCCCGCACAAGCGGTGGAGCATGTGGTTTAATTCGAAGCAACGCGCAGAACCTTACCAACCCTTGACATCCTGATCGCGGTTACCAGAGATGGTTTCCTTCAGTTCGGCTGGATCAGTGACAGGTGCTGCATGGCTGTCGTCAGCTCGTGTCGTGAGATGTTCGGTTAAGTCCGGCAACGAGCGCAACCCACATCTTTAGTTGCCAGCATTCGGCTGGGCACTCTAAAGAAACTGCCCGTGATAAGCGGGAGGAAGGTGTGGATGACGTCAAGTCCTCATGGCCCTTACGGGTTGGGCTACACACGTGCTACAATGGCATCTACAGTGAGCAGCGATCCCGCAAGGGTCAGCTAATCTCCAAAAGATGTCTCAG
>JBCBBY010000005.1:0-81866 GCA_038531195.1 Pseudomonadota bacterium
GTGGAATAATGCTGGCCGCCGGCCACGCTCTGCGGTGGCGAGGGCTTCACGCGTCAGACCATTGATAGGCCGATCGCGCCGAGTCCATCTGTTCCAAATGTGCATGAAACGCTGACCAATCGTCTGATTGATCAATCGACGCCCAAAGCGCTTCAACAGTGTCGACTAGCAAATCGACAGGTTTCGCAGCTTGAAAATAGGCGTGCCCTAAACGGTCCGGGCGATCAGGGTCGCGCGACACAATTTGGTCGCGAATAGGTGCGAATGCCTCCGATTCATAGAGCGCAGCCTGCGGACTTGTCTTGGCGCGGTTGAGACTCGCTTCACCGCCGAACCAATCAAAGAACATTTGGGGCCAGTTCGCTTCGCTTTCGGTCAACCAGCCATAAAAATCCTGCAAAAAGAGCAAGTCATCTCTCAAAACGGGATGTCGGGTGAGCCCCAGCAAAGCGAATGTATGTTTGGCGAAACTTTCTTGATAAGCGGGTTCATAGGCTGAGATGGCTTGGCTCAAATCGTCGGCCTCGGCGACCAGAGACATCGCGCCGCCAAGTTGTTGAAGCGCCCAGAGCCCTTGTCCCGGTTGTCGGCCAAATCGATACAGCCCCTGCTGATCAAAGTATGCGGCGACGAAATTTGGATCGCTCTTGGGTAAGAATCGCCAAGGTCCGAAATCGAACGTCTCGCCGGTAATGTTGAAATTGTCGGTATTCATGACCCCATGCACGAATCCCGTCGCCATCCATTGCCCGATCATCGCACCTGTCGCTTGCGACATCCGCTCCAGCAAGGCGGGGGTCGCTTTGCTGAGCGCTTCATCGTCGCATTCCGGATAATAATAAGCGATCACGTGCCGAATGAGCGCGGCCATAGATTCAGTGTCATCAAAATAGGCCGCGCGTTGAAATGTTCCGAATCGCAAATGGCTATGGCTGAGGCGAACCAAAACGGCCGATCGTGTCGGTGAGGGCTCGTCATTGCGATGCAATTCCTCACCTGTTTCGATCAAACTGAACGCCTTTGATGTGTTAACGCCGAGAGCTTCTAGATAGCTCGCCGCGAGAACTTCACGGACACCCCCCTTAAGAGTCAGCCGACCATCCCCTTGACGTGACCAACGCGTTTGCCCCGAGCCCTTGGTGCCGAGGTCAAGCCAACGCCCGGCCACGTCCTGCACTTGCGCGAACAAAAACCCACGGCCGTCGCCAAGGTCTGGATTGTAAACGTGGAACTGATGGCCGTGATAGCGCAGTGCCAGCGGCGCGGGCAGATTTCCGGGAAGGGGTTGGAAATCAGCATAATGCTGCACCCATTTATTAACCTCTTGGAAACCTAATCCGACCCGCTCTGCCCAGCGCATGTTGCTAAAGCGCAACACAGTTTTCGGAAACGCAACTGGCTCTGCTGCGTCTGCGAAGAGGGAAGAAATTTGCTGAATGGGTACAGTCATGCAGGGCTCTAAGCGCGTTTTGGGGGCTTTGGGTAGGGAAAATTCTTAATATCGTTCTTCGATACGACGAAGACTGCATTTTTGTCGAGCGCTGTCATAAATCGCTTGCTGCAGTGCAGCACAGATAAGCTCTTTCACAAGTTGTAAGTCAAAATACTGTGAATAGCGAAGTCGGTCCGAACAAAGAGACCCGACGACACAGAATATCCACGGAGGAATTAATGACTTTAGGAAGAAAACTCGTACTCAGTGCGTCTCTGGCTGCTATCACGGCCGGCGGATCCGCGCTTGCTCAGGATGCTGAGGAGGGTGATGAACTACGCCAGAGCACGGTCACGGTCACGGGATCGTTTATCGCGGGCACGCCAGAAGATGCGGCGCTTCCCGTCGAAGTCTTCAGCGCTGAAGACTTGCAAGAGATCGGCGCACCCACGATTAACGAAATCCTACGGAACTTGCCAGCCGCACAAGGTTTGATCGGTGAAACCAATCAGTTCGACACGCGTGGCGGCCAAGGGAATGAAGGCGTGACGGCGATCAACCTGCGGGGTCTTGGATCCGCGCGGACATTGGTTCTATTCAATGGGAAACGCCATGTGAGCTCTGGTACAATCGGTACCGATGTCGGCTTCTTACCGCTTGGTGCGGTACAGCGCGTTGAAGTCCTTAAAGACGGTGCAGCGGCGTTGTACGGTTCTGATGCGATTGGCGGAGTTGTGAACTTCATCACACGCGACGACTTCGAGGGTATTGAACTACGTGGTAGCTATTCTGCAATTGAAGATACCGATGGCGAGTATGAGATTGGCGCCACCGCTGGTTGGGCCAATGACGATGGTACGATTAATCTCATGGGTACGGTCGAGTACGGCCACCGCAGTGAGCTTCAAATCCGGGATCGAGATTGGGCGATCCGCTCATTTGCTGAAAACCCGCAAGGCGGCATTTCGTCGATCGGTAATCCGGGTACATTCATCCCCGCGTTGACCGGTGGATTCTTCCCGGATCCTAACTGTGCTGCGCTAGGCGGTGTGGCAGACGCTCCTCCATTCTGTCGCTTCCAATTCACGCAATTCGACAATTTGATCGAGGAAACGGATACTCTCAAACTCTTCGGTGTCGCGACCTTCGACATTGGAGAACAAGAACTTCGTCTCGAAGCTGCCTATGGTGAAGTGGACATTCCTGAGTGGAACACCTCACCAGCTTATCCACCGCAAGCACTTACCGGAGCTGACCGATTGGTGCTTCCTGATCACCCTGGTCGCATTGCGTTCTTTGCAGACAATCCAGATTTCGCCGCCAACTTTGGTGCCGCAGAGCCGATTCTTTTTTGGGGTCGGTATACCGGTGTCGGCGGTGTCAACGGTGGGCAACCTGAGGTCGCTCAGCGTTTGACGGAACAACAGCGCTATGGCGCTCAGTTGTCAGGACCGTTGTTTGACGGTGCCGTCAATTATGAGCTGTCCGTCAACTACTCGATCCGGGATCGGGAATTGAACGGATTTAACGATATGTCCGTTCAGAATTCGGCTTTTGCTCTTCGCGGGCTCGGTGGACCGAACTGTGATCCAGCAACGGGTACTCCTGGCGTTGGCCCATGCGAATACTACAACCCATTCTCGAATGCGATTGAATTCTCGGCGATTACGGGCGAGGTGAATCCATTCTTCGACCCGTCTGTCGCCAACTCGCCCGAGTTGCTCGAATGGCTCACCGATCGCGGATCTTCGATCACCACAAACGAGCTTCTAGTGACCGACTTGATCTTCTCTGGTGATACAAAATGGTCGCTTGGTGGTGGGACAATTGGCTACGCACTTGGTTTCCAGGCCCGAAATGAGACGTTTGAGTTCGACATTACGGATAACTACAATCTCAATATCAACCCGTGTCCGTTTAATGACCCATTTGCCGTAACTCTTGGGCTAACTGCTTCGCTTGATTGTGGCGACGGTACGACTGGCTTGTTCGCATTCTTGTCAGGCAGTGTTCCGAATAGTTTGGAGCGTACCGTTTACGGTGGGTTCGTCGAATTTAACCTGCCATTTAGCGATCGCTTCAATGTGCAGGTCGCCGCACGGTTTGAGGATTACGGTGAATCTGATGGCGGTCAGACCTTTGACCCTAAGATCGCTGCTAAATATGATGTCACCGACAATCTCGCCCTGCGTGGTTCGATTTCTACGACCTTCCGTGGACCAACCCTTGAGAGCCTTCGTGGACGTACAACGTCGCTTGCTTTCGTTGCGCCGACAACCGCGTTTAAAGCAATCGATACGGTTGGTAACCCAGATTTGGAACCAGAGACCGCATTGGCTACCAACCTGGGTGTCTTGTTTAGCCAAGGTGGTTTCACCGGCTCGCTAGATTACTGGCGGTTCGATTTTGAAGACCCGTTCCAGCTTGAGAGCGAGGGTCAAATCGTCAACGCGTACATCGCAAACGGATGTGCGGATGGTGGAGCGGGCGTTGGTACCCCAACCTGTGACTCGCTGAGAGCACAAGTCCTTCCGATTGGCACCGCACCGGCTGGCATCCAACGTATCTCCCGCCAAATTATCAACGGCGCGGACCTGACGACTGACGGTATCGACTGGTCGGCCGAGTATGCTTGGGAAGCCAGCAACTATGACTTCGCGATTGGTACACAAGGGACTTACACGTTGAGCTATGACTCAGACGATTTCCTAAACGGAGATGGTGTTCAGTTGGCAGAGGGCGGCGACTTTGTCGGTTTCTTGAACGAAGGGACACCGTTCCAAACGCTGCTTGAAGTGCAAGGCAACGGATATGTCCGTGTCGCTCGCGACAATCACACGTTCACTTATAACCTGCGTTATACGTCAGAGTATGAAGACGCTGCGCCTTCGACACCAGAACTTGGCACAATTGACAGTCACATCACTCATGACGTGACCTACAACCTTAACCTGTTCGACGGGTCGACTCGTTTGTCAGCATCGATCTTCAATCTGACCGACGAAGATCCACCATTTGCATCAACCGATCTGAACTATGATCCTTATGTTCACAGCGCATTTGGACGGATCATCAAGATCGGCGTCATCCAGCAATTCTAGTGAAACTCAATCTCTAATGCACAGAGGGCGGCTCTCGAGCCGCCCTTTTCTTTTTGTCTTCGGTGTTCGCTTTGATATCGATCAAATGCGAAGGAAAATCGTCAGTTCAACCCTTCGCGCCCAATCGCGTAGAACCGCTCTCGACGCTGAACCTTCAGCTCATGCGGCGTCAGCGGCATCAATTCCTGCAGCGCCTTATCAATGGCCTTCCCAGCAGATGCGATGGCTTTCGCGGGATTGCGGTGCGCGCCGCCCACAGGCTCTTTGACGATGGAGTCGATGACCTTCAGTTTCATCAAATCTTTCGCCGTGATCTTCATCGCTTCAGCCGCATCTTTCGCTTTGGCCGCGTCGCGGTAGAGGATGGAGGCGCAGCCTTCAGGAGAGATGACCGAATAGATCGAGTGCTCCATCATCATGACTTTATTGGCCGCAGCGATGGCGATCGCCCCGCCGGACATGCCTTCGCCAATAATCAGTGTGATGAGAGGGACGGGAAGGGATAAACACCGCTCCGTCCCGCGCGCGATGGCTTCGGCCTGGCCACGTTCCTCGCCGGCTTTCCCTGGAAAGGCTCCGGCCGTGTCTGGCATGGTGATAACCGGAAGGTTGAACCTTTCAGCCAGATCCATCAGGCGCACGGCTTTGCGATAACCTTCCGGATGCGCCATGCCGAAATTGTGTTTCAGACGGCTTTCCGTCGTGCGGCCTTTTTCGTGACCAATGACCACAACGGATTGATCGCCAAAGCGGGCCACGCCGCCTAAGATCGCCTCGTCATTTCCGAAAACGCGGTCTCCAGCGAGTTCCTGGAAATCATCGAATAGGCCTTCGATATAGTCGCTAAAATGCGGGCGCTCGGGGTGCCGCGCGACTTGCGTTTTGCGCCACGGCGTCAGTGACGCATATGTGTCTTTAAGCTGTTTCGCAGCTTTGTCTTTGAGCTTTTTCAGCTCGTCATTGATCTGAGGGCCGCCTTCTTGGGCAGCAACGGCTTCCAGCTCAGCGATCTTGGTCTCAAGCTCGGCGAGCGGTTTTTCGAAGTCGAGATATGTCGTAACCATGGGCCCTAAATAGCCCTGCTTCGCGTGAATCGCTAGCTTTTTCCTGTGTCGGGGCTGAACCGCTCGAACAGCAAAACGGGGTCGCCGCGATAGTCGGTGGGACCAATCTCCTCGTAACCGAGCTTTTCCGCCACGCGAATAGACGCAGTATTGTCCGGGTCGATAATGCATGTTGACCGGCCGGGTAGGGTGTAATCGAGCCAATCATGCGCCACTTTCGTGGCTTCGCTGGCATAGCCTTGTCCCCATGCGGCCTTGGCAAATACCCAGCCCGCTTCTGGACGTCCGGAAATATTTGGGGTCATGCCGCGCATGAAATCTGCGAACCCGACTTCGCCGACAAATGCTCCTGACTTGCGCTCTCTAACGATCCAATATCCATAACCCAGGATGGGCCAAAGCCCGCGATTCCGAAGGTGCGCGAACCAGGCGTCTTGTGCGTCTCTGGTTTGGCCGCTGACATGTTTGACCACATCTGGATCGGCCCACATCGCAGCCATGTCAGAATAATCTGAATGTTCGCAAGGCTTAAGACTAAGCCGTGCCGATAGAAGGGTGGGTGGGTTCAAGCCTTGGCTTTCATCTGTTCCAGCATTCTACCCATCGCGGCGTGCACGGTCTGGATCGCTTTCAGCGGGCGAACCATGACCTTGAAATCGACGATCTTTCCGGTCTCGTCCCATTCAATCATATCGATGCCGTTGACGTGGATCCCGTCCATCTCTGTCTCGAACTCGAGCACAGCTTTATCGCCGCAATCAAAGACGCGGGTATATTTGAATGTGCCATTGCCGAGCGTGTTTCCAGCTGCAGAGAGATAGGCAAATGTGATTGGCTTTCCTTCTTGCGGTGTGTGGACGACAGGGCTGCGGAAGACGACATCGTCATGCAAGAGGTCTAAGAGGCGGTTCTTATCATGACCGCCCATCATATAATCGAACCAGGCTTGCAGGTTTGGCTGGTGGCCCGTGAGTGGGACATCGTGTGAATGGGTCATTCGGGCATCCTCCGTATCGATCTTTTGGAAACGGTGAACGCCCGAATGCGGTTTGTCTAGGTCTGCCTTAGAGGAACAGGCTCGCCGCCAGGCCTGGGAAGAAGGCAAAAAACCCGCCAAGGCAGAAGGCAGCAACACTGACCCCCCACAGCGTCCAACTGATCCGGCGCAAGCGTGTACACGCCCGCGCTTTGACCGGGTCGACAGGGCAGGGCAGGGTGCGCGCATGCCATTGCCACGCGCCCGAGGCCGCTAGCACAAGGCCTGTCAGACCAAAGACGATGCCTTTATTCGCCCCGAACCAAGTGATCCCCGGCACGGCGCCAATCACGCCGGACCAGACAGCCCCCATGCCAACCATAACGAGCATTGCGGGCAAGGCGCAGCAGATCAGTGTGGTCGCCGAAGTGAACAGCGCCAGCGTGGCTGGAAGCACGCTCGGGCTCTTCACGTCATCTTGGAGCGCGGTCACGCGGTTTCTCTCGCGATTGAAACCAGATCATAGCCAGACTTCTTTACCAGTGTCGCGACCCGCTCATCGCTAAGCTCGGCGCCTGATTTCAAGGTCACATGGATCTCTCCATTGTCGAGATCGACGTGAACGTTTTCGACCGCATCTTCTTTGCCAAAGACTTTGGTGACCGCGCGGGCACAAAAGTCGCAAACCATGCCGTTGACCTTAGCGGTCACCATGGTCTGGGCGGCCATCGCGGTTTCGGCGGACGTTTCGCTATCTGCGAGTGCAATCGGCGAGGCGACGATGAGTGCGGCGGCTGATAGGGCAAGTTTAAAGTGTTTCATCTGTCCTGATCCTTTCTAAAAGCGGACGATCCAGTTCAACATCAGCTCTTCTGTTTCGGGCGTATAACCGATTTCGAGCAGTTGAACGTCATAAAACAAGCGAACCAAAGGGGTCACTGTTGTGGGAGTTGCGGCTTCGGGTTGATTTAAGACCTCAAGCATCAGCCATGTGTGCAGGTCGCCATAGTCACCGATATAAGGCGCAACACCGACTCGCGCGGCCTGTCTGGCATCCTGAGTAAAGCCGAGGTCATAGGCACGTGCCTCATAAGAGGTGAACCATCGCCTCGTTTCCCAATCGGCGCCGACGCCAATAAAGCCAGCGGCTTTGACGTCAGCGCCATCCCCGAACGGGTCAGCCTGACCGGCTCCGGCTTTGAAGTATAGATTGGCTTGGGCGTGTCGTTGGTTCCAACGTTTTACAAGGCGATTGTATTGGACGCCGGTAAAATGCCAGTCCGCCTCCCAATTTCGCTCCGTGTAGAGCCCGAGGGAGTCGGTAAAGGTCGGCGAGTAATGCAAATGTAGGGCTGAGAAATTACCATTATTCCTCTGCATCACCGTCCATCCGTCCGGATATGAGACGGGTCTCGCCTCTGCTTCCGGCACCGAAAACACGAAACCCATCGCGAGCGCCAGGCCCGCATATTGGGTATGTTTCATGAAAATATCCTGTGTGAGTTGATCCTTAAGGTGAAAGGATCAAGCTCGTGGAGGCGGCGGATCGTGTTCCGGGAGAATACTATTCGCCGAGTCAGGCAGCGGGGTGATCCAAGCCATCAAGCTCGGCACCGGCTGTTGAAGTTCTGGCGCCAGTGGGGTCATGCCATTGCCGAGCAGCGCCGCACAGCAGCAGGTCGATGACTCATGCTCCGGCATTTGTTGCTCATGGCCATGATCCATCATCATCCCATCATGGCAGGGCATGTCAGACATCTGATCGTGGGCGTGTTCCGTCTGCATTTCGGCTTGCAAATCACAAGGTTGCGCCACGGATTCAAACCCCAGCGCAAGTGCTGCGATCAGCCAGAGGCAGGATGTGAGCAAACGGATCATTGGGTGGAAGATAAGTTGGATGAGCGGTTTGCGCAATGCCCGCAGCTTGTCGCGGGGTCTCGATACCCGCGTTCACGGACACCTGTAGCGCCATAGTTTTTTGCAGGCTTAAGACGTCCGTGACGCCTTCTCGTCAAGTCCAGAAATGCCCTGACGCTCACGAAGGGCGCTTGCCACATCTTGCAGCGTCACCCCCTTTGAGCGCAGTCCGACAAAGATATGGTACAACAAATCTGCTGCTTCGCTCGCAACTTCCGTCTTACCTTGCGCTGCCAGGGCCAGCGCCAATTCCGCACCTTCTTCGGCAATCTTTTTTCCGCAATGCAGCGGGCCCTTGGACAGGAGTTTTGCCGTGTAAGAATTGTCCGGCGCATCATTCGCGCGGGCGTCGATCGTCATCGCGAGATAACCGATCATGTCATCCAATGAGTGCGCGTTTCCAAGCGGGGTATCGGGCATGAGTAATCTCCTAAAGCGGACGGACGGGGGCGCCGGCAGCATTCAGTGCCGCGCGCGCTTGGTCTAAAGTGACTTCACCGAAATGAAAAATCGAGGCGGCTAAGACCGCATTGGCGCCGGCCTCAAGCACAGCGGGTGCAAGATCTTCCGCAGAGCCCGCGCCGCCGCTCGCGATGACTGGAATTGAGACCGCGTCCGTCACCGCCTTGGTGAGCGGCAAATCAAAACCAGATTTGGTGCCGTCTTTGTCCATGCTGGTCAGCAAAATTTCCCCGGCCCCTTTAGACTCAGCGAGTTTGGCAAACTCTATGGCATTGATCCCGGTCGGCTTGCGCCCCCCATGGGTGAAGATCTCCCAGTGGTCGCCGGTCTTGCGCGCATCAATCGCGACAACAACGCATTGGCGCCCAGCCTTCGCTGCGCAACGAGAGATGACGTCTGGATCGGCCACGGCGGCTGAATTGATCGCAACCTTATCCGCGCCCGCGCGCAACAATTGCACCAGGTTCTCAGCACTTCGCACACCGCCGCCGACGGTTAGCGGCATGAAGCATTGCTCAGCGGTTGCGCTGACCACATCGAGCAAAGTCCCGCGGCCTTCATGGCTGGCCGTGATGTCGAGAAAGCAAAGCTCATCTGCGCCCTGAGCATCATAGGCTTTTGCGAGCGCCACGGGGTCGCCAGCGTCGCGCAAGTCGACAAAGTTCACGCCTTTCACGGTGCGGCCATCTTTGACATCGAGGCAGGGAATAATCCGGGTCTTTAACATGAGGCGCTTCTAAGACGCCGCTTATGTGGCTGGCAAGGCGGTTCCTTGGGTGCGGTGGTTTAAACGCTCTAAATTGGATGTTTAAGACTACTGTCCATTCAGCATACCTTCGTACTCTGACTGTATGAAACCTTTGAGTCTCTGGCGCAGAACATCCCAAGTTCCTTCGCCCATGCGCCTTACCAGCTCTTCTAACGCCGCCTCTACTTGTTCGCGCTCAAAACGGTTTACAAACAGCGTGTTGATGCCCCACATCGGCTTATTCTCTTCCAACCACGCTTCAATCCTAGTGGGCGTGCAGACACGAAACTGGAATATTTCGCTTGAGTCATCAGTTGAAGGACCGAGGCCGACTTCGAGGTAAACTTCAAAATTTCTCTCGTGTTCAGGAGTGAAACTGACCCAATCAAACCCCGCCCCATTAATTGACTTTATTTTTGGCTTCATCACTGCTCCGTTCAACGCTTGCAATGCTTCGCCGTTGATTGCGCAATGGCTTTCGGATGGCAACGGTTAGCACATTATCACCGTTTTGTTGTGATCAGATTGGATATGGCGAACGGATTAAACTCGCCCCAAATAGGTCCTTCAAAATCGCTTCAAAAATTCGCTTAAACGCCTGCCGAGCTAACCTTTCACCGACTTTGGCCCTAGCGATGAGATTTTAGCCGGGTCCGGTGTTTTCTCTTTGAATTTGCACAAATCCCGGATGGAGCAATCCCAGCATTTCGGCTTACGCGCCATGCAAGTATAGCGCCCATGTAAAATGAGCCAGTGATGCGCCCCGAGTTTAAATTCATCTGGCGTCGTCCGCTCCAGGCTGGCTTCGACTTGGTCTGGATCTTTGCCGGGGGCGAGGCCGGTGCGATTAGAGACTCGAAAAATGTGGGTATCGACCGCAATTGTGGGCTGCCCAAACGCTTCATTCAACACGACGTTGGCGGTTTTACGCCCGACACCAGGCAAGCGCACCAATTCGTCTCGTGTTTGGGGCACTTCTCCGTCAAACTCGTCCAGGATCATTTGGCTGAGCGCTATGACATTCTTGGCTTTGTTGCGCCAAAGCCCGATGGTTTTGACGTGGCTTTCAACCCCGGAGAGACCGAGCGCGAGCATCTTTTCGGGCGTGTCCGCGGTTTTGAACAACTCTTTGGTGGCTTTGTTGACGCCAACGTCGGTGGCTTGCGCCGATAGCGCAACCGCGACGACGAGTGTGTACGGATTTACAAAGTCCAGCTCGGTTTTTGGATTGGGTCGATCTTTTGCAAGCCGCGTATACAGCACGGCGGCTTTTTCTTTGCCGAAGGTCCGCGGGGCGCGTTTGCGTTTGGGTTTCTTAGCCATGCCGCAGACCTAAGGCAGATAGGCGTGCCTGCAAATCCGATTCTTGCGGCACCTGGCCGCGCTTGTCGTTCGCGCGATTTTTTGCCCTATACTCTTATCCATGTCTGATCCGATCGAAACGATTTATTTTGATGCTACGCTGACGCCAAACCGCTCATTGAGCCCGCGAGCGTTTACTCTGGTTATGGCGATCATTGTTGGGGTGAGCTTTGTTGCGGGCATGGCGTTTGTCTCCATGGGGGCGTTCCCGATTATCGGATTTTTCGGTCTGGACGCTTTGATCATTTGGCTAGCCTTCCAATGGAGCTTTCGATCGCTCAAACAGGAAACCCGGGTGCGAGTCACCGCCGAGCAGATTGACCTCTTGCACAAGAGACCGGGCAAAAAGCCTCGCGAGGCCCGCCTGCCGACCGCGTTCACCCGGGTGCATTTGGAGTTTCCAGACCGTCGGCCAAGTGAATTGAAGCTGTCTCATGCCGGTAAAGCTTGGGTAATCGGACGGTTTTTGACGCCAGCGGAACGCAAAAGTCTCAAAGATGCCCTCGAAACGGCCATTTGGCGTGCACGCAACGAACGATATACAACCTAAAAAATCAAAAAAATGACGCATGCGTCATGGTTTTTTCACGAAGGGTGTGTTACGCTGACGCCAACGTCATAATTGCGACGCGCAATGATCGCATTCTCGGAGGCTTAAATGGCAGACACGCTGACCAAAATTCCACACAATCTCGAACGCCCAAAAATCACCGCGCGGACACCACTCTTTGAAGGGTATCTGGAGTTTGATGGAGAGCTGCCGGACACCTCCACAATCCCTCTCGACGAGATGCACCTGATCGATCCCGAGATTTGGCGCAAAGGTGCCTATTGGAAACTGTTCGATCGGATGCGCGACCAAGATCCGCTGCATTGGACGGAAGATAGCTTCGCTGGCGGTTTCTGGTCAGTCACACGCTATGAAGACATCATGAAGATCGACATCGATCACAAACGCTTCTCCTCAAGCTGGGAGCATGGCGGCATCGTTCTGGGTGAGCCGATCGAAGATTTTGAGCTTCCAATGTTCATCGCGATGGACGAACCGAAGCATTCTGAACAACGCAAAACTGTTCAGCCCGCGGTGGCGCCGAACATGCTCAAGGAGTTTGAGCCGCTGATCCGCGCGCGAACCAAAGAGATTCTCGACACGGTGCCGGTCGGTGAACCCTTTGATTGGGTCGACACGGTCTCTATCGAGCTCACAACAATGATGCTCGCCACCTTATTTGACTTCCCATTCGAAAATCGCCGCAAACTCACGCGCTGGTCAGATGTCTCCACCAATCGCGAGAACCCAGACATTTGCCCGGGCGGCGAAGAGCAGTGGCGTCAGGAATTGATGGAATGCCTCGGCACCTTCATGGAATTGTTCCAGAAGAAGCAGCAAGAACCATTGCGCAATGATCTGATGAGCCTGCTCGCACATGGCGAGAAAACCAAAGACATGACGCCGATGGAACTGCTCGGCAATGTGATCCTGCTGATCGTTGGCGGCAATGACACGACCCGCAACTCAATGACGGCATCTGTCTACGGCCTAAACAAATTCCCAGGAGAGTATGCCAAGCTGAAAGCGGATCCGTCTTTGATCCCGAACATGGTTTCAGAAGTCATTCGCTGGCAAACACCACTGGCTTTCATGCGTCGCACGGCGCTCGAAGATGTTGAGATGCATGGCAAGACCATCAAGAAGGGCGATCAGATCGCGATGTGGTATGTCTCCGGCAATCGCGATGAGCGGTTCTGGGAAGAAGATCCGAACAAGCTGATCATTGACCGTAAACAAGCGCGCAATCACTTGTCGTTCGGATTCGGTATTCACCGCTGTGTCGGCAACCGTCTCGGTGAGTTGCAGCTCCGCATTCTCTGGGAAGAGATTATGGAGCGCTTTAGCCACGTCGAAGTGCTTGACGAACCAAGCCTGACGTCAGGCGCGTTCGTGAAGGGCTACACTTGGATGCCGGTGATCTGTCACCCAAAATAACGGCCTCGGGCGATTAATCGTCCTCAGACTCAACCAATCCGGACAAGAAGCGACGCCCGCCATCTAGGGTGATCGCTTCGCCTGTAATGATGGCGCTGCTTGGGCTGGCGAGGAAGGCGGCTGTTTCAGCAATTTCTTCGGCCAGCGACGGGCGTCCCATCGGTGTGCGGTTGGTCAGCCACGGTTCGCGGCCTTCTGCGCGAGGACGTAAGGCGACGATCGCGTTGACTCGGACCGCTTCCGCCGCGAGCTCTATGGCGGCAGCTTTGACGATCCCGACAATCGCATGTTGAGAGACGCTTTCACTGAACCAGCCCGGTTGAGTCATTTGTGCGCCGAGCGACAGAACGAATGTAAAGGTCCCGGTTTGGCGGGTGCGGTCCGCGGCGTTCTCGGTTTCAGGTCGTTCTGCGATCAATTGAGGCGCGAACACCCGCAGCGCTTGAACCGCACCGCGCACGGTTTTCATGAGGACCGTTTCAAAGTCCTCCATGTCCAGCTCAAGCAGGTGATCTGGCTCCGGCAAGGGCGGAATAATCACAACATTATCGACATAGCTATACGTCTCGAGCGCCGCGGCCATGGCGTTGCGCAACCCGAGCTTCGTATGTACGGCGCCGTGATGGTAAGCGATCTTATCGCCAACAGCCTTTTTGAGCTCATCCAGCAGGTCAGAGCTCGGATCAACGGCTAAAACATCGTGATCTTGCTCGATAAACCGCCTTACGACAGCGTCGCCCACGGTCTGGCCGAGCCCGATGATGAGGGTGACTGGTCTGTCCATTCGCGTGCTCCCGCCAGCTCTTTAAAACGGCGCTGAGCGTTCCGCGAACGGGGTTTCAGCGCCTAACTGGCGCGGAGCATACCAATTTCTTCTTTAAGCCTAAGTTTCTGTCGTTTGAGATCTTGCAGTATTATGTCGTCGCTTGCCGGTCGTTTTTGTTCTTCGTGGATCTTTTCATCGATTTTCGCGTGGCGCTTGCTGAGCTCTTCGATCCGACCTTGCAGTGACATATGCTGCTCCTTCTTTCTGAAATGATCTCTGTGTTTTTCAAGCAACACATAACCACAGGTTGCAGTGAGAGTCACGGCAGCGGCGCGATCTTTCGCGATTTTAAAACAATCTTGCAGAGTAGCCGTCTAGCGCGCCTGCTTTTTTTCGTTTTTACGTCGAAACATAGTTTCATCTGCCTCAGCGATGAGGCCTGCTGCGTCCCGTCCAGGTTGCCATAAAACCACGCCACATGAGGCGCCCAGCTGAACCGATTCGGATTTGTTTCCCTCCGCGTCTCGAACAGTGAGGCTGCTGATAATGGCTTCCAGCGCTTGGGCTTTTGTTTGGGCATCTGCGAGTTCTGCGTGGGTCAGGACAATACCAAACTCATCACCGCCCAGTCGGCCAACGATATCGCTCTGTCGAACATTCTCGACTAAGGTTTCAGCGACGTGTTGGATGACCTTATCGCCGGTGGCATGGCCAAACCGATCATTGATCAGTTTGAATCGGTCTAGATCGATGAAGATCAAACAAAGCGGCGTGCCATAGCGTTCCGCCAAAGCGATTTCTCGCGTCACTTCCCGCTCAAAGGCGCGGCGATTGAAGATCGGACACAGCGTATCTCGATCGGCCAAGTTGGCGGCGTTTTTGAGGGCTTCCCGCAGCTTTGTGCGATCTTCTCTTAACCGCAGCACTTCACCGGCGAGGGCTTCTACGGCTGCGCTGACATCACGCGGCAGTGTATCTGGATTCAGGCCAATCGCACGAACGAGATCTCGGCGCGCTTTTTGGCGCGAATCCTCGACGTCCGGGTCGGGGAATGGCTCGACCGATTCTTCCATGCGAGAAGTCTAATCTATTGCGACTGCAACGCCTAGAGACGTCGTGGTTGACGGAGGCATGCAGGTTTCTATGTTGCGCGCTTTGAAGCGGGAGGGGCCGATGGTCCGCACCTCAAACAGCGATCAACCTGTGGTCGGCGTAATTATGGGTAGCCAGTCTGACTGGCCAGTGATGCAAAAGGCCTGTGCCGCTTTGGATGATCTCGGCGTCGCCTATGAGGCCAAGATCGTTTCGGCACACCGGACCCCCGATCGGCTGTATGAGTATGCTAAATCAGCAAAGACCAAGGGCCTTAAAGTGATTATCGCTGGGGCAGGGGGCGCAGCTCATCTACCGGGCATGACAGCATCGATGACGCCTTTGCCGGTGCTTGGCGTACCGGTACAATCGCGTGCGTTGAGCGGTATGGACAGTCTCTTATCCATTGCGCAGATGCCTAAAGGTATCCCGGTTGGAACGCTTGCCATTGGCGAAGCCGGCGCTGCAAATGCGGGTTTGCTCGCCGCGTCAATTATTGCGCTCGAAGATGCCGACGTCGCCACCAAGCTCGACGCTTTCCGCACGGCTCAGTCCGATTCGATCCAACAGACGCCGGACGCATGACCCCGCTTTCAACAGGCGCAACCATCGGCATTCTCGGTGGCGGGCAGCTCGGGCGAATGCTCGCAGGCTCAGCTGCGGCATTAGGATTCGATGTGTCGATCTATTGCCCTGAACCAGATTGCCCCGCCGCGCGTGTCGCGGCGGCCCATACTCTAGGCGCTTATGATGATGTCGCGACGCTCCGGGCCTGGGCAGCCACGTGTGATGTGGTCACTTATGAGTTCGAAAACGTACCGGTCGCCGCGGCCGAAGCGTTGATTGCATCTGGGATTTACGTCCGTCCGGGCGCCAAGGCGCTTGAGGTTTCTCAAGACCGCTTTGTCGAGAAGTCGTTTTTGCAAGATTGCGGCATCGCGACAGCTGAGTTTGCTGCGATTAATCACGCGGATGATATCGGGACCGCCCTCGCTCGATTTGGAGGACAGGGCGTGCTCAAGACCCGTCGTGACGGTTACGATGGCAAAGGCCAGGCGCGTTTGGAAGCGGGAGATGATTTTCCTGCGGCGCTGAAATCGTTGCGAGACGTGCCCTGTATTCTTGAGGCGCTTGTGCCGTTTGTATGCGAAATCTCAGTGATCATCGCCCGCGATTTTAACGGCCATTCGATTTGTTACGACTTGCCGCGCAATGAACATGTGAATGGGATTTTGCGTCGTTCTATCGTTCCAGCCAAAGTGGCGGAAAAGACCACCGATCGGGCGCGGTCCTCGGCAAAAGCATTGGCCGACGCCCTCGACTATGTCGGTGTCTTAGCGCTTGAATTCTTCGTACTTGAGGATGGGTCTTTGTTAGCCAATGAGTTTGCGCCGCGCGTGCACAATTCGGGTCATTGGACACCAGAAGCTTGCGCCACCGGCCAATTCGAACAGCACATTCGCGCCGTTGCCGGTTGGCCGCTCGGCGATGTGACACGCTATCATGATGTCGAGATGGCTAACCTGCTTGGCGACGAGGCTTTGGCGCCGCCGAATAGATTGCTCACGGATGCTATCGTTACGCTATATGGCAAACGCGATGCGAAGCCTGGGCGAAAGATGGGGCACTTGGTTAGGCGGCTTTCTTAAAAGCGAAAAACCGGTAGCCTGTGTATGAGAACCCGGTTGCAACTGCGACCGCAATCATCACTGCTAGGCCTGGCGGGATGCTCGGAATAGTCAGCAAGAGCGCCGCATATATGGAGTAATTAATCAACGCAACGCCTGTCGCAACCGCAAAATATCGAACGCCTTCGCTCGCTTGACTTGTACCGCTCGCTCCGAATGTGACCGCTCTGTTCAAGCGCCAAGTGGTAAACAGGGCTAAAACGATCGCAACAATGCGCGCCAGGAGCGGGTTCATGCCCAATGCGATGAGCATCAATGTGAATCCCACATCGACGATGAAGCCGAGTCCGCCCACCATCGCGAAGCGCAAAAATTGGCGTAGTGTTTGGCCGTCTATTCGTGCCAATCTGGGCTCTTGAAGCTGAGGAAAACCGCGCGTTTTGCTTCAATACGAGCGCGCGCCAGGCTGTCCAGAATCAAGCCGGCAACCGCGGAGACGGTCGCGATAATCACCAAACCGGTCGACAGGATGGCGGTTGGGAAACGCGGCACCGTCCCAGTTTGCCAGTAAGTCGCGACGAGAGGCAGCGCCAAGACACATGCGGTCAGCACCAATGCCATGCCAATTGTACCGAAAAACGCCGCCGGCCGGGTTTCTTTGGCCAGCATGGCGAACATGCCGAGGATCCGGAACCCGTCTCGGAACGTGCGTAACTTCGATTGGCTGTCCTCTGGGCGGACGCCATAGACAGTCGGACGTTCTAAAGTCGGAATGCCGAGTTGGCTGCAATGGACGGACATTTCAGTTTCGATCTCAAAGCCGCTTGAAACCGCGGGGAATGATTTCACGAAACGCCGTGTAAAGACGCGATAGCCCGAGAATATGTCGGTAAACTGCTTTCCGAACAGTCGGCCATAGATCTTATTGAAGAGCTTATTGCCAAAGGCATGGCCTCCGCGCCCCGCATCTTTGGTGACGTCGGCGCGTGTGCCGACGACCATGTCGACATGATTGCGCTTGAGCAATTCTACCAGGGTCGGGGCGATCGTGGCATCATAAGTGTCATCGCCATCGACCATAATGTAGATATCGGCTTCGACATCTGCGAACATCCGGCGCACGACATGGCCTTTGCCTTGACGCGTTTCGGAGCGGACGATCGCGCCGGCATCGCGTGCGACTTGGGCGGTGTTGTCGCTCGAATTATTATCGAACACATAAATGTCAGCACCTGGGATCGCGGCGCGAAAATCTTCAACGACCTTAGCGATTGTCACGGCTTCATTGTAGCAAGGAACGCAAACGGCAACACGGAGCTGGCTCGGCTCGATGGCCTGGCGAGGCTGATGCGCATTTGAATCTTGCCACATGGTTGAAGCCTTTCGGTAACTCTCATGTGGCATAGCCCACCTATACTTAAAGACAGGTAAGGCTGAGGCGGTAATTTCCTAATGGCACTTTCATCTTTACGCCGCAGCGATGCATTTCGCGATGGTAAATGGCTGTTATGGGCGAGTGGCGCGATCATGATCGCCATTCTGGCGTCAAAGATCGTTGAGCTGTTCGACGGAACGCTTGCCAGCTTGGACGATATGGCCCGTTTGCAGCAGGTGCGCGACTTAATCGGCGGACAAGCTTGGTTTGTGGTGGACCAGTCGAGACTGCTCACCCCCGAAGGCGGCGAGATGCATTGGTCGCGGCTGCCTGATCTCTTTATGGCCGGTTTCATCGTCATCATGCAGCCGCTCATTGGTCAATCTGCGGCCGAAGCGTTAGCCGTCGGCATATGGCCGCTGACTCTCCTCTCGGCAGCGCTCATTCTACTCTGTACAATCATGCAGCGCCTGGAGATCAATATTGCGGGACAGCTCATCGCATTTCTATTCTTCATTGGATCTGCGGCTGTCTACAATTTCTGGCCTGGACGGATCGATCATCATGGCTTTGTCGCCTTGCTGCTGCTCGGTGGATTGGCCGCCTTACTCTCTAAGCAACAAACCGCGCGCTCGGGAATAATCCTCGCCTTTTGTGTTTGCGCGTCCTTAACGATCGCAATCGAAGGATTGCCGTATATTGTGGGGTTAATCGCAGCAGCGGGTCTTTTTTGGCTCGTTCGCGGTCATCGAGAAGGCGTCCGGCTGGCCTCGATGGGCCTAGCGTTGATGGCGTTTTCAACCTTCTTTTTGATTTTTGATGCACCCGGATGGGGCCCGCGCCGCATGGTTTGCGACGCCTATGGGTGGTCGCATTGGGCAGCCTTGCTCTCAGGTGGCGGATTATTGGCCTTGCTTGGGATTTTCGGCGGTTGGCTGGAAACGTGGCAGAAACGCACCTTGGCCGCTGTAATCGCGGGTGGAATCACACTCGCGATTTTTGTTGCTGCGAACCCAGCCTGTCTCGGAGATCCTTACGCCGATGTTCCTGAAACTGTCCGTCAATCCTGGCTGAGCGCAGTTGCTGAAGCGCAGTCATTGCCCGCATTGCTTGGCGAAGAAAACAACCGTGTCATCTGGGTCTTTGGATTTCTCTTCACCACCAGTTTAGCGACGATCTGGATGATCTTGAATGCCTCGCCCGAGCAGCGCCTGCCCTGTATTAGTGTCGCGCTCCTACTGGCACTCGGGATTGCCACAACGATTTGGCAGATCCGCGGTCAATCCTTCTCGCACCTATTTGGTCTGTTCGGCGCTGCTTGGTTATCTGGGGTCATGTTTAGTAAATGGCAAAAACAGCGAGGTGTTGTGCCACTCTTGATGTTTGCGGGCGCTACGCTTTTGCTCACGCCAACAGCCTGGCGGAGCTTTGGATATTCGCTCTATCCAGCTTCCGCCAATCATGAGGATGCAGATACGTTGAGTGCGGACTGCATTCTTCCCGAAAATTATCGGCATCTCGCGAGCGGACCTCTAAAGCGCGTGCACACACCAATCGATCTCGGTATGCCCATTCTGGCGCGGACGCCCCATTCGGTTTTTGTCGGTCCATACCATCGCAACGTTTTGGGAATCGAACGTGCGAATTCTGTGTTGATCGGTGACCCAGACGACGCGCAGCAAAAACTCTTGGATATGGGGGCCACCCATTTGGCCTACTGTCGCCGGCTGGGTGAAACGGAGCGCTATGAACGCATATGGCCGAACAGTTTCGCTGCCCAGCTCAATGCGAATGAGTTCCCAGATTGGCTCGAACCAGCTGATGACCTTACCGAAACCGACGGCGTCATTCGTCTCTATCGCGTGAAGTCTAAGTGACAGAGGTCTCCTCAGCGTTGACCCGAATACGGGTTTGCGCCAAAGGAGATCATGACAAAACTAAACAATCCAAAAAACATCGTAGACGAGCTGGAAAAGCTCTACTCCCAGTCGGTCGCGGCGCTCGCGGCGGCTTTGCAAGACTATTTACACTCAGGTAAGACGCCCGATCCCGAGGCGCGGGCGAATGGCCTATTTTGCTATCCTGAGCTGATTATCCGCTATAATCCGGATGGACCGCCGCCGCCGATTTCGCGCGCGTTCGGGAAAATGTCCGAGCCCGGAACCTATTCCACGACGATCACGCAACCTGAATTTTATCGACACTATCTGATTGAGCAGCTTGAGCCGCTTTTGCGCGATTATGACGTCGACGTGGAAGTGCGGGTCTCAAATGCTGAAATCCCATACGCCTATGTCTGGGACCAAGGCCAGGCAGACGGACTGGACGAGATTAATCCAGCCGAACTGGCGAAATGGTTCCCAGCGCCACAACTCAGCGATATCGGTGATGAGATCGCCGATGGCGAGCTGTACGAGCCGTTTGACCATCGCCCGCTGGCTCTATTTGACGGGCCGCGGACCGATTTTTCACTGAAACGCTTACAACATTATACCGGCACGCCCGTTGGAGACTTTCAACGCTATTTATTGTTCACGAACTATCACCGCTATGTCGATGCTTTCGTAGATTGGGGGCTTGAGCAGCTCGGCACAAGCGGGCGCTATAAGCAGCTCTCCGTCGCCGGCGGTTTGGTCGTCGACAGCGATACCCCCGACGCGCGCGAGAAAATCAGCAATGCACCTTGGCGGCGGTTTCAAATGCCCGCTTACCATCTGACCGCCGAGAATGGCTCTGGCATTACGCTGGTGAATATCGGGGTTGGGCCGTCAAATGCGAAAACGATCACCGACCATTTAGCGGTCTTGCGACCTGAATGCTGGATCATGGTCGGCCATTGCGGTGGTTTGCGGCATAGCCAGACGATAGGAGACTATGTCCTGGCTCACGCCTATTTGCGGGACGATCATGTGCTCGATGAGGTGCTCTCGCCGGACATTCCAATCCCACCGATCGCGGAGGTTCAGGTGGCGCTGCAAGAAGCGTCTGCGGATGTCACCGGAGAGAGCGGGGCAGAACTCAAGAAACGCCTTCGAACGGGCACGGTTGTCACCACGGATGATCGCAATTGGGAGCTGCGTTTTTCAGACAGCGCGCGCCGGTTTAACCAATCGCGGGCTATCGCCATCGATATGGAGAGCGCTACGATCGCCGCGAATGGGTTCCGCTTACGTGTGCCTTACGGGGTCTTGCTCTGTGTTTCAGACAAGCCTTTGCATGGAGAAATCAAGCTGCCGGGCGCGGCCAATAAATTCTACGAGAAATCGATCGGCCAACATTTGCAGATTGGTGTTGCAACGCTTGAGAAACTGGCCAGCGGTGATGCCAAACTTCATAGCCGCAAATTGCGGGCCTTTGACGAACCCCCCTTCCGCTAATGGCAGGCGCGGGGTCTTCATTTGCGATTGGACGGGTGTTCGCCGGTTGGGGGTGGCTTCTGAATCGCGACGTCTCGCGCCTATTGCCTTTCCTATCGATCTGGGTCGCCGTGCAATTTGGACTCTTTGCGATCGATCACTTCATGGGCTTAAACAGGGGTCTCGGCCTTTTGAGCACAACGTTTTTGGTCGACCCGTTCTTTTTGGGCGTGCTCTATTTGATGGCGTTGCAGGATGACAATCAAGGCGTCGGCGCTCTCACAAGCGTTGTGCTGTCACGATATCTCGGCCTGCTGGGCGTTTATATACTGACCTCAATTGGGATCGGCATTGGTCTGGTGCTGTTGGTACTCCCTGGGCTCGCTTTGGCTGTGTTGTGGGCTGTCGCGCTGCCCGTTTTTTTGGCCGAACGCAAATCACCGACCGACGCCATTCGGGGCAGTTTCGATTATGTCAGACCGCATTTCTGGCCTGTCTTAGGCGTGCTCGTGGTTTTCGGCGTGACGATAATGACCTTTGCATTCGCCGTGACTTATCTGGGCCTTACCAGCGAGGACGGCGCACCAAATTTGGCGCTTCTTATGGATGCCTTGGTAGAGGTCACCTTTGCCGCCCTAGGCGCATACCTAAACGCGGCCATCTATCGCGAGCTTGCTTTCTCGGGGCGTCACGATGTTGGTGTATTTGACTGAACGGAAACACCAAGGTTCGCCTTGCGTGACCGTGGACGCTATCGGGCCCGTGCATTAGGTCATGCGCATAACGCCCTGAGGAACTAGATATGCATGACCGAGTGAAGACTTTCGAAAACATTCGGAACTTCCGCGACTTTGGCGGTTATGAGGGCGCGAACGGAAAAACCATCCGCACCGGAGTTTTGTTTCGATCGGCTCAATTCGGTGAGGCGAGCGATGCTGACCTTGAGGCATTGAAGGCCTATAATATCAAGCTGCAAGCGGATCTGCGTCGCCCTGACGAGCGAGAGCGACATGGCCATCGCTGGCCTCTGCAGGATGTCGAGGTGATATCGAGCGATAAAGGCACAGCGCAGCAAGCCCCACATGTTCGTTTTCTCACCGAGGTCGCCGTTGACGTCCCGCAAGCGCAAGGCTGGATGGTCGATTATTACCGCGCGGCGCCCTACAAGGCCCAGCACGTCGAAACCTTCTCAGCATGGTTCAAGTCCATCGCGACACTCGCGCCGACAGAGGCCGCAGTCGTGAATTGTGCCGCTGGAAAGGACCGGACCGGCATTCTTTGCGCGCTGACGCATCACGTGCTCGGCGTTGATCGAGAGACGATCTTCGCCGATTATGAGCTTACCAATATTGCCGCTGACGTCGAAGGGCGCTTGCCCGAAATGGCACGCATGTTCAACGCGCACATTGGCAAGGACTATGACCACGATGTGTATCAGCCTTTTGTTGGCGTGCATGAGCGCTTTTTGAGTGCCGCCTTTGACAGCATTGCGGAGCAATCTGGTGATCTGGATACTTATCTAGCGGAGACTTTAGGCGTCGGGACTGCCGAGCGTGATCAACTGCGCGAGGCCTATCTGGCGTAAGCTCGATTGCCGGGATCACACTTTGCGTGATGCCCTTGTCTGATCCTATGTGTCCGGCGTATCGAAACGCATGACTGATACTGTTCGCTTATGTGCCGTCCAGGCTGCCCCTGCGCTCTTCGACAAACAAGCTAGCCTCGAGATCGCCCTCGATTGGATTGATAAGGCCGCCAAAGAGCGCCCCGATGTGATTGCTTTCGGTGAAGCTTGGCTGCCGGGGTATCCGTTTTTTATTGATAGCCCGCTCTCGGATACGTGGTGGGCGGCGGCGAGCGAATTGCTCAAAAATGGTGTTCATCTTGATGGGCCGGAAGTGGCGGCGCTTTGCAAAGCGGCGAAGCGCGCGAACGCCGACATTGTGATCGGTGTCAATGAACGCGACCCGCAAACCGAGGCGACGCTGTACTGCACTATGCTGACGATTGGGCGCGATGGCACGCTGCTCAATCGCCATAGAAAGTTGAAGCCGACCCATCATGAGCGGTCGGTTTGGGGCGATGGCGATGCCATAGGTTTGAAGCCTGTTACGCGCGATTGGGGACGGCTCTCAACGCTTAATTGCTGGGAGCATAATGCGGTTCTACCGGCCTATGCCCTGATGGCGCAAGGTGTCGATGTACATGTTGCGGCGTGGCCAGGCCGCGAACCTGTGGAGGCCCCAAGCCAACCTGTTTGGGCGCGTCAGCTCCTTTTGAGCCGCGCCTTTGCCAGTCAAGCGGGCGCCTGGGTGATCTGCTCTGCAGGCATACGCATGCAAACGCATGTCCCGGAACGGTTTCAGTCGCTTTATGAGTTCGATCACAATGGTGGGGCAGCCATCATCGATCCACGCGGTGAGGTGGTTGAAGGACTAATTCGAGATGAAGAGGGTTTGCTCGTCGCGGACGCAGACTTAGCGCTGGCGCGGGCCTGCAAAGTGGCAAGTGATCCGGCTGGGCATTACTCGCGGCCGGATCTGTTTCGCTTGGAAGTGGATGGCCGAGAGCTTTATCCCGGCGATCGCGGCTAACTTTCGCTCAGCTGTTTTGCCATCTTGGTAGCGAACCGGCGTGAGGCTCGATTGGCATCGCTCCAGACGCCAGAGCCGAGAACGTCGCGAATATCGGTTTCAAACCAGCCATAGTCTTGGGTCGCCAACACATTGCCATCGCCGTCATACGCCGTGCCTGACAATTCCATGCCCCCAAGCGAGATAGATCTGAACGCATCCAACCCTGGACGGTCATTTAATTGCTCAAAGGTGGGGCGGTTCGGTTTCGCATTCACAATTGTGATATCGACACGAGCCGGTTCAACACCAGCCCGCTTGAAGGCGCGTTCAAGATCTTGGACGATGTCTTCGGTCAGGGTTTCACCTTCGCGCTCGCCATAATTATCGGCTAATTCTTCAGCGAAATCATCACTGTAAGTGACCGCGACTTCCGTCGCGGCAGCGAGGGGTAAAATCGCTAGCGCGCCAATAGCAGCAAAGAATATCCTCATAGCGGGCTCCTTTTCGTGATCAGAACAAGTTGAATATAGCGCATAAATCCAACTTGTTCCAATCACAGGGTCGCGAGGGCGAACTTAAATCGTATCCACGAACACGATCTCTGCATCCTCAACGCCTTTCAAGGTGAGCTTCGCTTCGCCAGTAATGGCGGCGCCATCTCGCGCGTGAAGCACCTCTCCGTTGAGTTCCACCGAACCCGCGGCGAGGACCAAATACCCGTATCGGCCTGCCTTGACCTCATAGTCGAGATGCTCTCCGGCTTTCAAGGTTGCGCCAAGGACCGCTGCGTCTTGCCGGATGGGCAAGGCGTCGGCATCGCCTCGCCCGCTCGCAAGGATTGCCCAGTCGCCGGATCTATCGGCCTTCGGGAAGGCTTTTGCACCCCAGTCCGGATCGCCGCCATTCTGGGAGGGCTCGATCCAAAGCTGGAAAATGGTCGTGTTCTCACTTTCCGCGTTCCATTCGGAATGCTGGACGCCATTGCCGGCGCTCATGACTTGAACATCACCGGCTTCGGTGCGGCCTTTATTGCCCATCGAGTCTTGGTGGGTGATGGCACCGGC
Source organism: Pseudomonadota bacterium (assembly GCA_038531195.1). Taxonomy (GTDB): domain Bacteria; phylum Pseudomonadota; class Alphaproteobacteria; order Caulobacterales; family Hyphomonadaceae; genus Henriciella. The sequence continues at coordinate 24,907 of JBCBBY010000005.1, forward strand.
GCGGACATAGGTGATGATCTCCATGTCGCGATGGCCGTGTGGCGGAAAGCCAGTTTGGGGTTTGATCGTATCATCATTCCAAACCCGAAGCTTGCCATGCCCCATGCGTGCTGGGTCATGATAGTGCGAGAATGAGAAATGGTAGTGGGCGTTCAGCCAATCATTCTCGAACGTGCCCAGGTCGGAAAAGCGTCTAATCTCAATCATATGAGCCTCCTATTCAGTTGCGTTGACCCCAAAATGGCGCGTGCGGTGCGAAGGAGTAGAGCAGGGTGGGAGAATTCAATTATGCGAATTTTGTATGGCTTTGGCGGGCCAACAAAAAAACCCCGCCTTGCGGCGGGGTCTTCGCTCTTCCGAGTGTGAAAATCGTGCGTTCGATTCCAGGGAGGAGAGCGAATTTGGTAAGGCTAGCGGATGCTCACCGAGGCACCGCTCGATTTGTCCGTCGTGACGTCGCTGGGATTACCGCTGACGGAGATCGAAGACCCGCTAGAGGCGTCAACATTGACGCTCTTCGACGCGTAGACCCGGATGGATGAGCCACTCGACGCGTCCACATTGGCGTTCTCGCACTCAAGCTTGCCCAGTGAAATGCTAGAGCCAGAAGAGGCGTCCAAGATCAGCGTCTTGCAAGCGCCTTCCATAGAGAGTGAAGAGCCGCTGGACGCATCGATGTCGAGATCGCCGGCCACCACATTGCCTTTGAATGAAGATCCAGACGAGGCATCGACTGAGTCGAGGTTCGGTGATGCGGCATAGACCGTGATCCGAGGACCATAGCGACCCCATTTGCTGTTCTTCTTCTTGCGGGCGACCAAAGTGTCTCCTTCAACGGCGATGTCGATTTGGTCCCACTTGCCGCGCTCCAACGTAGCGGTCACAGAGGCGTTTGGATCTTGTGTGTAGACCACAGAGATACCACTGCCGACATCGATATTGCGGAAGTTCTTGTTGCCGAAGTCACGGGTCTCAGGAGCGGTCACACCGTCATAAGCTGAACCTCCTTCGTCATTTTCGCCGCGATACCAGGTCCAAGAATTGCGCCGGTGCTCGCGTTCGACTTGGCGTTCAGCGCGCTCACGGGACCGCTCGGCTTGGGCTTCGGCGCGTTCCGCTTGACGCTCTGCACGCTCGACCATCAGTTCAACCTGATTTTCGTAGCGTTCGGCTTGCGCTTCGGCCCACGCCTCGATGCGAGGCTCCATTTCGACTTCCCACGCCTCGGCGCGTTCTTCGACCATTTCACCCCAGGCTTCCATCTCTTCGCCCCAGGCTTCCATTTTGGCTTCCCATTCAGCGAATTCTGGGCTGTCTGCCAAGGCTTCGAGCTTCTCAGTATCGAACTCCATGTGGAAGCTATTGCCGTTTTGCTCGAAGAACATGCCATCAATGGGCGGCATGGCCGGCATAGGTGGCATTGGAGGCAGATCCGACATGTCGAACGAGAAGGTCTCTCCGTCGACAGTGACGGCAAAGCTCATGTCTTGACCGCCTTTCATAACGAAGACGTTTTCGCCGTCCTTTTCGATAACCGTCTGGTCTTCAGCCGCGCCGTCGAGTTCTTGTGCCACGGAAGAGGTGCATGAGGCAGTGGCGAAAACCGCGCCTGCGCCGAGAGCGATTGCCAGCGTTCCGCCCATGAGACGGCTGCGCAATGTGGGAGTAGGGTGCGTCATCATTATTAGTCTTTCTTTTATAGGATGAGCGAGGGTCAGGCTCGCCGCGGCCATGCGGCGATCCGAGGAGCGGGCAAGGCGTGCGGCCTTGACCAGTGTCCGGCCATAAGCGGCAGGAGACAGTTTGGCGCGGGCGATGACATCGGCATCGCAGGCGGCTTCCTGATCGGTGCGGAAAGCACGCAGCGCCATGTAAGCGAGCGGATTGAACCATTGTGTGGCTGCGACAATCCGGGCAGCTTGGAAGGCCCAGAGATCGCGGCGCTTGAGGTGCATTAATTCGTGCACCAGGGCGTCGCGGCGCTCTGCAGCTTCATAGTCTTCCTCAAACCACATTGGTAGAAGGATGACCGGGTTTTTCAGGCCGGTGACCAATGGACCACTGCACAGCAGGCTCGCGCGGACATCCGGGATACGCTTGATACCGAGTTGTTTCGCAATGCGTTTGGTTTCAGCGACTGTGGCAGGTTCAGCTGGTTCAGAGTCGGCGGCGATCAATTCGAGGAATTGGCGCTGCTGGAACACAGATCGACCGAGCCAGAGGACCACCCCGGTTATCCAGACACACGTCAGGATCAGGGGCGTCTGGGCCAGGGTGGCCTCTAGCAAGCTTGTTCCGGCAGGGGCTACAGCCTCGGCTGTCGCGGCTGGGGATGCCGTGATGGATAATTCTTCGAATGTCGGAAGCACGGGTGGGGCTGCACCGAGTTCAGCAGACTCCACAGGCGTCACCCAAACAGTTTCGGCCGGCTCTGCGACGAATTCGTTTGCGACCTCAAAGGCGAAATCGTTTGACGTCTCGGGCGTTGGGGCAGGGCGTGAAAATCCAAGCAAACCGGCCAGCGACCAATTGCCAGGAAGCGGCGGCGTGACGAAGCGCGCCAAGGGCAATGCCCATAGAAGGTAAGCGGCTTTCGCGCCATACCGTTTGGCAAATGGTTTGCGGATAACGAGCACTAAGAGGACCAGCATGCCAACGGCCAGCGTGGTTAGGGTCGCTTCCTGAATGAAAGGGTGAAATTCGGTCCAGCTCATTGCTTCAGTCTCCCCAACAGAGCTTCGAGTTCTTCGATATCATCATTGCTGAGCCCCCGGGCATCAGCCAATTGTGCGACCAAGGGCGCCGCACGTCCGCCAAACAGCTTATCGATGAGCTGTCCAGCTTCTTTCTTTTGATAGTCACGTTTCGCGATCAGTGGACGATATAGGTATCGCCGCCCGTCAGCGACCGTATCGAGCGCGCCTTTCTCAACCAGGCGCGACAATAAGGTCTTCACTGTGCGTGGGCTCCAGTCCTGTTCTCCATCGAGAGCATCGACAATTTCCGACGCGCCGATGCCAGGCCGCTTCCACAGCACTTTCATGATCTCTAATTCAGCAGGAGTGATCTGTAGACTCATCATCTCACCTTTTGACTACAATTGTGGTCAATAGCGATGACTACAGATGTGGTCAATAGGGTAATTATGACTCTTTTGTAAATTTTTTGGGGACGTGTACCGCTAAGCTGATTGTTTCGAAATAGCCGGATTCGCTGCTTCCGTTTTGCGCTCAACGCCAATCGTATCCGACACGATATAGAGGGGCCGCGTTTTAACCTCAGTGAAGATGCGCGCCATGTATTCCCCGATGACGCCAATGCCGATCAAAGAAATCCCGTTAAAGAATAGGATCACGCTCATGAGCGAGGCATAGCCCGGTACATCGAGGCCAAAGACCAACGTCTTTGTCAGGATCCAGCCAAGATAGGCCATGGCCAGGAAACTCACCCCGAAGCCGACATAAGACCAAATCCTCAACGGGAGCGAAGAGAAGGACGTGATTCCGTCCAACGCGAAATTCCAGAGCTTCCAGTAATTCCATTTGGTCTCGCCCGCGGTGCGAGCTTCACGATCGTATTCAACCACTTCAGCTTCATAACCGATCCAGGCGAACAGGCCTTTCATGAAGCGGGATCGCTCCGGAAGGCGCTTGATTGCATCGACGACGTCGCGATCCATCAACCGGTAATCTCCAACATTTTGCGGAATCTGCGGGTGGGAGAGTTTTGAAAATAGCCAATATGCGCCATTCGCGGTGAGGCGCTTGAGCCAAGAATCCATGGAGCGGTCGCGGCGTTTGGCCAAGACGAGCTTCGCCCCCGCACGCCATTTCGCAACCATAAGGGGGATCAGTTCAGGCGGATCCTGTAAATCAGCATCAATGGGAATAACGGCATCGCCAGTGGCGTGATCTAGGCCCGCCGACAACGCGATCTCTTTGCCAAAATTCCGCGAGAGCGTGACGACTTTTATTCGATCATCTCTCTGCGCATGTTGGCGCAAACGTGCGAGGGACTGATCGCGGCTGCCATCATTGACACAGACGATTTCGTAAGAGGGAGTTACCGTGAGCAAGGCCCGCTCAACGCGGGTAAAAAACCCGTCTAAAGCGGTGTCCTCATTATAGATAGGTACAACAATCGATAATGTCGGCATACCGACACCTCCCCTAACGCAGACTCGGAGTTTACATCAGAGAAGTTGCAAAAGGCTTTTCGTTTACGGGCATGTTCGGCCTGCGCACGCGAAGGAGGCTAGTGAAGAATACCAAGAGCGCGATTAAGGACATGGCCGAGCCGATCTTCTCAGGTAGGGTTTGTACGAGATAAATCTGAACCTCAGACCGTCCTTCTGGAAGCGAGAGTTTGATCAAGCCGTCGTCTAAGTCTAGTTCAACCAGAATGGCACCGCCATCAGCATCCTTTGCGCGCCAGAACCTCCAATAAGCAATCGGCACGCGCACCGTGCCAGCTTGTGTCAGCTCCACGCTCAATTGATAGCGCCCTTGCGTCAAAGGTCGCAAAACAACAGATTCAGTGTCTGAATTCATCGCATCTTGCGCGCGCTCATATTGCTTTTCCATCACGTCGAAGAAGATCACATAACGGTCGGCGTCAGAGGCTTTGTCCGATGCGGTGGCATTCAATTCGACGAATGCGTTTTTAAGGACGCCCTCTGGAATGTATTCCGGCGCGCCTGAGATTCTGAATGCACCATTCTGGCTTTGCCCTTCTATGGCCGCTCCCATCCATTGCGGAGCGAGACTGACGACCGCAGCACAAAGCATGAGCCCGCTGAACCCGGCTGCTATGATGGCGTCAATTTTTGGACGCGCGCCATTAAAGACCCGCTGTAGGATGACGATGGCGGCCAACGCGATGGATAAATCTGTGATCACCAGAAACCGCCACGGAAACTGGATTTTGTCCAAGATCCACACATCCCAAATAAGGGCTGAGAAGCTAGTTGTTAGAAAAGCGGTTAAGACACAAGGCAACAAGATCCAGTCTCGCAAGGCCAAGTTTTCCGCGTTTCGTCGCATTAAATATAGCGCGCTGAGGCATGCGGTTACTGCCAGCGCTAAACTCCACTTTGCTAAAATGGATACAGAGGGATTGGGTTCCGGTCGTCCGTCCAAGAATAACCAATTTTTGGCGTCAAAATAGTCATTGTACAAAGCCGAAGGGGAAACGGATGAGAGCAGTGAAATTGCGGGGATCCAGTAGATTGCGGCAATCGCTACCCCTAGACCGCCCCATGCGCCAAATCTCAAAAGGCATGCTGTGAACGTCGACCGTGAAAATTCTGATCTAAGCGCGTGCCACACCACGATTACCGGCAGGACGTGCGCGACGATCAAGGCGGATGGCAAATGACTAAGAAGGGTCGCTGCGATCGAGATGGCGAGCAACCTGCCGCCGCGACCTTGTGTCAGCAACCGATGCGTCGCCAGCGCGACCAAGGGCAGAAAAACATAGACCGCGACTTCGCCGATCGATTGGCGCGCAAACCAATCTACGAGATAGTGATAAGGCAAGAGCATATAGATCATCGCCCCGATCCCGGACCAATTGCGATCAAAAAAGCTTCGCGCGAAAACGAAGAAACTCACGCCGGATAGGATGAGCAGCCAGGCGCCCGCGACCGAAAATGCTTGTCCGGTATTGCATCCTGGACAGCTAATGGTGCCGACAATGCTGGCGAACCAAAATGGCAATGGCCCGTAAAAGTAAAAGTCTGCGCCGCCAAAGCCAAACCACAAGTCAGGCAAGAAGCGCGGGTAAAGATCGCCGGACCACAACGCGGTACGAAACGCGTCGAACCAGGGCAGATTGTGTTTGTAAGAGTGACCATAAGGCGTGCCGACCCAGGCATGCAGCGCCAGCAATGCACCCCCGAGGAGCACAGTAATCGTTAGCAATCGCTTATGTGAACGCAGTGTTTGGAACATAATCTAATGATCTCAGACGGGTGAGATAACAGCTTCAGATTAATTTAGATTTGATCCAGCAAAATTAGAGAAGAATGTGCACATTTCGGTCAATATCGCCGTCCCATTGAAAGGTTGTTCACAACCTAATCCAGCATGCCCAAGGTCAACGCTCTGGTCGCGCTTGAGAAGCGATGGTCTGTCCCGAGTTTTGCTTGGGCTCTCGAAAGATATGTCGCGACAGAATTCGCAGAAACACCAAGCTGATTCGAAATCTCTTTATTGCTATGCCCTTCGAGCACCAATCTGAGAACATCTTTTTCACGATCGGAAAGGTTCTGTTCATTCGGCGTCTGCGACTGGATCAGTTCGCAATAAATCAGGTGAGCTTGCTGGCAGAAATTCTGAATTTCGATGACGCTTTTGATATCCTCTTTAAGCGTCATATCATCAAAGCCGATGCCAAAGAATCCGTTTCTACCGCGCGGTCCGAAAACGGGGACGCAAAGCCCGGAGAACAATTTTTGTTCTTCTAGCCGGCGAAGGTATCGCTGCTCACCCTTGGTGACTTTAGTTATCCTTGTAACGTTCTTCAACGAAAACGGAAACGCAACTGATAAGGCAGCTCGCGAAATCGGATCAATATCAGAGTACCGGTTTTCGACATATTCTCTGGTCCAAGACTCCGACAATCCTCTACTCGCGATCAGTCTTGGGCGGCGAAAATCGTAGGCGCCGACAGGCGGCGCATGCGCGTAGCAAACATACGCGGCGTCTTTGGTCGTCACCGCGTCGAAAACGTTTTCGAGTATTGACTGTGGACTGTGCTGCCGCAGCATCGCACTCGATGATGGTGCGTAGAGCTGCGCAATCACGGACGAAAGTTCAAAATGCATATGTTAGCAATAGACCCCAATTGCTCGAAAACATGTATTCAATTCGTCAATTCTGGCCGCAGAAGGCCGACCACTGCCTTCGTGTATTAGGCGACAGTTATCCAGTGTCGAGTACAAATGTGAAGCACTGATGAAAACTTCTGTTCGCGCGTTCGAAATGCCTAAATTCTGACGACCCGCGGCGCGGATACTCTTAAGAATGTGCAAAGGTCGCTTTTTTACCCACGCTACAATAGCGGCTGGACGATGGCGAACTTGGTCGATCGGGTATGGACACATTCCTAATCAGGAAGTTCTGTAAGTTTCTCGACGAACCGATACTCTAGCCCGAGAATTCGTGCCGTCTCTTGTGCGGAAAAGCCCTCTAGATGAACTAATAGGATCGCGCGCCAAGCTGCCCGATGAAAGTTGTCCCCCGTACTTTTTTGAATGACGCCTTCAATCAAGCGATACATACGGATCTCGATATTCTCATCGGCTAGTAAGCTTCCGGTTTCGTAAAGCCGCGTCAATCGCTCAATCGCTAACGCCAAACACTCATCCGCGCGGCTTTCATTCCTCAATGCGGCTCGAACATAAGCCCTGAGTTTCGGCAAACAGGCTCTAAGTTGCTCGGAAACCGGCGGCATGCATAGCATCACGATTGTTATTGCTGCCGGTGAACCTACGTCATTCTCATGCTTTGTTTGTCATTGCTTCATTGACATGATCCAACTTCATGAGTCGTATTCGCAAAAAGTTAGCTGGTTGAACATCTGTTTGGGGTGATCTTTGTTCGTCGCGCACGCGTGGCGGGTGTCATGCTTTTTCGTCTTTGTTCGACTTTACCATTTCGACTTTAAGGGTTGATCCTGGTGTGATGAGCACGTCTTCGTGGCGAAGTGGAATATCGATCCCGGCCTCACGGAATTTGTCCCATATGTTCAGCATAACCGCGGATGAAACGTTCGACACGCCGTTCTCTGGATCATTGATCCAAAACCGGACTTCAATCTCTATGGCTTCATCGCCAAATTCCATGACCAAACATTTTGGTGCTGGCCGAGCGAGAACCCGATCGGTCTCCATCGCCCCTTTTTGAACCAGATCGACAGCTTCCCGAAGATCCGTTTCGTATTCGACCCGCAAACGGCGCTTCACCCGCACTTCTTTATTGGAGTAGGACCAGTTCACCACTTTATCCGTGATCAACATCTCGTTTGGTATGAGGTGTTCTTTACCGTCTCGCGTGATGACAGACGCATAACGAAGGCCAAGCGATTTCACGACGCCATAGGTTTCGTCGACTTCGATCACATCATCCGGTTTGATCGAACGGTCAGTCAGAAGAATAACGCCGGAGATAAAGTTGGCGACGATTTGCTGCATACCAAACCCGAGACCGACCCCAATCGCACCGCCGAGAACCGCGAGCCCCGAGAGGGGAATGCCGAGGCCCGCCATTGCCAAGAGCGCGGCACCAAAAAATAGTCCAACCTGAACAGCGTTGCCCATCAAAATGCGGAGAGACGGTTCGACCTGAGGCAGCTCATCTACGCGTGTCTTAAGTTTGCCAGCGAGCCAATTCGCTGCAAACATAAACAACGCCACCGTTGCAATCGCCTGGACCACAAAAACCGGGCTAATAATTCGGTCACCGAAAGGTGGACCAATGCTGCTCAGCCAGGTCATCACTTCGTCAAGAATGCCGATCGCGTACAAAGCGGCGAAGATCCAAATCACCCAGCCTGCAGGCTTACGGAATGGTTCGGGCAGAAAGGCTGTAACCAAGCGTATGAGGAGCCAAGCCAGTGACAAAGAAGACGCAATCCGCACCAGCGTGCTGTCCATTGCACTGCCGGCCATCGCAGCCTGACAGGCATATAGCAGCGCCGCCCAAATCGCAGGACGGACCAATCGCGGGGCTGTCTCAATTACCAGCGGGCGGATGTTTTCCGGGACCCTCGCGATGCCGCTCATAGCCCAACGCCGTGCACTGGGGGCGACAAAGATACCGAGGACGAGCGCCCCCAATATTATCCCCACTTGAAGCAGGTACGGCCCCATGATCTCGGTGTTTAGCAAGTATTGTTGAGCCCAACCGAGAGGATCCGCCAAAATAGGATCCGCCCAAGCGAAAAGACCGCTCGTTGCCTCCGGAGAGGCTTCTACCGGTGCAGTTTCAGAAGTGGGGGCAGATGGCACAAAATAGAACTCACCATCCGGGCCCTGCACAAGCTTCATAGCTTGAGCGCCCTCAGGAATTGATTCGATTTGTTCTACGGTCTCGTGACCGGCACCATCTTGCATAGCGACCTCAACACAGGATCAGGTCGCTTCGAATAGCTTAGACAGGCGGGTAAGGGAACACGGATGTTGTAGCGCCAAGGTCAGTGAAGCTGCCTTCCATCGCACTAAAGCCCTGTTCAATCAGGCTTTCTGGTGTCCACCCTTCCATACGTGAAACGGATTTCACGGGTCGCGGCTGGTTGAACAACACCACTTCATTTCCGCGGACGCTGAAGATCTGACCAGACACATGTTTTGCGCCGTCAGCGCAAAGCGTCACCGCAAGTTGCGCGACTTGGTCTGCGCGCATCCCTGTCCGCATCCGCTCGACGCGCTCCGCGCCGGCTTCATCCTTCACAGGGATCGAAGCGATCATCCTGGTCCAAGCAAATGGCGCGATAATGTTCGAGCGGACATTCTTTCGGGCGCCCTCCATCGCGATGATGCGGGACAGGCCAGCAATGCCCATCTTCGCGGCTGCGTAATTGGCTTGGCCGATGTTTCCGATCAGTCCGGACGTTGAGGTAAAGAGCACGAAGCTACCGTCTTCTTGCTCGCGGAAGTGCTCGATTGCGGCGCGTGTGACATTAAACGAGCCGTGCAAGTGCACGTCGATCACGGACCTCCAATCATCTTCGCTCATCTTGTGAAACATCCCATCGCGCAGGATGCCAGCTGGGTTGATGATCCCGTGCAAACCGCCAAACGTGTCTTTAGCCTGTTCGACCATGCCTTGGACGGCAGCCATGTCGGTGACGCTTTCAGAGTTGGAGACAGCTTCACCGCCAGCAGCGCGAATTTCTTGCGCCACCTGTTCGGCCAGCCCAGCATCTCCAGACGCGTCCCCAGCATCTGATAAGGCACCGCCGAGATCATTGACGACAATCTTCGCCCCTTCGCGTGCGGCTAATAAGGCACATTCTTTGCCGATGCCATTGCCGCCGCCGGTGATTAAAATGACTTTGCCGTCCAACACGCCCATGGCGTCCTCCATTCACTGTCTCTTTGATGGCGAGTCAGCATGGATTGTTCGGCCGAGCAAGGGTGCCGCGACGCGTGTTGAGTTAAGCTTGCTCGAGTGGCGTCATGCCATCTTCGGTGCGGCGGCTGACATAGCTCGCGACGTCGCTCGCCGAGTAGGTCTCTGCTTTGACGTCAGTGACTTTGCGATAGTCGGCTCGTACCTCATCAGCGGTTAGCGTGACCAGAGTCCAGCCAGTGCCTTCAGGATCATAGAACTCCACTTCCTCATTCGCATCCGCGAATTGCGCGCCAAGATCCGGTACATCTGTCCAATATGTTCCAAGACCCGGAGACGTCACAGACGTACAGCCAAACTCAACGCCGCGTTGTTCAGAGTCAGTATCTAAGAGCGTGTTCGCCCAAGCTGTGTGCGTGTCGCCGGTTAAGGTCACCAACCGGGCGCCTGCATCTTTGGCGCTGGCGTATAAGCGATCTCGCGCCGCTGGGAATCCGTCCCAAGCGTCGAGGTTCCATGGCAATCCTAATTGGCTGAATGGAATCAATTGTTGGATATAGCCGACTTGCTGAGCGGCCTTTTGTTCGTCTGTCAGCGTGCGCTCAAAGTTTGGTGGCCGAACCTTGGCCATGATGATCTGGTTGGCCAGCACCTGCCAGGACTTAGATTTTGAAACCGAGTCCTTCAACTCGCCGTCAAGCCAGTCTTCTTGAGCCGCGCCCAGCATTGTGCGCTCAGGCTCTTGCACGCGGACCATTGTGTTCATCGCAGCGAGCGGGACCGCAGAAGCCTCCAGGCCACCTAATTCGGTGAACCAACTGATTTCATCAGACCGGCCCGTCAAACGCGTTTCGAGACAGATCACAGATGCGACATCGCCAAAATCAAATCGGCGATACAAAGCTTCTCGTGCTTTCCCGACTTCTGGATCTCGAACTGGCATCCACTCGAGATACGCTTGCACCGCGGCTTGTTTACGGTCCGTCCAGTTGCCTTCTCCGGCCTCTGGATTGTGGTTTTCGGCGCCGGAACGATAGGAGTTATTTGTGCTCTCGTGATCGTCCCAAGTGCAGATCCATGGAGCCGCCGCGTGCGCGGCTTGAAGATCGGGGTCGGTTTTGTACTGCGCATGCCGCGCGCGGTAGTCGTCGACGCTTACGATTTCCAGAGGCGGCTCATGATTCCGATCGATTTCTTGGCCGACGCTGCCACCATACCCATCAATGCCATACTCATATATATAGTCCCCAAGATGGATGACGGCGTCTAAGTCGGTCCGCTCCGAAATATCGCGGTAAACGTGGAATCTGCCAAACGGATAATTGGAGCATGAGACAACCGCGAACTTTATGGGTTTGTCGCCTGACGCAGGCGCCGTTTTGGTTCTTCCAACTGGGGAGCCGACATCGCCGGTCGTCACTTTCGCGATAAAACGGAAATAATATTCCTTATCTGGTTCTAAATCAGTGACATTGACCTTCACCGTGTAATCGCGGTCAGCCATCGCATAGTATTGACTGTATTTGACCGGCTTTTGTAATTCAGCATCCTCAAAAACACCGAAACTGATTGGCACCGGGGCGCCAGGCAACGCAGCATCTGGCGTGACGCGGGTCCAAATAATGACGCTGTCTGGAAGCGGATCGCCTGACGCCACACCGTGAATAAAATTGACGGTCCCTGGATATGCGGGACGATCATCCGGGCTCACTGTAATCCGAGCTTCCGGCTCGATCACGGCCTCTCGGTTACATGCTGCCAAACCAAGCACGCTAGATCCTGCACTCAATAATCCGCGTCGCGTAAGCTTCACCATGGCCCGACTCTCCTTTTGCTGCTGCAATTGCGATTGCAGCATGACCTTCTCGCGTCTGTCTGTGTATATGGTTCTTATGACAGTCTTATCTGCTTTAGCAGGCGAAAACGATAAAGGAACCCGGCTCGATCGATTCTTAAGCGAGCAGTTCGAGTCCTTATCGCGTTCGCGTGCGAAAACGCTTATTAAAGAGGGGCATGTTCGCCAGCAGCGCGGCGGGAAGGATTTTGTCCAGGATGATCCAAAGACCCCCGCTATTCCCGGCGCGGAGTACACGATCCTAATGCCCGATCCGGTGCCGGCAGTTCCCGAGCCAGAGGATATTCCCCTCGAAGTTCTGTTTGAAGATGAACACCTCATTCTCGTCAACAAAGCTTCTGGCATGGCGGTGCATCCAGCGCCCGGCACCTGGCACGGAACCTTGGTCAACGCGCTGCTTCATCATTGTCAGGGCCAGCTGCCTGGAATTGGCGGGGTTGAACGTCCCGGCATTGTGCATCGCATAGACAAAGAAACGACCGGTGTCTTAGTTGTCGCTAAAACTGAAGCTGCGCATAAAGGTCTGTCGGACTTGTTCGTCGCTCACGATATCAATCGAACCTATCTCGCTTTGACACGTGGTCGACCGCGCCCATCTGCAGGAATTATAACAGGCGATATTGCGAGAAACCCTCGCGACCGCAAGAAGATGGCCGTGGTGCCGAACGGCGATGGGCGCCATGCGGTGACCCATTATAAGACTCTGGAGTATTTTGGTGAGATCAGTAAGAGCGAGGCGTTGCCAGCGGCGGCTTTGATCGAATGCAAACTGGAGACAGGGCGAACCCATCAAATTCGAGTGCATATGGCGCATCTCGGTTATTCTTTAATCGGAGATCCGGTGTATGGCCGTCATCGCGGAATTAAAGCCTATGGCAGCGGAGCTGACTTTGATATGGCCACCAGTCTCGCGCGGAAGCTAACCCGCCAAGCGCTGCATGCGGCAAGTCTTGGATTCAAGCATCCGGTGACGGGAGAGCAGGTGTTTGTGGAAACGCCTTTACCCAATGATCTAGCCGCATTGCATCAGGCATTAAAGCGTCTCTAATTGCGTACCATTTTCGGCGCCGTCCCGCTCGTCTTGCTCGACAAGAATTGGACGAAACTCTCGGACAAACGTTTCACGTCACCGCGCAGGCGCCCATATTTTCCGCGTAGCGTATCGTAGCTATCGAGGTCGGCGCGATCCATCGCGTTCAACGCCTGCACGGATTCCGGAATGGTCGGCCCAAAGGTCCGGTCCTTGAGATAGATCTCTTTAAGCTCTGTCTCTGCTGTGCGCGCATACTTTGTGTTTCGGAAGCGGGTGATCACAACGAAATTGCTTGAAGCAAAATGCGGCGTCACGTTACTGCTGACCCAATCAGAGAATTGTTTGGTGCCCCACATCGAAACAGAATCGGCAAGAGTGGGGGTTACGTAGGTATTTGCGAGCGTTAATCCTGCTCTCGCGATCGGGGACAAATAGGGCGGCATATCGATTAGGATGATATCGTAAATTCTCGTCAATGGCTCCATTGCTTTTTCCAAATGCCCGGCGAGGTAGCTCGCCAGACGGCTGGGTGCCATACCTTTTGCATAGACTTGTTCTTCTAGCTCCATTTCGGTGAGACGGAGCTGTGTGTGCGCCGGAAGAATCGAGATCCACCCAGCGCGTGCATCGCGTTCCTCAGCGCGCCGCAATTCTTCTAAAGTAACCGCATTAGATAAGATCAAATTGGCAAGATTTGGAGCCTGGTTGTCCATAAATTGGCGGATGAGGTGATGTACACCCTTTCCCTGTTCAAATGCCATTTTCAGACCGCGGTCGGTGAGCAACATTTGGCTTGAGTTGGCTTGCGGGTCGAAATCGATCACGAGCACATCTGCGCCGTAATAATATGCCAACCCATCCGCTAACATGAGCGTCGTTGTCGATTTTCCAACGCCACCTTTAAGGTTGGCGATTGCTGCGATTGTAGCGGTCATATCAAACCCTTTAGCGACGACTATGCCAGTATCAGCTTAGCCGGGTAATAGAAAGATTCGGTCTGCGCGGTGACACAAACGACACAATTATTCGTTTGCAAATTTTGTGGGTGGGGTTCGTCGCGTAGCTGCGTGAGTGGTTTAGACTCTCTTTTCTGGCGCCAGATCATCCGTAGGTCGCCTGACAACAGGTCGAGCCATCGGTCAATATACGATTGACCGTCGACTAACCGACGCGATCTACCTGTTCAACAGTCGGATTCATTGGTCTATCGATTAAGATCGTTCTTACCATCAGAGGCGTGAATAGACCAACCTGAACTGTTGCCCTTGTTTATGCCGACCTTGTTACCGATAAGCGCAACCGAGCGACCGACGCGCGCCCAAATCTGCTGTGTTGTTTGTTGCTGCAGTAAATTGTGAAATCGATCAAAGGAACTAATTGAGTGTCCAGTGAAGTTAGATTTCAAGGTCTGCGTAAACTCTCCGTTTTGACCTGCCAGAACGAACTCCACGATTTCTTCCTGCCACTTTTTCTGAATCGTATCCCACCATTCAATGCATTCAATTTGGAGTGCATCGCATCTTTTAGGATCTATGATGAGATCGCGAACGAATTTTGCGGCTTCCGGCCAAGTCGCAAAAGTGGGAATAGGGTGAGGCCCAAAAAATTCTAGATAGACGTCGCGATGTTTCCGTTTGGGCAACAATGGAATAGCCCCGAAATGCAAGGCTTCATACGCTCGACAAGTCTCAAGAAGAACATTGCCTGATGGGCAAGGAACGAAAACGCAATCAGCCATTGATGAGAGGTACTCTTCTCTAGGCATACGTTTCTCTCCCGCTAGATTACGGGTCAGCGAGAGCAATCCTCCGGGGACATTTTTAAATGCGTTTGCCATCAAACTTCGATCCGCTTTCCAGTCCCCAGCGAACATCCATGTATGCTGTCGGATGCTGGCAGGCTTATCGCTTCGGTCCCCAAGATTATTTGTGTAGCCGACCGGGAATCCGTAAACCCCAGGATTATTTGTTTTGCTGAATGGAAACGTGCGAAGAACGTAGTCAAAATTTGCATACGCTTTCAAACTGCTCCGAGCGAATTCGTCGCCAAGATGGATCAGCCCACAGCCCTTAAGAGACTGCAATTCTCGCATTACTGTTTCTGGAAGATCCAAAGCTCTGTGATCGTTATAGAGATACAGTGCATTGTCGAAGAACGGGGTTTCTTTCCGAAAATCAAGCCAATTAACATCGAAACCATCAAATAATACTCGCAGCCAATCTGCCTCTGATGGATGAACCTCACGCAGTGGTACAATCGTGATTTCTCGTTTCCGATTCTGTGACATTTGGGTCCTGTGACGGTGATCGCTCTGGCTGATTATCTCAATACAAAACCCTTTAGCAGGCTACGTGTCCTTTTGCCTATGTCTGAATTTAATTGTAGCTCAAAAAAACTTCGACCAAAGCTCGGCGCGAACAAATATGGGCTGACTAATATTTTCAATGTGAACTTGCTGCTGTGAGCCCTTTATTATGAATGGTGCAGTTTGCGAGGCGCGCTTTAGCTTATCGGGATTCCGGATTAGTAGATAAGCGGGCCCTCTATGGGAGAGGTATTTCGCGCTGAGTAGAGCCGCTATGAAGCGGCTCGCGCGCACTCTGTTTTTGATCATCAGTGCACTGACGATTGAAAGCTATCAAGGCTTGCGCAAAGTAAATCAAACCGCCAGCTTGATTAGCTAAATTTGCTCACGCCAAAGAGGTGTTACGCTTATTTTGCGCAAAGAATTCTCAAAGAGGCCCGTCATGTGCTTAAAACTATTCTCACTGGTGTTTTACCTATTTAAATGGTTGGCATCTAAATTGCGTTGTGGTGCCGCATGCGTTAGAAAGGAAACGGAGATGCAACGATATCACCGAAAAATTGCCGGGACGATTGTTTTAGCTTTAGCCGGCACAAGTGTCGGCTATGCTCAACAAGTTGATTACTATAGTCGCGACAAATATGAATCTGTGCTTGAGCGTAAACAGCCCGAGTATGATCCAGAGCCTATTCGAGTTGGCTCGTTTTCCGTTAACGCAAAAGCTGAAGCTGGATTGTCCAGCACTGACAACGTGTTCGCGTCGGAAACGAATGAAGAATCTGATGTTTTGTTTCGCTTAGGCGGTGCTGCATCTGCGAAATCAGACTGGAGTAATAACGAAGTCGGGATCGACGTTTCAGCCTATCGCAACGAATACGCTGATTTCAGCGATGAATCGACGAACAACTTTACCGGACAGCTAAGAGGGCGCCTCGATGTGACACGTGGGATCTCCGTCTCGGGTCGCGTCTTCGCCGAGGATCGTGCGGAGCAACGTACCGATCTGACGGGCTCCATTGGTGTCGACCGGCCTGTACAATTCACTCGTTCAGGCGGTGGCGTTCGTGCCAGCTATCAAAATGACCGCGTACAGGTATATGGTGGTGCAGATTTTATAAGTCGAGACTTCGATGACGCTCGCTCGATTGTCGATGGCAGCAATATCGATCAAGACTTCCGTGACCGTGATGAAGTTAGCTTCGATGCGCGTGCATCCTATGCGATTTCTCCAGACGTAGCGTTTTTTGCTCAAGGTCGAACTTATGATGTTTCTTTCGACAATGACACTACGGTTGACGCCGTCGCCCGCAGCAGAGATGCAACAGGCTACACGGTTCAAGTAGGTGCAAATTTCGAGCTTCAGTCCCTTGTCGGTGGTGATATCGCGATCGGTTATCTGGAAGAGAACAAGAAGGACGAATTTTTCGGAGATGTTGACGGGCTATCGATCCAAGGAACCTTAGACTGGTATCCATCTCGTCTGACCACGGTTACAGCGTCGGCCGGTCGTAAGGCTGCGGACATTGGGGTTTTAGATGCACCTTCTGGGACTCAAACTGATCTTGGCCTGAACGTGGCTCACGAGTTCCGACGCAATATTTTGGGCATGATTTTCGTTAAGCGCACGGAGTATGATGCGGAAGGGGTTGACCGTACCGATGAGATTGACGAAATCGGTGCCTCGGTGACATACAAGATAAACCGTCGTGTCCATGTACAAGGTTACGCACGCGGTATTGATAGAGACATTTCGGGGATCGATAGTGTAGGAAGCACTGGTTACGACAACAGTGTTATCGGTTTGGGGATAACGATTTTTCCATAGCGTGAGATCTTCGAAAAAAATAAGTGGTGGTGGATCAGGTGAATCAGGTTTTCACATTAGAACAAATGAACCAGGTATCTGGTGCTAAGCCAGAGGCTTCGGCTCCAATCGATATTAAGTCTTTAATCGAGACAGCCAAACGAAGAATCGCTTTGATATCGGCCGGGTTCGCGCTGGTCTTCCTCGCCGTATGTTTCATAACATTCACACAGACCCCGGTTTATACCGCGAAAGCCACGGTCATCGTCGATACTAACCAGGCAAACGTCATTGATCTTGGAAACGTACTTGGTGGCCTCGCCGGAAATACAGCGGCGATCGATACTGAAGTCGAAGTAATGGGCTCGAAAGCGCTGCTGGAAAAAGTAGCGATTCAAGAAAACCTAGCCGAAGATCCAGAGTTCAATCCGTTTCTGGAAACCGAGGACAATGAAGGTGGAATTACTTCGTCTGTGCGCGACCAAGTTTATTCTATTTTTGGCTTAGAGCGCGAGGAAACGGATCCGTTCGAGGATGCGACGGCAGAGGAACGCGCTGCGGAGATTCAACAGGTCGTCGTCCGCAACCTCCAAAGCAAGACCAAAGTTAGTCGTATTGGAACCACCTATTTGCTTGTTGCAGAGGTCAACAGCACCTCGCCCGAAACGGCCGCAAATATTGCAAACGCGATTGCCGATCAATATCGCATTGAGCAGCTAGATGCCAAGCTCGAGGCGACCAAGCGCGCGAACGAATGGCTCTCTGTTAAAGTGGAAGATCTCCGCAATGAGGTGACTGATAAAGAGCGTCTTATCGAACAATTCCGGAGTGCTTCCGGCCTGTTGTCTGCGCAAGGTACCACCTTGACGGAACAAAACATAGCAACGCTGCAGCAACAAAAACTGCAGCTTCGACAAGAGCTTGCCAGGACACGTGCACGTTATGACAGTATGCAGCGGCAGATTAACACGAGTGGCAGCGTTGATGCATTAGGTGAAGTTCTAAACTCGCAGGTCATCTCCGATTTGAGAAGCCAACAAGCCATCGTATTGCGGAAGCTTGCAGACCTTGAAGCAAACCTTTTACCCCGGCACCCAGATGTGATTAGTGCACGGGGTGAGGCGGCAGACATTCAGGCACGCATCGATGCTGAGATCCAACGAATTGTTTCAAGCCTCGGTAGCGAAGTGAAAGTTGCGCAGGACCAGATCGCTGCAATTGATCGCAGCATTGCTGCATCTCGCAACGAACTGGAGAGTAACAACAAATCCCTGGTCACTTTGCGTGAGCTGGAGCGCGACGCGGCAGCGAGTCGCGAACTGCTGAATGATTTTATCAGTCGCTTTAAAGAAACTCGCGAACAAGACGATTTGATTCAAGCGGATGCTCGTATCCTCTCTAGAGCGTCTGTTCCGAAGAATCCAAGCTCACCACAGAAACTACTGAACTTAATTTTGGGGGTTTTCCTCGGCGGCATCGTAGGCGGGATGATTGCCATTCTTTCGGATGCCTTGGACAATAAAATTTCCAGCGCTGACGACGTTGAACGCAAGCTGGGCGTCAACGTTGCGGGCATCGTTCCCAGAATTCAACCGAATTCGATGTTGGGACGATCTCGTCTTTCACCAGCAGATGACTTGGTAAAGTACCCACTGTCGGCTTACGCAGAGAGTGTTCGGTATCTGCGAGCAGCGATTGCATTCTCGGATATAGATCAAAAAACGAGAACAGTTGCGATTACGTCCGCTCTACCGGACGAAGGCAAAACCAGTCTATCGCTTAGCCTGGGTCGCATGTCTGCAATGTCTGGGACAAAAACCTTGCTTATCGACGGTGACTTTCGCCGCGGCCAAGCTACAGAAGCGCTCGGTTTGGTTCCAGATAAAGGGTTTGTTGAATACTTGCTCGGCCAAGCTGAGCTTTCGGAAGTGATCATTCGTGATCCGAAAACAGACTTAGACATGCTTGTTCTGTCTCGCACAGGGCATACACCGCATGACGTGTTCGGTACAAAAAAATTCGATGAACTTCTAGAACAGTTTAAGTCTGAGTATGACTTAGTCTTGATAGATACAGGTCCGTTGCTCTTGATGGCGGAAGCACGTGTGATCGCTGGAAAAGTAGACAAAACATTACTTGTCTTGCGGTGGCGTCAAACAACGCGCTCAGCGGCCCGCCAAGCCATCAAACTTTTGCATAATTTTAATGCTCAACTTCTTGGCGTGACGTTAAACCGAGTCGACTTGCGTAAACGTCGCCAGCATAGCGATCCGAGCATTCACAACAAAGCCTATCAAAAGTACTATAACGTCAAAGACAATAAGCGTTTTACGTTTAATTCGAAGGCCCGAAAGATGACGGCGGCGCCGGTCAAGACAGCAGAAAACTCAGTAACACCAAGCGCGGATAACGCTGATCGTCCTCTGCGGGCGGTACCCGTTCGAGCCGCGACTGGTAGCGACTAGCTCGCTAGCAGATCTTTTGTGCAAATTTTGAAGTTTTATGACTGAGTCAAAGAAACGTTTCGGACGTTCGGTGAGATCTTCGTTTGGTTGGAGCACCGCGCGTCTTCTTGTTGGCCAAATTGGGGCCTTAGTCGTATTCATAATTTTGACCGGACAGCTCAGCCCGGCCGTCTTTGGCGTGTTTGCATTAGCGCTGATTTTTGTTGAGTTTATGAACCAAGAGGGACGTTATTCGTCGATCGACACTTTGGTGCAAATGCAACGCGCTGATGGCGCTGCGACATCAACTGTCTTTTGGTCCATGACGGCGTTCTATGCGTTGGTTGCCTTGATTTTCTGGCTCGCAGCACCTTTTATCGCTCGCGCGCTTAACACACCAGAATTTACCTGGGTGCTACGAGCGCTAGCTCTTTCATTGATTCCAGTCCCGATCATGTTTGGCCCATTAGCGCGCCTGAATATGGAACATGACTTTCAGGCAATCGCGGTACGAAGCATTATGGCAACCGCTGTGGGTGGCGTGGGTGGGGTTGCTGTTGCGTTCGGGCCGGCGCCAGAGTGGGCACTAGTTGTGCAACGTGTACTCCAACTCCTTACCGAAGCCGTTTTCTTGCTGGCAAAAACCCGTCTATTCCCGACTTGGCAGTTTGATCGAGACCTGTTTGGCACCTTTGCCCCGCAAGTTGCGCGCATTTTTGTTGCTCAGTCATGCATCAAATCACTCTATCGTTTGCTCGACTTTATTCTCGCAGTGTTTTTCGGTCCTGCTACTGTCGGCATTTGGCGGATCGCTGAACGGTTGCTCCAAACAGCGTTTCAAGCCTTTGCTGCGCCTCTGTCTTCGTTATGGGTTATTCTGCTATCCGCAGCACCCGATACTAAAGATGCGCGGCGCATAATTTTCTTGAATCTCACTCAAGTCTCGTCCTTGATCTTGGTTCCCATTTTTGGCGGGCTGGCACTCGTTGCTCAAGATATTGTCGACCTTTTGTTAGACCCGCGCTACCAGACAGTTGGTCCGATCTTCTCGATCTTGTCTGTGTTTGCATTATCCTCGCCATTCTTCTTCTTTAGGAATGGAGCCCTGATTGCTCTGAAGAAAACTAATTTACTCGTTGGTCTGGCAATCCTCGATTTAATACTGCTGACGGGGCTATTATTCATGCTTCGGCCATACGGGACGGTCACTACGATCTCATCTCTCGGCATCGTGTTCTTGGTCTCCAGTGTTGCCTATGTATCGATATTGACGCGCATTTTGAGTGTTCCGTTGTTTGAATTTGTGCGTCGAGTGTATCCTGCGTACTTCGCTACCTTTGCTTCCATGGGTGCCGTATATGCGGCTTCTCTCTTGCTTTTAGACCAGCCCGTTTGGCAAACTTTGATCATCAAAGTCCTCGTAGGGATTGGCATCTTTGTTGCTTATGTATTTGGACTGCACCGCAGCTGGATCTCGCAGAACATTCAATTGCTAATGGACCGAGATAGCGCTGGACGGCCTGCAACCTCTTAGACTCTTGGTCTCAAAGATCGATGTTAACAAGGAATGCCACAATGAAACTAGCGTTTTTTGGGCATGATAGCGCAGACAAAGGCGTCAAACGACGGGTCGGATCCATGGTTGATGACGGAATAGACGTCACCGGCTTTATGATGCACCGGCGTGAGACTGAGCTAGACTTCAAGAACATAGATCTCGGCCAGACTTACGATGGTAGATTTTTTCAGCGTCTACGCCAAATCTGGATTGGTGCTGTGGTCGCAAATCGACATTCCGATGAGCTATTGAACCAGGACGTCATTTACGCTCGAAATCTAGATATGCTGTTATGCGCCTTTTTGGCGAAACGTTTTGTTGGCTCCCAAACGAGCGTGGTTTACGAGAGCAGTGATATTCATCGCTTACTTTCAAGGCATGATTGGGTTGGTAAAACGATGCGTTGGGTGGAAAGAACTCTACTTCGACGCTGCCGCGGTGTCGTGGTCAGCTCGCCAGCGTTTATAGAACAGCATTTCGAGAGGTATTATCCTGGATTGCATAATGCGGTGCTGATAGAAAATCGTTGGCTTGAGGGTGCTTTTCCAGAGCCTCGCCCATCGAGTAGAAACGTGTGGACTCCTCAAGATGCCGAAAATCGCCCGCTGAACATAGGTTGGGTCGGGATGTTGAGATGCCAGCGCTCGCTCGACTTGATGTGTAAGCTAGCAAAAAAATTCCCAAATGAGCTCTCAATAAAGCTTCATGGTATTCCAGCCTTAGTCGAAGTGCCGAGATTTGAAGAGCAAATCGCTGCACACGATAATATTCTATATGCGGGGCCATATTCGGCACCCGAAGATCTCGCGGAGATTTATGAGAAACTCGACCTCGTATGGGCTGGAGATTTTATGGAGGCGGGCTCGAATTCTGAATGGCTATTACCAAACCGAATTTATGAAGGCGGCTATTACGCAGTGCCGTCAATTGCGCCCATAGGTACTGAAACAGAAAAGTGGCTTCGCGATAGGTCTTGTGGATTTGGTGTCGATGCCAATGTCGAAGACTCTTTACCTACGTTCATTGAACAAGTTCTGCGAGGAATCATCGACATCAAGCCAACTAGTGACCGACTCCTCTCATTGGGAGACAACAACTTTGTTCAGCCGCGCGGCTTTTTTAAGGACAGCCTCGAGACGATCTTAAACTAAAGTGCGGCAGTTGGACGAGGCGCTTCATTTTCTCCGTATAATTGATCACAGAAACCGATCTCGTTGGAACTGAGAAATGGCCAGTTGTTAAGCAACTTTTTTCCCTGAGGCCTGAACTACACCCACATCGAAGGCTATCTGCAGCATAATTCGTGTCTGGGGTGAATTCACTTTATTGGAGGTGTGGTTTAGGGGAGAGTGATTCAGCAGTGTGGTGGGACAGATTTGCCAATTTGGCATACAAATTGCTCAGTGCATTGTGACATCAAGGGGACGCCAAAAATGGCTAAAGCATTACGCAAGACCATTGCGGGTTCGTTATGAGGTCAACGAGTTTAGTACACGGTGCAGTGCGAGTTATAGATGCCTTTTAGAATTCAGAGAACCAATGAACCAGTCGACTTTGGTGCATATATGGACGCACGAGAATCGACCGAAATCAATTCGGACTCCATTGGTGCGAAGCGCGTGTTTGATTTTGTGCTCGCGCTCGCAGGGTTGGTGTTCTTCGCTCCAATAATTGCGCTCTTCGCCATACTGATATGGCTTAAAGACGGTCATCCCCCAATTTTTGGTCATAAGCGCTTGGGTAAGAATGGTCGCGAGTTTCACTGTTACAAACTTCGTTCCATGGTGCCGGATGCCAAGCAGCAATTAGAATACATTTTGGCCACGGATAAAGCCGCCGCGAAGGAATGGGAAGAGACACAGAAACTCGTCAACGACCCGCGGATCACGAGCATTGGTAAGTTTTTGCGCGCGTCTTCTATCGATGAACTGCCACAACTATGGAATATCGTGCGCGGAGATATGTCGATCGTGGGGCCGAGACCGATCGTTCAAAATGAAGTCCAAAAATATGGCGAATGGTATGATTACTATTCTAGTGTGCGGCCTGGTCTCACAGGTCTTTGGCAAGTCAAAGGGCGCAGTGATACGACCTATGAACAACGGGTTGTTCTCGACGTCGAATATGTTCGAAATCAATCGTTCTTTAAAGATGTCTCGATTATCATTTTGACAATTCCTGCAATCTTAAACTCGCGCGGCGCCGTCTAACCTTAGAGACTTGTTCGACGTCGAATTGAGAATTCGCCGGCCAAGCAAAAAGTGCGATCCAATGCCTAAATCTGACAACGCACATAAGCCGATTTTGATTACGGGGTGTCCCCGTTCGGGGACGACTTTCCTGGGTTCCGTTTTCGAAGCATCTAAAGACTGTTTCGAAATCTACGAGCCCTTCAATTCTGACTTCACTTATCATCTCGCCTTGCCAACGCGCTTCTATCGAATCGAAAACCGAGAAACACTCGAGATCAGACGTCAGACTGACCAGCTTGTTGAGCTCAGCACATTAAGCGGGCGAATCAAAAAGTTACCGCGAGGCGCGATAGACCGATTTCGTGCGCAAAAAGATACCTCTTCTGCTCTCGCTTTGAAGAAGTTGGTGCAAAGGACCGCTCGTTTCATTTCCGCCAATAGAGTGGTGATTAAAGATCCCGTTGCGTTTTTCTCGAGTGCTTGGATTTCGAAAACATATGGCTCAAAGGTCGTTATTATGTTCCGCCACCCAGGTGGAGTTGTTTCGTCCTATCTGGCGCTCGATTGGGAGCCTGAAACTCCTGAAATTATAGAACACACAATGCCGGAAACACGCGCACGTTTGCGAGACGAAATTGCTCGCTGGGAGGCAGCCCCAGAAGACCGCGTGGGCGCGCTCATTTTGCAGTGGAAAATATTCACAATCGAAACGATGGCCTTAGCTCGAGCCAATCCCGACTGGCATGTCGTTTCGCACGAACATCTTTGTGATCAGCCGAACGAAGTCTTCGCGGAATTATTCGAGGCCTTCGGCCTCGAATTATCAGCACAAGTGAAGGAAAAAATTCGAGAGTCGACGACTGCGGAAAATGTTGTAGACCCTAAAAAACACATACAGCACAATTTAAACCGCAGCAGCAAAACGCTGAAGAATGCATGGAAAAACCGCCTCGATGATGAAACGATCGAACGCATCAAGAATGAAGCTGAACCACTATGGAAAGAAGCGGTCTCTCAGTTTTATCCGGAAAAAGGCTTAGTTGGTGCCGCCTAAGTGTATCTGTTTCCAATCAACTCTCAAATCTCTGGCACCGCATATGCAGGGTGATTGCCGACTTCGCTATCGTTTGGTTGGGGAAGCATAGCCAGCATGACTGTTCTCGCACATATACCTAACGATGCAAAAGAACCTCCGACGGTCCGCATGAGTGTCTGGCGCGAAGCCACCTCCGGCCCCGTCTGGGAGCAAACATTCGTAACACTTTGGTTCGCGTTAACGTATGTACATATCCCCGAACTAGCTCCTCTTCGGTATCTCTGCATCCTGGGTTTCATAGTAATTTTAGCAATCGATTTCAAAAGGATATCCCCGATCATCCTGAAGTGTTGGCCGCTTTTTCTCCTACCCATTTTGGGTATTTTTTCAGTCGGTTGGTCACCGTATCCAGATGCAGCGCTTCGTACGAGCATATTGTATTTTCTCACGCCACTCGTTGTCGTGATCATCAGCTGTAGACTGAACACAACACAAATTTTGCGCGCCATCATGTTCGCAGGCATGTTTACTACGATTTATTCGATTCCTTACTTCGCAACCTTCGCCGAAGGTGGGCCATACGACGGCAAAAACATCTTCGCGATCAGCATGCTATTCTGTCTTCTGCTTTCCACGGTGACGGCGTTAAATTCGCAAGAGCTCGTCATCGTTCGGCTCATTGCTATACCCTTCATTCCGATTTGTTTCCTATTTCAGCTGCTTGCAGAATCAGCCACCTCGCTTGTATTCGCCATCGTAGGATTAGCGGTTCTTTTGGTGGTCAAAGTTGCGTGGACCGGCATGGCGCGCGTTCAACATTTACGATCGCTGACGTTGTTAACCGCCGGTCTTGTGGTTTTTGGCGTTGTTATGGCGCTGGCGCTCATGCCGGGTGGCGACGTGCTTACAAGTTTCTTGGATCTTGTTGGAAAAGACGCCACATTTACTGGTCGGTCGCAGCTTTGGACCGGGGCTGAAATGGCGGCTCAAGACCGCCCTTGGTTAGGGGTCGGCGTCGATGGATTTTGGCACTATGATACCGGTTTGGCGCAAACGCTAAATGAGAATAATTTTAAGGACTATGGAACCAAGTTGACGTTCCACAATGCTTTCCTGGAGGTTCGCGTTCACTTAGGCTGGATCGGCCTGGCTTTGTTTGTGCTAATAGTAGTGTGGTGCACGTTCCGGATAATTCTGTTTTGGTTGAGTAATGGGACCGTCGAAAACTCGGGGCTGCTATTAATTACGTTCGTTGTGCTGACTGCTGCATTCACCGAGTCCTACTTATGGGGAACATTTATTGTATCGGTGAACTTATTTTATCTTGCTGGGATCGTGCCGTTCCGCATTCATGAGCGCCGAGAGGTTGGAGTGATAGACTTACCAACTCAATCGGAAAACGCGCACAAAAATCCGTGTCCGGTGTAAATATATTAACTGACATTCTGGTGTGATTTTTTTTGGTTACGTCAAACACCGTTTGGTGCCAAAATTGCAGAGGGTGATCAGAGCTTTGCGAAATTTTTTGAGTTGGGTTTTGAAATGACGAAGTCAGTGTTGGTAGTCGTACAACGACAATTACAATCGATGACATCCGGTAACGATTCCTATCTTCACACCTGCATGCGTGTGGCGAAGCGCGCGGGTCTACGAACAAAAGTAGTTTTTGCCCCTTGGCGAACTTTTTCCAATCGGCCATGGGCCAAGTTTCACCCTGAATATCAAGCTGTTTTCGACGAATATCTCTGGCCAAAATCTATTAGGTTAGGCGACTATTTTTACTCATACTCATTGCGGGTGTGGATGCGATTTGGCGTTAGGCTTTGCAAAGAACTCGCAAAACGACTTGGGGTCCCCGTGTTTGTCGCAAGCTACTATGCTCGTCCCTTACCTAAGGACGAGTTCAAAATAGTAGCAAAAGCGTGCAATGAAAACGCGAGTGATATTATGATCGCGGAGTACAGCTCGCTTGCGCCGCTCTTCTCCGAGGTGACGGAGCCGACCGTTAAAAGCGTCCTATTGCACGATCTCATGGCCGCTCGAACCGAGGAATATAAGCGTCTTGGTAAGGAGCCAGATTTCTTGCCAGTGACGCTTCAGCAAGAAGCTGAGTGGATGTCGGACGCCACGCTTCTGATCTGTGCCTCAGTGAATGAGGAAGAAACACTACGCAATGAGATGGATAATATTGATACGGTTTGGCTTTGTCCCGACTCTCCGTCCTATGAAGTAGAGTTCAAACTCGAGACTCCAAGAATAGTCTTCATCGGAACTCGCCACTTCGGCAATACCGACGCTATTAACCATTTCATCGAAGAGATTTTCCCACTGATTAAAGAGAAGCTCCCGGACGTAGAATGTTGGATCGTGGGCTCGACCGGAGCTGATGTCCTCCCCGAGAACCAAAGCGTTGAAGGTATCAAATTGCTAGGGCGTGTGCAGGATTTACCCGATATAGGTGGTGTGTCTTCTGTTGGGATTGCACCGACAAGACTTGCGTCTGGTATCTCGATCAAGGTCGCTGAATATTTGGCGCTTGGCATGACGTGTGTTGCGTATCGCAAAGCCTTAGAGGGGTTTGGGGCCGTGTTAGATCAAATGACTGAGATCGCGGAAGACCCTAGGGACTTTGCTGAAAGAACCGTGAAACTGCTGAATGATGTCGACGCGCGAACGTCTCAATTCAAGACGGCGCCGGATGAGATTCGCAAGATAAATCACAATCGGGCAGTACAGGATGCGCTGTTGAAGCCTTTCTAATCAAACAAAACTGAAAACGAACGAGATATTCAAGTGATCATTGTGGATTCGGCGCTGAAGCGGCGCGAAGAAGAAAATAATCCAATCCGAGTTGGCATGTGCGGTGCGGGCGCAATGGCCAGAGGCGTCGCCTTACAGATAATCCGATCAACTCCGGGGATGGAGCTCTCGGCGATCGCCAATCGAACTGTTACGAACGGCTTGCGGGCTTTTGCAGAAGCGGGCGTCGAGGACGCAGTCGTGTGCGAGAATGCAGAACACTTTGAAAAGGCGTTATTTGACAGAAATCCGGCTGTCGTCGCAGATCCTGAACTTCTTGCATCATCTGAAAATATTGATGTCGTTCTAGAAGTCACCGGAACGATCGATTTTGCTCTAAAAACAGTTTTAACTGCCATTGCCCATAGTAAACCAGTTGTCTTGATGAATGCAGAATTGGATGGAACTGTCGGTCCAATTCTTAAGCGCAGAGCGGACGCAAACAACACGATCATTACCGCGTGTGACGGTGATCAACCAGGCGTCGAGATGAATCTGTTCCGGTTTGTAAAAGGTTTGGGCATGGAGCCGCTCGTCTGCGGCAGTATGAAAGGCATGCTCGATCATTATCGCACGCCAGAAACGCAAGCAGCGTTTGCGGCAGAGTGGGATCAAGGTGTGGAAATGGTCACAAGTTTTGCTGACGGAACCAAAGTTTCGTTTGAGCAAGCGATTGTTGCAAATGGCACGGGTATGAAAGCACCAAAACGGGGCCTCTACGCGTATGAACATCGCGATCACATCGACACAATGACCTCGAGATACGACCTCGATGAGATCAAAGAGTTGGGTGGTATTGTTGACTTCGCGATTGGCGCCACGCCCGGTCCTGGAGTTTACGTTTTCGCGACCCAAGAAAATTCATTACATCTACCATATTTGGATCTGTATAAGCTTGGCAAAGGGCCGCTATATAGTTTTTATACGCCGTATCACCTTTGCTATTTCGAGGTTCCAACCTCGATCGCGCGGGTCGCGTTGTTTGATGATGTCGTTCTGGCTCCAATGGGTAAGCCTTATGTCGACGTGGTTGCGACGGCTAAAAAAGATCTTGTCCCAGGTGAAAGATTGGATGGCGTTGGCGGGTTCACTTGTTATGGTCAGTGTGAATCGGCTGAAATTACCTATCGAGATCGCTTACTGCCGATGGGCGTTAGTCATGATTGTATTGTGAAGCGGCACATCTCTAAAGACAGCGTTCTCACCTATTCGGATGTCGATATACCTGAGGGGCGACTGATCGACGAACTTAGAGCCGAACAGGACAGTGCATTCGGCTCTCAATTGAGCGCATGAAATGAACTTGCCCGTTGAACGCTGCTCATAAATTTCGATGGTTTGAACGAGTGTTTACGAGACCGCCGCAAAGTACCGCTCTATCGCATCCTTACAGAGCGCCATCATCGAATCTCCCTCGCTATGGCGTTTGAACCAGTCTGCGGTTTCGACAATTGCTTGTTCAGCACTCCATGCCGGTTGCCATCCGAGAATATGTCTGGCTTTCGTCGAATCCAGTGCAAGCTTTTGCGCTTCCATCAAAGAAGAACCAGTAAACTCGATCTTCGGTTTTTTCCACACGTCGGTGAAAATTTCCACACACTGTAAAGTTGTTATGCCGCTATCGACGGTTGGACCAAAGTTCCACGCCCCTCGCCCACGGTCTGGGTCTTCGATCAGCGCTTGGCATAGTTGAATATAACCATGACAAAGAGCGAGGACGTGCTGCCAAGGCCGTGTTGCCGCGGGATTCCGAATTTTCAGAATCGAATTTGTGTTAACTGAACGAACGATGTCAGAGATCAGCCGATCTGTCGACCAGTCGCCGCCACCGACAATATTGCCGCCCCGAGCAATTCCAATGCTTACTCTCTCCGCGTCTAGAATCGTATCGACATAGCTTTGGATAACAAGTTCACTTGCGGCCTTTGAAGCTGAGTAAGGGTCTTTTCCACCCAGCCGGTCGGTTTCTCGATAAGGGTGAATCCACTCTCTATTTTGGTAAACTTTATCTGTGGTAACAATCACAGCAGCTTTAATTGTGTCGCTTTGCCTAATTGCCTCCAACACTTCCGCTGTGCCCAGAACGTTTGTTTGGTAGGTCTCGATTGGATTCTCATAAGAGTACCGAACCAATGGTTGCGCAGCGAGGTGGAACACCATATCCGGTTGGACTGAGGCGACGCGTTCAGCAACCCTTCCATCCTCGCGAATATCACCGAAGTGGGTTTCGGGATCATTCAACAGTTTTAGTTCATCGTGAAGATTAGGCGACGTGTAGGGAGGGAGCGAAAGACCGTATACATGCGCTCCAAATTTTTGCAGGCACAATGTTAACCAGGATCCGCAAAATCCCGAGTGTCCCGTTAGAAGAACTCGTTTGCCCTCTAAGTACTCATACATGCTTTGGCCTTTCGCGCGTTGCAACACTCTGTTCACCGAATTCTCCGTATCCTATAATAGGATAGTCCAAAGAGAGCGTTATGATATTTGAACAAACCAAAATCGATGGGGTGTTTCTGGTAAAACCTGAGCCATACATCGATGACCGAGGCTATTTTCTGCGCGCCTATTGCACCCAAGAATTCAAACAGGCTGGATTTGACTTCACGTTTGTTCAAACCAACCTGTCTGGCAATGTTTCGGCCGGAACGCTGCGCGGGCTTCATTATCAAACATCGCCTTCAGAAGAAGCAAAGTTCTTGCGTTGCATCAGCGGGGCAATTTTTGATGTAATGCTCGACATGCGGCCTGAGTCATCGACCTATCTGATGAGTTTGGGTGTCGAGCTTACAGCGGAGAATAAGCGGGCCGTGTTGGTGCCGCCGAGAGTTGCACATGGTTATCTAGCTCTAAGCGACGGCGCCGAAGTCATGTATATGTCATCATGCCCGTTTGATCCGAAAAGCGAACGTGGGGTGCGATTTGATGATCCAACGATTAATGTAGATTGGCCGCGGCCGGTTACGTTCGTTTCTCAAAAAGATCGTGCCTGGCCCGACGTTTCTTAGGCATCAACTCAAGAGCTTCCTATTTCAACCAAGGCGCGCCGCGTTTATAAGCGGATTGGAGGAATTCGCGGTCTCGGATTGTATCCATGCTTTGCCAGAACCCCGAGTGTCGGAAGGCGTGAAGCTTATTGTCGTTGACCAGAGAGCGCATAGGCTCTTGCTCCCAAACCGTTGAGTCCCCATCAATATATTCGAACACATCAGACTCGCATACAAAGAACCCTCCATTAATTAATCCAACATCAGCAGAGTCTTTCTCGCGGAATCCTTGAACACGATCGGTATCCGTTGACAGATTTAATACGCCGAAACGCCCAGGTGGAGATACGGCGGCGACCGTTGCCGCAGCACCCGATGCTCGGTGTGCAGCTATAGATGCTGTGATGTCGATATCAGAGACCCCGTCGCCATAAGTCAAACAGAACGTATCTTCGCCAATCACGTCTCTTGCGCGCTTTAGCCGTCCGCCGGTCATTGTATCTACGCCGGTATCTAATACTGTAACACGCCAGTCCGGAGACTTTGGATTGGACCATTCGACCTCGCCCGTCCCAAGATTAAGTGTGAAGTCTCCTGAGTTGAGATGATATTTGAGGAAATAGTCTTTGATCACCTCGACTTTGTACCCGCCCAAAACGATGAATTCGTTCAATCCGTGGCGAGAATAAATCTCCATAATATGATGAATTATGGGGCGTCCGCCAATTTCGACCATCGGTTTCGGTCGGACACTGGTTTCCTCCGCCAAACGTGTGCCAAATCCACCGGCGAAAATCACGACTTTCATTACTTTACCCACTCGTTCAATAGATTAATGTATCTGACTTGGTGAATAGCCTTCGAATGGCACACCCACGCGTTTCAGCAAAGTTCTAAATTCAAGAATGGGGCCAGAAACACACGTTCCTGACTAGGTTTTGAACAGTATTTCAAGATGCCTAGCGCGGTGCTCACAACGTCCACGGCGCGTGCTTCTTTCGAGAGCTAAAACGACCAACAGAACTTTAATCTAGCTCGACAACCATACGTGCTATTATCTCCCACTAATGTTCCGCACCTGATTAATTGGATGGTAATTACGCACTACTATTTCGTAGTGAGGAACGATTTTGTTTCAGGCACCGAGCGAATGCGAAAAACAATTAATGGTACGCCGGATATAGTCTATCGCCAGGTCGATCGTGTTGGAATTCCAAAACGATCGACGCTGGCTAAAAACGAGGGCACACCCGAGAAATGGCCAGGCTGGGCGCGTGCATTATTCATGATCGCAGCCACAGCCGTATTGTGGAGCGTCATTTTCTGGGTGGTATCAATCGTATACCACTAGCGAGTTCGTCCTCAGGCGATGTGTTGTTAGACCCGCATTAAGGCCTTAGAAAATTCTCTCACCGATGCGGATCGTATCACCCGGTTGCACAGTGGTATTAGAATCGAGTTGGATCGAAACTTCACGATCCGATTCCACTGTTTTGATATAAACAATTTTCTTGTTTGCCCGATAAGTGAAGCCACCTGCCGATGCGACGGCGTTCAGTACCGTTAGATTGTTTGTATATGGATACTCTCCGGGACGAGACACTTCGCCTAAAATATAGAATGGCCGATAGTTGATCACCTCTGCACTCACTTGAGGGTCGCGGACATAGCCATCTATCAAACGATCATAAATTGATTTTTCTAGCTCGGACGTCGACATGCCCTGTGCGCGTATTGTTCCGATCAATGGTAGTGCGATCGAACCCGTTCCATCAACTTCGAATTGACCAGACAAATCTGGCTGCCCAAACACCGAAATACGAATTTGGTCGCCGGTACCAAGCTGGTAAACTAGCGGAATGTTTGGACTTGTCACCACTTCTGGTTGCGACACCGTTGTGGGCGTTTGGCATGCGGTAACGACAAAGGATATTGCGACGACAAAATGCGCAATCAATTTCTTATGTAGTTTCAATTCGCTTTTCCTTTACCTGGATTATCGAGTGGTTTTCAAAATCGAGATATCTTCGCCGAATAAGCGCGCTGCGGTCAATACGCCGGTCATGTAAGCACCCGTATCCAGACCCAGTCGGCGGTTATCCATGTATACTTCATTGGTCGGTGTATGGCCGTGCACAATTAATCGGTCAAAGGGTTGTGTGTCATCTAGAAACTCATCCCGGATCCAAATCAAGTCTTCAGCGGATTGATCCTCGAGGGCCAAGCCTGGACGCAATCCAGCGTGGACAAAAACATAATCGCCCGCTTCATAATAATGATTGAGGTCACTAAAAAACTTCAAATGATGCTTTGGAAAGACGCGCCGGAAGTCCTGCCAAACGCGCTCCCATGCCTCTGGTGTAGCGCGCGAACCGATGGCTGTTGCGGGTGGCAGCAATCCATATGAAAGTAGTGTTTCATTGCCTCCATAACGCGCCCACTTATCGCCGAAAGAGGGATCATGCCAAAATTTAAGTAGCGCATCTTCATGGTTGCCGAGTAGGAAAACGCAATCATAATCGCTTAATCGGCCGCCGCTCAAAAGCTCTATGACCTGATTAGACTGCAGTCCGCGATCAATGTAGTCACCGAGGAACACCAAAGTACACCGTGTCTCTTCGGGAAGCGTTTTTGCATCTTCGTCGATCAAGCCGATCAGCGCGTCGAGAAGTTCGTATCGGCCATGTATATCGCCGATCGCATATATGCACTGGCCTTCGGGAGCACGCGTAACGCGGGTCATGCGGGTTTCGGTCCGGCGCGCTGACTGGCTGCCTTTATTGCCTGAGCGGTTGCTACTCTGCATCGGCCGGAACGAGACAAGACCTAATACCGCCCGACCCAAGTTTACAATCGTGTTACGGAACGAGACAATTCTCATTTTAATACTCGCTGCACCGGAAACTGGCTTTTCCTCAAAAAATTGATCCAAACTTTGCTTGATAAATCCGCAAGCCCAAGACATGTGCATGGTGCCAATCGCGAGTCCAGAAAACACACCACAAGTCGAGCGGCGCTTGAGCATGACATAAGCAGATGTCATGGTCAGGATGCTGACATAACTCAACGGAATCAGAAGTGCGGGTAAGAAAAGCGGTGCCAGAGCAGCACCAATCAGGCTCGCTAGTAAAGCAACGACCGGCAACAATTGCCTTATTTTTAAGCGTGTTTTGTTCTTGTGTGCGTTACGCGCCCGGCCTTTTCCATAGTTGAAGTACTGTTTGGCCAGGCCGCGTACGGTCCCTCTAGGCACGTATTGAATGCGGGTTTCTGCATCCAGATAAATCTTTCCACCGTCTTGTGTCAGTCGCGCATCATACTCCGCGTCTTCATTGTGGGAAAACGTCTCATCATACCCGCCCAATTGAACGAAGTCGCTCAATGCAAAGCCGGCATGGTGACCGTGATCCACATACCCTGACTGCCGTCCACCTCGGTGAGCTGAGCCGCCCGATCCGAGGGGCGTGTCGACGATCCATGCATTCGCCTTTTCAAAGCAAGTCCGCCCCACTGCATCCATCGGCACAACGACCGATTGGGCGCCCGTTTCAATTAAGCGGTCCACGACGTCCAAGATAAAGTTGCTTGGATAAATTGAGTGTGCATCGCATCTCACCAGCCACTCTGAACGTTCTGTGACTGATTGTTGTGCCGCTAAATTAATCGCCGCGGATTGTATTTTTTTCGGGTTGTTAAGAACGGTTAGATTGTCAAACTCCTCCATCAGCGACTCGACGATGGAAAGTGTGCGATCTGTGCTGCCGCCATCTACAATTACAAGAGGCACCTTGCGTAAGGTCTCGTCGCCGGTCATCAAGGATCGAACACAAGCCTCAATGTGATCTTCCTCATTCAGACAGGGTATAACCGCGAGAATGGAGTCCTGCTTTAGACTTAGCTGATCCACCATCATGTCGGTTCCAATTCTCTGCGCAGCCAACGACATTTTATGTTCTCTTCGTTATCTGAAAGATTTGAGGCCATTATTGTTCAGCAAGTCTTGTACCAACCTTGGATGAATCGGTCTTAGTCGTCATCAGGCGCAGCAACACTAAAACGCGCTGGCGAAAATTCATCCCGATTTGAACCTTGTTTTGGCGAGGTTGTCCCAGCCATTGGCAGACGCCTAATTCAGGCTGCAGTCGGGTGTTGAGTTCGGCGCCGGAATCAAATTGGCCGCACTGCAAACATCGGTGTGAGCTTTCGCCGTTGCTGCGGCGTTTTCCATCACGTCGGGCAACACGTAACCGGTCATGGGGAACACAACGGAATTTGTCTCATCCGTGCACGTGTAGTCGCATCGCAGTTCTTGAATGACAATATCAGCTTGCAAAGATTCCGTGGAGCGGTTTTGAGGCGTCTCGTTTGCTTCCACTTGTCGGGGGTCTGCTGAAACATCAGATGAGAGTAATTCCATCTGATCGTTTGAGTCCGTTTTTTTGACCGTTTCCGAGATAGTTTCGACTTGTATTGCAGCGATCGCTGGTGATGCGTCCGAGGCTGCGACGATCGTATCTACCTTATCGCTCTCGATCTCATCGCTCTGCCGGGAGGGCACAAAACTTGTTGGCGTCGCCTGTTCGCCGAGAGCGTCTGTTGTCTCGGGTAAATTGGACGTTACTGTATATTCGCTCGCATATTCAGAGAGAGCGATCTTCTGGACAAACAGATCGGTCGGCATGTATCGATCGATGCTGTATCGTTCGCGACGAACGCTGCCGGCAATTAATAATTCTTTGTCTTCAACTTGAGCGATGCTATCCAGACGAGCTCCCGCCGGAAGCTGCAGACTCTGCCGGTCCAGCAGGAATCCGTCCGCGGATCGAACTTCGAGGGTCAGACTAACACTACCTCCTAAGATGTCGTACGTATTGGCGATTAATATTTCGCCCCGCTCTGTGGGAACGAGTCGGCTATCAATCATGTTATTCGCGCCAGCGAGTTCAAACGAGGTGTAACTCTGGCCGGTGGAGTCCATTTCAACCATTCTTGGGTTCTGACCGGCAACTAGGAAAGATACGCCACCATCTGCACGATCCGTAATGTTGATTAACACATCATCGGAGGCCAAAGACAACAGGCGTTGGCGCAAAACATGCCCGTCTTTGTCGACCATTACTATGTTCTGATCGTTAGATCCGATGCTATTCATGGAAGGACCAAGCACAGCATAGGTTTGACCTAAACTGTCGATGCCGATCAAAGGTTTTTGCAAGGTCTGAGGTCGGTCAAACGCAGTCTCCCATGCAATTTGACCAGTCGTTTCGATCGACACCAGTCGCGATAGCGATCTGTCTCGCGACGGTGCCATGATGACCAATCCGTCTTCGGTTTTAGCGAATGCAACTTCAGTCCGATCAATTACGGTCGATTCGAACGATTGCGCCCAGATTGTACGTCCGTTTTCACTCAATCCCGACACAACCAAATCGCCGTCTTGCGTTGACAAGGCGATTAGCGTCCCGCCGTTCAGACGTACTAAGTGTAAGCCATCGCCGGGAATATTTGCTAGTTCAGTTAGGGTATGGCCATTTTCGACAGATCTTGACGCTTTGAAGCGGATCAAACGTGACGCATTGTTATCGCCGTCGGACCCCATGTGAATTTTGACGAGCATGAATGCATCGCCATTTTTCAATGGCTCAACGGTCAGCAGTTGATCAGCTGCAGACGAACCCAAAAACACAAGATCGGAATTCGTTTCTGTTGAAAGGGCTTCAAATGCTGGTGCCGGTTGCATTCCTAGGATTCTAAGTCCTGGGGCCGAGTCGGAGGAAAGCGCAAAAAAACCTCGCCCAAAATAGCCTGCAGCGGTGCCCAGCACGAGCACAAACAAAATGAGTAAAAGCCCCGTAACGTAGGCTCCACGTTCCCGCTCCGGAGTGATCTCGATCACTCCGTCTCCGGGATCGAAAACCTGCGATGCAGGTGTGACGGATTGAGGGAGAAAATCGGCTTCAGATGCAAGAACGTCTGCTTGATTCTCCGACGGTTCTTCGGATTGCCGGAACTCTGATTGCTGATATTCGCTGCTCTCAGCCATGGATTTACACTCCTATCGCAAACCGAATTCTTCCGATCGAGGGCTTCATGCAAAATACCGACCATCGGAATCTTTACGGTTATCCACAACAAAAGCAACGCGAGTTGCTTGCTATTCTCTTTTTCGTTGCATTTCCGCAACAAAATGTATCTAGTCTGAGCGGGTTGACCTTAATACTACGCTCACGATTTGCGTGGACAAATTGCGATGTGCGTGTTCAAAGCGCCGCTTAGATTTCAGTATGCGCTGAGAATTCTGTATACAAAGTGAAAGTTTCTTGAAATGCAAAACAGATTGGTCACAATTTTCGGCGGCTCCGGATTTATTGGCCGATATGCGGCGCGTGCTTTAGTAAAGGCCGGCTATCGGGTTCGCATCGCCGTGCGGCGGCCTCATCTTGCAGGGGATGTGCGCCTTTCTGGTTCACCGGGATGGGTCGATATCGTCCAGGCAAATATACGAAATCCGCAATCTGTAATGGCGGCTATTGATGGCGCTGATGCGGTGGTGAACTTGGTTGGAGTTCTATTTGAGAAAGGCCCTCAGAGCTTTGAAGCCGCACAAAGAGACGGCGCGAGGAATGTGGCAGTGGCATGCAAAGCGGCGGGAATAGACCGGCTCGTGCACGTGTCAGCAATTGGTGCGGACCCAGAGGCAAAGGCCGACTACGCTCGGACCAAAGGCGAGGCGGAATCAGTCATCCGAGACATCTGTCCAGAAGCGACTATTCTGCGCCCCTCGATCGTCTTCGGACCGGAAGATCAATTCTTCAATCGTTTTGCAGCCATGTCTTCGCATCCCTTAGCGACGGTTTTACCGTTTTTGCCGGCTATTGGAGGGGGGCGAACGAAGCTGCAGCCGGTGTATGCGGGCGATGTCGCTGATGCGATTGCCCAAGCGGTCTCTAATACTGAACATGCTGGCAAAACGTTCGAGCTCGGTGGGCCCAGTGTCTACTCATTCCTCGAAATCTATGAGTATTTGGGCCAAACGATCGACCGGAAACGCTTCGCACTACCGCTTCCATTTGCGGTCGCCAAGCCAATGGGGCTCACAATCGGTGCTTTGTTTCGCTATGTTTGGCCCTTATCTTCGGGTATTTTCGGCGCCCCACCCATCACTGGAGACCAGGTTGAGATGCTAAAGTCGGACAATGTCGTGTCCGAGGGCGCGCTTTCGCTCCAAGATATTGGTGTGTCCGAACTGGAGAGCATTGAGGCGATCGTGCCGAGCTATCTCTATCGCTTTCGCCCCTATGGTCAGTATCATCAGAAATCGGAAACAGCTTAGTCTTCCGGCAATAGCATTTCGGAAATTGGCTGCATGTTCTCGTCCATCAACCGATAGGACAGCGGATAGACAACACCTTTTCGGATAACAGCCTCGCCGTCCACAATCTTCGGCTCAAATCGCAAGGAGGTGACGGCATTTCTGGATGAGTCTACGAAACCAGGGTGGCCGCACTTCACCTCAAGGTTAATAACGTATCCTTCTGAGCTCACATCAAAATAGTTGTCACAACGCGCAGCAATACCCTCATTAGCCAGGTCGACAGGATAGACCGGTTTCGGGCGCTCTATGGGTTGCGTGTCTCGGTCAGCAAAGCTGGGCGCCGCGGTGAGCGAAATGGCCGCCGCAGCCGCAGCAATCGCGCCGCCAATGCCGCCAGTGGTTTTGATTGGGTTTCGAATAAGAGTCATAGAGATATCCTTCGCGATGCGTTTGGCTTTCATCCGACGCGAGCGGCGGACATAGGCATCGATGAAGGTGCGCACAGCGTGTGAGACTGTGATGCCTTCCTCGTCGCAGGCCTGTTTGAAGGCTTCTTTCTTGGAGTGCGGCAATCGCACCTCAATCATTTCGGTCTTCTTTTCAGGGCGTGCTTTCTTCATCCCGTATGTCCGCATTGGCGCCGGTGCCCGCATCAGGCCCGGATCTCAGACATATGAAAACCGAAAGCCCGTTCATACGCCAGACCTTTCGTGTCCGGACAGGCTTTCGGTTTGATTTTGTGAGATTTATTTATGGAGAGGCTAGCGCCTACTCCGTCGTTTCGATTTCTTCTTTGACGATCACTTCGACATTCGCGTCGAGCTCCGCCTCACCAAGCGCTTCTTCGATCAGGGCATCGAGGTCGGCTTCCGAAAGTTCTTTGCCTGAATCGATACGTTTCACGATGACTTTTCGATCGGATTCGACTTTGACCTCGCCGTGGATCTCGCCATCTTCACCGTCGCTGAATTCGAGGACTTTGACGGTTTTCTTGGTGATCGTTTCGCCATCCTCATTGCTGACATCGTCAGTTTTGATGATTTCAACGCGGTTGCCAGCGGCTTCGAGTTCCTCACGGCTCACACCGCCAGACCCGTCCGTGTCGAGCTTGGCGATAATATCGGCATCATGACCGGGGGCGATTTCGCCTTCCGTGATCAAGCCATCCTTATTCTTATCAAGATGGTCGAACGCGGAGTTTTCCGCCGCAGAGGGTAGGGCGGCGACTGAGAAGACACCAATGGCGGCGCCTGCGGCCGTGGCGATAGATTTAAAACGATGGCGTGCGAGGGTCATTGTAATCTCCTGGACCTTATTCGGTTGCTGTTCCAGTCGAGCCTCTTCGATATAGGTGGAGATGAATTGCCGAAGGGCTTGAGACGCGGTCTCGCCCCGTTGTTTGGTCGCCGCCATGAAGTCTTGCTTCTGTTGATACGGCAAACGAATATCTATGCTTTCGCTTTTCTTTTCTCGGCGCTTCATCACTCACCTGATCAGATCGGTCGGACCAGTGGCCCGCACTTTTCGAAATTCATTGCATAATAAAAGAACGATTGTGCCAAGACGCTACTAGAAAAGTGTCAGGACACGCAATTTTCGTCAGATCAGACCCAAAACTGGCGCGGCGGCGATCAGGCCAATACCGAGGATCAATCGATAGATTACGAACGGCAAAAACGTCATTCGTTTGAGCAGGGTCATAAGCGCATGAATCGAGGCAATACCTGAAACAAAGGCCAAAACGGCGACGATCATGCCATCTTGCAATGTCACCACGCCGCCCGCGGCGTCTGTATCCAGTAGCCCGAGCGCCCCGTATAGTCCGGCGGCCGCCAGGATTGGAGCACCGATCAACATTGAGAAGCGGGCCGCTTCGGTACGCTCATAGCCAAGCGCGCGCGCAGCTGTCATCGTGATGCCGGACCGGCTGGTCCCTGGGATGATGGCGGCAATCGCTTGCGTGGCACCAATCAGGATGGCGTGGCCAAGCGTCATATTAGCTTCGGTGCGATCTTTGCCGCCGGCGACGTCCGCCCACCAAAGCAGCAGGCCAAACCCAATCGTCGCACCGGCAACCGTCCAAACACTCCGCAAGTGGGCTTGAATGGAATCGGGAACGAATATTTCATGCGCAATCGCGGCGATCAAAGCGATCGGCGTCGCGACAATGATGCAAAGCGCAAGATTTGCACCGCGCGAAAGCTCGGTCTTTTTGAAACTCGCGCCAATCAGTTCGAACCCGCCCAGGGTGGCGGCGGCGACATCTTTACGGAAATAGATCAGCATCGCGGCCAGTGTGCCGAGATTAGAAACGGCATTGATCAGAAGCTCGTCTCGTCCTTCCAGCGTAAACAAATTCGCGGCCAGCAAGACGTGACCAGACGAAGAAATCGGAAGCCACTCGGTAATGCCCTGAATGATGGCGATGATTGCGAGTTGGAGAAAAGACATAAGCGCTTGAGGTTCTTTAAACTTAGTCGCGCTCTCGCATAAATCAGGCCAAAGCGCACCTCAAAAAATATATAGATCAAAATAGTATGTTAAGAGCTGCGGGTATGTCTTGTGGGCGAAAAATTGCAGCATGGGTGTGATAATAAAAATCATAATGATATATTATGCATGATTTGCCCCTTGCGACGGGCTTCTGGGAGGCTCATAAGCAAACCTCCACCCCTAGGAGCTCGATATGGCAGAAAAAATGCTGCAATTCATCAAAGTCGACCGCGCCATGCCGAAAAAACGAGCGGCAAAGACGCGTAAAGGGGATTTCAATGAGATTTATGGCGATTACGCCGCCAAGGGTGCCAAAGCGCAAGCCTCACGCTGTTCTCAATGCGGCGTGCCGTTTTGTCAGCAGGGCTGCCCGCTCTCAAACAACATTCCAGACTGGCTGAAGCTCGCGGCTGAAGACCGTTTGGAAGAAGCCTATGCGGTGTCTAGCGCCACCAACAACATGCCTGAGATTTGTGGACGCATTTGTCCGCAAGACCGGCTTTGTGAGGGTATCTGTACCATCGAGCAATCTGGCCACGGCACAGTCACGATCGGGTCGATCGAACGCTACATCACCGACACAGCCTGGGAAAAGGGCTGGATTAAGCCGATCAATCCGCCGCGTGAACGGATCCAGTCGGCGGGTATTATCGGCGCCGGACCAGGGGGGCTTGCTGCCGCAGAAGAGCTGCGCCGCAAAGGCTATCAAGTCACTGTTTATGACCGCTATGATCGCGGCGGCGGCTTACTCGTTTATGGTATTCCAGGTTTCAAGCTTGAAAAAGAGATTGTTGAGCGCCGGATCAAACATCTCGAAGAGGGCGGCATCGCCTTCCGCTTTAATTGTGATGTCGGCAGTGACATTTCGCTGAGCGAAATTCGCGACAGCCACGACACCGTGCTGATCGCAACCGGCGTCTACAAAGCGCGTGACTTGAAAGTGCCAGGGATCGGCGCGGAGGGTGTGCATGCGGCTCTGGACTTCCTGACAGCTTCAAATCGGGTCGGCTTTGGTGACAAGGTCGAGGCCTTCGCAGACGGCACACTCGACGCTAAGGGCAAGCGCGTTGTGGTGATTGGCGGCGGAGACACGGCGATGGACTGCGTCCGCACAGCGGTTCGCCAAGGCGCCAAATCCGTGACCTGCCTCTATCGCCGTGACCGCACCAATATGCCGGGGTCTCAGCGGGAGGTTGCGAATGCGGAAGAAGAGGGCGTCACATTTGAGTGGCTCTCTGGACCGGAAGCGGTGCTCCACACCAAGGCGAATAGTGTAAACGGTGTGAAGGTTCGCCGTATGAAGCTCGGCGCGCCGGATGCGTCTGGTCGTCAATCGCCCGAAAAGACGGACGAGACGGTCGATATGAAAGCCGACATGGTGATCAAAGCGCTTGGTTTTGATCCAGAAGATTTGCCGGTCCTGTTTGAAGAATCGGCTCTGCGCGTGAACCGCTGGGGCGCGATCCAGGTCGACTATAAGACGATGGAAACGAGCCTGCCGGGGGTCTATGCCGCCGGCGATATTGTGCGCGGCGCATCTTTGGTGGTTTGGGCGATCGTCGATGGCCGTGAAGCGGCGGCGCAAATGCACAAAGCCATGCGGGCGATCGCACGCGAGCGCAAAGTTGCGGCGGAGTGATCCATGCATATCAGCTTCACTCCCGACACCCCGGCCATGCCGGAGATCAGCTTTGACGACTTCTTGGCCGTCGATATCCGCATCGGCACCGTCCTTGAGGCTGAGCCACTGGTTGGTGCGCGTAAGCCAGCGATTAAAATGGTGATCGATTTCGGTCCCGCGATCGGGACGAAGAAGAGCTCGGCTCAAATCACCGAGC
The DNA here is from genome assembly GCA_038531195.1 of Pseudomonadota bacterium. Classification (GTDB taxonomy): domain Bacteria; phylum Pseudomonadota; class Alphaproteobacteria; order Caulobacterales; family Hyphomonadaceae; genus Henriciella. Next base: position 66,639 of record JBCBBY010000005.1, read on the forward strand.
ATTATCAGCCGGATGCCTTGATCGGCCATCAAGTCATGGGGGTTGTCAATTTCCCGCCGCGCCAGATCGGCAAATTCATGTCGGAAGTTCTAACCCTGGGCTTTGCAGATGAAGAGGGCGCGATTCGACTGACGGGTCCGGATGCGGCGATCCCGAATGGCACGAGGATGAGTTGAGATGACCGAGACTTACAAAGGCCATTGTCTTTGCGGCCAGGTCGAGTTGGAAGGCCGGGGCGCCCCGAAGATTGAGATCTGCCATTGCGACATGTGCCGCCGTTGGCATGGCAGTCCCGCAATGGCCGTCACGTTTGAGCAAGGCGTCCATATCGTCGCCGGCAGGGAAGTCATTCGCGCCTATCAAAGTTCAGATTGGGCCGAGCGCGCCTCCTGCAGCAATTGCGGCACGACGCTCTACTATCGCCTAACCGACACAGATATGATCCACAGCGCTCAGACGGGCCTGTTTGATCTGCCGGAAGGCCTGACCATTCACGAAGAAATCTTCGTCGACGAACAACCTGACTATTACCGGTTCGACAGCGACGCTCCGCGGATCACCTCGGCGCAAATGTTCGAACGATTTGAAAAATACCAAGCGGAGCTCGAAAAAGATGACTGATTCCGTTCAGAACTATCTCGCCAATCGCCAGCGGCTGATCGAGGGGCACGCCTATAATCCTGAAGACGAGCACAGCGCTTGCGGTGTTGGCCTGGTGGCCGCGCTCGATGGGCAGCCGCGGCGTGAAATTGTCGAGATGGGTATTAAGGCGCTTAAGAATGTCTGGCACCGCGGCGCGGTAGATGCTGATGGCAAAACCGGCGACGGCGCGGGCATTCGTGTCGAGGTGCCACAAGAGTTTTTCCGCTACCAAGTCTCACGGTGTGGCCATAACCCCACCGATGATCCAATTTGTGTCGGCCAAATCTTCCTACCGCGGACCGACCTTGGTCAGCAGGAAGCCGCACGTGCCATTGTCGAAACCGAAATCCTACACTTTGGCTTCTATATCTATGGCTGGCGCCAACCTCCGGTCGATGTCTCGATTATTGGCCAGAAGGCGCAAGATACGCGGCCCGAGATTGAGCAGATCATGTTCCGCGATGATCGTGCCCGCGATCCAGAAGAGCTGGAACGCGCGCTCTATATCTGCCGTCGTCGCATCGAACGACGTGCGCGCGAGGCAGGCATTCCGGGCTTCTATATCTGCTCGCTCAGCCACAAGTCGCTCATCTATAAAGGCATGTTCCTGGCGGAAGACATCGACAATTTCTATCTCGACCTGCGTGATGAGCGTTTCGAGTCGGCGGTCGCGATTTATCACCAGCGCTATTCGACCAATACATTCCCGCAATGGGCGTTGGCTCAACCCTTCCGCATGCTGGCGCATAATGGCGAGATCAACACGCTTCGCGGCAATTTGAACTGGATGAAAAGCCATGAGATCAAAATGGTCTCCGGCACGTTTGGTGATTATGTTGACGATGTGAAGCCCGTCGCGCCGCAAGGCAGCTCAGATTCTGGCGCGCTGGACGCTGTATTTGAAATTCTCTGTAAAGCCGGGCGCACGGCGCCGATGACCAAAGCCCTTCTGATTCCAGAAGCTTGGTCAAAACGCGCCTCTATCATGCCAGAAAAGCATGCCGCGCTTTATGCCTATTGTAACTCGGTGATGGAGCCATGGGACGGCCCTGCCGCGATCTGTGCCTATGACGGCCGCTGGGCCGTTGCGGGTCTCGATCGCAATGGTTTGCGTCCGCTTCGCTATGCATTGACGGGCGATGGTATTCTCGCCGTTGGTTCTGAAACCGGCATGTGCCCGCTCTCTGGCCATGAGGTGGTCCGCCGCGGCCATGTCCAAGCTGGCGGCATGATCGCCGCCGACTTGCAGTCCGGGAAATTCTACGAGCATGGCGACATTGTCGACGAGCTCGCTAATAAACATCCTTATGAGGACTGGCTCAAAAATGTCCGCGATCTCGACCCTGAGATCGGGCCTGGACCAGAACCGCGCCAGTTTGAAACAGAAGCGATGCTGCGCCGCCAGAAAGTCGCGGGATTTACGCTTGAGACCTTAGAGCTGATCCTCGCGCCTATGGCCGAAACCGGTAAAGAGGCGATCGGCTCCATGGGCGATGATAGCCCCGTCGCGGTCTTGTCGGAAAAGTACCGGCCTTTGTCGCATTTCTTCCGGCAGAATTTTAGCCAGGTGACAAACCCGCCAGTTGACCCGTTGCGCGAAGATCGAGTGATGAGTCTGAAAACCCGATTCAAAAATCTCGGCAATGTTCTGACGACGGATGAAACGCAACAAGACGTGTTCGTCCTTGAAAGCCCGGTTCTGTCCACGGGCATGTATGACCGTTTGGTCGGCATGCTTGGCGACAGCGTGCAGCAGATCGACTGCACATTCGATCTCGGCGAGAGCGTCGGTGATGGCGGCGCGCTGAAAGCGGCGCTGGCACGTATCCGTCAAGAAGCTGAAGATGCCGTACGAGCTGGCCGCGAACACATCGTGCTTACCGACGAACATCAGGGCGATGACCGCGTCGCAATCCCGATGATCCTCGCCACCGGCGCCGTGCACAGCCATTTGGTCGCTCAGGGTCTTCGCACCTTCTGTTCAATCACGGTGCGGTCAGGTGAGTGTATCGATACGCATTATTTCGCCGTTCTAATCGGCGTCGGCGCGACCTGCGTGAACGCTTATCTTGCGCAAGACGCCATCGTCGATCGCCATGCACGAGGCTTGCTCGGTGATGCCAAACTTGGCGAGGCGGTACTGAACTACAAGAAAGCGATCGAGGCCGGTTTGCTGAAAATCATGTCCAAGATGGGCATTTCAGTCATCTCATCCTATCGCGGCGGCTACAATTTCGAAGCGCTTGGCCTATCCCGCGCATTGGTGGCCGACTATTTCCCTGGGCTATCCAGCCGGATCTCCGGACTTGGTCTCGCTGGCATCGAAGAGAATGCGGTAACCCGCCACGAAGATGCGTTTGACGAAGACATTGTCGCGCTACCTGTTGGCGGATTCTATCGCCTCCGCGCGCGCTCAGAGCCGCACGCGCTCGATGGCAATCTCATCCATATGCTGCAAGCGGCATGCGACCGCGGCGATTACGCCCTGTTTGAGAAGTATGCGAGCGCCGTGAATGATCGCGAAGAACCGATCCAGCTGCGCGATTTGCTCGATTTCAAACCCGCCGGGCTCGAAGAGCCCTTGGAGCGCGTTCAATCGGTGAACGAGATCCGCAAGCGCTTCGTCACACCCGGTATGTCGCTCGGCGCGCTTAGCCCTGAGGCGCATGGCACGCTCAACGTCGCGATGAATCGTATCGGCGCGAAATCTGTCTCCGGTGAAGGCGGTGAAGTGCGCGAGCGCTATCGTCCATTGCCCAATGGCGACAATATGAATTCGGCCGTCAAACAGGTCGCTTCAGGGCGCTTTGGCGTGACCGCGGAATATCTCAACAATTGCCGCGAGGTCGAGATTAAAGTCGCACAGGGCGCGAAGCCCGGTGAGGGCGGTCAGCTGCCTGGTTTTAAGGTCACTGAGTTCATTGCCAAGAACCGTCACTCGACGCCGGGCGTGACTCTCATCAGCCCGCCACCGCATCACGATATCTATTCGATCGAAGACTTGGCGCAGCTGATCTACGACCTGAAGCAGATCAATCCAGACTGCCGTGTTTGCGTGAAATTGGTGGCGCAGTCCGGGGTCGGAACGGTGGCGGCAGGCGTGGCGAAAGCCAAAGCCGATATCATCCTAATCGCGGGCGGCGTTGGCGGTACCGGCGCGTCGCCGCAAACGTCGATCAAATATGCTGGCTTGCCTTGGGAACTCGGTCTCGCCGAAGCCCACCAAGTGCTCAGCCTCAACAATCTTCGTGATAAGGTGACACTGCGCACAGATGGCGGCTTGCGCACGGGCCGGGACATTGTGATTGCCGCGATGCTCGGCGCCGAAGAGTATGGCATCGGCACCGCGTCCTTGGTCGCGATGGGCTGTATCATGGTGAGACAGTGTCACTCCAATACCTGTCCTGTTGGCGTGTGTACGCAAGACGAGTCGCTGCGGGCTAAGTTTACCGGCACAGCCGACAAAGTCGTCAATCTCATGAGCTTTATCGCAGAAGACGTCCGTCGTATTCTGGCATCTCTCGGCCTCAACTCGCTTGATGAAGCGATTGGTCGGACGGACCTCCTAGCGCAAGTATCTCGGGGCGCACCGCACCTTGATGACTTAGACCTCAACCCTTTGCTCGTGCAGGTCGATACGATGACCGCGGTCGAGTATAAGCCCGAGCGCCGCGAAGAGGTGCCGGATACATTGGATGCGCAAATCCTGCGGGATGGCGAGCCATTCTTTGCCCGCGGTGAGAAAATGCAGCTGACTTATGAGGTCCAAAACGTCCAACGGACGATTGGCGCGCGCGCGAGCTCTAATATCGTCCGCAAATTCGGCGAGAAAGCCTTGCCTGAAGGTCGGCTGCACATTCGTTTGACGGGAAGTGCGGGGCAATCGCTAGGTGCTTTCAGCGTGCAAGGCTTGCTGCTGGATGTCATTGGCGATGCCAATGACTATGTCGGCAAAGGCCTCTCAGGCGCGACGATCCAGCTGCGGCCACCGGCAAATGCGTCTTATCAAGGCGGCGAGAACACGATTATCGGAAATACCTGCCTCTATGGCGCGACCAGCGGCAATCTCTACGCAGCTGGACAGGCCGGTGTGCGTTTCGCGGTCCGAAACTCCGGCGCGGAAGCTGTGATTGAAGGCTGCGGCGCCAATGGCTGTGAGTATATGACCGGCGGGCGTGTCGCGATTATGGGGCCTGTGGGCGACAATTTTGGGGCCGGTATGACCGGCGGGATCGCTTATATCTGGGATCCTGAACGCCGTTTCGAGCATGTTGCGAATCCAGATGCGATTGATTGGTACTCGCTCGTCGACATGGATCAAAAGCATATCGATGTGTACGAAATGATGCTCGAAATCCACCGGGATCGCACGGGATCCCCGCGGGTGACAGAACTCCTGAAGGAATGGGGTCAAACCCTCGCGGATACATTGATGATCGTGCCTAAGGAAATCGCAGACCGTGTGCTTAAAGATACGGATGTGAAAAAGGCGAGCTAGTGGTGCAGGTTCAGGGCTTGCACTTCTCGCCAGACCTCCCCACTTTGGCGGACGAGTGAGTAGAACAATAGGTAGCCCCGCTAAATGAGCAAACGCGATTATTACGACGTGCTCGGCGTAGACCGAAATGCCGACGAAAAGGCCCTTAAGAGCGCCTATCGTAAGCTGGCCATGAAGTATCACCCGGACCAAAACCCGGATGATGCCGAGGCAGAAGCCATGTTTAAGGAAGTCGGCGAGGCCTATGCCGTCTTGTCTGATGCTGAAAAGAAAGCTGCTTATGACCGATTTGGCCATGCGGCCTTTGAAAATGGCATGGGCGGCGGGGCAGGCGGCGGTAATCCGTTCGGCGGCGGTGATCCAAACGATATTTTCCAGGATATTTTCAGCCAAGTCTTTGGCGGCAATCCTTTTGGCGGCGGCGGACGTCGTCGCGGCGGACCGCAACGCGGCGCGGATCTCCGCTATGATATGGACATTTCGCTGGAAGAGTCGTTCCACGGCAAAGACGCGACGATCAACATTCCGTCTTCAGTCGATTGTGGCACCTGCGACGGTACGGGCGCTGAACCGGGGACCCATCCAGAGACCTGCCCGCATTGCCAAGGCTCCGGACGCATTCGCGCGCAGCAGGGCTTTTTCACGATGGAGCGAACCTGCGGCCATTGTCGCGGCACCGGCCAAATCATCAAGAATCCTTGCAAAACCTGCCATGGTACGGGTCAGGTCCAAGAAGATCGCAAGCTTTCAGTGAAAATCCCAGCGGGTGTTGAATCGGGCATGCGCATCCGCCTTTCAGGCGAAGGGGAACCCGGTGCCCAAGGCGGCCCGAAAGGTGACCTCTACATTTTCGTCAATGTCGATGAACATGACATTTTCGAACGGGATGGCCCCAACCTTTACTGCCGGACGCCGGTTTCTATGGTGACGGCAGCGCTTGGCGGCGAAGTCGAAATTCCAACGATTGATGGTGGCCGCGCTCGGGTCACCATTCCTGAGGGCGCCCAGACAGGCCGCAAACTGCGTCTGCGTGGCAAAGGCATGCCGAACATTCGTGGCAATCACCAAACTGGCGACTTGTACATTGAAATGTTCGTGGAAACGCCGCGCAATCTGACCTCTCGCCAAAAAGAAATTCTGCGCGAGTTTTGCGAATGCTCGGGCAAAGACTGTAATCCAGAATCAGAAGGCTTTATGGGCCGTGTGAAGAAATTCTGGGACGGTATGGCTGGCGAAGACGAGGCCACGAAGCATTAAGCCATGGAGCGCACGCCCCTTGATGTCATATCAGTCTTGGGCGCGATGTATGTGCTGACCGTCACCGTTTGGGCGATCTGTATTCCGAGTATCCAGGAACAAGCTAGCGTTCGAAAGAAGCTTAGCCTTCTTTACTGGATCGTCGCCCTTGCCATTCCTGCTTGGCGTATTTTGGAAGGGTTAGCGGCGGGTCGACATCTTGAGGAACGTGAGCCCTCCAATCTGTTTCAAGACGCCCAAGCGATTTTCTTATTTGTTTTTGTGGGCTTCGCTTACATGCTGTTTGCCGTTCTCAACGATCTTTCGAAAAGAGAGGTCGTGGTCGAGCCATCTGACGCGGATAATTCCAAAGAAAATGACTCCGAGACACCTTAAATCGACATATAAGTTGAACTCGATAGAGCGCTGATCTAAGCCCTCCTGCAGATGATGGGAGGAACACGCAATGAGCGACAACGAACTCGGCTTTGAGACGAAGCAAATCCATGCCGGCGCAGCAGCCGATCCGGCCACGGGCGCGCGGCAAGTGCCAATCTATCAATCCACGGCGTTTGTGTTTCGCGATGCCGATCACGCGGCGGCGCTCTTTAATCTCCAAGAAGTTGGTTTCATTTATTCGCGTCTCACGAACCCGACGGTTGGCGCACTTGCGGATCGTGTCACGCAGCTAGAAGGCGGTGCTGGGGGTGTATGCTGTTCGTCTGGTCATGCAGCGCAGCTTATGTCGCTCTTCCCGCTGATGGAGCCAGGCAGAAACGTCGTTGTCTCGACGCGGCTTTATGGGGGCTCGGTCACACAGTTCACGCATACGATCAAACGTTTTGGCTGGAGCGCGACGTTTGTTGACTTTGACGATTTCGACGCCGTCAAAGCGGCGATCGACGAGAATACACGGGCCATCTTTTGTGAGACGATTGCCAATCCGGGCGGCTATGTCACAGATCTTGAGGCCATTGCGAAGATCGCTCAGGACGCACAAGTGCCGCTCATCGTCGATAATACGACAGCGACCCCATATCTATGTAATCCGATCCAATATGGCGCCACTTTGGTGACCCACTCGTTGACCAAGTATTTGACCGGCAATGGCACCGTCACCGGCGGCGCTGTGATCGACTCTGGTGCATTTGATTGGACCGCAGCGGGCAAGTTCCCGGCTCTAACCGATCCTGAACCTGCTTATCATGGCTTAAAGTTCCACGAGACCTTTGGCCCAGCGGCCTTCACGTTCCATTCGATTGCGGTGGGTTTGCGGGATCTCGGCATGACGATGAACCCACAAGGCGCGCATTATACGCTGATGGGCATTGAGAGCCTATCGCTACGCATGGACAAGCATGTCGCGAATGCTGAGAAGATTTCGAAATGGCTTGAAGGCCATGAAGCGGTCGCCAGCGTGACCTATGCCGGGCTTGATAGTTCACCCTACAAAGTGCGAGCGCAGCGACTGTGTCCAAAAGGGGCAGGGGCATTGTTCACGGTCCAGCTCAAAGGTGGCTATGAGTCCTGCGTGAAGTTTGTGAACGGGCTCGAACTGTTCAGCCATGTTGCAAATTTAGGCGATGCGCGATCTTTGGTGATCCATCCAGCCTCAACCACACACCGGCAGCTGACCGATGAGCAAAAAATAGCGGCGGGTGCGGCGCCGAATTCGGTCCGGCTCTCTATTGGGATTGAGGATGCGGCAGATCTGATGGCTGATTTGGACCAGGCGTTGAAGGCGGCCGGTTAAGCGCCGCGCTCGCCAATTTTATTTTTCGCTCTGCTTACAATCAACTCAACGATTTCTTCGCTGTCCTTGTTTTTTAAGTCGAAGGACGTCGCGAGGTTGGCGTTTGTTGCGATTTTTTTGAGCTTGCTCACCGAGAAACTGCTCAGTGTGACGCGCGCGCCATCGGCCCCTTTATTATACACGAGCTCTACTGGGTTGATTGCTTTTGCGGCTTCGGTGCCGCGTAGTTCGATATCGGCGCCGAGCGCTTTCACAGCGCGATGAGCAAATTCTGGATTTGCCTCAAACTCTCGTCTCAAGACCTCCAGAAAATCACCTAAGGCCTCAGATGGAGTTTTCGGCATGATGGGTGTCCTCGCTGTCCCTTCGATTCTCTAATTCTGCATTGCCTAATTAGCAAGTTGTCCAGGACTATGCGCTTGTGACAAAAGTTGAAATGACCTTTTTTAAACCAGCTTTCTCAAACGCGACCGTTAATTTCGTGCCGTTTGCGTCCATGATCTTTCCATATCCAAACTTCTCATGAAACACGCGCTGGCCGAGCTTGAAGCCTGACTGGCCCGTCTCCGTCGCCATCAGGGTCGCTTTGCCGTCAATCACCGGACTGGACTCAAACTTTGCAGCATTCTGTTTCAACCGGCGCCAGCCTGGCGAGGTATAGTTGGAGCGCTCGCCTAAATCCTCAACCGTGCCCGTAAAGCCGTCTTCGCTTCCTGGCAGAGACGAATAGCCGGTCTCGGCTTCCGCCTCGACATGTTCATGCGGCAACTCGTCGACAAACCGGCTCGGCAAGACGCTCTGCCAGCGGCCAAAGATCTGGCGATTGGCGACGAACGAGATGCGACAAACTTCGCGCGCCCGCGTGATGCCAACATAGGCGAGGCGCCGTTCTTCCTCGAGGCCTTTCATGCCGCTCTCATCCAGGCTGCGGCGAGACGGGAAAACCTCTTCTTCCCAACCTGGCAAGAAGACCAGCGGCCATTCTAAACCCTTGGCGCCATGCAAAGTCAGGATTTGAACTTCGTCGCCGCTTGCGCCGCCGCCGGCATCCATAACCAGTTCCACGTGCTCCAAGAACCCGGTCAGGTTCTCAAACTCGCCCATCGCATTGATCAGCTCTTTGAGGTTGTCGAGCCGTGTCTGTGCCTGCGGGCTGCGATCCTTTTGCAGCATGTCCGTATAGCCGGACTCGTCGAGGATGGTCTGCGCCAGGTCGGTGTGGCTCATGCCATTATTGTGACGGTCGCGCCAAAGATTGATTTGGTCGATGAAGTTGGTCAGGCCGCGTTTGCCCGGACCTTTGATCTCGTCCGTCTGCAGCACCATCGGCGTCAGCGTGAATAGAGAGCGACCATCATCACGCGCATAGCGTTGCAGCTTCTGCACGGTCGTGTTGCCGACGCCGCGTTTCGGTTGATTGACCACCCGCTCAAAGGCGAGATCATCATCGGTCGAACGGATGAGGCGCAAATAGGCCATGGCATCGCGGATCTCGGCCCGTTCGAAGAAGCGCGGTCCGCCAATGACGCGATAGGGAATGCCAAGAATGATGAGTCGTTCCTCAAACAGCCGCATCTGCCAGGAGGCGCGGACCAGAATGGCACAATCCTCATAGCGATTCTTGCCACCGCGCGCGGCCCAAGCTTCGATCTCATCGCAAATCATGCGCGCTTCGGCTTCGCCATCCCAGAGGCCGCGGACTTGGACTTTCTTGGCGTCGGGGTCGCCTGCCCAATCGCCGCCAACAAAAAGGGTTTTGCCGAGCCGGCCTTTATTGTGTGAAATCACCGCAGATGCCGCCGCCAGGATTGGCTCGGTCGAACGATAATTGCGCTCCAGCCGGATCACTTTCGCGCCTGGGAAATCCTTTTCAAAACGCAGAATGTTATCCACCTCTGCGCCGCGCCAGCCATAGATCGACTGATCATCATCCCCGACACAGCAAATATTCGAATTTCCCTGGGCGAGCAGGCGCAACCAGAGGTATTGGGCGACATTGGTATCCTGATACTCATCGACCAGGATGTATTTGAACTTGCGATGGAAGTCCGCGAGCAGATCCGGATTGCCCTGGAAGAGCGTGATATTGTGGATCAGAAGATCACCAAAATCACAGGCATTTAGAACCTTCAGTCGCGCCTGATACGTCGCGTAGCAGGAAATGCCTTTGCCATCGGCGAATTGATACGCCTCATCGCTCGGCACTTTGTCCGGCAAAAGCGCGCGGTTTTTCCAGCCATCGATCAAGCCTGCGAGATAGCGCGGCGTCCAGCGTTTGGGATCGATATTCTCGGCTTCGATAATCTGTTTGCAGAGGCGGACCTGGTCATCTGTGTCGATGATGGTGAAACTAGATTTCAGGCCGACGAGTTCGGCATGCCGGCGCAGGATCTGAGCCGAGATTGAATGGAACGTGCCGAGCCAGCGCAACCCATCGCCCGCCTCGCCGGTCAGCTTCAGCGCCCGCTCGCGCATTTCGCGCGCCGCTTTATTGGTGAAAGTCACCGTCAGCGTCTGGCTCGGATAGGCGAGACCCGAGGCGATAATATGTGCCAATCGCGTCGTCAGAACGCGAGTTTTGCCCGTCCCGGCACCAGCCAAAACGAGCAGAGGGCCCTCGGTCGTCAGCACCGCTTCGGTCTGCTCGGGGTTCAACCCTTCCAGATAATCCGCATCCGTCTTTGCCAACGGCGCTTTCGCGGCGGCCATTTCTGAGATGCTGAGCTTGCGATTCGGTCCTGTCATGGGGGGAATATAGACATGTTCTGCGCCCCCCGCGACTCCTTCTCCCCTTCGCGGCTGCGCTTTTGGCCCTATATCTGTTGAAACAGGATTGAAAGCGGCGATGAGCGACACGCAAGACCTCGACAAAGACCCAGAACGCAACCGCCTGTCCGCCCGTCTCGGCCGGACGGTGAAGGTGGGTACCAACCTATCCGGCGCTGGGCTGACCTTTGCCGCAAACGCCATGTTTGGCGGCGAGAAAGGTGATGAGCGGATCGCCAAAGCGCTGGCCGCCGCCCTCGGCAAGTCCAAAGGCCCGCTGATGAAAGTGGCGCAAATGGTCTCGACCGTGCCGGATATCCTACCTGAGGAATATTCAGAGCATCTCAGCCAGTTACAAGCCCAGGCCCCGGCCATGGGCTGGCCCTTCGTGCGGCGGCGCATGCGGGCTGAGCTTGGCGCCGATTGGCAGAGTAAGTTTGCGGAGTTTGGCAAAGAAGCCGCGCATGCGGCCAGTCTTGGCCAAGTCCACCGCGCGACCCTGCATGATGGCCGCCAAGTCGCTTGTAAGCTGCAATATCCGGATATGGCCTCCGCCGTAGAGAGCGATGTGGGGCAGCTCAAAATGCTGCTCGGTATGTTCAAACGCCTGGATGGCTCGGTGGATCCGTCCGAAGTCGTCGAAGAGATCACGGATCGCCTCCGCGAGGAGCTCGATTATGCCCGCGAGGCCAAACATATGGCGCTTTACCGGCATTTGCTGCGCGAGGCGGACTATGTCGACGTTCCGGACTTGATTTCAGAGCTGAGTACGGATCGTTTGCTCACCATGTCTTGGCTCGAAGGTGAGCGTTTGAACGCTTATGAAGACGCGCCACAAGATCTCCGCAATACGATTGCGAAACACCTCTATTGGACCTGGTGGCAGCCCTTTACGCAGGCGGCGGTGATCCATGGCGACCCGCATTTGGGCAATTATCAAGTCACGCGGGACGGTGAGGGGCTCAATCTGCTCGATTTTGGCTGTGTCCGCATCTTCCCGGTTCAGTTTGTCGGCGGTGTTGTTGATCTCTATCGTGGCCTCCTCGCAGATGATTTCGACGCGATTTATGCGGCGTTCGAAAAATGGGGCTTTAAAGGTCTGAACAAGGATCTGGTCGAGATTCTCAGTATTTGGGCGAAATTCATCTATGGCCCGCTGATCGATGACCGCGTGCGGAGCGTCGCAGATGGTATCAAACCGGGGGATTATGGGCGCAAAGAAGCGTTCGCAGTACGCAAACTGTTGAAGGAAAAAGGCCCGGTCACCGTGCCGCGCGAATTTGTGTTTATGGACCGGGCGGCGATCGGGCTCGGCGCGGCCTATTTGCGGCTTGGCGCAGAGCTCAATTATCACCGATTGTTCGAAGAGAGTTTGGACGGCTTTAGTGAAGAGAAATTGGCGGCGTCTCAGGCAGAGGCTCTTGGTGTGGTGGGGCTCTAGCTGCCTTTGCGGAAACAAGCGGTACGCTAGGCCTTTCCAAATGCAACCAAATGTGCCACATGCCCCGCTTGATGCGAGCTAAGCGCTCGACTAGCCCGTCTGGACGACATCTCGGACGTGGCTGAACCAGCGCCGCCCTCCCTCAAATCTCCGGCCAGAAGGCCATATCAGAAACCCGCCGTAAGGCGATAAATGAAAGTATGCCGATGTCGATCACTGCAGAGCGTAAAGCTGAACTGATCAAAAAATTTGCCCGCACCGAAGGCGATACGGGTAGCCCTGAAGTCCAGGTCGCGATCCTCACAGAACGGATCAACAATCTGACTGACCACTTCAAGGACAATAAAAAAGACAATCACTCCCGCCGCGGGCTTTTGGCGATGGTCGCCACCCGCCGCAAACTCCTCGACTATGTGAAGAGGAAAAATGAAGAGCGGTATCAATCGCTCATCGGAGAGCTCGGCATTCGCCGGTAGGCTCTCACAACAACCCGCCCTGGCATTCGGCCGCGGCGGGTTTTTCGTATGTATGAAAGAAAGCAAAACGTATGTTTGATAAACAATCAGTCTCGCTGGAATGGGCCGGCCGGACGCTAAAAATCGAAACGGGCCAAGTCGCCCGTCAAGCCGACGGCGCCGTCATGGTGACCTATGGGGACACATGCCTGCTCGCAACTGCGACCTTCGCCAAATCTGCGAAGCCAGGCCAAGATTTCTTCCCGTTGACCGTCAATTACATGGAAAAATACTACGCGTCAGGCCGCATTCCTGGTGGCTTCTTTAAACGCGAAGGACGTCCAACCGAAAAAGAGACGCTGACGTCTCGTCTGATTGACCGTCCGATCCGTCCGCTTTTTGTCGACGGTTTCAAAAACGAAGTTCAAGTGGTTCTGACCGCGGTCTCTTACGACTTGGAAAATGATCCGGACATTCTCGGCATGATCGGCGCCTCTGCGGCTCTGGTCCTGTCTGGTGCCCCATTCATGGGCCCAATCGGCGCCGCGCGCGTTGGCTATAAAGATGGCGCTTATGTCATCAACCCGACCGTCGAAGAGCTGGAAGAGTCCGATCTCGACTTGGTCGTCGCTGGCACCAATGACGCCGTGATGATGGTGGAATCCGAAGCCAATGAGCTGTCTGAAGATGTCATGCTCGGTGCGGTTATGGCCGGTCACGACGCGATGCAGCCCGTGATCGACGCGATCATCAAGCTGGCAGAAGCGGCCGCGAAAGAGCCGTTTGAGTTCGAAGCCGAAGATCTGTCTGAAGAACTGACCGCGATCCAAAACTTGGTCGGCGATGATCTCTCAAAAGCCTACCAGATCACTGAGAAGCTGGATCGTCAGGCTGCTGTCGGTGAAGCCCGTGAAAAAGCGGCGGCTGAACTAGTTGCGACTGAAGAAGACGAAAGCGGCATGGACGCCAACGTGTTCAAATCAGCCTTCAAGAAGGCCGAAGCCAAAGTCGTTCGCGGCGATATCATCAAAACCGGTAAGCGGATTGATGGTCGCTCGCTCGATCAGGTTCGCCCGATTGAAGCCGAAGCCGGCTTCCTGCCGCGTACCCACGGGTCTGCGCTTTTCACCCGCGGTGAAACGCAAGCGATTTGTGTGGCCACGCTCGGTACCAGCGATGATGAGCAATTCATCGACGGTCTGGACGGCACGCGCAAAGAGAAATTCTTGCTTCACTATAACTTCCCGCCATATTCCGTGGGTGAAACCGGACGCATGGGCGGCACCAGCCGCCGCGAAACCGGTCACGGGAAACTGGCTTGGCGTGCCCTGCGTGCCGTGCTGCCAGAGCATGAGGACTTTCCTTACACGATCCGCATGGTCTCTGAGATTACCGAGTCGAACGGCTCGTCCTCTATGGCGACCGTCTGTGGCTGTTCGCTCGCGATGATGGATGCGGGTGTGCCACTGAAGCGTCCGGTCTCTGGTATCGCCATGGGTCTGATCAAGGATGATGAGGGCGTTGCTGTGCTGTCTGACATCCTTGGCGACGAAGACCATCTCGGCGACATGGACTTCAAAGTGGCAGGCACCGAAAAAGGCCTGACCAGCTTGCAGATGGACATCAAGATCGCTGGTATCACCAAAGAGATCATGGAAACGGCGCTCGAGCAGGCCAAAGGCGGCCGCGCGCATATCCTGGCCGAAATGGCCAAAGGTCTCGACACGGTACGTGAGAACCTCGCGGACAACGCGCCGCAAATGGAAATCATCAAGGTTCCAGAAGACAAGATCCGCGAAGTCATCGGCTCTGGCGGGAAAGTCATCCGCGGCATCGTGGATGAGTCCGGCGCCAAGGTGAACATCGATGATGATGGCACCGTCCAGGTTTCCGCCACCGATCGCGAAAGCATCGACAAAGCCCTGAAGATGATCAAAGAGATCGTCGCAGAGCCAGAAGTCGGTGAGATCTATGAAGGCAAAGTCGTGTCGATCAAAGACTTCGGGGCCTTTGTGAACTTCTTCGGTCCGAAAGACGGTCTGGTGCACGTGTCACAAATGGCCAATGAACGCATCGGTCACCCGAAGGATGTCGTGTCTGAAGGTCAGCAAGTTTATGTCAAATTGATGGGCTTTGATGATCGCGGGAAGGTCCGTTTGACGATGAAAAACATCGACCAAGAGAGCGGAAAAGAGGTCGAACCCGAGGCCAGCGAATAGTTAATTCGCCTAAAAATTGAAAAAATGCAGTAAAGCCGCTTCCGCCCGGGAGCGGCTTTACTATTGGGAATTCATCTTAATTCGGATCATTAATAATCCGAAATCGGATCAAGTTGAATTGACACATAATCGTCACATAAGGTACATGACGGTTATGTTACAGAAATATGACAAACCGAAACCCTCCCTGCTGCTTGACCCCAAGACCGACTATACAA
>JBCBBY010000006.1:0-80353 GCA_038531195.1 Pseudomonadota bacterium
GTTTCGATGCCTTGGATTTGGGCGAGATAAGATTGAACAGGCGCCATGCCCGCCGCTTCGATCGCATCCGTATCCGCAAAGGCGTTATACACGGCGGCAATTTTGCCCTCGAGCGTCGCGACGTCCGGCTGCTCTGCTGCGAGATCATCAATGATGAATTTGACGCGTTGCTCTGATTTTTCGCGCAGCAGTGTGAAGGCGCCATATGTCGTGCGATCCGCTGGCATTTCGAATTCATCATACCAGGTGCCATTTACATAGCGGAAAAAATCGTCGCCAGGATGAGTCTCGGTATCCATTGAATACGCGTCGAGACCGAAAGCGCCCCAATCATCGCGGGATGTGGTTTCAACTTTGCGGTCATCTTGCGCCGCGCTCAGCACATTGGTTTCAACCGGCGCTGCCGTATGACTTGCTTCTTGACCACTGCACGCGGTCAAAGCGAGCGCCGCCGCGCTCGCCATCCATAGACGTCTCATATACTACTCCCTGAGAATCGTTCTTGTTTTATATTATTCAGCCGGCAGCGGTCGCGGCGATTCTGCACTTGTGCCGATCAACTCTTCGCTATCAATTGTGACTTCGCCAGAATACGACTCGCCAATCTTGCGATACGGACGGCCTGACCATGTCCAACGGATGATCCGGCCAATCTCGACCCCAACCGCGTACAATGTGGGCACCAAGAAGAGCGAAACAAAGATCGCGAACGCCACCGCATAGCCCAGCGAGATCACCATCGGTTTCAAGAACTGCGCTTGCATAGAGCGTTCTGCAATCAATGGCAGGATGCCGACAAATGTCGTCACCGACGTCAGCAAGATGGGTCGGAACCGCGACACACCAGCATCCACCAGAGCTTGAACCGCACCAATGCCTTCCGCCCGTTTTCGGTTCACAAAGTCAACCAGGACCAAGTTATCGTTGATCACAACCCCAGCGGCCGCCGCAATCCCAAAGATCGAAAACATCGCCATTGAGGTGCCAGTAATTGCGTGTCCGAGAATAGCGCCCGTCACCGCAAATGGAATCGCGGTCATCAAAAGCAGAGGCTGGAAGTAAGACCGGAAAGCAATCGCCAAAACGATATACATACAGACCAGGGCTCCGACCGCGAGCATATTGAGCTCTTGGAAGAACCGTTGCTCTTCTTCAAACCCGCCCGCGGATCCACGTTCTATATCAGGGAACTGTTTTTCAAAATCAGGCCAGAAGTTGACGTTCATGTCCGCCATTACCTGACCGCGTCCACCATCGCCCAGCACATCGGCGAAGACCGAAACGGATCGGGTTCGATTACGGCGCAGAATGCGATTAATGCCCGGCGCATAGGTGAAGTCGGCGACTTGGGTCAGCGGCAATTCCCGGCCATCGGCCGTTCGGATACGGAGATTGTCGATACTGTCGAGATCCGTCCGCGCCGATTTTGGCAAACGAACCATCACGCGAACATCTTCACCGTCGCGTGGCAAGCGCTGCACTTCTTCACCGAAATAGGCTTGGCGCACCTGGCGAGACACATCCGCGAGGGTGATGCCCAAGGCTTCTGCGCCCGGCTTCAATTCGATCCGCAGCTCATCTGCAGCAGCGGTGAGATTGTCGCCGATATCATAGACGGCCGCATAGGTCGCAAGCTGTTCTTGGACAACGGCAGAGGCCTCCCGCAAACGGTCGAGATCCGGGTGGTTTAAGGCAAACCGCACGCCAGTATCATTCTCATTGTCGGTAAAGTCGAATGACACTTCTTCGGCATCTTCAATCGGGCCAACCAGCTCGCGGATTTTCTCAGAGATCTCGCGCGTCGACAGAAGTTCTGGGCGCGCCTCAGGAGGCACCAGTCCGATCCAAGATTGTACTTGGCCATTCGACGCAACAACCGAGGCACCATTGATGACGCCGCCTTCATAGCCACCGTCTGCACGAAGAATTTGACTATTCCACTTCGCGTTCAACTCAGTTTCGGCACCGTTAATGCCATTTTGCAATTGATCACGCACTTCCAGTGTCCGCGAGAACGGGGTTCCTTCCGGCATATCAATTGTGACTTGAACAAGGTCGCTTTCAATCTCTGGCATGAACTTGAAGGGCACAATCCGGTTCGCCACCAGCATAATTGCAAAGCCAAACACGATGAAGAAGAAGACGATCGTCGCGTAGCGCATCCGCAGCGCGAACTCGAGCACCGGCTTGTAAACGAACTGCGCGAACCAAAGCAGGCTGTCCGCAATACGCTGCTGGAACCGCGCCAAGGCGCTTTGCTTGGTTTTGTCTTCCTTCTTCATATGCGCCAAGTGGGCCGGCAGAATGAACATACATTCGATGATTGAGAAGACGAGCGAGGCGATAACCACGAATGTGATTTGTTGCGTGAAGGCACGTGTTGGCCCGGTCAGCATCGCCCATGGCGCAAATGCGATAATCGTCGTGATAACGCCGAAAACCACCGGCTTGAAGACCAATTGCGTCCCGACCACGGCTGCTTCTAAGCCTTCTCGTCGGCCGCTCTCGACCTCTCGGTGTATATTCTCACCGACCACAATCGCGTCGTCCACGACAACCCCAATCACCAGCAGAACGGCAAAGGTCGACAGAACGTTCCAAGAGACCCCAAAGAGCGGCATGAGCATGATGCCGCCGGCGAAGGCGGTAATAATCCCAACCGTAACCCAGAAAGCGACGATCGGGCGCAAGAACAAGATCAAGACCAGCATCACTAAGACCGCGCCCAAAAGCGCAGACTCAGAGATCAGCTGCATCCGCGCCTGGAAGGGCTGCGAATTGTCCCAAAGGATTTCGATCTGAACCCCTTCTGGAAGGATACCCGTGGCTGGATTGTTGGCCCGGTCAATATAGTCACGGAAGCTATTCGCATAGGTGACGATGTCCATTTTGTCCGGCTGTACAACCATCACGAAGGCTGTGCGCTGACCATTATGCGTCGCGTCCAAATCCGCATCGATAAAGCCATCCACCACATTGGCGACATCACCCACGCGGATCGTTCCCTGATCATTCGATTGGCGAATGATGATCTTCTCGAACTGATCTTTCGTGTCGGCCAAAGCCCGTGCGGTCATTGAAATATCACCGACATTCGATCGGATCTGGCCGCCCGAAGAGTTGAGCGAAGATTGCCGCACAGCTTGCGCCACTTCGGAGAAACTCAAATTATAACGTCGCAGCGCATCTTCTGAAATCTCGATTGAGACCTCTTCGTCAAGCACACCCTGCAGGACGGCCAATTCGCCGCCGCTAATCTCAGCGATATCGTCGCGCACATCATCCGCGACACGCTTCAGCGTGAGCGCATCCACATTGCCGTAAATCGCTGTTCCGAAATACCAATCGCGCTGCTCCCAGCGCGTCACTTGCGGTTGGAAGGCGGCTTGCGGCAAGTTGTTGATCTGATCGACGCGTAACTTAATCTCATCGATGAACACTTGCATATCGATATCGTCACGGCCGCGAACATTGACCACCGCAAAGCTTTCCCGCGCGATCGAGGTGATCCGCTCGAGGCCGTCAACATCCGCCACAGCTTCTTCGATCCGCGTAATGATCTGTTCTTCGACATCCTGAGGCGAAGCGCCCTGCCAGGTCATCGTCACCGATGCACCCGCCACCGGGACGACCGGGAACATTTCCCGCTCCATCGAGTTAAACCCGAGCACACCGCCAATGAATGCCACCACCATAAGCAGGTTGGCAGCAACAGCGTTTCTCGCGAACCAGGATACCATTCCAAACATTATTGAGCTCCATCCCCGGCTGAGGCGACCATCTCGGCGCTTGAGCCTTCCGCCTCAGGGGCGTCCGTCTCGTCGCCATCAGATCTCGCGGCTTCGTTGTGATTCTTGATCGATCCATCTTCCATCCGCTCTAGGATGGTGATGCTCATGCCATCATTCGACCCTCGGATCGGGCTGGTGATGGCGAGGTCACCCGGCTGGACGTCGGGGCTGCGGAACCAGGCACCTTCGGTCGAACTGAAAACGAGATCGACCGTGTAAATGCGCAGCTGCCCTTCTTCAGGATCGCCGATAAAGATGCTGTCTCCGCTTCGAATTGCGGCACGTGGCGCAACCAACAGGTCTTCAATTTTCGTCCCCGCAATATCAGCCGAAACAAAAAGCCCTGGTGCCATCGGCGCACCTTTGTCCGAACCGGCGCCATAAGGATCGTTCAGCTCTGCGATGACATTGATCAAACGGGTTTGCGGATTGACCGCGGCAGAGGTCCGCGTCACACGGCCATTCCACTGACGCAATGTGCCCGCAACCGCCGCAGTGAAGGTAACGTTCGGTCCAGGTTGCGTCGACGTTTCAGCAAATGCCAAAGGCAATCCAAGCTGTCCGAGCTCATCATCCGTAATCGGCAAAGCAACTTCTACGATATCTGTCGCAAACACGCGGCCAAGCGATTGACCCGGCGATGCAAATTGACCGACATCCACATTTTCTTCGCGGACCCGGCCATCAAACGGCGCCACAACCGCGGTTCGAGTCAGCGCCAATTCAGCATCCGCTAATTGCGCTTTTGCTGATTCTAGCGACGCGCGCGCTTCAGCCAATTGCGGCTCACGACGAGCGAGCGGGCTGGAATCGGTGATCCCCAGATTGATCAAGTCTTGTCGCGCGATTTCCGCTTCGGCTTGTTCACGGGCCAAACGTTGCTCGGCGCTCGCGACACCAGACTGTGCCCGCACCACGGCGAGCTCATAATCGGCCACTTCGAGACGCACCAGAACCTGACCTTGTCGAATAAACCCACCATCGATGAAGTCTGGCGAGACATAAGCAATCCGGCCAGCAATCTGCGGCGCGACGATAATTTCGCGCTGCGGACGAACCTCGCCTTGCGCGGTGACCGCGAAATCCAGATCTTCAATCGTGATCCGCTCAGAGAAGACCGAAAGTCCGGCAAATTTCTCTTCCGCTTGTTCTGGCTCAGGTTTCAAAACCTCAATCGTCAGAAAGGCGATGCCGCCAAGGCCAGCGAGGGCGATAACTGTGAAAATGATCGATATGATACGGCTCATGGGAGGGTTGCCTCTTCCGGGCTATTGGTGCTCGCAGTGGTCGGAGCTGCCGGTTCAGGCACTGGCAATCCGCCACCAAGAGCGAGGTGAAAACTGATCCGATTAGACGCGCGCGCCGAGCGTACAGAAATAACGTTGCTTTCCGCTGTCAGGCGTCTCGTTTGGGAGTCAATTAAGTTAAAAATAGACACCAAGCCATTGGTGTACTGACGTGTTGCGAGTTCTTCGGCCAAGCGCGCTTCTTCCAGCGCGCGCAGCTGGGCATCTTCTTGCTGGGCCAGCAAAGAATCGGCCGCCAGCGCGTCTTCAACTTCACGCCAGGCTGTCAGCGTCGTCGCGGCGTAATTTTCAACCGCCGCACGGGCACTCGCAACGGCTGCATCTCGATCCGCATCCAGCGCACCGCCATTAAAGATTGGCGCGGTCAAGGTGCCGATCAATCGCGCTGCAATTCGACTTGGGTCAAACGCATCCGCGATACTGTCTTCCGTGGTCGAAAGTCCGCCGGTCAAACGGAAGCTTGGCAACATGGCCAAACGCGCCTGCTCAGCCCGCAAACCCGCCGCCGTCACACGCGCTTCGGCCGCAGCAATGTCTGGCCGACGGGTCAGAAGCAAAGTCGGATTGCCCGCGGGTGGCAGTTGAAGAAGCTCAGGCAATTCTGCACCCGCATCCAGCTCAGCGCTTGGATAGCGGCCCAGCAAAATTTCCAAACGCCGTGAAGCATTCTGACTGGCCAGCCTTTGTTGCGCGATCGACGCTTCCGCAGACGCTTGCGTCGTCCGAGCTGTGCGCACATCCAACGCTGACGATAATCCGCGCGACAAACGCCGTTCGGTCAGCTCAAGCGCCCGCGTGCGCGCTTCGTAAGTCTGTACCGCCACGCGCTCTTGCGCGAGCGCGGCATTCAAGTCGAACCAAGCAGACGCCGCTTGCGCCGCCAGAGCTAGGCGCGCGGAAGCGAGGTCCGCCTCGCTCGCAATGAGATCCGCTTCTGCAGCATTAATGCTGACGCGCAACCGGCCCCAAAGGTCTAATTCCCAATTGAGGTCGACGCCGACGCCATACGATTCGCCTGACACCCGGCTATCTGTCTGCTCAACATACGTATCCGTCCCGGTCACTGACCCAGACGCCGACAAACTTGGCAGGGTCCGACCGTAGGTGCTGCGCGCTTGGGCCCGCGTTGCTTCAACGGCATAATATTGCGATCGGATCGATGGATTGGCCGCCAGGGCTTCATTGACCAAGGCAATCAAGGTCGCATCATCAAACTGAACCAGCCAATCTGATTGAGGCGCTTCACCTGAAACGCCGGTCGCCGCCCAGACATCTGGGGCATCTGGGGCCACAGGGAAAACTACCATAGGCTCGCCGCTTAAGGTTGGCATGCTGGGCAGTCCCGGCATACTCGGAACGGTTGAGCACGCACTCACCGTTAGCAATCCCAATACGATACTTGCTCGCTTCATAGAAACCTCGTCAGCCTGCCCTCAGGGCTTTACGCCTGGACTATTCGACTGTCAACAAACAATTATCGTTTTTCAATAATTATTAAGTTGCTTTCAGACTTGCTCATCCCTCTCACGCCTATATACGCCGAGAAGAGCCGATCGGACCACGCTTACTCGCGATGTCGCAAATGAATGATGACCGTCAATCTGACCCCCCAAAGCGGTTTCGAGACTTTGTTGTTTTAACCTCGGGCGGCGTCGCCGTACTCGCTTTGCTTTACGCCACTGGCGCACTTGGATTGGTCGAGTGGATAACAGCCGGGGTGGTCATGACCGCTGGCGCGCTGGCTTTTTATGTAGGATCCGCGCCCAGCCCTGACAAAAGGCGCAATCCAGACGTCTTGCAAACGCCGCCAATGCCGACAATTGAAAGCCCGAAAGACAGTATAGAGCCCTTCATCATGGCCTTGCCGCTACCGGCATTGCTGATTTCGCGGGATGCTCAAATCGTGGCGACCAATCCGCATGCCAAAGCCTTATTTCGGTTTGAATCTGCAAACCCAACAGTGCCTATGGCAATGCTGAGACAACCCGACTTGCTGGCCGCGGCTGAGCGTGTCGGTCAGGACGGCGCGAACGAGCGAGTCGAATTTACCCAACACGGCGATGCAGAGGTCTGGATGGCGCATATCCGTCCAGGTCCGAGTAAGGGCTCGGTCATGATGGTATTTGAAGACCTCACCGCGGTTCGCCGGGCTGAGCGAGCGCGCGCCGACTTTCTTGCCAATGCCAGTCATGAATTGCGTACGCCGCTCACAGCGATTGGCGGCTTCATCGAAACCATGCGCGGCCCGGCCAAGGATGACAAAGACGCCTGGGAAGGCTTCCTCGAAATCATGGGGCAGCAGACCGAGCGTATGAAGCGGCTTGTGGCGGATCTGCTTTCGCTTTCACGTATTGAGTTCAGCGAGCACCGCGCCCCCAAATCGCAAGTAAAAGTCGGAAAATTGGCAAAAGATACAAGCCAAGCCTTGCTCCCGATCGCGAAAGAGGCGGGGATCAAACTACACTTTGAAGCGCCCGAAGCTGAAATACTCGCCATCGCGGATGATCACGAGATTGCGCAAGTCATCCAAAACCTCGCCAGCAATGCGATCAAATATGCGCGTTCGGAGGGCGAGGTGCAGATCGTCGTCGGCGTCTCTGAGACCATGGCAGACGCAGCAAACGCCTCCACGCAGCAATCAGAGGCGGCACCCCGCGCTCTGCTTTTAAAGCCTTATGCCTCTGAAGGCGCCCCCGCCGTCTGGGTTCGGGTCACTGACGACGGCGAAGGTATCTCAGAGTCGCATTTGCCGCGCCTGGGCGAGCGCTTTTATCGTGTCGATGAAAGCCGCGGCGGGAAAATAGAAGGCACCGGACTAGGCCTCGCCATCGTCAAGCATATTATGGCGCGCCACCGCGGCGGGCTCGCCGTGGCGAGCCGAGAAGGACATGGCACCACGTTTGGCGTTTGGATGCCGCGGCTGAAACATGACTCGCCCCACAACCCCGTATAATCCACCGCCTGCCGATCAATTGAAAACGGTCTATGCTGATGACGCGATCATTATCAGCGACAAACCAAGCGGATTGCTCAGCGTCCCGGGCATTGGTCCTGAGAAAGCCATTTGCGCCAACAGTATTCTCAGCGATCGACATGGCCCCGTTCTGACAGTGCATCGATTGGACATGGACACATCGGGGCTGATGGTCTTTGCCCGCACCAAAGATGCCCAACGCGCGTTGTCGAAACAGTTCGAATTGCGGCAGGTCGAAAAAACCTATGAAGCGCTGGTCGAGGGTCATGTGGCCGAAGAGTCCGGCATCATCGATAAAGCGATTGCCCGATTCTCGCACGCCCGCCCCCTTCGCCATCTCGATCCGGAAGGACAGACCGCAATCACGCATTGGACATTGCTCGAACGGACCCCCTCCGTATCTCGCGTAAAATTGCGACCTAAAACCGGGCGCTCTCATCAGCTAAGACTCCACCTTGCAAGCGAAAATCACCCGATTCTTGGCGATGTTTTCTACGGCGATCCAACCTCGCATGAGCGCCTATGTTTGCACGCTACCGGACTAAATTTTTCGCACCCGACACGCCACAAAACGATCGCTCGCACGTCGATCGCACCCTTTTAAATATGGGCGCTGCACCCAAGATTTTGACTGTCACATATGTGTCAACGTCCATCTGTAAGAGCGGCGCAACGTTGAGACCAATCTGGGAATGCTGGAAGCTCTAGGATATCTGCCGATCGGCTGGCTTTTAATCGCCCCATTGGCGGCGGCCGGTTTTTTTGCGTTCTACTTTGGGCGAACGCAAATTGGCGCACTTGCGACCGGTAGTTCGATCAGTGCACGGCTGAATTCTCAACCCAATTATCACGGCTATTTCCTCGCCTTCTCTACCATTTTGCCGGCCGCAATTGTCTTCCTGCTCTATGTGCTGTTTGGCGAGTCATCTGCACGCCAGGCTTTGCAGCAGGAACTCCCATCTTACCTGACCGAACGGGGTTCCGCGCAGGTGGAATTCTTTGTTGATCGGGTCGCAGATCACGCCCGCGCGCGGGATCTATCCGCGACCGGCAATACGCTTTTCGACGCCAGCGTGGAGCGTTTCGCCATCCTCAAAGGCGGCTCGCGGGTAACGGCGCTGATGCTGGCCATTTTGGTCGGTGCAGGCGGCTTTTGGTGGGGCCAGAAACAACTCAGCCGAGACTTCCCAGCCAGGCGCTTTGTCGAACGGACCATCACGGCCCTGCTTTTCGTGTGCGCCGCGATCGCAATCTTCACGACCATTGGGATCGTCTTGTCCTTGGTGTTCGAGACGCTGCGCTTCTTCAGTTTGCCCACGGGGCCGAGCGTCTTTGAGTTCTTATTCGGCACCGATTGGAACGCCCAAACCGGCCAAAATTTTGGGGCGGTTCCGCTGTTTTTCGGAACCCTGATGATCGCCGCTCTGGCCATGGTCGTCGTCGTCCCGATCGGACTCTTCTCAGCCATCTATTTATCGGAATATGCAAGCCCCCGCGTGCGCAATTGGGCGAAGCCGGCTTTAGAATTGCTGGCGGGCATTCCGACCGTTGTTTACGGCTTTTTCGCCGCCACATTGATTGCCCCGCTGGTTCGCAATTTTGCGCAATGGGTGAATGCCTTGCCCTTCACCCCGGACACCCTTCTCTCAGCGCAGCCGACCAGCGCGCTTGCAGCCGGTTTGGTGATGGGGATCATGATCATCCCGTTTATCAGTTCGCTCTCAGACGACGTCATCAGCGCCGTCCCGCAAACCCTGCGTGACGGCGCCTTCGCCATGGGCGCGACGCGGTCAGAAACGATCAAGCAAGTGATCCTGCCCGCCGCCTTGCCAGGCATTATCGCTGCGGTCTTGCTCGCTGTCTCCCGCGCGATTGGCGAGACAATGATTGTCGTTATGGCGGCGGGAGGACGCGCCCTGATCACGCTGGACCCGACCTCGGACATCACCACGGTGACCTATCAAATCGTAGCACTCCTCACCGGCGACACAGCGTTCGATAGCGCCAAGACCATTTCCGCGTTCGCGCTCGGCTTTGTTTTGTTCGGCATCACGCTCCTCTTCAACGTGATCGCACTGCGCGTCGTTCAAAGATATCGAGAAGCTTATGAATGAGGCCAGCGCATCTCCTGCGACGGCCATGGCCGAACGCCTCAGACAGCGTCGCAATGCCGAGCGCCGTTTCAAGCTGTACGGGCAAGCCGCGATTGCGATTGCCATCGGATTTCTCGCCTTTTTGCTGATCTCGATCGCAGCAAAGTCCGCCTCCGCTTTTTCTCGGCATATGGTCGACCTCTCTCTTGAGCAGCCTGGCTTTGCATCTCAAACGGACATTTCAGTCACCGACATCAATCTCGCCGTCCGCGATAAGCTGATCGAGATTTTCCCAGAATCCGCAAACGACCGGGTGGCGCGGGCCGATTTGTTCGCCATCACCACCCGGCTCGCGGTATTACCGCTCCGCGATTCCCTGAAAGCCAATCCGGAACGGGCCAACCTGCCTATAAAGGCGCGGCTGGCGCTGTCCGACGATCTCGACCTCTATCTCAAAAACAATCTGCGTAAGCATCGCAGCACAAAGATCGGTGAGGCTGGACGCCTGTCACAAAGCGGGGCCAGTCGATATCGCTTAACCGCAGCCGGGCGCGATGGCTTCGTCGCCTTTCAGGACGAGCTTCAAGCACTGGGAGGCGTGCAGCAAGACATCCTGATCTCGCTTGAAGACGCTTGGTTTGAGCTCGAGTCTGTCTCTGGAGCGGCTCTGGTTCTAAATCACCTCGCCGGCCCACTGCCTGCCATCGGCGAACAGGCGAGCGCGGACATCACGGCAACTTATTTGAATTCGATCAGCGGCAATCGGAAAGTCTCCAATCGGCAGATCGCCGCCGCGCTGCATCTGAAAGCGCAAGGCCTCATCACGCGGCGCTTTAATGGCAGCCTGTTCACCAATGCCGACAGCACCTATCCGGAACTCGCAGGCGCCGCCGCCGCGCTTGTCGGCTCGCTCTTCACCATGGTGATTACCGCACTCTTTGCACTGCCCGTCGGGGTGCTGGCAGCCATCTACTTGGAAGAGTTCGCCAAGAAATCGCGCGTCACGCAAATTATCGAAGTGAACATCAACAATCTCGCCGCGGTGCCGTCCATTATCTTCGGTCTGCTCGGGGCCGCGGTCTTTGTGAATACGTTTGGCCTTCCCCGCTCGGTCCCACTCGTCGGCGGCCTGGTCCTCGGTCTATTGGTCTTGCCGACCATTATCATTGCCTCACGTGCCGCTCTGAGAGCCGTACCACCATCGGTGCGCGATGCCGCTTTGGGATTAGGCGCCTCGCAATCGCAAGCGGTATTTCACCACGTGCTGCCGCTTGCCGCGCCGGGTATACTGACCGGCGCGATTATCGCGATGGCCCGCGCACTGGGTGAAACCGCGCCGCTTCTGCTGATCGGAATGGTGGCGTTCATCAGCGAAGTGCCGGCCTCGCCCAATGACGAAGCCACCGTGCTGCCTGTTTTGATCTATAAATGGTTTTCGGGCGCGGAGCGCGCATGGGAACCGATGACGTCCGCTGTGATTGTGATATTGTTGACCGTTCTGGTAACGATGAATCTCGTTGCCGTCCTATTGCGGCGCAGATTCGAGCGGAGGTGGTAGACATGCCAGAGTCAGGTCTCACCCCAGATCCATTGTCAGGCGTCGGCGGGGCGATTGGCGGCGCCAAGATTGAGTGCCGAAACATCAACGTCCAGTATGGCGACAAGCCTGCGATCCAAAACATCTCAATGAAGATCCAAGACAAAGCCGTTACCGCTTTGATTGGGCCCTCAGGTTGCGGCAAGTCGACTTTCTTGCGGTGCCTAAATCGCATGAATGACACGATCGAAGACGCGCATGTCACCGGCGAGATTTTGATGGACGGCGCGAACATCAATTCTCCAGAGATCGACCCCGTCTTGATCCGATCAAAAGTCGGAATGGTGTTCCAAAAGCCCAATCCGTTCCCAAAATCGGTCTATGACAATATCGCTTATGGCCCGCGCATTCATGGCCTTGCCGGTACGCGAGCAGAGCTTGATGAAATGGTTGAAGTCTCGCTTCGCAAGGCCGGGCTTTGGGACGAGGTGAAAGACCGGCTGACCGAGAGCGGCACAAGCCTTTCAGGCGGCCAGCAGCAACGCCTGTGCATCGCGCGCGCCATCGCCATCAGTCCGGAAGTGATTTTGATGGACGAGCCTTGTTCGGCCCTCGACCCCATCGCCACGGCGCGGATTGAGGAGCTGATCGACGAGCTTCGCATGCGCTATTGTATCATCATCGTGACCCACTCGATGCAACAAGCCGCGCGGGTCTCACAGAAAACCGCCTTCTTCAATGTCGGAGAACTGATCGAGTTCGGCGACACAGAGATGGTCTTCACCAATCCAGCGCAGCAACGCACGCAGGATTACATCACAGGACGCTTCGGATAGAGCTTATGGTGACAGGACCCCAACATATTGTCAGTGCCTTCTCAGAAGAGCTTGAGCAATTATCCGCCGACATTCTGCGCATGGGCGGGCTTGCCGAAGCGATGATCAGGGATGCCTCGCGCGCCGTGGTCACGCGGGATGCTGATCTGGCCGAAACGGTGATCGAGCGCGACATTGAGATGGACCGCTTGGAGCGCGAGGTGGAACGCAAAGCGGTTCGCATGCTGGCCCTGAGGCAACCTATGGCGTCTGATCTGAGGAACGTCATCGGCGCGATCAAACTGATTGGCGGCATCGAACGCATTGGCGATCTCGCCAAGAACATTGCCCGCCGCAGTCTGGCTGTCATGGACGAAGAGAATCGCGCCTTTTTGCGCGGGATCGAGCGCATGGGGCAAGCCGTGTCGCGCATGTTGCAAGTCTCGCTCGATGCATATGCCCGCCGCGATCCTGTGACCGCACTCAACGTGCTGGATCAAGACGACGATATCGATAGCCACTATAATAGTTTGCTGCGCTCTATGCTTGTTTTCATGGCTGAGGAGCCCGAGCAGCTCGATGCGCGGTCAAACTTTCTCTTCATCGTCAAAAACCTAGAACGGATTGGTGACCATTGCACCAATATCGCGAAAGTCGTGCACTTCATCGCGACTGGCCAACAAGTGGATGAGGTAGAACGCCCCTCCAATGAACCACAGCAAGAGTAAGGATGCTGGATCATGAAACCTTTCATTGTCATCGCTGAGGACGAAAAAGCCGTCTCTGAGCTTTTGCGCTATAATTTGGAATCTGAAGGCTATGAAACCGCAATCGCCAATGATGGCGACGAGGCGATGCTTTTAATAGATGAACGTATCCCCGACCTAATGCTGCTCGATTGGATGCTGCCAAAGATTTCCGGCATCGAAATTTGTCGCCGGGTGCGCACGCGCCAGGAAACGGCCAACCTCCCGATCATCATGCTGACGGCGCGGACTGAAGAAGCGGATCGCATACGCGGCCTCGAGACCGGCGCAGACGATTATGTCACCAAGCCTTTCTCAACGAATGAGCTAATGGCCCGCGTCAAAGCCGTTCTGCGCCGCATTCGCCCGGCTCTGATGGATGATAAGATCCGCGTCGGCGACATTCAGATTGACCGCACCACGCATCGCGTCACCCGGGCCGACAAAGATATCCATCTCGGGCCGACCGAGTTCCGATTGCTGGAATATTTTGCGCAACATCCCGGCCGCGTCTTCTCTCGCGAGCAATTGCTGGATGGCGTTTGGGGCTCGGACGTCTATGTCGAGGCCCGCACGGTCGATGTGCACATTGGCCGCTTGCGGAAAGCTTTGATGAGCCAAGGCGGCGACAACCCGATCCGCACCGTGCGCTCTGCCGGATATTCTCTTCGGACAGACTAGATCGTCGGCAGGAGGGTGCGCTGACACACCGTCCGGATCGCAAACTGCGAAATCACACGCTCTACATTTGGCAGCTTGGTGAGCACGTCGCGGTGGACGCGCTCATAGTCAGCCGTATCGCGCACAGCGATCCGCAAAAGATAATCCGCTTCGCCCGTCATGAGGTAACACGCCGCGATATCTGGCGATCGGCGCACCGCTTTTTCGAACGACTGAAGACGGTCATCTTTTTGATTGTTCAAGGTCACTTGTACGAACACGCTGGTCGCCCGATCCAGCGCCGCTTCGTTGATCTGAATGCCATAGCCCTGGATCACACCGCCCTGCTCCATCGCGCGGACACGGCGGTGCACAGACGATGTCGACAACCCAACATGCTCGCCAATCTCGGCATGCGAGAGTTTCGCATCGTCTGATAAGAGCTGCAGGATCTTCTCGTCGTGATGATCTAATTTCATATTCTTCTAATTCACGGGATATTTTGCCGAATTTTCTAGTCTTGTGATCAATTTTGGTGATATTGTCCACTTAAAGTGCGATATTCTCCCAACTATAAAGGCTAGGGAGCTGGACATGAAAATTGGTGTGCCAACTGAAATCAAGAAACAAGAATTCCGCGTCGGCCTGACGCCCGAAAGCGTCGGCGAACTCGTCCGCGCCGGACACGAGGTCTTTGTCCAAGACAATACCGGCACCGGATCTGGATTCTCGAATGAGGCCTACACCGATGTCGGCGCGCAAATCGTTGCCGATGCAGATGCCGTCTTCGAGGCAGCAGACCTCATCGTCAAAGTCAAAGAACCGCAGCCGGAAGAAACGGCGCGCCTTAAACCGCACCACACGCTCTTCACCTACCTGCACTTGGCCCCAGACCCAGTCCAAGCCAAAGGCCTGATCGAGAGCGGCTGCCTCGCCATTGCATACGAGACGGTCACCGATCGCGAAGGGCGCTTGCCACTCCTCACACCAATGAGCCAGGTGGCAGGGCGAATGGCGATGCAAGTCGCGGCCTGGGCCTTGATGAAGACCAAACGCGGACGCGGCGTCCTGCTTGGCGGGGTGCCGGGTGTGATGCCAGCCAAAGTCGTGATCATTGGCGGCGGTGTGTCCGGGTCGAACGCTGCGGAGATTGCGGTCGGCATGCGGGCCGACGTGACCGTGTTTGATCGCAATAATGCGCGCCTGGCCGAACTCGACGCGCAGTTTAATGGCGCGGTCAAAACCATGTATTCGACGAAAGCCTCACTCGACGCGGCCGTGCGCGAAGCGGACTTGGTGATCGGTGCGGTGCTGATACCCGGCGCTGCCGCGCCAAAGCTGGTCACACGCGATCAACTTAAGCATATGCGGCCAGGCGCCGTCCTTGTGGATATTGCCATTGACCAAGGCGGCTGTTTCGAAACCTCGCGCGCGACCACGCACGAAGATCCGATCTATGAGGTTGACGGAATTCTGCATTATTGCGTCGCCAATATGCCAGGCGCCGTGCCGCGCACGTCCACCTATGCGCTGAACAATGCGACGCTGCCTTTCGTCATGCAGATCGCCAAACTCGGCGGCCGCGAGGCGATCAATGCCAACCCGCATTTGGCCGAAGGCCTGACCGTCGCAGATGGAAAGATCGCGCACGAACAAGTCGCGCGCGATCTCGGAATGGACTTTAAGCGTCCGGATTGGTTCGTCGGTTAGGCGGCTTTACTTGCCGTTGCCGGTTTCTCCGCCTTCGGCTTCAACGTCCGCCGTCTCTTCCGTCGTATCGGCGTCTTCGCCAGCACCTTTCAAATAAGTGTCCAGGAAGGTGAGATAGGCCTCAGAAGCGGTCACCCGGTTTTCTTTGCGCAAGAAGCCGTGGCCTTCGTCCGGGAACAAGACGTATTCTACGTACACACCATTATCCCGGATCGCGGCGACCAGTTCGTCGCTTTCGACTTGCAGCACGCGCGGATCGTTGGCGCCTTGCACCACGAGCATTGGCTTGGTCACATTCTCGGCATGGAAGAGTGGTGAGATCGCACGGTGGCGGTCGCCATCGGTGGCGGGGTCACCCATCTCGTCATAGAGCGCCTCACGGAAGGCCGCCCACCAATCTGGAATGCTTTCCAGGGTGCGTACCCAGTTCGTGACGCCGAAAATATTCACGCCAACTTCGAACTCTTCTGGGTGGAAGGTGAGGGCCGCGGCGGTCATGAAGCCGCCATAGGACCCGCCCATCACGCCGACTTTGTCAGCATCAACCCAGTCTAAGCTGCGCAAATAGTGACCGGCTTCGACAATATCGCGCAGGTCTTCTTGGCCGTGTCGCTTATCATCCATGTGGAAGAAGGTTTTGCCGTATCCGGATGAGCCGCGATTGTTGGCGCCATAGACGGCATAGCCGTGATTGACCAAGTGCTGCACCAAAGCGCTATAGCCGCGCGTGGTTTGGCCACCAGGTCCCCCATGGACGAACACGATCGCCGGGACCGGGGTCTCAGCAGACGCTTGCTTCGGCTTATACATGATGCCTGGAATAACCACGCCGTCAGACGCTTCGAAGCGCTCCACCGTGGCCGTGACCAAGTTGCGCTCATCGATCTCTGGATTGATCGCATCCGTGAGCCGCGCCGCTTCACCGCCCAGCTCTGTCATATAGAGATTGTAAGGCGAGGTGTCCGTGTTCAGACCAAAAGCGATCTTCGATTCGTCACGCGAGAAGCGAATTTGACCCAACTCGCCTTCTGGCACGCCATTCAGAACAACCGCCTCGCCGCTTTCAGTGTCCATAATGGTCAGATCCGTCAGACCGTCGGCATTAATCGCATGCACGCGATATTGGCCGCTGGGCGAGAAGAAGACGAAACTAACATCCCAATCCGCTTCAATCATCGGCGCTTTCTCGCCGGTCTCCAAGTCATGTGTCCAAGCTTGGGTGAACTCGCCAAACTCATTGGTGCTGTAGATCAGCTTGCTTTCGTCTGGCGTGAAATCATAGGTGCCGTGCGCGATATTGCCTTCATGCGCGGTGACCAGAACAGGCTCCGGCGACTCCGCTGACAGATCCACGACATAGACATCCGAGTCAGCGCTCGTCCGAGGCTTATCGAGCGCCAGCCAACGTCCGCTATCGCTGAGCGCGCCCGGTTGGAAGCCCGGATTCTCAAACACCATTGTGGTGGTATAGTCGGCCGGATCGACGGAATAGAGGTCAAAGCTCGCGCTGTCACGGCCATTGTGCCAGACATAGAAGACTTCATTGTCAGCGCGCCAACCGCCAAACGAGGCTTTGACATTGTCACCCGGTGTCACATCGACCAATGTGCCATCAAGCTCTACCACATAGACATGGTTCAGCTCATTCCCGCCTTGGTCGGCAGAAACGATAATCCGATCATCCGACGGGAAGAAGGATTGCGCGAAATGCGCATCCGTTTCGGATGATGTCAGCGGCGTCGCGGTGCCGTCTGCACTGATCGCGATGGCGTTGAAGACGCCGCTCGCATCGGAATGTGCGAGGATTTTGCTATTGTCGGAGGACCAAGCGTATCCGCTGCCATTGGCCAAACCGTAGCTTGTGGTCTGGAAAAAGGCTTCGGCGGAATAAGTCTCGAACGCGACCTTTTCCATCACGGCTTCAACCTCTGCCACGACCGTTTCTTCGACGACAGGCGGCGCATCTGCAACCACCGGTTCGGTTTCGATATTGCTTGTATTGGCGCATGCGGCCGCCAGTGCCAGCGCCGACGCGCCGATCAATAGTCTCATCATGGTGAAACATCCCTCCAAGTCTGAATTATGGTTAATCCCTATCAGCGAGGAACAGGTTTGGCGAGCCTAAACCGTCTCTGATGTTCGCAGCGCTGCGACCCGGCCAATCGCCGCTTCGGCCTCATCGATGATCCGGTCGACAATGTCCTTGACCGGCAGGATGTCTTTCACACCGCCTGCGGACTGGCCCATCGCAAAACATGACTTATCAACGCTCAAGCGCGCTTCGTCTGTTACACCACCAATCCCGCCCATGACATCGGACTGGATCGACACCATGGCCTGCATTGGGAAGCCTTGAATATCATCCGGACGGCCCTCCCAATCGAGGATATAGTCATTGGTCCGGCAGCGCATAGGCTTGCCCGAATAACAGCGTGTGCGCGTTGTATCGGTGTCGCCTGCACCAACGACTGTGTCTTTATAGGTCTGCGCGGCATGCGCTTCGGCTGAGGCGATAAATCGCGTGCCCATCCAAACGCCAACGGCGCCAAGCGACAGCGCCGCTGCGAGACCGCGTCCATCATAAATCCCGCCAGCAGCGACGACCGGAATATCCACCGCTTCCACAGCTTGTGCGACGAGCGGCAAAGTCCCGACCAGGCCAGTATGTCCGCCGCCTTCGCCGCCCTGTAGGATCACCGCATCGCAGCCGGCTTGCTCCGCTTTAACAGCATGCTTTACGGCGCCGCCGACCACCATAACTTTCACGCCTGCATCTTTCAGACGCTTCATAATCGGCAACGGCACGCCGAGCCCAGCCACAAAGCTATCTGCGCCGCCCTCAATGATCACATCAACGCTTTTTTCGAGGCTGGTTGGATCGGCGGCTAGGAGGTCCACGCCGAACGGCTTGTCGGTCAGTTCTTTCACGCGGGCCATCTGCTCAGCGATAAAGTCCGGCGAGGTCCCCGCCATGCCGAGGACCCCATAGCCGCCGGCATTACACATGGCGGCGGCCAATTCGGCATAGGAAACGCCGCCCATTCCAGCCAGCATGATGGGGTGTTTTGTGCCCAAAAAGTCGCAAAGCGGGGTATGAATCGCCACGAAATCCTCCTGTTTTCTTGCCTGATAGGAGGGCAACCTTGCGGTAAGACAAGGCATTCCCGCGGGGAAATTGGGCCGAAATTGGGCTTCTGCAGTTCTGCCCTGCAATTCTGCCGCGAGTCCGCTATGATGCGCGATGCCAATGAAGGCTATCTTCTAGAGGGGAAGAGACAATGAGCATGAAACTTTGGATCGCAGCGCTCGCCGCTGCCGGACTCGCAGCGTGTAACGCTGCTGAAGAAGCAGCCGAGACAGCCACCGACGCTGTTTCTGACGCCGTTGAAGTCACAGTAGAAGCTGCTGAGGACGCGACCGAAGCAACTGTTGAAGCTGCGTCTGACGCGGTCGAAGCCACTGGAGAAGCCGCGGCAGATGCTGCGGAAGCGACAGAGGAAGTTGTTTCAGACGCCGTTGATGCTGCTGAAGAGACAGCTGGCGACGTTGCAGATGCTGCTGGTGACATGGCATCAGACGCCGCGGATGCGGTCGAAGATACTGTGACCGATGTTGTCGACGCGGTTGAAGACGCTGTCGAAGAAGAAACCACCGAATAAGGCTGGATACTTCACTTGATAAAAAGCCCCGTCAGAAGGACGGGGCTTTTTTGTTGCCTGCTAGAAAATCGCGTATCCGCCATCGATGATCAGCGTCGTGCCTGAATGATAACGCGACGCGTCGCTTGTTAGATAGACCGCCATCCCGCCAAAATCCTCCGGCTCGCCCCAGCGGCGGATCGGGACGCGGGTGATGACCTTCGTTGTGAACACATCGCTGTCTTGCGCCATCGCGGTCATGTCCGTTGCGATCCAACCGGGCAGAATGGAATTGGCGCGAATGCCGTAGCGGCCGCACTCGGACGCAATGCCTCTAATCATGGCCGGCAAGCCGCCTTTGGTCGCCGCATAGGCCTGGTTGCGCGGCGCGCCTTCGACCCCTGCGAGCGAAGCGACACCAACCACAGACCCACCTGGATCTCCGGCCTTCGCGCGCTCCGTCATATGTTTGACGCTTTCCCGCAAGGTCCAGAACGCGCCTTCCAGATTGACCGCCATATTCTTGCGCCAAATCTCGGTCGTCATTTCGATAAAGCTCGGCGCGCCAAAGCCGACCCCGGCATTCGCGATGCAGCTATCAATGCGGCCCATCGAAGAGACGACATCCGCCGTGGCATCGATAACGGTTTGCTCTTCTGAAACATCGACGGTCCAGGCTTTGACCTCACCCGAGCCAAGGGCAGACAGTTTCTCGACGGCTGCGGCGTTCGCATCCGCTTTTCGCCCCCAGATCGCAACATGCGCATTCGACGCCGCGAGCGCCTCCGCCATACCATAGCCAATGCCGCGATTGCCGCCCGTCACCAGGGCCACTTTTCCAGTTAAGTCAAACGGCGCATATGCCATATTCGTCTACTCCCATTTCGTATTGTCCCCTTCACTCGAGGCCGTAACGGTGGGGAAAGCAAACGCTTATTGGGACGGGACGCAGGCGACGGCCTGGTTCATTCCCGCAACATCACCAAACGCCGACGCTTTTGGTCGAGTTGCAGACGAAAGTTTCCGAGCAAGTCCATGCCCATAACCATCATCGGCTCATCGCGAAATCCAAGATCTTTGAACATCTCAGTTTCAAATACCGGTACGCCAAATTTTTCGATCTGGTTGTCGCCAAATCGTAGATTGCGAAAATTGTACATGCGCACCGGATTGCGCTCGAGGTCACTGCCTTGAATATCTTGTTCTGGATCAATGCGAACGCGGCCCTTGGCGAGCTCTGCAAACAGCGGATTAACAAAGCTCACGCTTGCCCCTGTATCGATCAAAGCGCGTCCACGCACGCCATTGATCCGCACCGGAATATAGATCAGGCCCTCGCGATAGATATAGCTGATCGCGCTACGTTGCGCGCCCTGCACGAACTTTGGATAACCATCATACAAATCAACCCGTCGCTTTGGAAAATCAAAGTCGACGATAGAGGTGCGGAACATTGAGGTCGGAAGAATGTTCTGTTCGACCGGAAACACATCGCGCGTATTCACAGCGACACGCATATTATAATAGGTCTGCGCGCCCGCCGTGAGGCGCGGAATGCGGGTCACGGGAAACAAACGGTGTCCTCCGATGCCGAGTACGCGGGTTTCTGGCGCCTGCTCATCCCAAGACCCTTGCGCCAATAACTCATCATTGATCAGCGCGATGGTTGCACCTGTGTCCAACAAAGCTGGCGTTTCTTGGCCATTGATTGTGATATTGGTGATCGGCCAGTTTCGGTCATTTGGCTGCAATGCGAGACGTTGGTGCTCATTGGCGTGCGCAGAGACCCATGACGCCGCTAGAAGGGCGCCGCTGAGCCAGATCAGTTTGGCGTTCAACAAATGCTCAATTCGCGACTCTCGCTTGGCCATAAAGATAGTATGCCACACATGTCACAATTCGCGAAACGCTGCCGCCCATCGACGGTTCATTCACCGAACGAGGACGATACGCTCGCGCTTCCGATCAATTTGCAATCGATAGTGCGACAGCAAATCCATCCCAATCACCATCATCGGCGCTTGGTCGAACCCAAGCGATGCGAACAAATCTGTCTCTAAGACCGGGATGCTAAACGTCGAAATCCGTTTATCGCCGAGCCGCATTTTTCGAAATTCGAACACTTCGAGTTCGCCGCGGTTGAGATCGCTGCCTTGGATCGCTTCGGGTTCTTGGTCGCGTTTCACCCCGCCTGCGCGGTCAGCATAATGTGCGTTCACAAAAGTGACCGTCGAGCCTGTATCGATCAGCGCCTCGCCGGAAACACCATTAATGCTGACGGGAATGAAGATCAGCCCGCCATGCAGACGATATCTAATCGCGTTGCGTTCGGCGCCGGGTATGATCTTAGGATAGCCATCATAAAGTTCGACCGTGGATTTGCGAAAATCGAAATCGACCGTCGCCCCGTCAAGCAAGGCCACCGGCAATATGTTTTGCGCGATCGGAAACTGGTCCGCCGCATTCACCACCGCCCGCAAATTAGTCCATGTATGCGCCCCAGCCTTCACAGACGCGACATGCGTGACGGGGAGTATACGATTACCCCCAATTCCTTGGACTCGTGTCGCATCGGGGGACTCTGTCGCTGCGCCCGGCGCCAAGTATCGATCATGGATGAGCGCGACTGTAGCGCCTGTATCCAATAGAGCCTGGCTGGGCTGACCATTGATCATGATCTCGGTGATCGGCCAATTGCGCGCGTTCTCGAGCAAGTTCAGACTTTGTCGCTCGGTCGCCTGCGCAGGATTGAAGCTCAGCGCGCGGCAGATCCCAATAAGCGCAAAGAGCCCATGGATTGATGACCGTTTGAGGAGTGAATGTCCAAGTCGCATTCACCCATTATGACACATTTATGACAGTCTAGGCAAATTCGTCCGGATCCACCCTATTTTTGAGCGAGACCCCGGCCAGGAAATTCTCAATATTTTCAAGGAAAACACTGTCCGTTCGAACCGCAGATCCCTCGGTCAGCGCGGAGATATGCGGCGTCAAAACAATGTTCGGATTGTCCCAAATCGGACTATCGCTTGGCAAGGGCTCTTCGCGGACGACATCCAAATAGGCTTGCGCTGGGCAGCCGTTTTCAAGCGCTTCGAACAATGCGGCTTCATCGACCAAGCCGCCGCGCCCAACATTTATCAACAAACTCCCCGGCTTCATTTGCGCGAAGAAAGCCGCGTTCGCGATATCCTCTGTCGCATTGGTCAGAGGCAAACATAGCAAAACGACATCCGCATCGCTCAAAGCCTGCATGGCTGTTTCTGTCGGCACTACGCGATCAGCGGCGTCTGATGACGCAACCGACCGCCGCACGCCGGTGACATCCGCCCCCAAGGCGCGCAATCGGCGCCCGCACGCTTGCCCGATGCCGCCGAAGCCAAAAATCGTCCAGCGAGATCCGCCGATCTCGCGAAAGGGCAGCCGCGTCCAGGTCCGGTCTGCCTGCGCCTGACGGCGTTCACGACCTGATTGGAAAAAGTCCAAACCGGCCCAGAGCACCCATTCGGCAATGGCTTCAGATTGTTCGTGCGAGCCGCTAAACAGCGCCGCTTTCTTCCCAGTCGCCTGGATCATCGGATGCTCTGTCCCCGCCGCTGACGATTGGAACCAATCGAGCTGCTCAAATCCCATAAGCGTTTGGAAATAGGTCAGCACGGCTGGGCTAAAATACGCGTCTTGTGTCCCATAAGCGATCGCAGCCTTTGCCTCACTCTCGCCCCATGGACCCGTCAATTGTCCATCATCGTGGAGGATGAGGGGCGATATGCGATCCGAGAACGGCTTTAACGCATCTTCAATCCGCGCAAAGGATTTTGCATGAACCAACAAATGCCACATCGCTTGTCCCTCCTTGCCTTAAGCCTGCTTGGCCTGTCCGTGTTGCCAGGTCTATCTGCCTATGGCCAGAGCCGGGTACCGTCTCAAGACTATTATCGCGACGTCACCACGCTGGCGGAAGTTCTCGGCAAATCACATGCGATTCGCGTCGTCTGTAATGGTCGCAATGATCAGTACTGGCGGAGCTATATGTTGCGCTTATTGGAGCTTGAAGCGCCCTATCAGGGCGGCCTGCGACGGTCCTTGGTGAATGGCTTTAATGCCGGTTTCTCTTGGGGCAGCGATCTGCATCCCACCTGCGATAGCAATGCCGTTTCGGCGGAAAAGACCTATGCCGCAGAAGGCCGCGACCTGTCCGCGCGCTTGGTCCAATCCAATATCCCAAGGAACGATTAGTCTTCGCTTTTGCGCCCAACCCGCGCTTTGCCACGACCGAGCGCTAAGGCTTTGATCGCGCCGCGAAACGTGCGCACTTCTTGGGTCGTCCAATCGCCGCGAATAAAAGCGTTGCGGATATTGG
Source organism: Pseudomonadota bacterium (assembly GCA_038531195.1). Taxonomy (GTDB): domain Bacteria; phylum Pseudomonadota; class Alphaproteobacteria; order Caulobacterales; family Hyphomonadaceae; genus Henriciella. Next base: position 23,632 of record JBCBBY010000006.1, read on the forward strand.
TCTTCATCAGAGGCGTTTTGTCCGGCGGGTAGAAATAGCCTGCGCGTTCGAGCTCGTCTTCAAGATGCTCAAACATCCGGATGAGATCTTCTTTGGGCGCAGGCGCTTCGATCCCAGACTTCTCTCCTTCCCAACGCCCGACCGCGCCCGCACTGGCGCCCCAACTGGCGCAGAACACACCGACCGCTTGAGCCAGATTGAGAGAGGCAAAATCTGGATTGACCGGATACGTCAGGATCGCATCGGCGAGCCCAACAACATCACTCGGCAGGCCGTGATTCTCAGCCCCGAACAGCACGCCCGTTTTGAGACCGCGGGCGCGGATCAGTTTGACCCCACTCGCTGCATCGACCACCGTCTTTTCCATGCCCCGCGGACGGGCTGTGGTCGCTAAGACCGTGCCAAGATCAGCAATTGCCGCTTCGATCGTTTCAAACACAGTAACCTCTACGCCCGCCTCGAACGCGCCGGCAGAAAGCGGATCTGCAGCAGCATTCGGCCAGCCATCGCGCGGGGCAACCAAGCGCAACTCGGTCAACCCGAAATTGAGCATAACACGCGCCGCCGAGCCAATATTCTCGCCGAGCTGAGGGCGATGCAGGATGATGATGGGCGCCGTTTCGATCATGGCGGCGACCTGCCCGATTGCCCGGCCAGCGTCAATGACTCGCCTGCGGGCCTTATGTCGATCGAGCGTAGACCGCATCTCGCGCGGCCGTCAGTTCCGCCTTGATCCCTGGGTCCAAATCGAGATCAGTCTCGCTGATCATCGTGTAGAGCACCTTATTCGTCCCCATCTCGCCGGAATAGGTTGAGATGAGATCACTGAGCAGTGTATAGGCCCCGCGCGTGGCGCTCGCACTTTGATTAAAGGCCGTATTGTTGATCGCGGTGAACGCCGAACAATCGACGAGGTCGCCGCGCGGATTGATATAGAGATCGCCCGTGATCACCTGGCACCCTTCTGACCAAGACCCAACATTGCGGCTGAGGCCCTTCCCGGCCCAATGGATGTTGATCGTCGCATTCGGCTCAAGCCCTGCATCGAGATCACTGTCATCGAGCTGGAAATTCGCGCCGCCGCGAATGATCAACACCCCTTGGCTGAGGGGGCGCAGCGCTTGGTACGATTTGCGGTGCCAGCCGAAGTGATACTCGTGTTGGCCTGGCACCAAGTAAGGCGGGCCTTTCGCATGGCTTGAAGCGCCAGGCTCGGTCGAGCCTTGGAACTTAAACACCATGCCTTCCATGAGCAGCACAAAGATGTCGTCGAACCGATTGCCATATTCAGCGCGGCGCACGCCAATAAGGTGGATGTTTCCTGGCCCGCTAAAATCCCAGTCTTCGGCTCTGCGAGTGTCACTGCCGCGGTTGAACGCATTCACGGCCGTTTGGACCCGGGTCGGATGCGCCAGCGTTTTGGCTTTGACGCCGCCGAGGAAATTAAGCCAGCGATCATATTCGCCGGATCGCGGCCGCCAGTCTGGTTTCAAGCCCTGGGTGAGCCAGCGTTGCAATTGCGCGTTCGAGCCTTGGCCAAACAGACCATCCGGATGGAAACCGGGTTGTTCTTCCATGGTGCGCACATATTCTTGGAAGAGACGGATCGCGGATGTCGTGCGATAGCCGCAAATGCCATCAACCTCGCCGCCCCGGTAAAAGCCGATATCGCGCAGCGCTTCTTGTAAGTGCTTCACTGTCATCACGCCCTCAGCCGCGGGCGCGAGCGGGGTCCTCACAATCTTATCGAAGCCGTCAGAAATCTGACCCAGGTCAACCCGCCCGATCGCCTGCAAGGCGTCAACAAATGTTGACCACCCACTCTCAGCAACATCCGCATCCACGTGCCCGAGTCGAATGACGCCCGACACGGTTTGCCCGACGGCTGCCGGTGCGGGCGGCGGCGGAGAGGGTGGAGGAGGAGGTGGTGGTGGCGGAGAAGGTGGAGGCGGCGATGCAATCGGCCCCGTGTCGAGCTCATCTCCCTCAGGACGCGCTTCTGCGCGCACTTCTTCTGGCGGCGGTGGAACCGGCGCGCGCGGAGGCGGCGTCGGCACACGTATTGGCGCGGGTGGCCGCTCATCGCGGGTTGGGCGTCGAAAGAACGCGCGGAAAAATCGATCAAAAAAACTCATTCCCACCTCCTTGCCCCCACAGCATGCCTAGCTCAGTCCGTGGGCAGCGACAATTGGGATTTTAGTTGAACTTACTCCGATCCACGCCGCATTTCCTGTAGGCGCATTGGCATCGCGTCGATGAGCGCAAATAGGTCATTATTAGAGATGATGCTCGCCGACTTGGCTTTGACATCCCCATCCTTGCCGATCAGTGCAACAAAATTTGTGTCCGCGTCGCATCCGGTTCTGCCGCGCAGATTGGTTTCATCCGTGTCATAATAGCCGATCAACAGCGTTGCAGCTTTGAATCGGTGCGGCTTAGGATACCAGGTCATGATGTCGTCTTGAGAGACCCAAACCAAGATCAAATCGCGCTCAATATAGCCCGGCCAGTCTTCGAACGCCGCTTCATACTGCGCGGTTGCGAGCACCGGGTCGGTGACGCCATCATCGGCCTCGCAAACAATGACCAAACGATGATTCCATTGCGCTTTCAGCAAAGGGTTTTTGGCCTCGGCCAGACCGACGCTTTGGGCTGTGGCTGCAATTGGACTAACCAATCCCGCCAGAAACACCCAAAAAACCAGCTTCATAGCACGCATGACAGGCTCTCCTTTTGACGCCGCCAGTAGACCTGCTATAGGCCCACGCAAAGCGCTCAAAGGCAAAGGAAAACCTCCCATGGCAAAGATCAAGGTCGAAAATCCAATCGTTGAGATGGACGGCGATGAAATGACCCGCATCATCTGGCAGATGATCAAAGATCAACTCATCAATCCCTATCTCGATGTTGACCTGAAATATTACGACCTATCGATCGAGTCGCGCGACGAGACCGATGACCAAATCACCATCGATGCGGCGAATGCCACCAAACAGTATGGCGTTGCGGTCAAGTGTGCGACCATCACGCCAGACGAAGCGCGCGTCGAAGAGTTCGGCCTTAAGAAAATGTGGCGCAGCCCGAACGGCACGATCCGTAACATCCTCGGCGGCGTGGTCTTCCGCGAGCCGATCGTGATCAATAATGTCCCGCGCCTTGTCCCAGGTTGGACCCAGCCGGTTGTTGTCGGTCGTCACGCCTTCGGCGACCAATATAAAGCGACGGACTTCCTGGTCCCAGGCGCCGGTAAGCTGACCATGAAATGGGAAGCCGCTGACGGCTCTGACAGCCAAGAGTATGAAGTCTTTGACTTCCCAGAAGCCGGCATCGCCATGGGCATGTACAATCTCGACCAGTCGATCCGTGATTTCGCTCGCGCCAGCATGAATTACGGCCTGCAACGCAAATGGCCCGTCTATCTGTCGACCAAGAACACGATCATGAAGAAGTATGATGGTCGGTTCAAAGACATCTTCCAGGAAGTCTTCGACACAGAATTCAAAGCCCAGTTTGACGAGTTTGGCGGCACCTATGAGCACCGCCTGATCGACGACATGGTGGCGGCTGCGATGAAATGGTCTGGCGGCTATGTCTGGGCCTGTAAGAACTATGATGGCGACGTGCAGTCTGACACGGTTGCCCAAGGCTATGGCTCACTCGGCCTGATGACCTCAGTGCTGATGACCCCAGATGGCAAGACGGTGGAAGCGGAAGCCGCGCACGGCACAGTGACCCGTCACTATCGCAACCACCAGAAAGGCGAAGCGACCTCGACCAACTCGATCGCCTCGATCTTTGCCTGGACCCGCGGTCTGCAGCACCGTGGCCGCATGGACAACACACCAGAGGTCACGGCCTTCGCGCAGAAGCTCGAAGACACAATCATCAAGACGGTCGAAGGCGGCCAGATGACCAAAGACCTCGCGCTTCTGGTTGGCCCAGAGCAAGAGTGGCTGACCACGGAAGGCTTCCTCAACGCGGTTGGCAATAATTTCGAAAAAGCGATGTCGGCCGGTTAATTTGGCCCTGGGGATCAACATCCGACCAGCCGTCCCGGGCGATGAATATGCGCTCGGGGTGGTTGGTGCGGCCACATTCCTAGAAAGCTATACCGAAATCATTCCCGGCGCGGACTTGGTCAAGCATTGCCGCGACCAACATGCGCCGGAAATCTACAAAGCCTATATCACCTCGAACGATCCAAACTATGCCTGTTGGATCGCTGAATCTACGGCCACCCGCGCACCGGTCGGCTATGCCGTGACCAGCGCCGTCGAAGCCCCGACTGAGGGCGAGCCCGGCGACATTGAGCTCAAGCGCATTTACGTCTTTTCCAAATATCACGGCACCGGCACAGGCCGCGAGTTGATGACGTGCGCGCTGCAACATGCCCGCGAGATTGGCGCCAAACGTATGCTGCTCGGCACCTATGACCAGAACCACCGCGCCGTCGCCTTCTACCAGCGCGCGGGGTTTGAAATCGTTGGCGAACGACAATTCCCCGTCGGCGATCAAGTGTTCAATGACATTGTGATGGGCGTGCGGCTTTAAGGCGTGACCTGATCATTTCCGTGCAGGCGGTGGTCTCTTCCACACATATCTCAGTTGCGTCTTCCTCGACCGCGCCGCGGTCCGAGGATCCATCACCTTCAGGTGCGATACGCGGCGAGGTCTCGAGATGGGCCCTCAGACAGCCTGCAGCTGTCGAGGGTGACGCCTTAAAATAAGTGCGTTCATCCCGGACTTAGCGCCCGCGCAAGCGCGGGACGTGAGGCGCATCGTCTGAACCAATCGTCCAAATGTCCAAAGGCCTCGACATGCGGCATATATTTCGGCCGCATCAACACGGAGGCCACATTGAGGTCCGCCACGGTGAACCGGTCCGCGATCAAATAGGACGCCTCTGCCAGATGCCCATTCAGGACCTCCAATGCCTCGTTCCGCAGCGCCGCATCGACGTCCACATTCTGGCGATTGGCGGCATCATGCGGCCCTTCCAACTCACCCATCGCCCAAACCGTCCATTGGGTCGCCTGGGTTTGCTCGCGCGCGTCGCTTGGAGACATAGGCGTTTGCGCGAGCGTGCTAATATGCAGATTGATCGCTAACGACTCGACGAGAACGAGACCATCCATCTCAAATACCGGCACGTGCCCATTTGGGTTCAAGGCGAGAAAGTCCGGCGTCCGCGTTTCGCCAGTCTGCCAATCCACTTCGATCAGCTCATAGTCCAAGCCGCTTTCTTCCAGGGCCCAAAGACATCGAAAGGCGCGGGATAGCCGCGTGCCATAGAGTTTGATCATATTCGGTCTTACCTGCGAAAACGTTTTATGCCGCACGACATCCAATAGAGACTGCGCTAAGAGCCCCTCATGCGCACGTCCGATATCATCACGATGGAAATCGATCTAGCCGATGACCAAATTCCGATCCGTTCGTTCCCAGAAGGCGCGCACCTCGTTCCATTTGACCCTGCGACGCACAGGCGGCTTGCACGAGATCTGCTAAACTTAGCGTATCAGCATGGGGGTGGAGATATTCGCAGCACCGAGGCGTGGTGGTCGGAATTGGTCGAAGATGCAGAATACGAGCAAGCGCTCCTCTTTGCGGTCATGGCTCATCACTCAAACACAATGATCGCGTTTGCCCAGGTCTGGTCGTCAGGGTTCATCAAAGACTTCGCGGTCCATCCGAAACACCAACGTACGGGTTTGGGAAGCGCTTTATTGAGTCACGTGTTCCAAGTGCTTTTCGCACGCGGTCTCAAACACAGCAGCCTGAAGGTCCGGTCAGATAATCCATCGAATGCCGCGGCCTTCTATCAAGCGCTCGGGATGAGCTCGCTGGCAACAAGCCATCGAGAAAATGGCGGCCTTGGTTGAGGCTTAGGGGGCAAACGCAAATCGCTTGCCCATCGCGCGCACGCTCCGCTTCATCGCGGCCTAAGTCATCCCATCGCGGAGTCGAGTTCTCACCGTTCCGAGTATGCCATCTGCGCGTTCGAAGCGACTCGCAGAATTGCCGTGTCTTCGCCTTGCCAGACCAGATGCGCGCATCTGTTTAGTCTTTCAACACTCTCAGGCGTTCGCGCCATCAGATAGTGAATCGGATGTTCGCTCAGCCGGTCGCAGTTCCCAGCGAAGACCGCCTCTCGCCAGTGCAGAAGATTATACCAACGCGCCAAGTCCGCTTTATCGGTTGGGACCAGTTTAAAATTGACCAGTGTCGGGCGCTTGAGCAAGCGTTCCATGCCCACCCATTGCAGCTCCCGTTCGCCTCTAAAAAAGCCGGCCTCTGGCAATGGTTCGATGACAATAACCGCCTGCTCGTCTGTGTGGGTGTGGACCCATTGCACCATTTTCGACTGCGACGTGGTCAGCGATTCGGCGAGCTGCAAGGGTCCATGCGCGTACCGCGCCATAGCTGCAGCAATGGAGTCGGCGCAGAGGATGAGCACAGCGGCTAGACCAAGAGAAACGACTTGGCGTGATCGCAAAATGGACGTGACTTCGAAGATCCGGCTGAGACCCCAGACAAGCGTCAGCAACAATATGAGCGAGCCAGGTCGAAACACGAAAAACATCGAGATGAGATGCGTCTCTCGGTCCAAATAAGCTAGACCCGTGATCAACAGCATATAGCCGTTAAGCCCGCACAGCCAGAGAGAGAAGGCCGGGTTTTGCTCCTTGGTGAGACGTACCCAGGCGAGGATGGCGAGCGCGAAAACACCATGCAACAGCAATCCAGGCAGCCAAGATGACAGGAACACATCCATATCCAGGAAGGGCGAGAGATGGTGCGGGTGGCGGAAGTCTGAGTAAATCGCGCCAAGCGATGACCCATCAACAGTGAGCGGCACATGGGCGCCGCCAAAACGCTCAAGAGCGATCACAAGAAACAGCGGCAACGATGCGCAGAGAAAGACGAGCATCGGCGTCAACGCTGCGCGATAGCCGCGATCATGCAGCACGTAATACAGCAAGATGGCAGCACCCCAGAAGGCCCCAATTAGAAAGTGAAGATAGACAGCCCCAGCGAATAGAATGGCGGCCAAAATGCGACGGTTTCTAAAGCCGCACGCCAATCCAAACAGGACGCAGAGATACGCAAACGATTTTGGTTCAATGGACCCAAACATGCCTTCATAGGCAACAAGGCTTTGCGCGCTCAGCACAAATATCGCGAGCGCTGCGGCGGCAGGAAGTATTGCGACTTTCAGCGCTCGCACCATGACAAAATACGCTGCTGGAAAGGCGAGAACGAGCCCCGTCGTTAACACCGCATACGCCATTTCCATTCCGAACAGACGAATGCTGCTCCCCATCAATAGGAAAGCCACGACCCGGCCGGCAGAGCTGTCGCGTGCGGCATGGTGTTCTGTGAATGCGCCCGGATCAACCCAGCGATGCGCCAAATCGAAATAGTGAATTTCGTTGCCATACCAGGTGAAGCGAATGATGACGCTCGACAGGATGAGCGCAAGGATCCCATACTCCAACCAGGTGGGATAATTAATATCCTTACCGATTGTTTTTACTTGGATATTATTTGTTCTCTGTGTATTGATCATTGGCCGCATCTCCTGCGTGATTGATCAAAATTGATCACTATCAATACAGAATATGCATTTCACTTGCGTAAACGCGTTCTCTAGAATCTTTCTTTATTGCCAATCAGATAAAGACTCTAATTTTCAAAACAAAGACGGCATAGATCGAATTTTGTATCGTAAAAACGACGGTTCCGGTAAAATTTTCCGAACAAAATTAAGTTTAACTTGGTGGTTCTGACCAAAGGCCGTCATAATCTACGCTTCATCAAGGACCCCGTCCGCCTCTGGCGCAGCGATTGTATTGGGGCGAGATTGAGCCGCAGAGCTAACGTCTCCTTCCGGCGTCTGAGGGGACCTAATCTTCTTTTAGCCTCATCCTGACCCAGAGCCGCCTTCGCCCCAACCCTCTCTTTGAAGCGCTCCCCACGGAAGCTTCCGTGGGGTCCAGCACGAGATCTGGCAGCAGAGATCGGGAGAGATGTTTCCGCTCCCGCTCTTCGCAGCACGAACGCGTGATGGGCTGCCCAGACAGGGCTGGGCAGAGCGCCAGGAGGAGCGTGCGGTCGAAGCCGAGCGTCCCCTCCCGACCCAAAGCAGACGTTATGAGAGTCCTATTCGGGGCGATCCCTGCCTTTGAGCTTATGTCTGGTTTTCAAGCTCTAGTGTGAACCGCACATCCATCGACTGTTAGTTTGCGTATTGTTTACTTGATGACTTATTCTTTGGACCAAGCGACTGAACTTGAAAATATAGATGGCAATCGATTTCGCCGTGACGTGGATGAGACGTGGTGGAACTTTGATAACGCATTCGGGGGTTGGGCGGCGGCGACCGCCTTCTCAGCAATTACGGCACATGAAGAGTCTCGGGGCGAACTGCTCAGCTTAAACGCCGTGTTTGCCCGACCGATCAAGGCGGGCCGGATTGAAGTGCAGACCAACTTGATGGCAAGACGCAAACAATCCGATTTTTGGCGGGTAACAATCTCGAGCGTCGAGCAAACCGATGAAACGCTCGTCGCTTTCGATATCGTGATGGGGCGAAAGCGAGCGTTTGATGAAGATAGCTTTGAAAAGATCATACCGGACGCGCCTGAGCCAGAATCCATTGAAAAGATGAATATGGAAGGCATGGGACCGGTCTGGCTACAACACTATGAGCAACGTCCTTTTCTCGGCACGCCTTTTAAACGGAACGTCCGTCCTAAAACGTGTGTATGGGTGTCTCACAAGGATGAACGCCCGATCGATACGAAGGCGCTGATCGCGCTCTCCGATACGCCAATGCCGCGTGTATTCTTCACCTCCACGACGCCCAGATTTGGGTCGACAATTTCATTTTCAGTCAGCTCGACATGCGGAGAGGAAATCCTGAAAACGCTCCAGGCGAAACGCGTCCTCATAGAAGCAGATAGCCGCAATGTTGGCCGAGGAAGCTATGACCAACTCGTCAACATTTGGTCGGAGTGCGGCTCGCTCCTGTCAGTTTCAAATCAAACCGCAGTGTTTCGCTAGATACGGATCGCGCTGAAAAAACCCATCCGTTTTTTGATGACGGGTTTTGCTCGCTTTTCAGGATTCGTCAGAGTCCGTTCTTGGGCGTTCATTGCCGCTCAGTGGGAGTCCGTTGTGGGGCGAATTTGAGACCCTCTTCAGTTTTTGGATTGGCCTAATCAGGATTTTCTTTTGCGGCTATAATGCCGTAGCCAAAAGATTATCGTCACTTGTAGCAGCAACACGATTACATAAACAAAGACAGTGAACCAATCGAAGTTGTAGCCGCCTTGAATCGTGCCGATAGAAGAACCAACGGCCCAGGTCATTGGGATCAATACGAGTAAATTTCTGACAAAACCGAATACGACGCCGTAGAATACTCCGAAGGCGAATAGCAACAACACCATATCAATTGGAAAGGTGCCAATGTGATAGGAGGCAAAAGCCGCTCCTGCAATTATAGGCGCTAATACATATCCAAATGCTCTTTCGAACCTTAACTGTAGCCATCCATAGACAAATAGCGGCTCCCAAAAAGCAACGCCATTGAAGATAATATGCGGAATTGGGTTTCCATCAAAAGTCTCTAACGCCGCCAAAAGTCCATTAAAAAACAGCGCTGCGATCACAGCGGATATAAACAGCGAAAGAAATGCGTTCTCTCGTTTAATCCCTAATCCAGACAAGCCTTCCTTACATAGAACCAACACGACGAACGCTGGGATTGCCGTGTTGAGCAGTAGGTGTCCAAGCCCAACGAAACCGACAAAGAAAACAGCTGGGTGCCCAAAGCCATACTGTGCATTGAGATAGTAGATCCCAATCATCAATATGGCTGTAGTGCCGGCAATTAGCGTATCCAACCTTGGATCAAACATCAGTGCTCGGCGTTTGTCTTGAGGACGTTTCACAGGCTTCTCCATTTCAAAACACTTTGAATTGCAAAGTAGTTTAACAGAGTCAATGGGAGATCTTTTTTGGAACCTGATGGTTCTCAAAAATTATCCAGGGGTACACCTGAATAGAGTGCTCAGCGGTTTTCGCAGTGTCCGATTTAGGGCGACTTAAGTCGCCCATTCATCAAATCCCTTCAAGACTCAAAACGGGCCGGAGCAAGCACTCCGGCCCGTCCATGAGCCTTGAGGTAAGGTTGATACGGTCCGTACTCGACAGACGTCTGAAGGGGTTTCAGACCGACGGACCGGAGGGGATATCGCCCTTAGTACAAATTGCGTCGGTCGCGGCGATCTTCTCGCCGGTCTTGTACATTCTCAAGGCGGTCCACGCGATCCTCCAAACGATCAAGTGGGCCATGGTTGACCGCCCGGTCGCGGCGGTCTTCGCGGCGGTCGACACGGTTTTCAAACCGGTCAAAGCGATCTTCAACGCGGTCCAGATGCGAGCCTTGTTCGATCACGCCGCGGCGCTCCAAGCGATCGAGTCGATTGTCGATCCGTTCAAACCGTTCGGCGGGGCCCGCAATAGCGACGGGAGCGGCCAAACTTGCTGCGAGCGCGATGGTCATAATTTTCAACATGCGATCCTCCATTTTCTGTTCGCATGGAAGGTCAAACGCACCAGCCCGCAAGTTCCGTCGAAGAAAAATACAATAAAATCAATAATGAACAGGCGTTCAGATTGAAACACCTTTACCAATCCCCCAGGCCATGCCTTGAATGTGCCGTGCCGTATTGGGCCTGTATGGTAAACGCCAAGCTCCGGGGGAAATGAGATGCCACGACAATTTTTGCTGGCGCTGATCGGTGCGATGACAGCTTTTGGCGGGTGCGCTGTGGACACGGCTCCGACGTGGGAACGTATTTTCGACGGCGCGAGTCTCAATGGCTGGACACCTAAGATCACAGGTGAAGCTTTGGGTGAGGATGCAGACGGCATTTTCCAAACCGCTGACGGGGCACTCATTGTCGCCTATCCCGAAGGCGCCGTGTTCGTTGGCGCATTTGGGCATCTGTATTTTGACGAAGCGCTCACCGATTACCGCTTGCGCCTCGAATACCAGTTCACCGGCGCACAAATCGAGAATGGACCAGATTGGGCCTATATGAATAGCGGCGTGATGGTGCACGCGCAGGCGCCAGAGACGATGCGGCGCGGTCAAGACTTCCCGGTTTCGGTCGAAGCGCAAGTCTTAGGCGCTGGACCGCGCGCACCGGATCGGACCACGGCGAATATCTGCACGCCGGGCACGCATATCGTCGTGGACGGGGATTTGGTGACACAGCACTGCATCAACTCGCAAACCCCCGCGGCGCCGGCCGGGGAATGGGTCCCGTTCGAGATTGAGGTGCGCGGAGGCGCGCTGATCCAACTCTTTATCGCAGGCGAAGCGGCCTTCACGCTAACCGATCCAACATATGACGCAGATAATGGCGACGTTGCCAGGTTGGGATATTCTGGGTCCGTCGATCAGGGCTATTTCGCGCTCCAGGCCGAAAGCCATCCGGTCGCGTTTCGCAATATTGAACTGATGCGTTTGCCGCTGCGCTAAGCGACCAGCTCGATGCGGTAGCTTTCGATGACGGTATTGGCGAGCAGTTTCTCGCACATGTCTTTGACCCGGGTTTCGGCATCCGCCTCTGAGACACCGTCCAGGTCGAGCTCGATGACTTTGCCGATCCGGGCGCCCGCCACTTCACCAAATCCCATCCGTCCGAGCGAGTCGGCGACCGCTTTACCTTGAGGGTCAAGCACGCCTGGTTTCAGGCCGACATGGACAATCGCTTTCATGAGAATCGCGCTCCGCTGGTTGAGTCGCGCCTCATCTACCGCAATCTGTTGTCTATCGGAAGGCCAGATACGCGATCACGGCTGCAATCAATGCACCTTCGACCCGAGCGCATGGCAAAGCCTTTATCCAGCGCGTCACTTTGGACGCATTCGTAAGTCGGTAATTTGAAAAACGCGGCCCCGTATTCTGGGAAAAGCTACTTGGCAGGGCCAGTAAAGTCTACGATTTCAGCGCCCTGGGCGTTTTCTTTGATGATGCCGAGACGGCGCGCGACTTCCGCATAGGCCTCTGTCACACCGCCCAAATCGCGGCGGAAGCGGTCTTTGTCGAGCTTCTCATTGGTTTCGAGATCCCAAAGGCGGCAGCTATCTGGGCTGATTTCGTCGGCTAGGATGACCCGCTGCATGTCATTTTCGAAAAACCGCCCAAACTCGAGTTTGAAGTCGACCAGCTTGATGCCAACCCCGGCGAACAGGCCGGACATGAAATCGTTCACCCGCAAAGACAAAGCGATCAATTCGTCCATTTCATGCGGCTGCGCCCAGCCAAAGGCCGCAATATGCTCTTCGGCCACCAAAGGGTCGCCAAGCGCGTCGTCTTTCAGGCAGAACTCGACAATCGCGCGCGGCAATTGCGTGCCCTCTTCGATGCCGAGCCGCTTTGACATCGTTCCCGCGGCAACGTTGCGAACAATCACTTCGAGCGGAATGATCTCGACCTTTTTGATCAATTGCTCGCGCATATTCAGGCGTTTGATGAAGTGATTGGGGATGCCAACGGCCCCCAAACGGGTCATCATGAACTCTGAAATACGATTATTCAGCGCGCCTTTGCCGTCCAAAACCGCTTTCTTTTCAGCATTGAAGGCCGTCGCGTCGTCTTTAAAGTATTGAATCAGCGTGTTCGGCTCAGGCCCCTCATAGAGAATCTTCGCCTTGCCTTCATAAATCATGCGTTTGCGTGACATCACACCCATCCTTTAGCGATCATTTGCCCCAATCGACTCAACTGATGGGCGTAATCAGGCGCCCCCCTTACGCCAAACCCGCCGAAGAAGCAAAAGGCTTCTTGCACCCAGGGGCCATGCGCCCCTATATCAGCGTCGGAACACGTAATCCCTGAGACAAGGCTGGACTGACATGTCATCATTTGACGATCGAAAGCGCGGCGAAGAAGCCAAATTCGCTATGGACGAAGCGACAGAGTTTAAGATCATGGCGCGCCGCAACAAATTGCTCGGCCTGTGGGCGGCAGAATTGATGGATCTGCATGACGAAGATGCAGAAGCCTATGCCAAAACCGTCGTGCTCTCAGATCTAGAAGAAGCCGGTGATGATGATGTCTTCAGAAAAGTCCGCGGCGACCTAGATGCTGCGGGTGTGGAACGCTCTGACGCGCGCATTCGTGACCATATGGCCGAATTGCTGCCGGTCGCGCGCGAGCAGGTGATGAAAGAAGCGGAGTAAGCGAAATGACTGACGCCACTCAGACCTCGATTGATAATGCCGTAAAAGGCAATGATGTGCTGCTCTTCATGAAGGGCACACCGACCTTCCCACAATGCGGATTTAGCTCTGTGGTCGTGCAAGTGCTCGATTATCTCGGCGTGGAATATCAGGCCGTGAACGTGCTTGAGGACCAAGACGTGCGCGAAGGTATCAAGGCCTATTCAAACTGGCCGACCATTCCGCAGCTTTACGTCAAAGGCGAGTTTGTCGGCGGCTGCGACATTGTCAAAGAGATGTTCGAAGCTGGTGAGTTGAAAGACTTCATGTCTGAAAAAGGCATCGAAATGGAAGCGGCTTAAGCTGCTTCCGTCGGCAACGTTTCACTCAACAACGTAAACCGCTTGCTGAAACACGCTGGCGAGCCGGTGCACGGACGCGTGCTGCAGCTCAAACCCGAGCCGTGAAAACGTCTCGCGCCATTCCGCATCGGACCGGTTAGAATGCGGATGCCCGATGAATTCTAGATTGGTGATCGAGTCTGCGACCTTTGTATATTTCCGTTGCCAGGCCGTCTCATAGACATCCTCGATAATGATCACCCGCCGCGCTGCACGCTTCGCTTCGAGCAGGACGGGCTCTGGATCGGCAATATGATGCAGCACCGTCAGCAAAAGCGCTGTGTCATAGGCGCCGTTCTCGAATGGCATGCGAGAGCCATCATATAAGTGAGGCTTCAGGGTTTCGTCATAACTGCTATCGGCAACATCCAGCGCGTCGATACTGTATCCGGCCTTGCGAAATTCGCGCAGCACACTGCCGGGGCCAGATCCGATTTCGAGGAGCCTGTCTTGCTCTGATAGCCAAGGCGCAATCAGATCCAGCTTGCGCCGCGCATCGGCGCACCAGACCGAGAAAACCAGCGGTCCGAAGAGAGGGGTATTCCAGAGCGAGGGCATGGCGGCGATGTAGCGCGCTCGGAGAAGACTTTCACTAAAACAGTTTGTGAAGACCGTGCTTCTTTTTCCGCCGATGCCTGCGCAAGCAGGGATCCATGGACGATAAGACCCTGCAGCCCCAGAGGCCGCGTTCAGTCCCTAGACCCCAGCTTGCGCTGGCGTCGACGGATATTTGATCTAACCCAAGAATTGGCGCGCATTCAATCCGACCGAGTTCGCGGCAAGGTAATCTCGCAGAATATGCCCAATGAAGATCACGCCTGTCTGACACGTGCCTGGCAAATGATTTGCCAGCTCATCTGTCTGTTGCAAGTCCATGTCCCGCGGCTCACAGCGACGTCGGAGACACGGTGGGCATGGCTACATCTCACGCGTGTGGCGGAAAGCTTAGTGCGACGTTGGCTCGTTCTAAATGCCTGCCAAATGGAGACATGGCCCACTGCACGAACACCGCAGACGCCAGCGCAAGCTGGGGTCCATGGACCAGGGTCCACCCATATGTCCAAGCGCGAACGCCCGCAGCGCTTTCCATTGGTGGAGCCAGAGTCGCCCGTCCCCATTTTCGTATGGAGACCTTCGCGCGGGTCCGAGCCCGGCATGTACATTCTTCAATACGCGAGCGCCTCTGGCGGTTCTGCGTCTTTCGAGATCAGCGCCGCATTCAATCCCGAAAATCTCAAACGGCGCTGCGCCGCCTTAAGCGCCGTGATGGCAGACCCTGCTGCGCACACGATGCGCATGGCCCGCTGGCTCGCCCGGCAGCGAACGCAACCTGGCCGCCGACATCCAACCCGGACACAAGGTCCCCCCGGCGCCTCACGCCGACAAAGACGGCGCGATCCGGAGCGACAGAACATGTTGTATTGGATCGACCACCTGGCCCACGAGGCGGTCATGCGACGAAGATGTTGAAGAACATATCCGCAGACGCCAGCGCAAGCTGGGGTCCATGGACCTATGCGTGCCGACCAGATGAGAGGCGCGTTCTAGTCCATAGATCCCTGCTTTCGCAGGCATCGACCGTGATGAAGAGCAGGCTCGCCTTATGCAAAAAAGAACAAATACACACACGCGCCGAGCGGCAGCAGCCCCATCGCAAACATCGCGCGAATGAACTTAAAGTGTGCCACCCAGCCATCAATCTTCTTATCGCCGCTCTCGCGCGACTCCGTTTCAAGATCGATCCAATCATTCTTCCGCTTAAACGTATCCGACACGATGTATTGATCGAGCGAGTCCTCAAAAAACCGGTGCCCAAAATAGAAACTGATGGAATATGAGATAATGCCCAGCATCACGATGATCAGCCAACCGACCCAGCCCATGCCACCGCCGGCCGAAATTTGCATCCAGAACGCCGCGCTCGTCGTGAGCCCAATCAATCCTGCCCCCGCCACAATCTGCCACAGCCGGTTACGATTCGGAGTTTTCTGCGTCTCTTCCATGACCCTCGCTCCTTTTCAAAGCGCCCGCCATTCTATATCAGCCCCGCCATGACCACCACCCTCGACCGCCCTGCCCCGATCAAGCCCAATGCCATACCAAAAGTCGGCATCGTCTCCTTAGGCTGCCCGAAAGCCCTCGTGGACTCTGAGCGCATCGTCACGCGCTTGCGGGCGGAGGGCTATCAAATCAGCCCAGACTATTCCGGCGCCGATCTGGTTCTGGTCAATACGTGCGGCTTCCTCGACAGCGCCCGCGAAGAAAGCCTGGACGCGATCGGCGAGGCGATTGAAGCGAACGGCAAGGTGATCGTGACGGGCTGTCTCGGCGCCGAACCAGAGGTCATTGAAAAGGCTCATCCAAAAGTGCTCGCCGTCACCGGGCCGCATCAATATGAGCAAGTCATGGGCGCGGTGCATGAGCATCTGACGCCGCCGCACAATCCACATACGGATCTGGTGCCGGAAAGCGGCCTTCGACTAACGCCCCGCCATTATGCCTATTTGAAGATTTCCGAAGGCTGCAACAATCGCTGCAGCTTCTGCATCATTCCGAAACTGCGCGGCGACTTGGTCTCGCGCCCAATCAACCATGTGCTGATCGAAGCCGAGCAATTGGTTCGCGCGGGCGTGAAAGAACTCTTGGTGATCAGTCAAGACACCAGCGCTTATGGTCTCGACATCAAATACGCGCCGCAGACCTGGAAAGGCGAAGAATACGAAACCCGGTTCCTCGAGCTGGCACGCGGGCTGTCGACGCTCGGGGTCTGGACGCGGATGCACTACGTCTATCCCTATCCGCATGTCGACAAGGTCATTCCTTTAATGGCTGAAGGCGCGATTACGCCCTATCTCGACATCCCATTTCAGCATGCGAGCACCAACGTGCTCAAGGCGATGAAGCGCCCTGCCAAGCAGGACCGCGTGCTCGAACGCATTCAGCAATGGCGCCGCGATGTCCCGGATCTCGCCATCCGCTCGACCTTCATTGTCGGCTTCCCAGGCGAGACAGATGAAGACTTCGAAATCCTGCTAGATTTCATCCGTGAAGCGAAGATCGATCGCGCCGGCTGCTTTAAGTATGAGAATGTTGCGCATGCTGATAGCCGCAACTTGCCAGGCCATTTGCCGGAAGAGGTGAAAGAAGAGCGCTGGCACCGCTTCATGGAAACTCAAGCTGAGATCTCTGCCGCGCGCGCCGCCGCGCAAATCGGCACGCAGCAAGATGTCATCATCGATGGCCCGAGTGATGAGGCGGGCGAATATCTTGCCCGCTCAAAAGCCGACGCGCCAGAGATTGATGGGGTGGTCTATCTGAAATCTAACGACCCTCTGACACCTGGCGACATCGTCTCCGCGTCTATCACGGATGCGGATGCATATGATTTGTATGGGCGCGTGGTATAGTCGCCCTAAGATAAAAAAGGGAATGGAAATGGTCTCCAGAGTGTTCATCGCCGCGATCGCCGGTTGCCTTATCCCGCCTGTCAGTCTCGCCGAAAAAGTCCAACCTCCTTTGCCGTTTGAGCGGGTTGAAACCCCCGAAGACGCCGATGCCATACCGCTTTATGACGGCGCCGCGCCGGGCTCCGAAGGCAGCACGCTGGAAGAAGTTTGGCGCAATGCAGGCACCGAGCGCTGGGCGAATAATGTCACCCGCCCGACTTTGTTGCCGGTGCTGCCCAAGGATCCTGATGCAACACGTGCCGCTGTAATTGTCATTCCAGGCGGCGGCTTTCAATTCATCTCGATGGACAATGAAGGCTATCCGATTGCTGAGTGGCTCGCCGAACGGGGCGTCGCCGCCTTTGTTCTGAAGTACCGCACAATGGAAACGCCGGCGACCCAGGAAGGCTATATCGCGCATATGAACCGGCTCTGGAATCCGCAGCCCGGCGATGAGTTGATTGATGTCACGCAAGGCATCCCTTTCGCCGTCGCGGATGCGCAAACGGCGCTCAACATGGTGCGGGAAAACGCCGAAGACTGGGGCTATGACGCTGACAAAATCGGCATGCTTGGCTTCTCCGCAGGCGCCATGACCACGATCGGAGTCACGCTGGCAGACGCTGAGGATGCCCCAAAGCCCGACTATATCGGCTATATCTATGGCCCCATGGCGGGCATAGATGTCCCGGCTGATATGGACCTGCCACCCATGTTCAACGCCTTAGCGGCGGACGATCAACTGTTCCAAGGCCAAGGCTTTGGATTGGTCGAGCAATGGCAAGCCACCGGCACGCCGGTCGAGTTTCACTATTACCAATCCGGCGGCCACGGCTTTGGCAGTTATAAGAGAGGCGTTCCAGCCGACGGTTGGTTCGATCAATTCATCAGCTGGATGTCATCGCAGGATCTCTTAGAGCCCGACGCCAGCGAAGACTGACTTACTCGCCGAGGCTCTCTTCTAGGAAGTCGACTTGAGCGCGGTAATAGAACAATCGGTTGGCGAGTTTGCGCCAACCATGCCCTTCATCCTCGATGCGGATATAGGGCGTCTCAATACCGTTCGCGCGCAGCGTTTTGACCATGATCTCGGTCTCATAAATATCGATCCGAGGGTCCATCACGCCATGCGAGAAGAGCACCGGCACTTTGATCTGATCAGCCAAACGCAAAGGAGAGTTTTCCGTATAATAATCGATCCACTTCTGCTCACGAATATCGCCATACTCAATCCGGTCAGATGCTTGCAGCGCCGGCGAGGCGATCCGCAACGCGGTCACCCAATCGGCGACCCCGTATCGGCTCACACCGGCTGCGAACGTGTCGGGATAAAGCGCAAGGACGGCATTGACCATATAGCCGCCATAAGAGCCACCGGACACCGCGGCGCGGTCCATATCGACCCGGCCATCTTCTCGCAGATAGTCCGCCATATCGATCAAGTCACGCACACTATCGCGGCGCTTTTCTTGATCATCAAGCGTCACATAGGTGCGGCCAAAACCTGTCGAGCCGCGGACATTCGGTTCGAAGACGGCGATGCCGCGATCGACATGGTACTGAACGATCGGATCGAAGCTCGCCATGGATTGTCCGGTTGGGCCGCCATGCACCTCAAACAAGACCGGCGGCGGCGCATCGCTAGCCCGCGAGTCGTCATCAGGAAGATAAAGGAGACCTTGCACCTCAACCCCATCGCTTGCTGTGATACGAACACTTTCGGGGCGGACGAATCGGTCAGCATCTAGCCCGGCCATATTAGACTGGAAGGTCCGGCTGATCGTGTTGCGGTCCATATCCCAAACCACGATATCGCCTGGTGTCTTCCAACCAGTGACCCGGATGGCGATCCGGTCGGTACCCGATGCGCAGCTCAGGCCATAAACGCCTTCTGGTAAGCGCGGTGTATCAAGCGCCTCGCCGGTTTCGAGATTGCGGACGTGCAGTGTGTGGAAGCCATCGACATTTTCGGTGAAGGCCAAATAGCCACTGTCCGATCCGCAGAGCTCTAGACCGCTCGCATCGCGTTCAGGTTCGTAGATCACTTCGATCTCGCCGCTCGCGACGTCATAAAAGTGAACCGCGGAGAATTCGCGATCCAAATTGCTGGCGAAGTAGAAACCTGAAGAGTCTGGCAACCACTCCACACCGCCATCTCCATGATTGGCCCGTGGATCTGGTATTGAGACGGTCGTCATCTCGCCGCTCGAAAGATCCATCAGGAACAGATTGTCGGAGTCTTCGCCAACCGTCTCGGTGACCGTCACGTAAGCCCCATCCGGGGAGATGGCGCGCGCAAAGAAGCCGAACGTGCCTTCAAACAGCATCTCGGTTTCGCCGGTCTGGAGATCGGCTTTGTAAATGTCGAAATCGAGCCCATTGCGCTCCGTCGAGGCGAACACCGCATCGGTCCCGTTCGCGGCAATATCCCCGAAGGAGCGGAAGCCGCCATCGACAGCCGGCATCAACAAGCGTTCAGACGTTCCGTCAGCCGAGACATAGTAATAGGATTCTTGCTCATTGCCGTCATTGTCAGCGCCATAGATGAGGCCCGATCCGTCCGGCATCCAGCGGAAGAAAGTGATGCCATTGCCAAAGGTCAGCTGCTGCGGCGCCCCGCCCGTGGCGGAGACGACCCAGAGCTGAGGAACGCCGGTGACGCTATAGCGAAACGCCACCCGCTCCCCGCCTGGTGAGAGACTCGCAGGTCCGGCCCCACGCGCCAACAAGTAGCGCGCGACATTGGCCGGATCGCTACCGGCAAGGCCGACTTTGACCGCCCCGGATTCTGGTGACGTTGCCTCTAGATTATAATCCGGACCGCCAATCGTTTCCTCGGCCTGGATCTCGACCACCGCCTCTTCGACGTCAATCGGAACAGGGTCGGTTTTTGTTTGCGCCGTAACGCTGCTCGCGCAGCCTGCGAGGACGACACTCAACGCGCTCAGCGAGATCAAGGTTCGGTTCATAGCTCTTCTCCGATTATGTTGACGGACTATTGCCCGATCCGAGCTGGCCCCAACAGGACCGCATTTGCGACCAGCAGATTGAGACCGTTAAGATAAGCCCGTGTGGTTGGGCTTTGTGTAAACCCAATCACGACGCCATCGCCCTGGCGCTCCGCCATGACGAATGGCTTATAGGCCAGCTGCAGTCTGTTTTCTTCCCAGAGGTAACCGCTCAGCAGCATGCTCTCTGCATCTGCGAACCGGAACACATTGGTGCCGTCCGCCGCGTTTAGGGGTGTATAGATCGAACGCCCAGAAACCAAGGCGGTAGCTTCATCATACCCTGCAGACAACCAATGGTCCGGATCAGCAATGGTCTTCACCAATACGCCAGGAACATCTTCTGGACGCGCTTGGCCTTCGCCAATCAAGGATTCATAAGCCTCTTCTGAATCGAGATTGACACCCGCCGCGCGATCAGAGTCGCCTTGTTCGGCCGCATCGCCGTCTTGAGTTGCTTGCTCAAGCTTGGTCGAGAGTAAGCCGACATCCTTGCTTGCCATCTCACCCACCGTAGCGCCGATCGCAATCAAGACACCGCCTTCGCGAACGAACTTTTTCAAAGGCTCGCTCGACCCCATAGCGCGCGTCAGACCAAACGACTCTGGAAGGACCAACACATCGTATTGAGAGAGATCCGCCCGGCCCAGCGTCGCGATCCGGATTGGTGCGACCGGAATGCCGAGATTTTGCTCAAGCACAAATCGCGTATTGCCGGAAGAGGTCGCACTGGTTCCTGTGCCCCAGGCCATTGCGACTTTCGGCATCGTGATCGCTGCAAATGATCCGCTCCCAAAATTTGGGCCATCCTCGACCCAGCTGCTCGCCATTGGCACCGTCTCAGCACCGATCTCTTCGGCAAGGCTTATGAGCTCTGTGTTAAGTGTGTCCGGATTGTCCGCCGCGGCGAACACCACGCTGCCGGCCGGAAAAGTACGACCGTCCTGAGTGAATGCCGTGTCCGTGGTCTTGCCTTTAAAACCCGCCTTTAAAGCAGCTACGACCAATTGCGCCTGACCGCCATCTTCCCATGGGATGACCTGCCCGAAGCGACCACTGCCATAGGTCTTAGATGGAATAGGATCGGTCGCGGAGACAGAAACGGCATCGCTTAAGTCCACCCGGCGGCACTGTTCAGACCGCACGCCATCCATGAGCGGCATAGACCAAGCAGTAACATCATACAGTTCATGATTTAGTCCCCGTGCCCGGCGGTCTTCTTGCGCGGCGATGAAGTCATCCGGCAAAGGCGTGGATGGGCTGAGCAGCGTATTGATCAAACGCCCTTGCGGCTGCGCGGTATCAACAATCAAAGCGCCAGACGGATAAGCATTGCGGCACTGCGTGCTGCCTGCTGGGATACGTTGAACCGCAATGCCTTGGCTTACCAATCGACGCGCTAAGGATTCAGCTTCATAGCGTGACTCTGCCAGATCCAATACGGTGTAGCGAGTATCCAAACCGGCTGAATCATCGATAGCGGCGCGGCGATACTCACCATAGCTGGAGAGGAACGAGTCCTTGTCGCGCGCCACCGTTTCTAAGGTTGCAATCGAAGACAGGACATTGTTGCGAACCCCTTCATTGAAGGTCAGCAGCGTACCATCGCGGCGCTCAAACACCATGCCCCGCGGGGAGCCTTGCTCAAACGTCATCGCGATCGATCCGTTCAAAGTAGGCCACATATCTCCATAGCCAGGATAGAACGCGTCGAAGATTTCGCGGGTGAAATAAGCGGCCCCAAACCGATCAAACCAGCGTGCCATATTCTGCCCAAGCTGGAATTGCCGGCGACGTTGCGCATCGGTGACGTTTGGATTGAACGGGTCTGCAGACGGTGGGAAAAAGTACGTCTCGTCGCCACCCATCTCATGGCTGTCGACATAGACCACAGGGTGCCAGTCGAGAAGCGCCTTTATCCGGCTTTGCGTCTCCGGTTGCGTCAACGCGAACCAGTCCCGGTTTAAGTCGAAAACATAATGATTGAACCGTCCGCGCGGCCAAGGCTGATCATGCTCGACCGCATATCGATCTGCGATCGGCTCCAGACCCAATCCTGAGATAAAGCCATGAATGAAGCGCTCGCGACCATCCGGGTTTAGGTTTGGATCGATAACGACAATCGTATTGTCCAAGATGGTCTCAACCAGTTCGTCATTCTGCGCGGCCAGAAGGTGATACGCGATAAAGATCGCACTGTCTGATGGCGTTATCTCGTCGCCATGGACACCATATCCGAGCCACACGACCGCAGGCGTATTTGCCAACGTATCAGCCGGCAGGCTTTGTCCGCGGCCAAGTGTGTCCAAGTCTGATTTGATCGCATCCAAACGCGCCATATTCGCGGGCGATGAAATGATCGCATAGGAGAGCGGATTGCCCTGCCAGGACTCACCATACTGTACCACTTGCATTCGATCTGGAGACTGCGATGCCAGCGCAGCTAAGAAGTCTTCAATGTCATGCGACGTCGTCATCGCATCGCCATGGTCATGACCCACCACGTCGAGCAGTGTCGGAACGGCCGGATCATAAGTCGCGTCCGGATAGGCCTGAGCATGAACCACAAGCGCGCTCGAAAGGGCCAGAGCAATGCCGGCCACGTATCGCATCAAATTCAATTGAAACTCCCTATTTTCTACAGGAGCGGTTTGTCACCGCTATCTATTCTTCAAGTGTCTTCGCAATGCCTTCGCGGCGCGGGTCAGCCCCGCCTTCGAGGCCTTCATCCGTCACCAGGATGACGTGCAAACCGCTATTCTCACCGCGGCGCTCTTGCACATTGTAGCCCAGCGCTTTGAGTTCATCCGCAACGGCCTGACCGCCATCGCGATCGACTTCGACGCCGACGGTTTCGCCGCGCGCAATGATGTTCGGCAAAGCGACCGCGTCCTGCGGCGAATACCCCCAGGCCAAAACCCCAATGATCGACTTGGCGGTGTAGGCGACAATTGAATTGCCTCCGGGCGAGCCGGTCACCATTTTGACCTCACCCTCGGTATCGAAAATAATGGTCGGCGACATCGAGCTGCGCGGCCGCTTACCAGAGCCCGGTGCGTTCGCCACCGGCAGATTTGACTTACGTGGCTCGCGGGCGAAGTCTGTCAGCTCATTGTTGAGCAAGAAGCCATGCACCATGCGGGAGTTACCAAAGGCCGCTTCGACCGTCGCCGTCATCGCCACGGCATTGCCGTCTTGGTCAATGATCGAAAGATGGGTCGTCCCGGGAGCGTCTTCAGTTGGATCTTGGCCCCAAAGGCCAACCATCGGGTTGCCCCCCAATGCCACGCCCGGATCACCCGGGGTTGGCGTCACACCAGGCTCGAACACTTCAGTGGCGCGCACATCCAAATAGAGCGGGTTGATCAGATCATGCGTCGGCACCTGCACGAAATCGGCGTCGGCAACATAATGATCGCGGTCCGCATAGGCGAGGCGCTGCGCATCTACAAACGCGCGCACCAGGATCGCTGGATCGGTCGCACCTTCCGGCACCAGCCGGTCATATAGTCCAGCAATCGCATTCTGAGTGATACCGCCCGAACTTGGCGGCGGCGCAGAACAAATCCGATAATCGCGCCAATCGCCGCACAGCGGGGCACGAACTTTCACTTCATAATTCTCAATATCTTCGACGCTGAGCGCCCCTGGGCGCGGCTCTTCCGCCAAAGCCGCAACGATGGCAGCTGGGATTTCACCGGTATAAAAGGCCGAGATCCCCTCGGTCGCAACCCGGCGCAGGGTTTCAGCATATTCTGGATTTTCGCGAACAGCGCCCTCAGCCAGCGGTTCCCCTTCTGGGTAGAAATAGGCGGCGCTGGTCGGGTGGTCATCCAAACGCACGAATTGGCGCAAACGCTCGCTCGCAAGGACATTGGCCAAACGCGGGCTCACAACGAAACCGGTTTCGGCCAGGCCGATCGCAGCTTCAAAATTGCTCGCCCAATCCATTTGGCCATGTGCGTCGTGCGCCGATTTATAAAGCGCGATGGCGCCAGGCACGCCCGCTGACTTTCCAGATTGCCAGGCATCGATGAAGCCGAGCACTTCGCCATCTTCGATAAATAGATTTTCGTCGGCCGCAGACGGCGCCGTCTCGCGCCCGTCAAACACAGTTGTCTCGCCACTGGCCCGGTCATAAACGACCATGAAGGCGCCGCCGCCGATCCCGGATGATTGCGGCTCAACCAGACCCAGTACCGTATGCACCGCAATTGCGGCATCCACCGCGTGCCCGCCATTGCGCAAAACCTCTAAGCCCGCTTCCACTGCGCGAGGGTCTGCCGCCGCGACCATCGCGCCTTTGGTCCATTCCGTGCTTGCTTCTTCGACCACCGGATCGACAGGCTCTTCCACCGGGGGCGGCGTCTCTTGCGGCTGACATGCCGCAAGGAAAAATAGAGATACTCCGGCAAATAGCGCTGATTTGACTGACATTCGATCGTGCTCCGACTTGGCGAATTCTTTGTCTCACCGTAGAGCGGAAGCCATTGGCAGGAAAGGTCTTTCAATGTCTCAACCCGGGAAAAACAATCTGATTACGGATATTGATGGCATTCTCGTCGGCAACGCCCATGACGCCGCCGCAAAAACAGGCACAAGTGTGATTCTTTGCGAGACCCCGAGTGTGGGGGCTGTGGCGGTCGCCGGCGGCGGACCAGGTACCCGCGAAACGGACTTGCTCACCTCCGACAAGCTGGTCGAGCAGATTGACGCTGTGGTCCTGTCTGGCGGCAGTGCTTATGGCCTTGG
Source organism: Pseudomonadota bacterium (assembly GCA_038531195.1). Classification (GTDB taxonomy): domain Bacteria; phylum Pseudomonadota; class Alphaproteobacteria; order Caulobacterales; family Hyphomonadaceae; genus Henriciella. Next base: position 48,481 of record JBCBBY010000006.1, read on the forward strand.
CGCCGCTGACGGTGTCGCCGCAGCACTTGGGGCGCAAGGTCGCGGGTTCGGGCTGGTGGACCGCAGCGGCGTCCCCAAAACCCCCATCGTGGCGGGGGCAATTCTGTATGACCTCGCCAATCATGGCGACAAGAATTGGGGCGATACCCCGCCTTATGCCACGCTCGGCAAAGCGGCCCTGGCCGAGGCCTCTAGCGATCCCTTCCCACTCGGCCGATCGGGCGCCGGTTTTGGCGCTCTGGCAGGGCGACATGCGGGCGGTCTCGGCTCCGCGTCGATCGTGACGGCAGATGGCATGAGTGTCGGCGCCCTCGTCGCCGTGAACAGCTTTGGCTCGGTCTATATGCCCGGAACCGAGGCGTTTTGGGCATGGCCCTATGAAGTTGCACAAGAGTTTGGCGGCGCGCGTCCCCCGTCGACCTATGCGGCTGACGCGGAAGATTGGGGCGCTGCTAAGCAGAACCCGCATGTCGGCCAGAACACGACCATTGCCTGTATCGCCACGGATATTGCGCTGACGCCCGGCCAAGCCAATCGCGTCGCCCAAATGGCGCTCGCGGGTATGGCCCGGGCGATCCGCCCCGTCTTCGCGCCGTTTGATGGGGATGTCGTGTTTGTGATCTCCACCGCAAAACAGCCGCTACCAGACCCAGAATCACTGAGCCTTGCGCGACTCGGCGAATTGGCAGCGAACACCCTGGCCCGGGCGATCGCACGGGGGGTTTATGAAGCACAGTAATTTCCTGATATCAGGTGTTGCTTTCACGCGGGGCCGAGAGTATGTGTCCCGCTTCCGCGCTTCGGTAGCTCAGTTGGATAGAGTACTTGGCTACGAACCAAGGGGTCGGGGGTTCGAATCCTCCCCGAAGCGCCATTTTCTTCTCATCCGTTCAGACGACCGTCTCGATCACCCCTTCGAGACATGCTGATCGACCCGAACGAGGGGCATCACGACCTGAGCGCCACTAAGCCACAGCAGGCGTTCTCAAACATTCAGCCGCATACGTTTCGATGGATCGCGGCTTTCGCCCCGCCAAAAACTCTATGTCATTTGACGGGCTGAACGACATACCCATCCGGATCGCAAAGGTCATCTCGGCGTTCATGTCTGCATACCAAGCTTCCGCGCCGTTCGCGATGAGGGCGTCGCGCATTTGCTCCGGCGTAATGCCGACAAAAGGGATATCGCGCTCGAGCACCTGACTGATCCGCCCCGCCGCTTGCGCGAATGTCATCGCATCGGGCCCAGTCAATCGATACGTGCGATGCGTGTGCCCTGTCTCTGTCAAAGCTTTGATTGCGATCTCCGCAATATCTCGGACATCGACAAAACTGGTTTTTCCAGGCCCTTCAGGAAAAGCGACCATGCCCATCGCAACATAATTGGCAAAGTTTTGCATAAACCAGTCTGGACGTAAGAAGGTCCAATTCAGGCCGGTGGCACGGACGATGGCTTCCAGTTCACCTGTTCGGCGGACAAAGAACATGTCGCTTTCTGGATCGCCTTCGGCGGACAGCATGACAAACCGGTCGACCCCCGCTTGCTCGATCTGCTGGACCATCCGCCCCAGATCAGCTTTGAACGCATCGCTTTGATTGGTGACCATGTAGACGGACGATATGCCTTCGAGTGCTTTGGCGAAGGCTGCGCCATCGGAAAATCCGCCGATCGCGGTTTCGTATCCTGTTGGACCGATCATGCTGGCGGCTTTGTCAGCATCGCGAACGTAAATCCGGAACGGCGTGTCTTGCGCGATCAGCTGCCGGGCGATTTCACTGCCAACATTCCCGGTTGCGCCGGTGATCAATATCATGATCGTCTCCTGCTTTTCATTAAATTCTTGGCGAAGGGCGACAAGCTCGTCTCCAAAAGGTGAGTCAGGGTCGCGATGGCTTGAGGCGTGGTGATTTGATTTTGAGTGCGCTCATCGCAAATCGCATTGGCCGCCGCGACAAGGCCTTTGAACATCAGCGCCAGATCGGTTTTTTGATCATCGATCAAACCTTCAAACGCGCGTTGAAAGCTCGCCGCATGATCGCTTCGGAATGACCGGCCAACAGCCTCGGCCTGTGAGTCAGCTTGCACCGCGGCCGCGAGCACCGTCATTGCGGGCCCAGCCTCGATCGCACAGTGCACATAGGCGGTTGCGACAATCTCGGACACCGCTGAAATGACCGGCGGCGCGTCCGCGAGTTTCGCTTCAGCGTCCAATTGATAATAGGTGCTGGTATCTTGCAGCATCGCGATCAAGAGCCCGGATCGAGTTCCAAAATGCTCGTAAGTCACGGGCTTGCTGACACCCGCTCGCTGGGCCAATGACCCGAGCGTCAGGGCATCGGCGCCCGTGTCTTCAAGCACCTGCCTTGCCACATCCAATAATTGACGTCGCCGTTCTGGCTTTGTCAGTCGTTTGGACGACCTTTTGGATTCGGTGCGCGCAATAGTGACCATAACCTACCAATAGTAACTTACTATTAGTAGGTAACGAGTTTTGTGGCGCTGTCAAACCGTTCTGCGTCGGGCACCCCTGCCGCAAAAAGCGTCGCAACCCCCCTGTTTTCCGGTTTGGTGCGCAGGACGAGGGCAAGCCTCTAGCCTTCCCTCAGATCATCACCTACACCCATGTTAGGGGTGAAGATGACTGAAATAGCTGACGAATTTGAAGCCGTTGCGATTCGTGATGATCAATTGACGCCGTGGTGGCGCGTGGCCGCCGTAGGGTCCATGGTGGCGTTTTCGCTACCCACTTTTATCACCGGGTTGGAAGTCTATCAGGGCCTGACACCCTGGCAGACAGTTTGGGCGCTGATCATTGGATCCTTGCTGATCTTCGCCATTGGCACGGCCATGGGCGGGATCGGGTCCGAAACCCGGATGAGCTCCTATTTGCTCACGCGCATCGCTTTTGGCGATCATGGCGCGGGCGTTGTGAATATCGCTTTTGCGATCTCGCTGCTCGGATGGTTTGGGATCAATATCAACCTGTTTGCAGAGGCGGTGTCAGGGCTTAGCGAAACGCTATTTGGCGGCGCGCCATCTAATCTCATACTAATTCTCATCGCGGCAGCATGCATGACAGGTCTGACCTTTGCTGGCTTCCGCGCAATAAACATCCTGGCTTCACTGATGGTGCCCGTCTTAGCTGCGGTCACCGCCATCTTGGCCTATAGCGCGCTGTCGGCAGAATCGTTGCCAAGCATGATGTTGGCTGAAAAAGAGGTCACGCTCACCTTAGGCGGAGGGATTTCCGCCATTGTTGGCGCCATTATTATCGGCGCAATCATCTTACCCGATATTACCCGCTTTGTGAGAAGCTGGCGTGGTGCTTTAGGCGTCACCTTTGTCTCATACATGGTGGTTCAGTTTATGGTCATGGCTGCGGCGAGCCTCGCCAGCGGCGCGACGGGGTCCGGTGATATCATTGAGATCATGCTGCAATTCGGCCTCGGGCTCGGCGCGTTCGTCATCGTGATCGCTGGCAGCTGGGTGTTGAATGCTCTCAACCTCTATTCCACTGTATTGTCGATCAAAGCCACATTTCCCAAGTTCAGCCAAAGCCTCCTCATCATTGGGCTTGGCGTATTTGGCGCCGGCGCGGCTTTGCTCAACTTGCTCGACGTCTTCGTCGTCTTTCTAATCTACGTGTCGATCGTCTTCATTCCCGTCGCCGGGATCGTGATTACCGACTATCTTTTCGTCCGCCGCGACGTCTATCGGATTGAGCAATTGGACAATAATCGCAAATTCGCCCCGACTGCGTTCGCCGCCTGGTTTATTGGGGCTGCGGTTTCTCTGGCCATGTTTGAAGGGATCATCGCCTCGCCAAGCAAAGTCGAAGCGATCGACGCCATCGTTTTAACAGCGGTGAGTTATCTCGCTCTGTCTTGGCTCGGATCCCGCATTGGTAGTAAAACCTCGAACGTGGAGGGCTAAGATATGCGCATCGGAATTGATGTTGGCGGCACCCATACCGATGCCGTGATCATGGATGGCAACACGGTCGTCACCTCAACCAAAGTTCTGACCAGCGCTGATGTGATGGAAGGCGTCGCCAATGCCCTGGATACGGTCTTGGCTGATAGCGGGCTCGCCACGGATGCCATCCAGTCGGTGATGATTGGCACAACGCAATTTACCAATGCCATCGTCGAGCGGCGCCAGCTTGCTGAGACCGCCGTCTTTCGCCTTTGCCTGCCCGCGGGGCGCGGACTGCCGCCCATGGTCGATTGGCCAGATGACATCGCTAGCGCGGTCGGACGCCATGCTTATCCGTTACATGGCGGGTACCTTTATGATGGATGGCCGGTCGCCGAGATGGACGACTCCGAAATCGACCGGGCGATCGCAGATGCGAACGCCAAAGGGCTGAAGAATTTCGCCGTCGCGTCCGCCTTTTCGCCGATGAATGCGGAGCCAGAGACATACGTCGCCGATCGTATCCGCGCCGCCATTCCAGATGCGCACATCACCTGCTCCAAGAGTTTTGGCCGGTTGGGCTTGATGGAACGCGAGAATGCGGCCGTGCTCAATGCCACCCTCTTGCAGTTCGCCGACACGGTCGTCACCGCCTTCTTAGAGGCCATGCGGACCCGGAACCTGACTTGTCCTGTCTATATCAGCCAGAATGACGGAACCTTGATGAGTGCGGATTTCGTCCGCGCCTTCCCGGCCCTGACCTTTGCGTCTGGCCCTACAAATTCACTGCGCGGCGCGATGCTCCTCACGGGATTAGAAGAGGCCATCGTCGTCGACATTGGCGGCACGACCTCCGACATTGGTGTCCTGCAAGGCGGCTTTCCGCGCGAGTCCAATGCTGTCATCGAAGTTGGCGGTGTCCGGACGAACTTCCGGATGCCAGACATTCAAGCGATTGGCCTCGGCGGCGGCAGTCTGGTCAGCGAAGACGGGCAAACGCTCGGACCACAATCGGTCGGTCATCGGTTGACCACGGAAGGACTGGTTTTCGGTGGCAACACGTTGACCGCCACGGACATCATCGTGGCCAGCGGATATGAGCAGATCGGCGATCCGTCCGCGGTGCGAGACTTGCCGCCAGAGATCGTCGAGACGGCGCGGCAGAATATGCTGACCATTCTCGATCGCGGCATCGATATGATGAAGCCGGGCGCGGTCCAGATGCCGGTCATCCTTGTCGGCGGTGGATCGGTCTTGGTGACGGGAGAGCTCCTAGCCGCAAGCGAAGTTTTTCGCCCAGAGAATGCCGGCGTTGCCAACGCAATTGGCGCAGCCATCGCGCAGGTCGGCGGCGAGAGCGAGAAGATCGTCTCGTATCAATCCCTCCCACGCGAGGAGGCGATCGCGTCTCTCCAGCAAGACGCCGAAGCACGGGCCCTCGGCGCAGGGGCCGCGAAAGAAACATTGCGGGTCGTCGATATAGAAGAGACTGAGGTGCCATATATGGGCCAGGAAACGATGCGCGTTCGGGTCAAAGTGATTGGTGATCTCGCCTTTCAAACGGCGGGAGCGACGGCATGAAACTCGGCGCGGAACATCTTGATGATTTAGCCTTGGGCTCCGTCTTTCTCGCAACGGGCGGCGGCGGAGACCCGCACGTTCCGAAACTGCTCACCGCAGAAGTGTTGAAGCGCAAAGGCCCAGTGGATCTCATTCTGCCGTCCGACCTCCCGGACGACGCCTTCGTCGCGGCGATTGGCAATGTCGGAGCCCCGACTGTGAGTCTCGAACTCCTGCCGTCTGATGACGAAGCGCTGATCGCGCTGGAGGCGTTTGAAAAGCAAATGGGGCGCTCCTTAGATGCCGTCGTCTCGTTCGAGATTGGCGGCGGCAATTCGCTGATCCCCATCATGGCGGCGGCGAGCCGTGGCATCCCCGTGGTTGATGGAGACGGGATGGGCCGGGCGTTGCCCGAAGCGCAGATGATGACCTATGCGATCAAAGGCATTCCCTCGACGCCAGCCCTCGCCTGCGATTACGCGCGCAATGTGACCTTGTTCACCACCAGAGGCACGGATGTCTATGAACGCCATATCCGCGCTTTGGCGATGAGTTCTGGAGGCATGATCACAACGGTGGAGCATGGCATGACCGGCGCCACGTTAAAGAACGCGCTCATCCCAGGCACGGTCAGCTTTGCCCTAAAGCTTGGGACGTTCCTAAAAGAGAATCGCGGGCAAGCGACGGCGCTGTTTGAGCCTTTGAAAGATCTGATAAACGACTCGATCTATGGCGAATGCCGTCTCATCCACACCGGCAAAGTCGTCGATAAATCGACGCGGATCGTTGGCGGATTTGACGTCGGCAATACGGTGATTGAAGGGTTTGACCCGGGCACGCCTGCAGTCGAAATCGATATCAAAAACGAGTATCTCCTCGCCCGCCGCGGCGATCAGGTGCTCGCCTCCGTGCCCGACTTGATCATTATCGTTGACTACGAAACCTCCGAGCCGATCAATGCCGAGCGTCTACGCTACGGCCAGCGCATCGCGATCTTCGCGATTGGATGCCCGGCCTTTTACCGCTCGAAAGACGCGTTAGCGGCGGTCAGCCCGCGCCATTTTGGGTTTGATCTCGATTATATCCCGCTTGAAGATTTGCCGATGAGGTAGGCGCGTTGTAACCCGTGACGCGACTAAGCATCATAAAGCCCATCAAACCGAGCAAGCACCTCAGGACCGAGGGCCGTCTCGAGGGACTCTAAATGCGCCTCGACCTTTCGCCATGCCCCGATACCGCGCGTATTGATCGGTTGGCGAACCTGCTCGCTGCTCGCCGTCCGCACCGCGCGCTTGGTTTGGTGAAAGTCGAGACAGGCCGCTTCAAACGGTACGCCGACATGGTCCAAAATTGCGCGGATCGCTGGCTCAGGGTCCCGCACCAGGTGTTCATACTGAACGGTTAGAGCCCGCCCCGGCAACAATTTGTGCCAATGGTCCATCAGCCGCAAATAGTCCGCATAAAACGCGCCGATATGATCGAGCCCATAGCTGAACTCCACGCCGGTTGGAAAATGCTGCTTGTAGAGACTAAAGCCGCAGTCGAGTGGGTTGCGGCGCGCATCGATGATGATGGCCTGAGGCAAGATTTTGTGGATGAGACCAATATGGCGGAAATTGAAGGGAAGCTTGTCTGTAAAGTAAGGTTTTCCTTCGGAGCGGAATAAGGCGCCATTCTTAAGATATGAGGCGCCGAGCTCTGACAGCTCCTCTTCTGAGAGATCGCCAATTCTCTCGAGCAAACCGCCGCGATAAGACTGCACACACGTCACGTGGGCTTGGCGCGAAATGCTCGGCATAACGGGTTGTTCGATCGTGCCCTCAATGCGCGAGTGGCTGGCCAGGATTTGCTCGATCAATGTCGACCCGGAGCGCGGCAGGCCGAGAATGAAGATCGGCACAGGCGCAGCCTCTACGGCGCCGGTCGATTGCCGGGCAAGCGCCGCCGCATCATACGCCTGCAAATAGCGATCGACCTCCTGCTTAAATCCTTGCGGGTCATATCTAGAATTCGGATGCAGCTTATTCGCCGCCGCATAGAGCGACATGGTCTGATCCCAATCGCCAGCACTTTCACTGGCTTTCGCCAATGCGAAGGTGGCGACGCACTTTTCATGCGGGGCAAGGTTTGGTTGCTCCAGAAGGGCTCGAATTTGCGCGGTGTCTGTATCGCTGAAATTGAACGTCTTCATATCTGCCAAGGCCCACCAGGCACCGGCATTGCTGGGATTGTTCTCCAAACAGGCACGATACGCCGCAATACTCTCCTCGCGCCGGCCCATGACCCGTAAGACCTGCCCACGGACGAGATCGATTTGACTGAGTTTCGCTTTGTCATTCTGGCTATGCGGCACGGCCCGGTCGCAAACCTCAATCAGTTCTTCATTGCGACCATGGCGCAGCAATACGCTTACCAAGGCCCAGAGACTGGAGAAAGACTCCTCGGTTTTGACCAATACACGCGCTTCAGCGATTGCACCTTCATAGTCGCCAGCAAGTTCAAGCGCGCCGATCAATCGATTGCGCAGGAATAAAGCCGCCGGCCCATAATCCAGCGCATGACGCAAGGCTTGAACCATTCCATCCGGAAAGTTTTTCAGCCTGGCTACTTCCGCAATCGTATAAGCCGCGCGTGGATGACCCGGTTGCTTTGCCAGCATCTGCCGCGCGACTTGTTCCGCCTTTTCATAGGCGCGCATTTGCATATGGGTTTGGACGGTTCGAAACTCAGTCTGCAATGGATCAAACCGTTCGGCGGCTTGGTTGACTTGCACCGCTTCTCGATAATTTTGGGTTTCGAATAGCAGGCGACTGAGGCGCAGCCAGCCTTGGAAGAAACCCGTGTCCGCTTTCAGCGCCGATTTCAAAACGTCCATCGCGCCTGCAATATCGCCCGATGCGGCCATTGCATCAGACCGCTGCAAGAATGATTGACGCTCAGCTTCGGTGCTCATGAGTCCCCCATAACAAGAAATGCGGAGGCATTCGCCTCCGCATTCCAGTTTATCGATTTAGTTCAGCTTACTGACGGAATGTCACACCGAGGAAGAAGAACCGACCGCGAGGACCGACAGGCCATGCTGTTTGCGTAGAGAATGGCTCTTCGTCTGCGATATTGTTGATGCCGCCATAAATGGTGGTTGTATCGCTCCACTCATAGCTCGCATTGGCGTCGAAGATATAAGTATCATCGAAGAAGCCAGCCTCACCAAGATCATCGAAGTCTTCGATCTCTGCCGCGAATTGCTCGCTCTGATAAGTTGTTTGGAGCGCCACTGAAAGCGGCCCACGATCCCAAGACAAGGTCAAGTTTCCAGACCATTCTGGCAGTTGGATTTCTTTAACCTCTGGATCAACATCTGACGGATCCAGTGGGTTAAAGAAGCGATCCAGCTTGTCTTGCTGAGAGCCAACAATATTAACCCCGAACGAGTTCGCACCAACATCGAAGCCGTAGTTAACAGCAAAGTCGATCCCGCTGGCTTCCAAGCCGGCGAAGTTAATCTGTCCGGTCTCGATGAAGTTCAGACCACCGTCTGCCCGACGCGTAAAGGAATTACAGAAGTCGAGGTTCGGGAAGTTCGGCGAGTCGTAACAGCCATTGAGAATGTCCTGACCATCAACAGCCGCGATCGCTTGGTCAATCGTGATATCCCAATAGTCGACAGTGAATGACAAGCCATCAACAAAGCTCGGCTGGAACACCGCACCGACGGTGAGCGTTTCAGCTGTCTCTTCGATCAGTTCTGGATTACCACCAGAAACACCCGAGAAACGAGCAGTCAGTGGGTTCACCCAGATATAGTTGCCGCCGCCATCGACGATCGTTCCAAGAGCAACACCCGCCGTCTGCAATCCAGTAATACAGTTGCCTTCCCGGAACTCAGAGCCAGAGCCGATATTCGTTGGCGCACATGGATCAGCGGTTGAAGCGACGGTAATTGGCAATTGCGGATCGAACAGTTCTGAAATATTCGGCGCACGCACCGCTTCAGAGAACGTCGCTCGGAAACTGATATCTTCGATCGGTGCCCATGTACCCCCAACTTTCCAGGTGGTGGCTTCGCCTAAGGTTGAGTAGTCAGCCAAGCGAACAGCGCCGTCTAAAGAGAACTCTTTCGCAAACGGGCGGTTCACAAAGATTGGCAGTCGAAGTTCACCAAATAAGTCAGTGACGTTATAGCTGCCGGACGTATCGAACTGCTGGTCATTGTCGATTGAGGTGAACGAGTTCACGAATGGATCAATCGTGTTCACCAAAACACCAGGCGTAAACGATGTCCCCTCAGGCAAGACGCCCAGGGTCAATGGATCAAGCCGATTTTCGCTAGATTCTTCGCGATACTCGATACCGGTAGCGTAACCGATCGGGCCATCCAAAACGACATCCAGGACATCAAACTGTCCGGTGGCGATCGCCGAGATGACGGTTTGTTCGACTTCCAATTCATCGGTAAGACGTGCCGTCACGAAGTCCTGAGCCGCTGCACTGGCAGAGTAACGCCCAAATGGATTGAGCGGCTGACACTGACCGTCGCCTGGCGTAAACGTGTAGTAGCGATCGGAGCTAAATCCGCCATCCGCGAAACCGTTACCAGCTGTGAAGTAGTCAATTGAATACGCCGCGTCCGGCTCCAGATCCGAACGACATACGATGCTACCATCCGGCGCGGTCGTAGTGTCGATCGCAGCAAATACGCGGTCCAAGAAGATCGCACTTTCTGTCGACTTGTTCTTGAATACGCCGTGGTTCACGGAGAATTCTGCAAAGTGTCCAGGTGCGAATTCCCATTCTGCACCACCGACAAATCGATACGTCTCGCGAACATAGATATCTTCGTTATTGTCGCTCCAATCCAATGGGTCTTGGGTCAGCAACAAGTAACCGACATCATCCGCTACCGTTTGCAGCTCGGCTGGAATGAATGGGTTGTCTGGCAAGATCGCGAGCGTGTCGTAGAACGTGTCGAGCTCGTTAAAATCGCGAGACTCGGCGCGGACATACTTACCTTCGAAGAACAGATTGAGATTGTCTGAAACGTCGTAGTTTCCGTTCAGGTTGAACACGATCTTATCGGTTTCTGGAAACAGATAATCGCGATCGAAATTCAGCCGGCCAGCATCGCCACCGATACCCCAAAGACCGTTCAATACAGTTCCGTCTTGGTTGACCCGGATTGAGCCATCTGGATTCGTCAACCAACAACCCGCCAAAAAGCCTGTCCGACCACCTTCCGACTCTTGACAGTCAGGAGTGCCATTATTGTTGGCGTCGACATAGGTGACCGAACGACCGCCGAATCCAGGCGCGATCGACCCTTCTTGCGATGTCAGCCAAAAGCCGGCGTCTTGAATAATCGCTCGCGGCGGTGCGTTGGGATCAGTTAAAGAGTCAGGGTTTGTTTGGACCGTGTCGATGCCGTTGTTGCGAGACCAAGACCGATCACCGTAGGCAATCGTTGAATCTTCTTCTACGCTCATCGCAAAGACCACGTTACCGCGGTCATTGTCGAAGTTTTGGCCCCAAAGAACGTCGACCGAGAAGGTTTCAGCGTCGCGTTTGTCAGAGATGCCGCCGCGTGCATCGATCTGGAAGCCTTCGAAATCATCTTTCAAGATGAAGTTCACGACGCCTGTAACAGCGTCAGCACCATAAACAGCTGATGCGCCGCCTGTAGTGACTTCGACCCGCTCGACAAGCGCACGTGGGATGGTGCCCACATCGACGGCTTGTGTCCCACGGAAACCAGCAACGTGACGACGACCATTAACGAGGGTCAGCGTCCGCTCTTGCCCTAATCCGCGAAGGTCCAGCGCGTTAGCGCCGGTATTGGAGTTTTCAGCTGTCAGTGATGAAACCAAAGCTGGAATATCGTTGACGACGTCTGCGAGGTTGAGCTCACCTGACAGTTTGAAATCATCTTCGCCCAAAGACTGAACTGGCGTCGAAGACGTCAGATTGGGGTCCGTTGGAATGCGCGATCCGGTGATGACGATGGTTTCCTGAACCGCCGCTTCTTCCTCATCGCCCTCGTCTTGAGCTGTTGCTGTTAGTGATAGCGCGGTTGCCATTGATGCAATCGCCGCACTTGAAACCAGTACCTTTCTTAAAGGCACGCCCTTCCACTCTCTTCGCATAGTGAGCCTCTCCCTACTACATTAACGCTGCGCAGAGGTAGGATCGGAAAAAGTGCACAGTCCAAAGAATTCGTGTTGCAGAACTGTAATCAAACTCAAACGTGGTAAACATGATACACCTCTGAGCAGAGGTGCACCCTATTCGAGCAATGACTGAAGAGCGGCCTTACGCCGGCATCGGGATCCGTCGATACACCAGATCCGCATAATCATTGACCAGTGCCTCTGACGTAAATCCCGGCTTATATTTGAACTCGCCAATTTCCGAGACAGGCGTGATTTCAGCGGCCGATCCGGTGATAAAACACTCGTCAAAAGTAGCAAGCTCATCCGGCATGATTGCCCGCTCAATCACTTCGATCTGACGGGCTTTGGCAAGCTTAATCGCGGTCTGCCGCGTGATCCCATTTAAGAAGCAATCTGGCGTCGGTGTGTGCAAGGCGCCGTCACGCATGAAGAAGATGTTCGCGCCCGTCGCCTCAGCAACTTGGCCGCGATAATCGAGCATCAAAGCGTCAGCATAGCCCTCATTCTCTGCCGCGTGCTTCGACAGCGTACAGATCATATACAGCCCTGCTGCCTTGGCATGGCACGGCGCCGTCAGTGGATCCGGACGACGGTACATGGCGTGCGTCATCCGAATGCCTGTCATCTTGTCAGCGAAATAATCACCCCAGGCCCAGACGGCGACGGCGAGATGGATCGAATTGCTCTGCGCCGAGACGCCCATCATCTCGCTCCCCCGCCATGCAAAGGCGCGGACATAGGCATTTTCCAGGCCTGACTTAGCGAGCGTTTCCGTTTTGATACTTTCGAGCTCGTCGACAGAGACCGGTAGTTCGAATCCCATGATCTTTGCGGAGTTCGCAAGGCGCTCTGAATGCCGGCGAGAGGCATAGATCACCCCGCCATAAGCGCGCTCACCTTCGAATACACAGGAGGCATAATGCATCGCATGAGTCAGCACATGAACTTTCGTGTCGCGCCATGGTACGAACTGTCCGTCCATCCAAATATAGCCGTCACGATCATCATAGGCTTGGTCTGCCATTTTCTTTTCCTGTCTTGCGCTTTTAACCGTTTCCCGGGCATTCTCAGATCACCATGGTGAATGTCAACCAAATACGCACAAACGCGCCGGGCTTTGACCCGCGGTTGTTCCTCCGAGACGAGGAACTCGATTATGGAATCGCTTTGCTTTTGGCGAGTGAACGGGCCTTGATGTCAGCAACGCGGGAGATTGCTGGCGACTTTCAATTGCCCGTATTGGCCGCTCGCATCTTGCTCACGATACGGTTTCAACCGGGACACTCGGTCAACCAACTCTGCGAGCAATTAGATTCCACGACGCCAACTTTCGCCAGACTGATCGCTGAACTCGAGAAACGCGGCTTTATTGAGCGTCGCAAAAGCTCATCCGGCGACCAGCGCGTCCGATACTTGTATCTGAGCCACGAAGGCAAACGCGTCACCGACCCAGCAACCCTTGCGATGCGCGACAAGCTGCGTAAAGCCTATCGCTCAGCTGGGTCTGGCGCTGTCGGGGGCGTTCGAAGCGTCCTGGAGGCGTTACTATGAGCCATGAGACACACCTTTTAATCGTCGACGATGACGATCGTATTCGCGACTTGTTGAAACAATACCTCGCGCGAGAGGGCCACTCGGTAACCACAGCTGCGGATGCGGGTGCGGCTCGGAAACTGTTTCAGACATTTAGCTTTGATCTCGCCATTATAGACATCATGATGCCTGGAGAAGACGGTTTGAGCTTGCTCAAAGCGCTGCGCCAAGAAGGCAATGATACGCCTATCCTGCTTCTCACTGCGCGCGGGCAATCGAGCGATCGGATTGAAGGGCTTCGCCTCGGCGCCGATGACTATTTACCGAAGCCCTTTGAGCCGGAAGAACTTGCTTTGCGCACGGCCGCGATCATCCGCCGGACGCATACCCCGCCGCCACCTGAAGAGATCGAAATGTCTGGGCTCGTATTTGAGCCAATTAAGGGGTTGCTCACGGGACCCGGCGGGAATGTGCGCCTGACGGAAAGCGAGCTACAGCTGCTCACCATTCTCTCACGCCACCCCGGCGAACCGATTTCTCGCGAAGCGCTGGCCGACAAAACCTCCAACGGGACCGAGCGGAGTATCGATGTGCAGGTGACGCGATTGCGAAAGAAAATCGAACCTGACCCGAGGAACCCCATTCACATCCAGACGGTTCGAGGTATCGGATATCGGCTCATGCCAGACTAGAAATTCGAAGGGGTCGCATATGTTAAAAGTCCATCACTTGGTCATCGGGCGCTCGATATTCACTGTTTGGCTTCTGGAAGAGCTGGGCGCACCTTACGAGCTCGAAATCTATCATCGCAATGATATGGGACGTGCGCCTCCAGAGCTCAAAAATGCGCATCCGCTCGGCAAATCACCCGTGATTGACGATGACGGATTTGTTTTGGCTGAGTCAGGCGCGATCGCGTTATACTTGCTCGAAAAGTTTGATCCGGATCGAAAGCTTGGTCCGCCAAAGGGCGATCCACAGGCGCGTGCTGAGTGGATGCAATGGCTCATGTATACCGAAGCATCTGCCTTTGCGCCGCTACTTATGAAACTGCTCTTGAGCCGTATGGACGAAAAACCACCGGTGTTTGACATGTTCGCCACCGGCGAAGTTGCACTGCAACTCAGCTACGTAGAGGCCCGTCTCGAAGGTCGGGACTATGTCATGGGCGATACGTTCCAAGCGCCAGATATCGGTATGACCTATATCGCGCAGATGGCCGAACGTCTGGGCGAGCTTGGCCCGTATCCCAGACTCACGGCTTATCTCGCGCGCAATACGGCGCGGCCGGCGTTCCAACGCGCGTTTGAGAAAACCGGCGGCTAGCCTCACAGCGCGATCGACAACGACAGTTTTCAGCTCTTACCGCGACGGACCCGGCGTCGGCGCCAACCGCGGCGTGACTCGTGCTTCGGGGTCGGTTCGGCCGTCACAAAGTCATCGATGCTGATTTCATTGACTTCCATACGGGCAGACACGTCTCCTGCATTGACAGGAGCATGGGCTTGGGAGGGGTTTGCTGACGTACGAAACATGTATCTGTCTCCTTATTTGCTTTGATGCCCGTGAAATGTGTTGACCAGATACATAATTCAAATCTAAAGAAACTTAGATTTCGATAGGTTCACACTACCAAAATGCGCCCCACACTTCGGCAACTCCAATATATCGTTGCCGTCTCCGAAACCGGGCGGTTTCATGAGGCGGCCAAACGGCTGAATGTCAGCCAACCGAGCCTGTCGGCCCAAATCGCTGATGTTGAGCAGCAACTGGACATTCAGCTGATCGAGCGTGGTCGAAATGGCGCCTTAATGACACCTCAGGGCGAAGATTTTGTCCGCCGCGCGCGCCTTATTTTGCGCGATGTCGAGGACTTAAAATCCGCAATGAAATCTGAGGCAGGCGCGCTATCCGGTCGTATCAGACTCGGTGTGCTTCCATCCGTCGGCCCTTATCTACTGCCCCCGGTGGTGAAAGACCTGCACCGAACCTATCCGCAGCTGCGTCTCGTGGTTGAAGAACACTGGACCGATACGCTGCATGCCTGTCTGTTAGATGGGACGCTGGACTGCGTCATCTCCACACCGGAAGATCACAAAGACATGGCGAGCGCGCTTCTGTTCGAGGAGCATTTATGGCTTTGCGCCGCCCCTGACGACCCACTCGCGGGGTCCGGGCCCGTTCAAATTGACGCGCTGAAGGACCGCGAACTCCTGAGTGTGGGTCAAAGCCATCGCTTAAGCCGAACGGTTCAAGACCTCGCCGACAAAGCCGAGGCGAAGATGAGCGGAGTCTTCACAGGGACAAGCTTGGATGCGATCCGGCATATGTCGGCGACGGGCGCGGGTGTTGCGCTTCTGCCCGCCATTTACGCATTATCAGAAGCAAGCCGCGACGCAGATCTGGTTTTGAGACCCCTTGATCACCCACTCGCCATGCGCCGCGTCGCGCTAATCTGGCGCCCAACGTCGCCAATGGCAGGCAGCTTTGAACAAATGGCTGACATTCTACGCGAAGATGCAAAAGCGATCTTGCAAAACGATTTGCACTGATCGCCACGCTATTCCTCCTCGAAAACCCGTATCAAATCGTGCATAAGGTTCGCATGAAGATGATAATATTGGACGCATAGAATGAGTGGTTTCCGCCTGCGCGATTATACCCCGCGTGGTCTTTATGCCCGCCTCGTGGCGCTTGTGGCGCTGCCGGTGATTGCGATCTTCGCGATCTTCGCGATCTATTATTATCAAGAACATATCAGCGACGTGAACGAGAAACTGTCTCAATCGATCGCGCGCGAAGTTGGATTGATCGTCGATGTCTGCGCCGACGCGGAGCATGACCTCGCCATGGAAGCGGACATAGAAGCGCAACTCGGACTGCGCCTCGATTGTGCGCATGAAGAAGGGCTGGTCTGGCCTTCAGATGCCCGAGTCGGTTTTAGCTATGCTAACGTTCTGCGCGGCCAGCTCGCGGCGGTGACATCGCGATCGGTCGAAGTGCGCATTGTCGAGTCGGGTCGGGTCTTAGACTTTCGCAGCCAGATTGAGACCGGCACGGTCCGCGTATTGATAGACCGCAAGCGAGCGCTGGCTGCAAACACGCATTTCACAATTGTTTGGGTGCTGCTCGGCGCTGTTTTTATGCTTGGCTTGGCGTTCGCGTTTCTGCGTAACCAAGTCCGCTCGATCTTACATTTGACGGAAGCAGCGAAGGCTTTCGGACGCGGACGGGACATGCCCGGCTTCCGCCCAAGTGGCGCCACGGAAGTCCGTGACGCGGCTCGTGCCGTGACCGATATGCGCGCCCGCCTAACAGCGTTCACCGATCAGCGCACAGCCATGCTCGCAGGGGTGAGCCATGATCTGCGCACACCTCTGACCCGTTTGAAGCTTCAGCTCGCCATGATGGAGCAATCTGAAGAGATTGTCGGCGCGCGCAATGACCTCGATGACATGTCGAAAATGCTGGATGAATATCTCGCCTTTGCCAGCGGTGAGGAAGGTGAAAAGCCCGAAGAATTGCGCCTGGATCACATCGCGCGAACGGTCGCCGAACGGGTCGACGGCGCTCGCGTGATTGAAGTCTCGGAGATTACGGTGACCGCACGCCCGATGGCGTTGACACGCACGCTGACCAATTTGATCTCGAATGGCGTTGGTTATGGCAATCGCTGCGAGGTGCGTCTGATCAAAGGGCCGCGTATGGCGGAGATCCTCTTCGATGATGATGGTCCCGGTATTCCGGAAGATCAGCGCGAAGACGCTTTCCGTCCCTTCCATCGATTAGATGATGCGCGCTCACAAAACGTCGCGGGGACGGGATTAGGGCTGACGCTCGCGCGGGATTTTGCACGTGCGCATGGGGGCGATATTCGACTTGAGGACAGTCCGCTTGACGGTCTTCGCGTGCGTTTGAGGCTGCCTTACTGATCCGCGTCTGCCCGCGCCTTTCGCTTACCGCGTGACGATAACCATTCGGCGCGCTCTTCAATCTTAATCAGTTCCGCGTCAAGGGCCGCCATGGTCCGGCTCAAGTCCGCACTTGTTTCTTCGCGCCAGGCACGCTCAGCTTGGGCAATGACCCAGGCGAGGGCGGTCAGCTGCACACCGCGCGGGATTTGGCTTTTACCGTCGAGACCGGCACAGGCGAGGGCCCACTTGGCCGCGTCGGCGCGGCCTTTGACTCGCAGCTTCAGGCCATCGATAGACCGATCTCGCCAGCGCAGATAAGACATCGCACCATCGCGCACCTCTTCCATCGCTTCGAACCGCATCATAATGACGTCAAATAAGCGGGTTCGCGCCGTTTCTTCGGCGTCGATAGACCCTTCGCTCATCGCCGCATCAAAACGGCGCTCCACGGCCGCGGAAAGGGCATCCTTGTCAGCATGGGTGTGGAAATCAGCCAGACTTAAGCCAGCTTCCGACGCAATCGCCGCCAGAGTGAGATCACCCCACTTTTCCGTTTCGGCGAGCTTCAGCGCAGCCTCAACGCCTTTATTGATGATCTCGTCTCGGGTCATCCGGTTTCCTTTGACAGCTCAATGTCTCGCGCGATCGCAGCGGCTACCGCGTCTATGAAAAGAGATGGCATGCCTTCGGGCGACATCAAGACCTCAAGGGCCGCCTGCGTCACTCCGTTCGGGGAGGTCACGTTTTGGCGTAGCGAGGCCGCGTCTTCCTCGGCCTCCTCCATTAACGCCCCGGCGCCTTCGACCGTTTTTCGGGCGAGCCGCATGGAAAGGTCGCGATCGAGCCCATGATGCTCCCCCGCGGCGGCCATCACCTCCGCAAGCAAGAATCCGTAAGCCGGACCACATCCGGAGATGGCCGTTGCCGCCGGTAATTGTGCTTCTGAGATCGGGCCCTCAACAGCGCCCAAGGGGGCAAGCAAAGCCGTCATATCGGCAATGAAAGCGGTGTCAGCATCCGGCTTTGTGCAAAGAATGGTCACGCCTTTGCCCACCAAGCCCGGCGTATTCGGCATCGCGCGGGCGACATTAGATGTACCCAGTCTCGCCTCGAGCGTTGCCATCGAAACACCTGCCATGATTGAGAGCACACGCGTCTGCGGCCCAACGCGCTTAGCAATATCATCTGCCAATTGCCCGAAGACTTGTGGTTTCACAGCGACGACCAAGACATCCGCGGGATGTGGATCCGGATTGTGCCGCGCCAAACCCTCAGACACCCATCCATTCACCACAGGCGCAGGGTTCGGGTCGATAATATCGATCACGCCCGATTGACCCGCTTTGATCCAGCCACCCGCCAGAGCCGAGCCCATTCGGCCTGCTCCAATCAATGTAATTTGCGATGTCATGCTTGGACCTCTCGTCTGATCATTCAGACTCGGTCCTAATCGAGCCGCTTAGGCTTCGCCAGCAGTTTCGAACAGCGCTGCTTCCAACGCTTCGCGGGGGGTCTTGCCCGCCCAGATCGCGAAATTAAAAGCTGGGATGAACATATTCACAGCATCCAGGCCCGCCGCCATGACCGCACGCACTTCGCCGGCTTCTGGCTCGACCCGGTCCAGCATTGGCAGCGCGTGGCGGAATATGATCACGCCTTCTTCCGCCCAATAGTCGAAGTGACCGAGCCAAAGGCGCTCATTCGCCATCATCACCAGCTCAGCAATCGCTTGGCGACGCGCATCCGTTGGTTTCACGTCCAGCGTGATAGAGAAGTGTAAGGCAGGTGGCTCTGAGCGATTGGCAAACATGCCGCCCATATCCCCCCATTTCGAAGCCGCAATGCACTGCAGCGTCGCGTCATCATCATCACGCTGAAAGTCCCAGCCGGCCTCAGTAAGGCAGCTTTCAACGAGCTCTAGCGCATCGATGTCATACGTTTGCGAACGATCTACGGACAGGCTCATGGCTTCCCCCTTCCGAATCAGCGAGGCCTTCTTGCCTCGGATAAGAAGCTACTCTTGCCCGAATCATCGCGCAAGAGTCTTGGTTAAAAAGCAGTGGACAGGACTATTTTTCGAGCTTCTCGAGGCGTTTTTCCAGCGCTTCGACCCGCTCGAGGGCTTGTACCGCGATCGCTTTCAGCGCTTCGACTTCCTCGCGGCTGGCGAGATCCATATCGGCAATCATCGCACGAACGCGGGCTTGACCCGCAGTCTTCATTTCTTCGCCAGCCG
Source organism: Pseudomonadota bacterium (assembly GCA_038531195.1). GTDB lineage: Bacteria > Pseudomonadota > Alphaproteobacteria > Caulobacterales > Hyphomonadaceae > Henriciella. The sequence goes on from JBCBBY010000006.1 coordinate 67,804, forward strand.
CGCGCGCGGCGCCCATGGCACCGGTCATCAGTCCCGCCAGATCATCCATCATGGGGCTTTTCGTTGACATGTCAGAGACTCCTTCGCGCGTCTTGAACCTGATACAATTTGTGCCTAGCAGATGGGAACACAAATGCCGACAGGAAAGACCGCCGCATGAGTCTTCTCGCAATTACTGCCCAGCAAGCCGCCATGAGCTTCCCTGAATTCTCCCCGGCCATCTTTCAAATTGATCTTGGATTTCTCGGGCTCGGGAAGTTTCCCATTCGGTGGTACGCGCTGGCTTATATTTGCGGCTTACTGATTGGATGGCGCTTGGCCCTGGCGATGATCGCACGCCCCGCACTCTGGGGCGGCACCAGCCCAGCGACGCGCGACGATATCGACGATTTGCTATTCTACGTGACCCTTGGCGTGATCCTCGGGGGGCGGTTTGGCTATATTCTTTTCTATCAACTCCCAAATCAATGGGATCAGACACTCGCCGATCCAATGAGCTTATTGCGGATTTGGGAAGGCGGCATGAGTTTCCATGGCGGGCTGCTCGGAGTCGCGATCGCGATTTGGTTGGTCGCACGCCAACGGAACGTGCCGCTTCTATCCATTGGCGACATTGCTGGAGTCGTCACGCCGATTGGCTTGTTTCTCGGGCGAATGGCCAATTTCATCAATGCCGAACTTTACGGTCGTCCCGTCCCAGAGGGCAGCACTTGGGGGATGATTTTCCCTGAAGGACGCGTGCCAGGTTCAACGCCGAGCGCTTACGATTGGTCGATCGGGGAGTGGGTCTATCGCGGCGACGAAGTCGCGCGATATCCAAGCCAAGTCTATGAAGCCGTCCTCGAGGGCCTGATTCCCGCAATCATTCTCAGCATCATGGTTTGGCGATTTAAAGCCTTGCAGCGCCCAGGCTTAATCGCTGGTTTGTTTCTGCTCTTCTATGCGTTTGGGAGAACCGTTGCGGAGCAATTCAGACAGCCCGATGAGTTCGTAGAAATTCTGCCGGACTGGATCACGATGGGTCAGGTCTTGTCGCTTCCCATGTGGATTGGCGGCGCGTTGCTCGTTTGGTTTGCCCTGAAAAAGCCAAGCGTTCCTGCGAGCGCGTGAGCACTCTAAAAGAGCGCCTGATTGCAATGATCCGCAATAGCGGACCTATGTCGGTTGCGACCTATATGGATCTCTGCCTGCACGATCGCCAACACGGTTATTATGCGGCGCGCCCAGGGCTCGGTGAGGATTTCATTACGGCGCCAGAAACCAGCCAAATCTTTGGCGAGCTGATTGGCTTATGGGCGGCGCATGAATGGCAGCAAATGGGTGCGCCAAAGCGATTTTCCTTAATCGAAATTGGTCCCGGCCGCGGGACACTGATGGACGATGCGCTCCGAGCCACAGCCAATGTCGATGGCTTTCATGATGCTGCGGACCTCTGCTTCATCGAGCCAAGCTCCGTCTTACAAACAAAACTGCGCGATCGATTTGATGCGTTCGACCTCAAATTCCTGTCCGGCATATACGCTATCCCAACAGACCGGCCTTTTCTGTTGGTCGCGAATGAGTGGTTAGACTGCTTACCGGTCCAGCAATTTGTCCGTGTCGGTGAAGCCTGGCACGAGCGAGTGATTGGTCTGAATGACCAGGATGGCTTGCAATTTGGCCTCAATGTCAGCGCCCTCCCCGCTGAGCTCAACGCCCCAGCGGCGCAAGGGAGCCTCGAGATACAACCTGGATTAAAAACGCTCGCCGAGTCTTTGAAACACCTCTTGGACCAAACGATCGGACGGGCGCTGTTGATCGACTACGGCACCGTCGACGGCACGCCCACGGACACTTTGCGATCTTACCGTAAAGGTCTTCAGATCGACCCGCTCGCTCATCCAGGCGAGAGCGACCTGACGTGCGATATCGATTTTCTGCGGTTGAAGCGGTTGGCCATGGGGCAGCACTTAAAGGTCGACGGCCCGATCTCACAGAGCCAGTTCTTGCTCACGCTCGGTGCGGAGGCCCGCTTGAACCAGCTCGCTCGGCAACACCCGGCGCGTGCGGATGATCTCTATGAAAGCGTTCGAAAACTGGTCGACCCGGCCGACATGGGCACACGATTCCAAGCCCTCTCCATCGGACATCCAAATCTTGCATCTGCAACCGCATTCCAAGCCCCATAGTCTCTGCACCACAATCGAACGAATTTTCGACGTCCTCAAAAGGATTTCGAGAACATTGGCTATTACGCCAGACGATGGGGACCGACGATCGATTGAGGTTGGGTCATGTATGGTATTATGGGTCTCATTCACGGTGGATGCGCCGTCATCATGGTCTCACTCGCGATCGGCGTTTACCGGCAAAAACCGGACATTCAACGGTACGAAGCGTTTCTGGCGCGACAACCCATATTCGTTCAAACCGTTATCGTCGCCGTACTGGCACTGATTTTCGCCGGTGGCTTAGATTTAATAACTGGAAAATTTGCCTTTCCAGCTTGGTTCTTTGATTCAATTGGACTGATTGTCCACGAAGGTGGTCATTTTCTGACATCCTGGGCCGGCCGTTTCATTCACTTCCTGGGTGGGACTCTGTTCGAAATTGGCGTTCCGGCTGGACTGACCCTCTGGTTCCTATCGTCCAATTGCAAGCGTTTGGGGGCCTTTACGCTGGCATGGAGTTCCATTGCAATGTTCAGCGCGTCGAAATATTCCGGCGACGCCAACACGCTTGAACTCAGCCTTCTCGGCGCTTCGGACGATATCGAAGACAAGATGGTCAGCCATGATTGGTATAATATACTCGGCATGATCGGACAGCTCGACGCTGCCCCACTGGTCTCGGATCTGTTCTGGTCTGTTGCAGTCGTCGCTGGGTTAGCCGCCATCGCCCTTCCCATTTGGGCCGCTTATCTTGACCACCGCTCGCAAGCCGTTTTTGACCAAAAACTGAGTTAATCTGGCACAACGAGGCTTAGAAAGCCGTTTCAATTTTCCGCGCCAAACTGACGCTAACGTCAAGGTAAGCCTTGTGTTTCCTGTCTGGCCTGCTACCTGCACGGCAAACGAATTGAAGTAACTCTGGGAGTCGCCGATGAAGGTCCTCGTGCCTGTCAAACGGGTCATCGACTATAACGTAAAGGTCCGCGTAAAATCGGACCAGACCGGTGTCGATCTGGCCAATGTCAAAATGTCTATGAACCCCTTTGACGAAATTTCCGTCGAAGAAGCTGTTCGCATGAAAGAGGCCGGCACAGCGACCGAAGTCATCGCTGTCTCCATCGGGCCTCAGCAGGCCCAAGAAACCATCCGGACGGCGCTCGCCATGGGCGCAGATCGCGGCATTCTGATCAAAACTGATGACGATGTTGAGCCACTGGGTGTGGCCAAACTGCTCGCCAAGGTGGTCGAAGAAGAAAGTCCAGACCTGGTCATCCTCGGCAAGCAAGCGATTGACGATGACAGCAACCAAACCGGCCAAATGCTCGGCGCGCTGCTCGGCTGGCCACAAGGCACATTTGCCTCTGAGGTGAAGGCTGAAGGCGGTACGGTCAGCGTGACGCGTGAAGTTGACGGGGGTCTGCAGACTGTTGCGCTTGAAGGCCCAGCAATCGTGACCACTGACCTTCGTTTGAACGAACCACGTTATGCGTCTCTGCCAAACATTATGAAGGCCAAGAAAAAGCCGATCGATATGAAAGAGCCTGGCGACTATGGCGTCGACATTTCACCGCGCTTGACCGTGGTCAAAGTTACTGAGCCACCGGTGCGCGAAGCAGGCGAAAAAGTCGAAGACGTCGCCACGCTGGTTGATAAACTCAAAACTGCGGGAGCTGTATAATGGCTGTTCTTGTAATTGCAGATCATGACAATGCGGCGCTATCTGATGCGACCGCGAAAACCGTCACCGCAGCGAAAGCCTTTGGCGGCGACGTAGATGTCCTTGTTGCCGGTAAAGGCGCGGGTGATGTGGCGGCCGCCGCTGCTGGCATCGACGGCGTGCGCAAAGTCCTCCACGCAGATGGCGATGCTTATGAAAAGCAGCTCGCAGAAGCGATGGAAGCGCTGATCGTTCCACTCATGGACGGTTATGACGCCCTACTCTCACCGGCCACAACCATGGGCAAAAACGTTACGCCGCGCATCGCGGCCAAGCTCGACGTGATGCAGCTGTCTGACATTGTCGGAATTGAAGACGCCGACACATTCGTGCGCCCAATCTATGCTGGTAACGCGATCATGACGGTGAAGTCGTCCGACGCGAAGAAAGTGATCACGGTACGCGGAACGGCATTTGAAGCCGCTGGCGCTGGCGGTTCAGCCGCCGTTGAAACCGTCGACGCACCAACCGGTCCGTTCAAATCGTCTTTCGTCTCCGAAGAAATCGTTGAAAGCGACCGCCCAGAACTGACAGCAGCAAAGCGGATTGTCTCTGGTGGCCGCGCGCTCGGCTCTGCCGAAGAGTTTGAGCGTCTGATGAACCCGCTGGCTGACAAACTCGGGGCCGCGGTTGGTGCCTCTCGGGCAGCAGTGGACGCAGGCTACGCGCCCAACGACTACCAGGTCGGCCAGACCGGTAAGATTGTTGCGCCTGAGCTTTACATTGCCGTCGGCATCTCCGGTGCGATCCAGCACTTGGCCGGGATGAAAGACTCAAAGATCATCGTCGCCATCAACAAAGACGAGGAAGCCCCAATCTTCCAAGTCGCGGATTATGGCCTGGTCGCGGACCTGTTCAACGCGGTTCCGGAACTGACCGACGCGCTGTAGCGGCGAACTCTCCAAACACGAAAAGCCCGTGCGGTCATCCGCGCGGGCTTTTTCTTTAGGCCTTGGGCAAGTTTCTTATGCGCCTATTGCGGCGCGCACGGCGCACGCACAGCACCACACAGCTCATCAGGCGAGCCGGCTAGACCGCGGACCATAACGCGGCTCATGTCTTGAGGGCCCGGAAACTGAAATCGGTCTGGCGCAACCGGCACAAAACCAAGCTCGCCGAAATACGTCGTTGAGCCGATGATGACAGCCGCTTCCCATCCTGCTTTTCTCGCCGCTTCCAATGCCTCACCGGTCACGGTCAAACCCAATCGTTGCCCCTGAAATGAGGGATCCACCGCCACGGGACCGATGAACACTGCCGATGTTTCTCCGTCACCGACGGTGATCGGCCAAACTCGGCAAACGCCAATGACCTGTCCATCCGATACAGCGATCCGCGTGATACTCGGTAATGACTCATTACCTTCCCGAAGGCGCTCCGCCGTCTTGGCAAAATGACCTGGGCCAAACGTGCGATCATACAAAGCCTCGATCGCGTCGGCGTGTTGCCCTGGAGATTCTGGTAAGATTTCGATCATCGCGCGCGGTCTTTAACCGACACAATCTGAAACGCAACGTTTGCCTTACGATTCCCAGCTTGCGAGCTGTTTTTTTACCGCTTCGATGAAGGTGAGCGGTTGATCCAGCAAGACATGATGCTGAGCGTCAGAAACTGAGATCATATCCATTTCAGGCCGCAGACTGCGCATATATTCCCAAATCCGGTCCGTTACGAGGACGGAGTCTTCACCGCGTATCATCGCGATCCGGCAGGCAATATTGTCGAGGGACGTCCGATGCATCTCACCAAAATCGAAATCGACATAAATGCTCGGATCGAACTTCCACGTCCAACCCGACTGGCCCGCCTCATTCTCAATCTGTTTGACGCTATGGCGGGCAATATAGTCGACAATATAGTGGTTCTCGCAGGGCTGCGCCGGGGCGAGCCGAAAACGCGCCAGGGCGGCTTCAAGGCTCGCATAAGCGCGGTTGCCGCGACTACGGATTGGAGGGCCCTCCCATTTGTCCTCCGGCGGACGAATGCCGCTGTCGACGATGACAACGCCCGCGAACCGGTCAGCATGCTGGCGCGCAGTATTGAGCGTCGTAAACCCGCCAAAAGAGTGGGCCACGATGAAGGGCTTTCGGCCATCATCAAACAAACCAGATTCCGAGCAGACCGCGATTTGTTCATCTGTATAGGTCGCGAAACTATAGCGCTCACGCCACTCACTATCGCCCATGCCTGAGAAGGACATCGACACCGTATAATAATCATCCATCAAGGCTGGTGCGATGAAGTCATACCAATGCGCGTGCGCGCCATTTCCATGCGATAAAAGCAGGCCTGGCTTATGCCGATCGCCATAAGCCTGATAGCGAATGCGCGCCCCCGCGACGTTGACGAAGCCTTCTTCATAAGGGGTGTTCACCGCCGCCTTAAACCATTCGGGTGCATCTGGTTTTTGTCCGCGATATTGGGCCAACAGGTTGGCGACTTGTGGACTTAACTGTTCAATATTTGAAGTCATAGATTAGCTTCGCTTTTCGATGACTTTGAACACACCGGTTCCGGTCATCAGGGTTTTGTCACCGCTCCAAATCCGGCCTTCCACTGTATGAATTCCGTCGACGACCGATAAAACTTGGCCGCGACCTTCGACCCAAGATCCATGTTTTGCGCCGGATAAAAAATCGCACACGAGGCGAATTGTCACCCACCACGTATCTTCATTCTTCTCGACCGCGGATCCCCAAGCCATGTCGGCAAATGTCATCAGCATGCCGCCATGCGCATTCATCATCCCATTCGTATGATGCTCGCCGACACGGAAAGCGCGGGTCAGGCCGGTTTCGTCGCGCTTCTCAAACAAAGGCCCCACTTGGCGCCCGAAACCGCGGTGCCAAGGCAATGGGCTATAGCCGCTCGGGATATCGTAAATCTGTTCTCGGGTAAGGTCATCGCTCATGTGGCTTCACATGACGAGTTCGACCCTATCGGGCAACCCCTCACGTTGGGGGATTCGCCGCCATCCAATTAAGCGCCAAAATCACGCCATTGGCGGACATATGCGCGATAATGGGCACCACGACGGTGCCGCTAAATAGGCGCAACAGCGCAAACCCGATGCCGGTAAGAAACACGACGATCATGGCTGGTACCGAGTACTGCATGTGACTGAACGCGAACACAAAACTTGACAAAACCACCGTCCCAACAGGACTTAAGCCGCGCGCGACTAAGGCACCAAAGGCGATACCACGAAACGCGACTTCTTCGACCACAGGTGCCATGACCACGGCGACAAAGATGTAGGCCAAAGTCCAATTCTGCGGCCTGAAGACATCTTGATTGATTTGTTGGTTATATTGCCAACCCTCTTCCGTCATGAAGCTGGCGACCAGGAGGTTCGGCCCTAATAATAGCAATGGCCCCAACATGGCAGCCGCCATGATCCAGGTTTGCGTCGACTTCATCTCACCCGCAAATGGCCCGGCGCCCAGCCAATTCGACCACGCGCTCATCGTGGCAAACCAAACCGCCATCGCGATACAGGAAACGAACCAATGAGTTTGGTAAGCGCTGATTTCAGCCGCTGAGCCCGGATCGAATGGCGGGGTGAACTCCGCCACGATCAAAGCCGCCCCTGTCAAAAACAAGACCGGTGCCAGAACCGCCCAGAAAAATGCCATTAGCGGCTCGCGCGCGAGCACAAGCGGAGTTTGGTAAGGGCCAGTCATACGCGGGATATCATCTCTTATTATGGGTCCTCACCTCGATCCAACTGGGCTAGCGCGATTTTGGCAAAACGCCACGCACATCTTTGATTTTACGACCAAAGTCTTGACCATAAGTGACGGGCACCTGTTTAGGTGCCCGCACGCGTAATCTAAAATTTGGGGCCGAGCGCAAAGCTACGAAGACTAGCTGTCTTCAGCCGGACGCAGCGCAATCAACTCGTCTGTCATGCTATTGATCTTGGCATTCAGCGCATCAACCGATCCGTTATTCTGGTCCAAGATCGACAAGAATTGTGCTTGTTGCTCGATGGCGAGCCAAATCAAATTGCCTTCGGCATTCAGCGCCACGTCGACGACTTGATACTTACCGCCGCGATTGAGCACGCGCCAGCGCACTTCCAGCTCTTGGCCATCTGCGCGGACAATTTCTGTATCAACAATCGAATCGCGTGGATTGCGATCGGTTGAGCCGACAACTTTTACATCCTGGCCGCGATATTCGTTGAAGTAGAATTCATAGACGACCAAAGCATAATTCCGGAACGTGGTCAGATAGGCGTCCATCTCTTCCGGCGTGAATCGTTTGGCATATTTGCCGATCACGAATTTCGCCACCGCGTCGAGATTGGTGAACTCATCCATATAGGTCTGGAACTGTTCGCGGCGCTCGGAAGCACTAAGCCCTGGCGCGTTCAAAGACGCCAAAACGTCATTGGCGTTGGCGCGCACATATTCTTCCGTCGCACTGTCTGCAAAAGCTGACATCGCTGCCGCGGCCAGCATGGCGGATGAGATGATCCACTTACGAATAGACATGATTATTCTTCCTCAGACTCAAATTCTTCTTCATCGCCGAAATCATAAGCATCGAAATCGGGCAAATCTTTGAACGGGTCTTCTTGCTCGCGGCCGTCGCGTATCGCGGCCGTTCTTTGTTGTGTATAATTTCGACGGAGCGCCACATACGGCTCCGGTTGATCGCGCAGAATTTCAACGGCTTCGATCAAATTCTCACGAACGGAGACAATTTCCACCACCTGGCGGGTGACCAGGAATTCCGTATCACCTTCAAATTGCGACCAATTGAGTGGATCGAACGCCGCATCGACGCCAAAGCCAGTCAGATCTCGCAAATTCGACGAACCCAGGAATGGCAATACCAAATAGGGGCCATTAGGCACGCCCCAAACGCCAAGGGTCTGGCCAAAATCTTCGTTATGCTCAGGGACCTCCATCGTGGTGGCCGGATCAAAGATCCCCGCAACCCCAAGGGTCGAATTCAGCGCAAAACGCGCGAATGTATCGATCGCTGCGCCGGGTTTGCCTTGTAAGACCGTGTTGGCAAAGACCACGGGTTGATTGAGATTTGTCAGAAAATTCGACACACCGCCGCGAACGGGCTCATTTGTGACAGCACGGTAGCCTTTCGCAACCGGCTCTAAAACTGCCCGGTCAACGCCATCATTAAAGGCGTATATTTGTCGGTTGACCCCTTCCAAGGGATCATAAACGGCGGTCGCAGACACGTCTTCGCCGGTTGAGGCGCAGGCCGTGATGGCCAGGAATGACGTTGTAACCACGCTCGTAAATCGCATTGAGTCCGTCCTTGCTTATCGGCAAGCGATATGAGGATCGAATTGCCACAAATCAAATAAACCTAATGTGAATAATCAGACATCATCTAAAACTGTGGCCACGTGAGCACAATGGTTAATGCTCGAATTGGCTATTGCAAATCATATAAATGATTGTTTATATGATTTTATGCAAGCCGATCCAGACCTTCTTGTAGACGCTTTAAAAGCCGCTGGCGAGCCGACCCGATTGCGGATCCTGGCTTTGCTGCGGCGTGGGGATCTCGCTGTGGGCGAATTGGTCGACATTCTCGATCAGAGCCAACCGCGATTGTCGCATCATTTAAAAACCCTCACGACGGCGGGTCTGGTCGAACGCTTACCAGAAGGCTCTTGGGTGTTCTATCGAGCGCAGACGCAAGGTTGGGCCGGACGACTCTTGCACTCTCTGTTTGTTGAGTTGGATGTCTCCTCAGAACCATTCGACCAAGATGCGCTCGCATTGCAAAGCGTACGAGCGCAACGTGCCATGTCGGCTGAATCATACTTTTCGGACATCGCCGACAATTGGGACCGGCTGCGCGCCTTACATTACCCGGAAACAGCCATTGAGGCGGCGATCCTCGACATTGTCGGCACTCAGCATCGGGATCGTTTGATCGACCTCGGAACAGGAACCGGACGAATGTTGGCGCTCCTCGCGCCTTTCGCAAAAGATTCTGAAGGCCTGGACCTCTCGCATCACATGCTCACAGTGGCGCGCGCCAATCTCAATCGTGCTGGCGTCACAAATGCGCGTGTTCGCCAAGGGGATGTCACGGCAACACCGTTCGATGGCGGCAGCGCCGACCTGGTGATCGTCCACCAAGTGCTTCACTATCTTGAACAACCCGAAGACGTAATCACTGAAGCCGCGCGCATTCTCAAACCCGGCGGTCAGGTGCTCGTCATTGATTTTGCGCCGCATGACTTGGAATTCCTGCGCGAAACGCAGGGGCATCGTCGTCTCGGCATTCGCGAAGCCGATATGGCCACTTGGGCCGATGCCGCCGGTTTGGACTTACAAACGCCGTTGCGGTTCGATCCGCCGGCCTCTCTCGATCAAGGCCTGAGCGTGCTCATTTGGACCGCCACGCGCCCCGCCAATCAACAGGAAGTCGCAGCATGAATACGCTCGCCGTTGCCGCTCAACAAACCACGCCTGCTCCGAATGTCTCATTCGAGTTCTTCCCGCCGAAGACGGACAAGATGGAAGCCAAGCTCTGGGAGTCCGTCGCGCGCCTGTCGCCTATGGCCCCGAAATTTGTGTCAGTGACCTATGGCGCGGGTGGGTCAACGCGCGACCGGACACAGAAAACGGTCGCGAAAATTGCCCAAGACACACCGCTCGCTCCGGCGGCGCATCTCACCTGCGTGAGCGCGACCAAAGAAGAAGTGCTCCAGGTTGCCACGGACTTTTGGAATGCGGGTGTTCGCCACCTCGTCGCCCTGCGCGGCGACCCGCCTGAAGGCATGGGGGCCAAATTCGAACAGCATCCTGGCGGCTTTCGCGACAGCGTCGATTTGATCCAAGGCATTCGCGACTATGATATCGCACCCGGCGCACGGTTTGAGATCAGCGTCTCTTGTTATCCTGAACAACATCCAGACAGCCTTGGATGGGATGAGGACATTGCGTTCCTGAAGGCTAAGCAAGATGCAGGGGCCGATCGCGCAATTACGCAATTCTTCTTCGAACCTGATGTCTATTTGGGGTTTCTGGAGCGCGCCAGAGCCGGCGGCGTCACCATGCCGATTGTGCCAGGCATTATGCTGCAACCGAATTTTAAAGGCTTGAAGCGGATCGCGGGTCTTTGCGGCTCAACGATCCCGCAATGGCTGCATGACGTCTATGAAGGCACCGAAGACGATCCAGAAGCCCGCGAATTAATTACCGCCAATGTCGCCACCGAGCTCTGCCAAAAACTGTCAGAGCAAGGCGTCAATGATTTCCACTTCTACACGCTCAACCGCGCAAGCCTGGCGATTTCGACCTGTCGCTTGCTTGGGCTGAAACCGAAACAGGCGGCGGCGTGAAACGACCTAGGCGTCTCTTTCTGATCGTGACTGCGGCGATTGCTATTTTCGCAACGGGCTTCTTTACAGGTATCGCTCACATGCGGCCGGAGCCTGGGGTTTATCAATGGACGCGTGTTGATTGTTCCGAGCATAACAGAGCGATTGACTGCACTGCGGATGACGCTGCTGTGCTTTTTCAATCCAGAGACTCTGCAATTGATTGCGAAGTGTGGGGCGCTTTATTGGACTTGATGAAAAAATGCCGCGCCTCCGCAATTGATGGATACGGGCAAGAATCTGAATGCAATGATGGAAGCACTTGGGTTCCACGCGACGTCGACCATTTGGATCCTCAATTGTCTATGATGAAGACTGAAGTCGAACGACAATGCGGGCTGTCCGACTACCGTGAGCTCTCCGGATGAAGCATCGTCGATTTCTGCTAGCAGTCACGTCCGCTTTTACGATCGCGGGCTGCGATCTATCCATTTTCTTCGAAGAAACCGGAGGAGATGAAGAGACCTGTTTAGAGCTCCTCATGGGATTTGATTTTGAACTCGAAAAAATCGAGCAATATCAAACTACGGATAATCGTTCATATGAGGATTTTACAGCAACTGACACTTGTCGCGAAGATATCGAAGCGGAAATCGCGAAAGTTTCGGAGAACAGCCCCGGGCGGGTACTCTACTATTGTCCGAAACACCCCGTGGATATTCTACAATCGATGCACCCATTGATGGATCTCGTCGATCGTTTTTGCTCGCCGGAGGAAGCCTCCCAAGCGCGAACGCAGCACAAAAAACTCCAGGATTTATTCTCCGGTTTAGAACAATCATTAGAGGCCCCAAACCCATGACCGACCGCAAAACCAGAATCGCCCAACTCCACGCCTCCGCCAAAGAGCGCATCCTTCTTTTGGACGGCTCTTGGGGCGTGATGTTCCAACGCATGGGTCTCAGCGAAGAGGATTTCCGCGGCGACCGCTTCACAACCGATGAATATCCAGGGCAGATGAAAGGTAATAATGATATTCTCTGCCTGACACGTCCGGATCGGGTAACCCATCTCCACGATGCCTATTTCGAAGCCGGGGCGGATATCACAGAAACAAATACGTTTTCGGCGACAACCATTGCCCAAGATGACTATGCGCTGAAACCGAAAGACGTGATCGATATCAATCTCGAAGGCGCGCGCTTGGCCCGCGAGGCGGCCGATGCTTGGACAGAGAAAAACCCGGACAAACCGCGCTTTGCAGCTGGTTCGATCGGGCCGCTGAACAAGATGCTGTCGATGAGTTCAGACGTGAATGATCCGGGCGCACGAGAAGTAATCTTCGATCAAGTTTATGAGGCCTACCGCGAT